>JBJECG010000056.1:0-24276 GCA_051870875.1 Candidatus Aphodosoma sp.
GTTACCGTATTTGTAGACAGCAACCTTCGCTATGTCGACAAGGTTTCTTTCCATCCTTGTGTCAACACTGCATCTCTGGTTATAGCCCGTGCCGATCTGGAGCGTTTCCTGGATTATCAGGGAAATCAATGGGAATGGGTCGAACTTTACTGATTTTGGGATTATGAGTTGGAATGATCAGTTGGGTGGTCGTTATGCCGGTGCTGGAATCAAGGCTATGGCACACCGGTTGCATAACGATGAAGAAGGTATCAATGCTGTGTGCAACATTATGTTGCGCTGTGAAGACATTGTAAAGTCGAGGAATGCGGCTTGGGTGTTGAATAATTTGCCGCAGTCCGATAAGATGATATATTTGATGTCTCATTATGATGAACTTGTCAGTTTGGCTGTATTGCCCAACTTGCCATTCCGTAGGGGATTGGTCTTGTCCCTGTTGCTTGACATGCAGACATCAGATAATTATAGAGGTGATTTGTTTGATTTCTGCCTGCTGCATTTGGGCGATAAGAGGGAATGCGACAGTTCCCGCGCATGCATGATCCATCTTGCTGCTGAAATTTGCATATTCTATCCCGAACTTAGTGTCGAACTTATTTCCTGTCTTGACCTTTTGGCTGATGAATTGACACCAAGTGTCGTTTCAGCCCGTAAAAATGCTTTGCGCAAGCTTGGTGTGCGATGAGAAGACAGGTTGATTTGTTGTAGTTAAATTTTATTGTTCTCCTGTTATACGTTATACGGTAACACAGGTTGGTCTCAGATGACAATGTCCGTTTGCTGTCTGAGGAAATGGCTTGTCAACTTTTGAAAGGGGCTGAACATGGTGTTTTGTCGATGGTTGACAGGACTACTTGTAAAGCCAATCGTAAATTATGGCGTTATACATCATGTCGCCAAGAAGTTGGTAGCCTGGAACGAGAAAATGCACACGGTCGCGATTGGCCAAACCCATGTCGCGCCATACGGCTATCGAACCCAAACCTCCCATTATTTTGTAGAGGTTCCAAATGCCGGCTCCGTGGTGTTCGGCCAGTGTGGTCATGGCCTGCACAACCAATGCGGTGTTGCGGTTGGCTCCGTGACTGTGTTTGCCGGTACGCAATACGCAGTCGTTGTTTGTTACGAATATTACGGCACAGTCGGGATTGGCATTGTATATGATATCCAGCAGTAGGTTGTAATTCTTTTTGTATTCTGTTGTATCAAATCGACCGTAAGGTACATTGGCATCGTTTACTCCAATTGCCAATATGACTAAATCCGGTTGTAGCATTTTCATTTGTGTACCGAAATCTGTACATCGCAACCATGATGGAAGTGATGCTCCGTTGACTCCTAACGAATGGTAGGTGATGCCGTTAAGTTCGTTTTTAGGTATGAATCCGTTGATGGTGAATAGTTCGTTTGAGTTGTCTGGCAGGTTGTCTGTTTCGTATGTGGCAGTCCGGTTGTCTGATTCAAGTCCGATATTGAGGGAATCGGCTTGTTTTGGTACATCTGTATCCGGTTCTGTTGCAGACAGTATACCGGTTGGTATTGTGTCTGTCAAACTTGTGGATTGGTGCAGTGTGGCGAGCATTTTGGTCGGATAGAGCATTACCGTACCATGGTCGGTATGGTACGGTAGTGTATAATCATAGTATGTTGTTACAGATGGCATTGCTGTTGTATCAGCTGTATGTGTAAGGTGGTTGGATATTTTGTTTGGAGCTATTGTATCTCGGTCGACAATCAAAACCGGAGTATATGATGTGTCTTTGACCGATGCTTGCAGACAGAAATAGCGGTATTTCCAATTGGTACTTTGCCCTTTCGGATTGAGTGCGAACGAAACTGATGCATGTGTATCTTCTGTTGATATTGACATACCGGATATACCGAGGGTCTTGTCGATCGGAGGTAGCGAATTTTGGCATCTTCGCCATGTCCCGGTGTAGGTGATTGTATAGTTGGTCGGATTGTTGGTGCGAGCCGCTTTGAATGGAAATATGAATCCACGTTCAGCGGCAAAGCCGGGCAGGCACTGCGTGAAATGGGTTCGCATTTGGTTCGTCATTACATCGGCTTGTATGTGAGACCCTCCGATATGCACTATGTTGATGTTGCCTTTTCCGAATAGTGCGAGGGTGTCGAGTTTTCTGTAGAATCGTTCCATTCGACTGCTGTCGCCGGGGTATGTAATTCTGTTGGCGGAATAATCTGCGCAGGGATAGTACGGTAGTGCCTTCTGCATTGGCAGCAGCCCGGTGGCTTTAATGTCCGTTTTGCAGCATATTATCAGTACGGCAATGATATATGGTATCTGTTTTTTTTGCATGCTTTGTAGTGTTTGTGGCAAGTATTATTTGTTTCCTGACTTTTCTGCCGAAGTTTTGTAGTAGTCGTATGCTGAAAAAATGGCATCCAGAAGCATTTCTGCTGTATGCTGTGCTCCGGCGGGAGTGAAATGGACGTGGTCTGAACCGGCCCATGCCGGATTGTGGTTGACCCAATTGATCATGGAGTTTTCACCTCCCATTGCATCGTACAGACTCCAGAATGCTGCATCATTGTCATTGCACATCCGGCGTAATGCGTTTACCAACGGTTTGATACTCGGATACGATTGCATTTTGCCGTTGATGTTGGTTGACATGTCCGACGGTCCTATGAACAGTATTTTTGATTGTGGCGCTAACTGGTGCAGGTAGGCTATCTGGCGTTCGAGTGAAGAGCAGTAGTCATTTATCTGCTTGTCGGTTTTGATGTATGGCACCACGTTGCCTCCGTACTGCATGATGATAAGTGGTACTGTGTACTGCGAGAAATACGATGTCATCGAAGCTGCTTTTATGGAGGTGAATATTGTGCCTGAACAACCGCGCATTGCGGCATTGTCATATTGTACGCCACTGTCATCGCCGTCAAGCAGGAATGCGTGTATCAGGCCTCGCCCTGTGATGGTGATTGATGCCTGGCGTGTAGAGTCTGGCAGGTCGAATGTTATTGATGTCGAACCTGTCGGTGCTGTTTGTGCCAATGTCAGATTACCGGTTTTCAGTGTAGCCTGCAGCGGTTGTTCTACAAGACCGGTCAGTATGGTTATGCGTCCGAATTTCTTTGTGCATGGTTTTGACATTCCCGTCGGGCGGAATTCAAATGTAGCGGTTCCGTCTATTTCTGCCGTTTGTCCCATTATACCATAATATCCTGTTTCAGAGCGCATGTCCGTAGGACCGTATGACATATATCGGGTAAGTTCATGGTCGCATTGCTGGCTGATGGCTGATGTTGGTATTGTCTGTATGGTTGGAATAAGTCCTACTCCGTACCCGCCGAATCTAGACATGAACGATTGTCGTAAATCAGATGTTATGCGGTCTATTTCTATTTGAGAATCGCCATAGTGCAATACTCTTACCTTATGTTTCTGGGCTTGGTCCAATGCTTCAAACACAGGGTAGATCCATTCGATGCTGTCGGATGGGTAATTGATGGCATATTGGTGACGGATGACAGCCATTCTGCGACGCAATTCTTCTGACAGACGTTGGGTTTCGAGAAATTCACGCATCTGGCGTGCGTGCAAAAATGCTGTCGTAGTGTCTAATTGAGCTTTCTCTGGTTGCAGCATCTCGGTGATTCGTGGAAATGTCAGGGTTGTATTGCCCACGTCCACACCTTCTGTCGGTATGGCATAACCAATCGCTCCCATCATGATGAAAACTGAGATGATGAAAAGAAGTATTTTGGATGTTTTCATGGTATATGTTCGTTGTTTGTATTTTGATGAATCGTTTTGAATCAGTTGGTTTTGATGCGTATGCTTTGTCCTGCACGGATCATGTCGGATTTAAGGTTGTTCCAACTTTTGAGCTGGCGTACAGTTACGTTGTATTTGCGGGCAATATGTCCCAATGTATCGCCAGGACGTATTCTGTAAACAATTTCGGCGTTGGCCGATTTTATAGCCTTTTGTCTGGTGTCGGTTTGAATAGCGGCAAGTTGCAGCATATTGGCTGTTATGCTGTCGTAAATTACTTGCTCCGATGCGTATAGTGTGTTTAGCAGTGTGGTGTCGGGTAAAAAAACAGTCTGTTGAGTAATTATCCATTCTGCATCTTGGCGAATGGTTGGGTTGAGAAGTCTGAATGTGCGGTAGTCAATATGTCCCGAATCCAGAATTACGGAAATGCGTACAGGCGACACAGTTGTCTGCTTGTGTCCGGACAGATGGTGGTAAATCGAATCTAATGTGGGTGTGACAGTGGTGTATGTGAATTTTTCATATTGGATTTTGGGTGTCAAATTGGTCATTTTCAGTGTATCCGACAAGCGCGCAGCTCCAATATTGTATGCCGCTAAGGCCATTGTCGTGTCATTGTCGTGATATCGGATTAAATCGGAAATATATTGTGCAGCTGCTTCTGCCGATAGCTCAGGGTCAAATCGTTGGTCAATGCGGTCGTTGATTTCCAGTCCGTAATGGATTGCCACTGGAGGTGTTAATGCCCATAGTCCGGCGGCTTCTCCGTTTTGGTAAAACGGCTTGCCTTGTGATGTCGATAAGGCAGATATGGAAATCCGGTCATTCAATCCGTGGTTGCTGAATATTTCCGACCACGGATAGTTTGTAGTTGGCTTTTTGCCGGTCACATCCGCCGCACCTGCAGACAACACGTTTATGGCAAGTGCAGCCGACAATACTGTTTGTAGTATTTTCATATGCTGTGCTGTATTTTGTACTGTTTGGCACCTGACAAGAAAAAATCAACCGTTGCGGCGGAGATAGTCTTCGAATGTGTATTCTCTGAGGATTTCTATTGACCCGTTGGTACGCCGCACTGCAAGTGACGGATGCGTTATCCCGTTGAACATGGTGGTTTTGACGTTTGTGTAGTGGTTCATGTCTTCAAACACTATGCGTTGTCCCACTTGTAATGGCTTGTCGAAATACCAGTTGCCTATGAAATCTCCGCTCAGGCAACTGTTGCCTCCCATGCGGTAGGCATATTTGCCGTCGGCAGGTTCGATGGTTGCTCCTATTATGTTAGGCTGGTATGGCATTTCAAGGCAGTCGGGCATGTGGCAGGCGAATGATACATCCAGAATGGCGGTTTTTATACCATGATTTGCAACAATATCCAGAACCGTCGAGACCAATACTCCGGTGCGCCATGTGTGGGCCGAACCTGGCTCAAGTATTATGTGCAGATTGGGATGTCGTACATTGAACTGCTGCAAAACATCTATCAGATGCTCTGTATCATAGTCCGCACGTGTCATTAGATGGCCGCCTCCCATGTTGAGCCATTTTACTTGGTCGAGGAATGGTGCAAACCGTGACTCTACTATTTTCAGCGTCTTTGCCAAATCATATGATGTCGATTCACAAAGTGTATGGAAGTGAAGCCCTTCTATACCGTCAGGCAGAGGGTTGGGCAGTTGGTCTGTTGTAATTCCGAAGCGTGATCCTGGTGCGCATGGGTTGTAAAGTGCAGTTGCTACATCAGAGTATTCTGGGTTGATGCGCAGTCCGCACGACACACCATGAGCATGAGCTGCTTTTGCATGGCGTTGGTATTGTGTTATCGAATTGAACGTTATGTGCGATGAACAGGCGGCTGTCTGTTCAAATTCGTCATCGCGGTACACAGGCGCGAATGTATGTGCTTTCGCCCCTAAATACTCCGTTGCCAGACGAGCTTCATATAGCGAACTGGCTGTGGAGCAGGGTATGTATTGGCGTGTGACGGGAAACAGATGCCAAAGGGCAAAAGCCTTGAAGGCCATGATTATTTCCACTTCGGCTCGATGGGCTATGCTACTGATCAGTTGCAAGTTGCGGCGAAGAAGTTCCTCTTCCACTACATAACATGGTGATGGTATAGCTTTTGTTTCGTAGTTATATCCTGTAAATGAATTCATGGGTTTGCATTTCATATATAAAATTCAACTTTGCAAAGTTACAGCTTTTTACCGATATTTCTCGGTTAACCATTTCTATTTGATGTCGATTTATGGGATTTCGGTTATTTCCTTTCGTAGAATGCTAAAAAAAGAGTACCTTTGCATATATGAAAAATTTGCATTTATTACTTATGTCTGGTAGAAAACGGCAATCCAGGATTCCGCTGTCACCGCGCACTGTCATTGCTTTGGTATTGCTTTGCGTGGCGGCGTTTTTTCTTTTTTATGAACGGAATGACAGTGGCGAGTCTCATGACGATAAGGTGTACCGAACATCTCAGGGTGTGGTTTTCGGTACGACGTATCATATTACTTATGCAACTGCTGAAGACAGGTGTTTGGATTCTGTGATTCGTTCTGCCACCGATGCCGTCAATGCTTCATTGTCGATGTTCAATCCAGAAAGTACGGTCTCGAAAGTCAATAGTGGTGAATTGACTGAAGTCGATGATTCTCTTTTTCTGAAAGTATGGCATGCCGGTCTGACGGTAAGCGATGCGACTCAAGGTGCATTCGATATGACGGTGGCTCCGTTGGTCGATTTATGGGGTTTCGGGTTGAAAAACCGCCAGACTATCACATCCGCTCAAGTCGACAGTGCCATGGCGTGTGTCGGCTATCAGTCTGTAATTGAGGATAACGGCGTGTTTGAAAGAACAGCGTCATGTACGCGCATAGACGCAGGAGCCATTGCCAAAGGCTTTGCGTGCGATGTGGTGCGCGATGCGCTTGTGGCAAATGGCTGTACCGATGTGTGTGTCGAAATTGGTGGCGAGGTGGCCGTTAAGGGGTTCAATGCCAAAGGGGGGCCATGGCGCATAGGAGTGAACAAGCCAGTGGAAGATTCCCTTTCTGTGTCGGGCGAGGTGTATGTTGTTGCTTTGCTTTCTGACAAAGGCATGGCTACCAGTGGCAATTACCGCAATTATTATGAACTTGACGGACAGAAGTTTTCTCACACTATCAATCCTCATACAGGTTATCCTGTGTGTCACAATCTTTTGAGTGCCACTATTGTGGCTGACGATTGCATGACTGCCGACGCTTGGGCTACGGCATGTATGGTTGTAGGGCTCGACAGTGCCAAACTCTTGATAGCCGGTCAGAATAACCTTGATGCTTATCTTATTTATGATTCGCTTGGTATGATGAAAGTATGGCACACCGATACTTTCCCGGTCAGTGGTTCGTGGAAATAAACAGCGAAATGGATTTATTTAATGAATAGAGACGCTGTGCGGAACAAATACATCGAACTCCTTTCTCCTGCCAGAAACTATAATGTTGGTGTGGCTGCTGTAAATCATGGTGCCGATGCCGTATATATAGGTCCTGACCGCTTCGGTGCGCGTGTGGCTGCTGGTAATAGTGTCGCTGATATTGAGCGTCTTGTGCGTTATGCACACCGTTATAGAGCCCGTGTTTATGTCACGTTGAATACTATCCTGATGGATTCTGAATTGGAGGCGGCACGGAAATTGGTGTACGAGCTTTACAATGTCGGTGCCGATGCACTGATTGTACAGGATATGTCGCTGCTGATGATGGATTTGCCTCCTATACCGCTCCATGCCAGTACCCAATGCGACAACCGGACTGTGGATAAAGTGAAATTTCTCGAGCAATGCGGGTTCTGTCAGGTTGTGCTGGCTCGTGAAACACCTCTCGATACCATGCGGCGGATAGCGGCCGGTACCACAGTGTTGTTGGAGGCGTTCGTACATGGAGCGTTGTGCGTCAGTTACAGCGGTCAATGCTACATGAGTCAGGCTGTTAAAGGACGTAGTGCAAACCGTGGGGCCTGTGCCCAAATGTGTCGTTTGCCGTATACGCTTACCGATGAACAGGGTAATGTTTATGCCCGTGACCGTCATCTGCTGTCGTTGAAGGACTTCGATGCCTCACATTCGTTGTGCGGGATGATAGATGCCGGCATATCATCGTTCAAGATAGAGGGGAGGTTGAAAGACGAAATGTACGTAAAGAATATAACGGCTTATTACCGTAAGAAATTGGATGATATATTGGCGGCGGACGGAGAACGCAGGATGGTTTCTTCCGGTAAAACCACATTCTTTTTTACTCCTGACCCTAAAAAGACATTTTACCGTGGTGCGACTGATTACTTTTTGAATGGTCGGCAACCTGATATCTGGCAGTTTGATACTCCGAAATCTATGGGTGAACCGGTCGGCAAGGTATGCGATATATGGCGCAATGCTTTGGGTGTCGACTCGTCTGCTACTTTTGCCAACGGCGACGGTATCTGTTTTGTCGATGCGCAGGGCGGCTTTGTCGGTTTTCGTATCAATAGGGTGGAGCAGAACCGGTTGATACCGTTCCGTATGCCAGAAAACGTCCGGCTTGGAACTTTGTTGTATCGTAATTCTGATGCCGAATTTGAAAAATTACTCCGCGGTAAAACTGCCGAACGGCGTATTGAAGTGAAAATCAGTGTGACAGATACTCCCGATGATGTCGAAATTACCATGACAGACGAGGACGGTATCCGCAGCCGGGTTTTCTTGCCGAAATCCGATTGCCAGATACCTAAGGATGCTGTCAAGGCTGAACGTACATGGCGTGAGCAGTTGTCTAAACTGGGCGATACTGTATATCGTGCTACCGACGTCGATTTGTCAGGTATGTCCGAGCTTTGGTTCCTGCCCGTCTCGGAGCTCGCCGATGCCCGCCGCCGTTTGACGGAATGTCATGATGCTCAACGAGAAAATATTTGGCAGCGTCAACATGTTGCTGTACCTGAAAATGACACTTCTGAAAAAAAATTTGAGACCGTAGGCGATTGTTGTGGCTTGATGCCTCAGAAAATGGACTATCGTGCCAATGTCGCCAACAAGTTGGCGCGTGAATTCTACCGGACACATGGCATTCGGATAGTCGAACCTGCTTTTGAGATCAGTAAATGCGACAATGTAGAACTCATGCGCACAAAGCATTGCATACGTTTTGCCATGGGGTGGTGTGCCAAATCGACAAAATACGCAGGTACCGCACCACAACGTTTGTTTATCCGAAACGGGCAAGACAAGTTTGAACTGCATTTCGATTGTCGTGCCTGCGAAATGGTGGTGAAGTTGTTAATTGACAAATGAGAATTTGCATACTGATTGCAACAGCCGATTTTATATGTTTTTTATTGTCCGGATGAAATAGTTTTACTACCTTTGCTGGGTAAAGTTATTGAAATATTGAATATTCAACACTTCAAAAAAACATAATCAAATCAAACCTACAATGAAAAAATTTTTTGCCATCGGTATGACAGCATTAATCTTTGCAAGTTGTGCTTCCGACAAGAAAGAGACAAATCCTTTGTCTGCTCCGGCTCCGGAAAACTTTCAGTATGTTGTAGATCAGTTCGCTGATATGCAGATACTTCGTTATCGTGTTCCTGGTATTGAAACCCTTTCGTTACGTCAGCAGGAGATGCTCTATTATCTCTCAGAGGCAGCTCTCTCCGGACGAGATATCCTATACGATCAGAACGGTAAATACAATCTCGCTATCCGTCGCCTTCTTGAGGCCGTTTATACGAGTGATGTCGACAGGACTACCGACGATTTTAAGGCTATGGAACTCTATTTGAAACGGGTGTGGGTGTCAAACGGTATCCATCATCACTACTCTGGAGAAAAATTCATCCCGGCTTTTTCACAACCTTGGTTTGAGGAAGTGGTGTCGCAACTTTCTGCCGAAAACCTCCCTTTGGGTGAAGGTCAGAGTGTGAGCGACATGATGGCTGAACTTATGCCTGTAATTTTCGATCCTGCTGTTATGCCCTTGCATAAGAATCAGGCCGCAGGTGTCGACCTTATCGCCACGTCAGCAAGCAACTACTACGATGGTGTGACTCAAGACGAGGCTGAGGCTTTTTACAATGCAATGAAAGATCCGTCTGATCCGGAACCAGTATCCTATGGGTTGAATTCCAAACTTGTGAAACGCGATGGCATAATAATGGAGGATGTCTACAAGGTTGGCGGTCTTTATTCCGATGCTATGTCACGTATCGTTTATTGGCTTGAAAAGGCTATGGCTGTTGCCGAAACCGAACCTCAGCGTGTTGCTCTCGAAAAAATGATTTCATTCTATAAATCAGGTGATCTTCACGAATTTGATGAGTATGCCATACTTTGGGTGGCTGATACCGAAAGCCTTATCGACTATGTGTGCGGTTATACCGAGTCTTATGGAGATCCGCTTGGCTTGAAGGCAAGTTGGGAAGCTCTCATCAATTTTAAGGATCTCAAAGCAACTGAGCGCACTGTCAAAATTTCAAATAATGCACAGTGGTTTGAAGATCATTCGCCTATCGCTCCCGAATTCAAAAAATCGGAGTGCAAAGGTGTGACTGCCAAAGTTATAAATGCTGCCATGATGGGTGGCGATTGCTATCCTACCACTCCTCTCGGTATCAATTTGCCTAATGCAAACTGGATTCGTGCCGCTTATGGATCCAAATCTGTTACCATCGAAAATGTAAGCGAAGCATATGCCGCTTCTGTTCAGGGTACAGGATTCACAGAAGAGTTTGCCTGGAGTCAGACCGAAATTGATTTGCTCAACAAATACAAATACATCACTGATAATCTCCACACTGATCTTCACGAATGTCTCGGCCATGGATCTGGAAAACTTGCTCCAGGCGTTGACCCGGATGCCCTTTTGGCTTACGGTGCTGTGATAGAGGAAGCTCGTGCCGATTTGTTCGGTCTCTATTATGTGGCTGATGACAAAATGGTGGAACTCGGTTTGCTCCCAGACAAAGAGGCTTACAAGGCTCAATATTATTCCTACATTCAAAATGGCTTGATGACACAGACTACTCGTATTGAACTTGGCAAAAACATCGAACAGACTCATATGCGCAATCGTCAGCTTATTGCCAAATGGGTACTTGAACGTTCGGCTGAAGACAAGACCGTGGAACTTACACAACGTGACGGTAAGTTCTATGTCGTGGTAAACGATTATGAGAAACTTCGCAATTATTTTGGCGAACTTCTTCACGAGATACAGCGTATCAAGTCTACTGGCGACTACGAAGCTGCCAAAAATTTGGTTGAAACATATGCTATTACCATTGATCCTGTAATGCACGCTCAGATTCTCGAACGTTATGCAAAACTTAATATGTTCCCGTATAAAGGTTTTGTAAATCCTGTTTATACAGCCTCGTTTGACGGAAACGGTGCATTCACCGGTTTGGCTGTCGATTATACCGAAGATTATGCAGCTCAGCATCTTCGTTATTCTCGTGACTATTCATTCTTGAAATAATGAATCAATTCAACTGAACCATATCGGAGTGTAGGCCGCGTTATTCGGTTTACACTCTGATTGGTACAGCGACATAATATTTATCCGCTCAATTTAAACCCGCATTCACCATGTTTAATTTTGAAAAACTGATAGCTTATCAGGAAACAAAAAAACTAGTTGGCAATATTTATGCCATTGCTGAAAGAATCTCACTCCCGGAAGGTGAAGTCATAAAAAAACAGATAAAGAAAACTGTAGTTGAGGTGCCTTGTGTAATTGCCGAAGGTATGAGCCTTGCCACCACTGCTGAAAAAATATTACGCCTTGACGTCGCTTACAGTACTATTGCTCGCGTGTATACATTGTTGCAGATATCTGTAGAATTGGGCTTTATTGATGCGCCCGATTTTGATGCAATTTCAGAGGATATGCTTGAAGTCAGCAAAGTGGTTCTTGGTTTGAAACGTAAACTCAAAGGTGATACCGTATCTTCAAGAGAAGATTATCAGTCTCGTAACGAACATGCAGAGGCTGGGTCTGTAGAGGAAATTTAATTATATAAAAAACAGATAGGTATGTTTTCTGGAATAGTTGAAGAAGCAGCTGTCGTAACAGCTCTTGTCAAAGAGGAGGAAAATCTCCATATAACACTTCGTTGTTCGTTTGCCGGCGAACTTAAAATCGATCAAAGTATTGCACACAACGGTGTTTGCCTTACTGTGGTTGCTGTTGATGGTGACCGATATACTGTTACTGCCATTCGTGAGACATTGGAACGGTCAAATCTCGGTATGCTCAAGGTCGGTTCGATGGTTAACGTGGAGCGCTCAATGTTGATGAACGGTCGTCTCGACGGACATATTGTGCAAGGGCATGTTGACCAGACTGCCCGTTGTACTGAAGTGCGGGAAGCGGAAGGCAGTCATTATTTCCATTTTGAATATGAAACGACTGACGAAATGCGCCGTAGAGGTTACATCACTGTGGACAAGGGGTCTGTGACTGTCAATGGTGTGTCGCTTACGGTGTGTACACCGACCGACCATTCTTTCGAAGTGGCCATCATACCTTATACGTTCAACAATACCAACTTTTGTCAGATAAAAGAGGGTAGTGTTGTGAATCTTGAATTTGACATTATAGGAAAATACATTGCCCGTATGTTTCCCGGCAATAATTGATTGTGCAGTGCAGGATCGAAATATGTAATATCAAGTGTATTACATATTTTGGTCTTGTATTTGGCCATATTTCTTGATTGGTAATATTATGTTGGCAGACAGGCAACTTGAATATTTGCATAAATATGAATTGGAACTGACCCGGAAATTGCTTTCTGTGGCATACGATTTGCGGTGTGGTGGACAGCAGCTCTATAGCAGTGATGATTTGGATAAGGTATGGACTGTCATAGCGCCTGAGTATATGGTTGATGCAGTGCCTAATGTTGCTGAATATCCTATGGTTGCAATTGCATGGGCCGGTTATATAGGTATGGCTCTGGCTCATCTGTGGGATAAAGACTGGACTGTAGTCACATCGTCACCCGATGTGTATAAAATGCTTTCTGTACCACGAGGTTTCGATGCTATGGATGAATATATAGTGGAGGAGGTGTTGGGATATGAATTTGATAGTCCTACAGCCTCACGATTTGAAAATCTTATGCGTTCGCTGTCAGAAACGGCACTGGCTCAGATACGGCGCGAACAGATTGAACCTCAGAGCGAAATGGCATTTCATGTTTTTGCTCGTACAGTAAGAGCGTTGTTTAATGTCGGCGCCTCTTGTGAACTCTACCGCCTGGGTTACAAGTGGGAAAAACAATAGCTGTTAAACAGTGGAATCATATGCCGTGAAACGTACTTTCGGAATTTATTTGTATACCAGATTTACATGGATATGGATGTAGTCCTTTACATATTGGCAGCTTTGCTTATCATCATTTCTGTGATAGGCTCTATATTGCCTGGTATTCCAGGTCCTCCTCTTGGTTATGTCGGACTGTTGCTTTTGAATGCAACGGATAAAGTACAGTATTCTACTTTATTTTTGGTGGTGTGGGGTGTTATAGTTGTTGCAATTTCTGTCTTGGATTATTATATTCCTGTATTGACGACAAAGGGCTTTGGAGGTTCTCGTTATGGCGTTCGCGGTAGTATGGCAGGCATGGTTATCGGCATTGTATTCACTCCTGTAGGTATCATATTAGGTACATTGTTAGGTGCTGTAATTGGTGAGATGATAAGTGGCAGCGATTTTGGTAAGGCGGTGCGCAGTGGCTTTGGTGCGTTTGTCGGAACTATGCTCAGTGCCGGAATTAAGGTGATAGTATGTGTTACGTTTGTCATATATTATATAATGTCGTTTTTCTGATTGGATGATATTAGGCGTATCTTATTAAACTTATCATGTTGCGGCCAGTCAAATAAGTGAAATTGAAAGTTAAATATGTTGTATTCGCAAATTTAGTATTTACGTTGTAACCTGAAATTATAGGAGGACTTGATTATGAAACGGACAGTTTTTATTTTCTTGGCAGTACTCGCAGCAACAATGGTTGTCACAGCCCAACGGTATGATTATGACGATATATATTTCAACCCGAAGGTAGATCTTCCAAAGAAAACAGCAGTTACTCAATCTCAAGAAGTTGATGTTGTTGAGACACAAAATACAGTATACGTGGAAGAACCTTCTGTATCGGAATCGTCATCCATGAGCTATACTGATCGTATCAACGCATTTCATCGGGTTACTCATGAAGACAATACAGCTTCTGCATTGGAGCGTCGTTTGTCTGATCCAAATTATACAACCAATGTTTTTGTCCTGTCCGACGGTCAATATTTGGTTGATGTGGATGGTGGCAATATAACTGTTAACCAGAATTATAACTATCCTGCTGTAGACTGGGGCGGCATATATTGGACCAATCCGTGGTACTATGGTACAAGTTATTACGGTTGGAACTGGCGTTTTGGATGGTATTGGAATTGGAGTTGGTACGACCCGTGGTATAATCCTTATTATGGTTGGGCTTACAATCCTTGGCACAATCCTTATTATGGTTGTTACCACCATTACAACTGCCATTATTGGGATTATTATCATCATTCGCATAATCACTATGGGCATCACCACAATTCTTATGATTGGAATGACCGCTATGTGCGTCGTACTTCGGAAAATGACCGTCGCAGAGTACATTCTGAAAATTACAGGGCCGCAAATGTCACACCTGTGCGCAACTCTTCTCCAGACAGAAATGTGCAGAGCGTAAGCGGATTTGGTGGCAATGGTTCAACCGGTACTGTTTCTGATCCTAATGTGCCCCGCTCGTCTGCCGTCAACAGGGTTTCATCTGTAACAGGTGCTTCTGTATCGGAGCAGTCTCGCAATGTCGGTCAGGTGTCAAATCAGATGCCTGCTCGTCCCTCCTCTTCTGTCTCAAACCGTCGTATACAATCAGTTGGCAACAATGGCGAACACAATCAGACTATTGTTGATCATCGGGTCACAGACAGCCGGGATAGAACGTCTGCCAATAAGGTAACTTCTTACAATGGTAGAGTCAACGGCACAGAGCGTCAGGACAATACACAACATCGTGCGTCTGCATTGCCGGCAAAACCTGTGCAGCGTTCTTCCGAAAGAGTACAACCGGCAGGTACGTCTGTCAATCGCAGCAATACATCAACTGTCAACCGTACTACATCACGTAGCAATACGTCTAATCGTAGTAACAATTCAACTGTCAACCGCAGTACTACATCACGCAGTACATCTGTGTATAATCGGGGCGGAAGTTCTTCTGCTACTCGTAGTAGTGGAGGGGTAAGCGGAGGTTCACGCAGTGCTGGTGGAAGTTCGACTCCGCGTCGGCGATGACTAAGGTAACGTTGGTTGTATAGAATAAACATTTAATAATGATTCTGATATGAAAAAGATATTGCTTGCCATACCTTTCTTGGTTTCCTCTTTTATGTTGTCGGCTCAGGGCTTGTTTGATGTTGTGAAATATTCCAATCTGGATATTATGGGAACGGCACGGTATATGTCTCTTGCTGGCAGCATGGGAGCCATAGGTGGCGATCCTTCGGCTATTGTTGATAATCCTGGTGCTTTGGGTATATATCGTTCTTCTGAGATTAGCTTTACTCTCAATGCCACTCCATCGGTTACTTTTGCACGTTCATCCGTTTACGATACTAAAGCAAAAGATTTTCACTTCAATTTCAATCACATCAGTTATGTTCTCGCCATACCTTCTGGTAAGGAAACTGGTTATGTGTCATCAAACTTGTCTTTTACCTATAATCGGATGAAAGACTTTAACCGTACCGTACATGTCCGTGGTGAAAATATGCCGTCTATGACGGAAATGATGGCCGATATGTCAAGTGGATTCAATCCGTCAGCTCTGACTGTCGACAATATCTATGCTCCGTATTTGTCTGTTCTGGGATATCAGGGTTATCTGATAAATCCAGGAGCAGGGGTAGATTCCATTTACTACTCTCCTGTAAGCGGAAATGCTGCACAAATAGCTTATCGTGGAGTGGAGAATGGAAGGGTAGAAGAGTATGATCTCACGTACGCTGCCAATATAGGCCATTACCTGTATATAGGTGCAGGTGTGGGGTTGCAGTCCATGTCATACAGACTAACTTCTGCTTCAGGTGAACAGTTTACTGATCGTACAGGATTCCAACTGTCAAATGTATTTTCTGCCGTTGGTATCGGTGCCGTGTTGCGTGTAGGTGTGATAGCGCGTCCTGTGCCATTTATGAGGATAGGTTTTTCGTTCCAGTCTCCGGTATGGTATTCTGTTTCGGAAAATTATTATGGCGCTGTAAGTTCAACCACCATTAATTCAGAAACGGACAGAGTGTCAGATGTGAATTTTTCCACTAAAACTACTCCTAATGGCTATGATTTCAATTCCCCGCTAAAATTCCAGGCTTCTGTCGGTTTTGTCATAGGTAAGATGGCTCTTGTCAATTTCGATTATCAATACACCGACAACAAGGGCATGAAACTTATTGACAATTCTTCAGATGATTTGTTTTACGGCCCTCATTTTTCAGTTGAGAATGCCGATATTAAGCGAAATACTGTTGCTTCGCATCTTTTCAAACTGGGTGCGGAGTTTCGTGTGGCGCAGCAGTTTTCTCTTCGGGCTGGATTTGCTTACAAGACAGCCAATATGTCGCAAAATTCATCGCGATTGCTCATGGACAATACAGCGCGTACCGATGTCGAAATGTTTCACAATCTCGGCTCTCTCTATGGGGCGGCTGGATTAGGTTATCGCTACAATGGTTTCGGCATAGACATATCATATATGTATGCCCGGCACAATCAACAGTTTGCCCCATACCAGCAAGGTGCAGTTCTCATGGATAACGGTTACTTCGGCTTGCCTGAAAATGCCCGGCGTCCCGCCTCTGTGGCAGATGTGAGTACCATCCGACACAATGTGGTGATGACCCTTTTATATAAATTCTGAAAACTCTTTCTGAAGCATCCATTATACAAGTGTTATGCTTCAATCGCGTTTGTTGGGTACGGTTTCGTATCGTTTGAAACTTCTCTTTATAATACAATAGTTTTATTATGGTTAAGCTGTTGAGGTCCGTATCTGTTGCGGTTGTATTTTCCTCTTTTGCATTCCTTTCCCTCGCCTCATCCCAATACTCAATTGGGTCTCGTCTCAGTGAGTATGCCTATCTCTATGCAGTGCCTAAGAATGAGATGCACTTGTTGCAACTCGGTCGTGTAGATACGCTTTCGATGGATGTACTTACCTCGTATCCGGTAGATTCATGCCTCGTTTCTGTCGTTGACACCATCCAGTGTGATTATGGTCAATGGGCTTGGATTTGGCTCGATGGTACAAAATTGCGTACCCGTTTGGTAAATAAACCAGTTTTCAAAGTCTCGGTATTTGGCGAAACTGGCGGTATTACCCAAATACTTGTGACTGACACAGTTTCGCATCCGGTATCGGATGCCCAGGTTTCTCTCGGCAATAAATACCTGTATTACAATTCGGAATTGGGTTTGTATGAATGTGCCACCCCCAAAAAATCCAAGAAACCGCTCAAACTGATAGTTGACTGGTGCGATGATTTGGTGGTTTATGATTATCAGGCTATTAAAAACAACATACCCGTCATGCGTGATGCTGATTACCGCAGATGGAAAAAGCAGCATTCCGAGGCAGAGCATAGAAACGCCTACCGTTTGAGTTATTTCGTGACAGACAAACCTATGTATCGTCCTGGCGATACTATTCGCTGGAAAGCTGTAATGATGGATATGTCGGGCCGTTGGTCGAAAGGCGAATACAATCTTTATATACAACAACGGTATTCTTCTTTCAGAAAACATTTGGGTAAGGTCAACTGTGGCCCGTTGGGAATATACACCGGCAGTGTAGTTTTGGATGATAGTTTGCAGCTGCAAGCCAATACGGCATATTCGCTGGTTGTGTCAGATAAAAAAGGTTATGTCGAGACTTGTTTTTCTTACGAGGATTATGAACTGAAAAGCCTTCGTGTAGATGTTAGTGTCCCTGATTTTGTTTTGCATGGCGATACTTGTTATATCACAGTAAGTGCCAAAGACGAGAAGGGCGATATCATGACATCGGGAGATGTAGAAGTCCGTCTTGAGTCTGGAGGGGTAGAGCGTATCAAATCGGATTGCCTTTTTGTGCCTGATACTCTGTTCAGTATAACACTTCCTTTGTCTCCGACCGGCCATACTGTTGTTGCTGTCCCGACTGTCGGATTTCCTGAGGCGCGTATGAATGTCTCATGCCAAGTTAGCGTGGTGACAGACATATATGAAACAGATGAATATTATCGTCGGTTCACTATTGACTATAAAGAACAATCGCAGGCTGACAATCTGGTGCCCAAGTTCGTTTATTTGGAGAAATACGAAGTGGCCGACAGTATAGGATTTAAGGTCGTGAACGACAGTGCTCTCGATTTCCGTTACGCTATTTACATTGACAACGATTTGATGGATTATGGCTATAGCAAGACGCTCGACTGGCGTGTTGCCGCTCCTCGTTCAGCCAAATACACTATTGTGGTTGATTATCCGGGAGGCCGAATATATGACTATATAATTCATTACGATACGGATTTGCGTCTTCGTGTGGAGCAGCCTACCGGATTAGCTCCTGGTGCCGAAGCATCAATCAATATCTATGTTACTGACAGCAAGGGCAATCCCGTTGCAGATGCTGATGTGACAGCATTTTCGCATACATCTAAATTCCGTCAATATGTACCGCTGCCGTCAAAGTGGACTTACAATGGCAAAAAAGCAGGAAACTTCACCTCGGTGCAAGTCTCGGCCAAGGCTGTGGATGCCAAGCAAAATATTGTCTTGCAACGTCTTCACCGACTTTTCAAGACCGAAAAGTCGAACTATTACCGTTTGTTGACTCCGTCGTATGAATTACCGTTTATTCATACACGGCATATTAATGGTGCCAAGTCGCAAATTGCTCCTTTTGTCGTTCGCAACGGCGAATTGCAACCCATTGAATATGTCTATATCGACAACCGTCCAGTTTATGTCGGTTGGGCTACAAACAAGGCTCCCTATTCATTTGCCGTCAAACCTGGTGTGCACGACATCTTTATCCGTACAGCCGATGCAGGTTATAGCATTCACGATGTGGAGATAAAGCCTGAAACCAAAACTTGGTTGAGTGTTGCCGCTTTTGATAAGAACCGGAAGAATGGAAAGCGCGATAAGACACAGAAGGTAACGCCTTTGGCCATCGAACGTTCTGAAATGCCGCCATTCCTCACGCCATCCGAAGCTGACTATTTTGCACGTTGGTACACAATGTCTTATCATGTATATCCGAAACGGGGTATACCATATATAGTCAATAAGGACAATCAGGTCGTTTGCCTGGCTGATTACTACGGTGGTACGCAGGGTGGTTTGGCTCTTTTGCCGTCGATTGCCTCTGGTTCCTATTTCGAGACTTCGCTGGATTCTGTCGGAGCGTTGATGTCTTGGCGTTTTCTGCCTCGCTCTGAGACATATATCATTCCGTCGCAACAACTGCTCCTTGCCCGTAATACTTGTTCCCAACCACAGAAACTCAATTTCTATAATACAAGACAACCTTCTGTAACAGACAGCCTTTTATATGTCGAAGAATTGCAGCAACTTTGGCGGAAGCGGATAGAGAATATCCGTTCTTCTCATTTCTCGTATTCCATTTGTCAACCTCAGCAGTCAGGCAACTGTTCATTGACAGTCTATACCAAAGAGGGCGATGAAATACCTGCCAATGTCATTTTGCATGGCGATACTACTTATCTCATTCGCTGTGGCAGTAATGAAACCGGTTTTTGGCGGTTGCTGCCTAAGCAATATGAGGTCATTTTCCTCTATCCCGATGACTCTATGATTTCTACAACCGTTGATGTCCGCGATGGTGGTGGTACTCATATTGTTGTCTCATCGGCGGACAGGGTTACAACTGAAGAGTCTGTCGCTTTGGCTGATTCCATTCGTCACAGAATAGAGTGGTCAATGAAGCGCTACTATTATGATGATTATCTTGATTGGTTGTATTTTGATGATGAATCTCGTCTTGATGAGGTCGTTGTAACCGGTTATGGTACCAGAAAAGCGAGAACAAAATCGGAGCAAAAAGACCTTGTAATGAATGGAGTTTCATCTGAACAAGTGAAGATATTTGCGGCTCCGTCGGTGTCTTATGCTTCAGGTTTTGTCGAAGACGGAGAAGAGACGGTATTTGAAGAGGAACTTGCGCTTGATGAGGTAGTTGTTGTTGAAGGTGAAGCCATAGTAGAACAGATGCGTTCCAATTTCAGCGATGTAGCTTATTGGTATCCTGATTTGCGTACAGATAAGAATGGACACGTTTCGTTCACTGTACGTTATCCCGATGACCTTACCCGTTGGAATGAGTATTTCATAGCAATGAAAGGCCGTCAGCGAGGTTGGACGAAAACTGAAGTTGTCACTCGCCGCGAAGTGGTCGCTTCTCTTGCCACTCCACGATTTGCTGTCGGCGGTGATACTATTGGGGTTATCGGGCAGGCCATAAATTATAAGGGCGATTCGTCTGTTTCAGTTGCCCGGCGGTTCAAGGTCGATGATGTTGTCGTTGCTTCTAATCCCAAGATCTGTCTTGTGCCGTCTGTTACCGATGCTGCAAAAATTCCGGTTGTCACCGACATGGATTCCCTGTGTGTTTCTTACCAGATTTCCGGTGAAGATATCAGTGATGGTGAGCATCGTTGCCTGCCTGTATATCCCGCCGGGTTGGAGGCTGTTGAAGGCGCATTTCATCTGTTGGCGTCTGGTGATACAGCCGTTACTTTGTCGCTTGTCGATGGTCTTGGTGATATGAAAGTGCGGTTGATGGGCGATATGCTCTCTGTTTTGATGGATGAGGTGCAGACTGAGAAACTCGGCAAGCATCAGACCAACGATATGTTGGCTTCATCTCTTATCGCATTGCTCGCCCAACAGCAGATTGCCGAATACCGTGGTGAGAAGTTCAGGGGGAAAGATGAGATAAACAAGATTATCCGTAAACTTGATGCCAACCGTCAGTCCAACTACATGTGGTCGTGGTGGGGCAAGAAAGGAATGGCTTCTGTATGGATTACCGAGCATGTATATTCAGCTTTGGCTCAAGCCAATGAGGCCGGCTACAATGTTAAAACCATTGATGAAAACTACATCTCCATTGTCCGGGAGTTTGTGATGAAGGCTGAACATTACAAGGCAATGTCTGACTTTGAAGGGGCTCTTGGTATGGCGCGTATTTTGTCTGTAATCGGCAGCGACAACGAGGCCCGTAATATTCTTTCGTCTTTTTCCGCCGATTCTTTGTCATTGAATAGTCGTATTGTTTACCATACCGTCTCGTCCGAAGTCGGAATGCCTCCGTTGGAAACAGAGTTGGATTCCATACGTCATTCCGATATTCTTGGCGGTGAGTATTATTATGTTAGCCCGATTGTTACGCCATTGTATCGTTTTATGAACAACGTTTGTTATTATCGCATATGGTATTCCGAGGATTATATCAAATTACAAACCACGTTGCAGGCTTTTGATTTCTGGTCGGCGCAACAACCGTCGGCTGCCCGCGATGCTCATCTCCGTGCCATATCGCGTTGGTTGCTGCGTCAGCGTCGTGGCGGGCGTTGGACCAATGCCTATATCAGCTCGCGCATTGTTGGTGCCTTGCTGCCGTATTGCATGGAAAGTTCCGATACTTGGAAACCTCTTACCGTTACTGCCGGCGACAATACATATAACAGATTCCCTTGTGAGATAAACGGTGTCACTGCTGATCTGCAAATTAGCAAGTCGGGTAGCGGGGAACTTTATGTGAGCACCGAGCAACGCTATTTTGTAGAAAATCCCGCTGAACATCGTACCGAATTTACAGTCGGTACCCGTTGGTCTGCCCCGAAATTGCAGCAAGGCAAAGCGGTCGATTTGATAGTTAAGGTTTCTGTATCTAAAGCCGCCGAATATGTTGTGATTGAAGTGCCGGTTCCTGCCGGTTGTTCTTATGCCGGTTATCAGCCCTACACTCGCGGAGAAGTGCACCGCGAGCAGTTGCGCCACTGCACCAATATCTATTGCGATGCTCTGGCAGAGGGTGAGTATGAGTTCCGTATCTCTCTTATTCCGCGGTTTACAGGACATTACACAGTCAATCCGGCTCAGGTCGAAATGATATATTTCCCTGTTTTCAATGCCAACAATACAGTTACTACCGTAGATATTGGTGAATAAATACCATATAGATACAATAAATTATGCTTCTTACAGATTGGCTGCCTACTACAAAAAAGGAACTTGAAATACGTGGGTGGGATGAAGTGGATGTTGTCTTTTTTACCGGCGATGCCTATGTAGACCATCCTTCGTTCGGTGCCGCCGTTGTTGGGCGTGTCATTGAGTCGGAAGGGTGGCGTGTGGCCATTGTTCCGCAACCTGATTGGCGTAGCGACCATCGCGACTTTACCAAGATGGGGCGCCCTCGTCGCTTCTTTGCCATATCTGCCGGATGCATGGACTCTATGGTAAACCATTATACAGCTGGTCGTCGCTTGCGTTCAAACGATGCCTATACGCCCGATGGTAGGGCAGGGGCGCGTCCCGACCGTACTACAATAGTCTATTCTCGAATTTTACGTCAACTGTTTCCTGATGTGCCTATCGTAATCGGCGGTATTGAGGCATCGCTTCGCCGTCTCTCGCATTACGACTATTGGGACGATGCCTACCATCGGTCCATCCTTGTCGACTCGGGTGCCGATTTGCTTGTCTATGGCATGGGCGAAAAACCATTGCGTGAATTAGTGCATCGCCTGAACGAAGGACAGACACTTGCCGATTGTCACGATATGCCACAAATAGCATACCTCTCTGACTGTAAACCGCAGTCAGACCAAGTCATCATGCTTCCATCTCACCGCGAATGTGCATCCGACCGCCGTGTTTCAGCCGCGACGTTCCGCATAATAGAGGAGGAGAGCAACAAGCTCAACCAAACCATCCTATGTCAGCCCGTTGACAATAAATATGTGGTTGTAAATCCTCCGTTTCCCCCGATGACAACTGCCGAGATTGATGCCGTCTATGAACTTCCGTTCACCCGACTCCCGCATCCGAAATACAAAGGCAAGACCATTCCTGCGTTTGACATGATTCGCTGGTCGGTCAACACACACCGCGGCTGTTGGGGTGGCTGTGCTTTTTGCACAATATCCATGCATCAAGGTAAATTTGTGGTGTCGCGCTCCAAAGAGTCGATTCTCCGGGAGGTGAGGATTTTGGCTGCCGACCCGGATTTCAAAGGGTATCTTTCTGATCTTGGTGGACCAAGTGCCAATATGTATATGATGCGTGGGCGTGATGAGTCGGTTTGCATGCACTGCCATCGTCCGTCATGTGCGTTTCCTTCGATTTGCAAGAATATGAATGTTGATCACCGTCCGCTTCTTGATGTATATCATGCTGTGGATGGATTGCCGTATATCAAGAAAAGTTTCATAGGCAGTGGTGTGCGTTATGATGTGGCTATGGCTGATGTCGGCAGCGGTTACTCCGAGGAATTGATAGCCCATCATGTGAGTGGCAGATTGAAAGTCGCTCCGGAGCATACGTCCGACCGCGTACTCCGGTATATGCGCAAACCTCCGTTCGGTTTGTTTCATCAGTTCAAACGTATATTCGATGATGTTAACCGACGTGAGGGCTTGAACCAGCAGATTATACCGTATTTTATATCGAGCCATCCTGGTTGCGAACCGATAGATATGGCTCAGTTGGCGGTTGAAACTAAGCGGTTGAATTTCCAACTCGAACAAGTGCAGGATTTTACTCCTACACCTATGACTCTTGCCACAGAGATGTACCATAGTGGATATGACCCTTATACGATGAAACCGGTGTTCGTTGCCCGTACACAAAACGCCAAGACCGACCAGCGCCGTTTCTTTTTCTGGTATAAACCGGAGGAACGTGCGGCCATCAAACGGAGTTTGGTTAGCCTTGGACGTCCCGATCTGATAGAAGCTCTTTTTGGTTATCATCGTAACTCCGATATTTCAGAATCTGTACCCCATAGAGATCCTTTGATGACAAGAAAACAGTCGGGATACCGCAGTTATGAAACTGAACGCAAACTTTTTTTCGAACGTACCAGACATCGAAAACGTCGGTAATTTGTGGTTGAAACTTCATTTTTGACTGTTTTTGCAATATCGTTTGAGTGCACCTATATGCAACAAATACTCTTTTTAACGCAAAAATACATCTTAATTGTCTATGAAAATGCTTGTATCTGTCATAAATAGGCATTTATTTCTGCAAGTTGTCACCCGTTGAGCCTTGCGTAAGTAAAAAATATCTGGCAGTAACATAGAGAGTTAGGGGTTATCCGGAAAAAAACTTGTGGAAAAGTTTGGAGGAATGGATAAAAGGCAGTACTTTTGCAAC
>JBJECG010000057.1:0-5122 GCA_051870875.1 Candidatus Aphodosoma sp.
GCAGAATAATTTCTGCAACCTTGTTTTGTTATAGCCATTGGTCAAGGCGTACATAAATAAAAAGTAAAGTTTACTTGTCTATATGTAAAATATTATTTACCTTTGCATCGTCAAACTATAAAAAATTGTCTTGATTCCTATGCCTATGATGTCAGAATCTTCTTTGAACCCCTTTTGGGCCTCTATGGGGGGAGCGGGCGGTCGTCTGACGAAAAAGAGTCGGATCTGAACAAAAATGCACTCATGGCATGACCGGGAGAATGTACCGGCAATGAAAAAGGATAGTTTGTAAATCTTCAAAACAGCATCAGGTATTAATTCTAAATATTTTACGATTATGAAAAACTTGCTTTTCCCCTGTAGCTTCCGGATTGTAGGATGGCTGCTTTTTGTCCCGACGGTAATTATGGGTGTTTTTTTCTTGTGCGGCCTGACCGGCAGTCTTTCAGGTATGGCCGAAACGGTGTTCAATGACGTGACAGTCATCGGCATGGCGTTAGGAGCGATGTTCATTGTCTGTTCCGAAGAGCCGAATGAAGACGAGATGGTCCGTTCGATAAGGCTTTCTGCCTTGTTCAAGGCCTTTTATGTCTATATATTTTTGCTTGTAGTGTGTACGCTTTTTGTCAACGGCCTTGCATTTTTGGATTTCATGCTTGTCAACATGGTGCTGTTGCCGATGGTGTATGTCGCAGTA
The DNA here is from genome assembly GCA_051870875.1 of Candidatus Aphodosoma sp. Lineage (GTDB taxonomy): Bacteria > Bacteroidota > Bacteroidia > Bacteroidales > Paludibacteraceae > Aphodosoma. The sequence goes on from JBJECG010000057.1 coordinate 698, forward strand.
TTCCGCTTTGAAATGTATCGTTACAATAAAGCCGGTGAAGATGAAGAACAGGATTAAAGTTGAAAGGGCAGTGCGTGAGGTGACACAGCAGCAGTTGGCGGAAGCGGTCGGTGTCAGCCGTCAGACGATTGTCGCCATTGAGAAGAACCGGTTCATGCCTTCAACGCCACTGGCCATTAAAATAGCACGATATTTTGCAACTCAGGTTGAGGATATTTTCATTCTTGAGGAAGGCGACTGACTTCTCCGTATATACGGCCAGATTAAAAAAAGCGTCCGCGATATGTTTTTATGTCGCGGACGCTTTTCTGATATGTTTTACAATCTGTCACATGTTTTCTTTCTTGATTTCAAAGTAAGCCTGCGGGTGAAGGCATGCAGGGCATGTCTGGGGGGCGGTTCGGCCTGTGTGGAGGTATCCGCAGTTGCGGCATTGCCAGATTACTTCGCCGTCTTTTTCAAATACTTTGCCTTCGGCGAGATTGCGGAGGAATGCACGGTAGCGTTCTTCGTGTCCGCGCTCGGCGGTGGATATCATGCGGTACATGACTGCTATTTCGGGAAATCCTTCGCGTTCGGCGACTTCGGCAAAACGGGGATATGCCTGGCTCCATTCTTCGTTCTCGCCTGCTGCGGCCGCTTTGAGGTTCTCGAGCGTGCTTCCGATTACTCCTGCGGGAAACGAGGCCGTGATTTCGGCCGTGCCGCCTTCGAGGTACTTGAACATACGTTTTGCGTGTTCTTTTTCCTGCTCGGCGGTCTCGGCGAAGATGGCTGAAATTTGTTCGAAGCCTTCTTTCTTGGCTGCCGATGCGAAGTATTTGTAGCGCATGTGGGCTTGGCTTTCGCCTGCGAACGAGTGCATCAGGTTACGTTCGGTTTCTGTTCCTTTGACTGGTTTCATAGTTTTGGGTTTTTAATGTTGGGTATATGGGAGTTTACTGTTTCGTATTATGATAGGCTGTGGCCAGACCGCCTTCGGCTGTCTCTTTGTAGAGTGACGGGAGGTCATGTCCGGTCTGTTTCATCACGTGTACTACCTGGTCGAATGATACTCGGTGGCGTCCGTCGGTGTATGATGAGTATATCTGGGAATCGAGTGCCCGCGCGGCGGCGTATGCGTTGCGTTCGATACACGGTATCTGTACGAGACCGCATACAGGGTCGCACGTCATGCCGAGGTGGTGTTCGAGGCCCATTTCGGCGGCATATTCTATCTGGGCCGGACTGCCGCCCATCAGTTGTTCGGCGGCTGCGGCTGCCATGGCGCATGCCACACCTACTTCGCCCTGGCAGCCGACTTCAGCTCCCGATATCGAGGCGTTGTGCTTGACGACGGATCCTATCAGCCCTGCGGTGGCAAGTGCTCGGTGGATGCGGCGGTCGTTGATGTTGTATTCTTTCTGGAGGTAATACAATACTGCTGGTATCACGCCGCTCGATCCGCAGGTGGGGGCTGTGACTATGGTGCCGCCGCTTGCGTTTTCTTCGCTGACGGCCAGTGCGTATGCGAATACAAGGCCTTTGGATCGCAGCGCGTCTTTATAACTTTGTGCGCGGACATGGTAGTTGGGAGCTTTGCGGTTGATGTGCAGCGGCCCGGGCAGTATGCCTTCTGTATCGACACCCCGTTCGATGGCGGCGCGCATCGTATTCCATACTTTTTCTAGAAACTCCCATATCTCTTTGCCTTCACACTCCTCGACATACTCCCAATAGGCGCGTGCCGAGTTGTTGCACCATTTGAGCAGGTCGGTCATGTTGTTGATGTTGTATATGTCGCGTTTGGCGGACGAGCAGTCATAGTCATCGCTTACGAGTGCGCCGCCTCCGATGCTGTAGAATGTCCAGGCTCCGCATGATGTCCCGTCTGCCGCCCGTCCTTCTATGGTCATCGCGTTGGGGTGGCGGGGAAGGAACGTCTTGGGTTTCCAGATGAACTCGACACTGCCTTTCGCTTGCAGTACATCGGTGATGGCGGCATCGGTGAGGTGCCCTCGTCCTGTAGCGGCGAGGCTCCCGTAAAGAGTTACGGTGAAGGCCACTGCATAAGGGTGTTGCTCCAGGTATATACATGAGGCCCGATGCGGCCCCATTGTGTGGCTGCTTGACGGGCCGCGGCCTATGCGGTAGATTTCTCTGATCGATTCCATAGAATAAATATAGGATGATAACATCGGCAAATGTAGTCATTTTGTATCGTTTCTACAATAAAATGTGTAGAAAATATGTTTTGATACGCACAGCAGCCAGGTACGGAATTTGTGACAGATTTTTGGCAATATCCCGTTTGTTTTCTCTCTGACCTGCGTTTGTTTTCTTTTTTATTTCCATTAATCCTGCCGTTGTCAATGCTCTTTGAAACCGCAGTTCCCTCATTTTCAATGTAAATCTGTCGTCTTTCCTGTCTTTGGACGTTTCCTTGAAACAGGATTTCCTTTGCATAACCAAGTCCAGGCAGGTTTGGCAGCTTCCTGGCCGGACTTTCACTTTATTGCACAAATATGTTGTAAAGTTATTGTAGCCGCAGGCTTTCTTGTCCTATTATATGGATAAATACTGAATTAGACAGAATTATATATGCACTTGCAGTCGGCAGAACGTATCGTGGCGAGGTCTCATGTCAATTCCAGTCTGTTCTGGCCGATACTGACAGGATTGTGTGAGGTTCCTCAAGTGCAAGTATGGACCGTGGTGTTTGGGTCTGCATGGGGAAAACGGTATGTTTTATTCAAGACCGGGACATTTGACACATTCAGCTGCAAATGTTGCGATACATACGGTTTTGAAGTTGAAAACGAGAGGTAGCTTTATGCGTTGTGAAGAAAGTCCGGCATATTGTTGTATTTGCGTTTTTGCAATGTGGAACTGAGTGTTGAAGTCCCCCAAAAAAGCGCAAAAGCGGCAGATTCTGTAAAAAAGGTAGCACAAACTGTAATTTGTCTGCTGAAACAACGGTGGAATTTTCTTACCTTTGCGCTCAGAAAACGATACCGGGAAGCCGGACCGGCATCCGGAATGATAACTGCATAATACAGTCATGAAGAGGACAGTACTTATAACGGCAACATTGATAATGACATTTAACCTTATGGCTCAGAAAAAAATAATACAGACAGCCGGACATGCGCAGCTCGGTGATTTTGCTCCGCAATTTGCCGAAATCAATGACAATATCCTGTTCGGTGACAGCGTATGGAACGACTCTGCTCTCAGCCTTCATGACCGCAGCATGATTACGATATCGGTCCTTATTGGCAAAGGAATGACTGACTCCTCATTCCGCTCCCATCTTGAGATGGGCAGGAAACACGGCATTACACGCAGGGAAATCGCGGCTTTGCTTACACAAGCCGCCTTTTATGCCGGATGGCCGAACGCGTGGGCCGGCTTTAGGATAGCCAAAGAAGTGTGGGCCGATGATGATGCGGCAACTGAGAAAGAACGGTTCCAGCAGGAAATGATATTCCCTGTCGGACAACCGAATACGGCTTACGCAAAATATTTTGTCGGCAACAGTTATCTCGCACCGGTTTCAACCGAGCAGGTCAACATTGCCAACGTCACGTTTGAACCACGTTGCCGCAACAACTGGCATATACACAATGCCGACTCTGGCGGCGGACAGATGCTCGTCGGAGTTGCCGGACGAGGATGGTATCAGGAGGAGGGCAAACCCGCACAACAAATCCGGCCCGGTACGGTAATACACATTCCTGCCGGTGTGAAACACTGGCACGGTGCGGCTGCCGACTGCTGGTTTGCTCATCTTGCATTTGAACTTCCGGGTGAGAACACATCCAACGAATGGCTTGAACCTGTATCCGACGAACAATATGACAAACTTAAATGAACTGTGGTTATGAAAATGCGTAAACTGTTGCTGTCTGCACTTGCTTGTTTATCTTTAAGCCTATCCGTTATGGCACAACAAAATGACAGACCTGGAAATACCCGGATTTTGGTGGCTTATTATTCTGCCACTGGTACGACTGCCCGGACGGCAGAGATGTTGGCAGAAGTCACCGGAGGCGAACTTTATGCCATCTCTCCGGTTGACCCCTACACCGAAGCCGATCTTGACTGGCACGACCGTCAGTCTCGCAGCTCTGTGGAAATGAACACCCCCTCGTCACGCCCCGCCATCAAAGGCCATAAAGACAACATGACCGACTACGACATCATTTTCATCGGCTATCCTATCTGGTGGGATCTCGCGCCCCGTGTCATCAACACTTTTATCGAAAGCCACAATCTGAAAGGCAAGACCATCATACCTTTTGCCACATCCGGAGGTAGTTCCGTCACCAATAGTGTTGAAGTCTTGAAAAACACCTATCCTGATTTGAAATGGGAGAGCGGACGCTTGCTCAATCGTGTAGGCGAGAAAACCATCCGTGCTTGGGTTGGGTCTCTGCTGCTTTG
>JBJECG010000058.1:0-82096 GCA_051870875.1 Candidatus Aphodosoma sp.
CCTCATTTATAAAGGCACTCTCCGGGCTTGCAGGCTGACATACCACATCACAATCATCACCAAGGAGGATTTCTTTCTGATGATTAGAGAAACAACCTACTGCAAGCGGAGCATGTCAATCTTCGCCAGGCAGGGTAAAAAGACAAAAAAGAAGATGAACGAAGATACACCGAACACCGAAAAAGACCTTTCCCAAAAGGAGGGAAAGAAGAAAGCGAAGGGCAGCCCCAAACGGCAGCTCATTCCGGCGGCTAACTACAAGCAGTCCGTGCGCGACACGTTCACGGACAAAGAGAGTGCCGGAGGCGACCTTTATACGATGGCTGGGATATGCCGGAAATTCAATTATACCTACGGGCGATTTTACAATCTCCGTATGTGCTACTCGATACCCTGTGTCAAAACCAATGCCACCAAGTGCTTCCCGAAAGCCGAGGTTGACAAGGCTATGGCTGAGGAAGCGGAACGGCTGGGAAGCAACCTGTCGGAGCACTGGTATTCCTGTTTCGACATCATGCGCCTGTTCGGGCTGGGCAAGACCCAAGTCCGCAGGTTCGCACTCACCCACGGGGTAAGGACGGAGCGCATCCACGGCAACCGCCTATACTACCTCAAAGCCGACTGGGACGAGGCACGGAAGGTGTCGGAACGCAAGAGCGCAAGCACCAAAGCCAAGAGAGAGCCTGACAATGAATCAGACAACAATAAAAATCACAACCGATATGACAAACATCTGCACGAAAGTGACGGTCAGGAAACGACCCATCAAGAACGGTCAGGTATCACTTTACCTTGACAACTCATGACGTCCGTTGAAAACAAATTCAGGCGTTTTCCTCAAAAATGACTTAAGGGGGACTGGAATTCGCAGTTTGCGCAGATAGGTGTCCTGTTATTGACTTTGTAGATATTTCTTTATTTCAATTTTTGCCTCGGCGATATCAGGATTTGAGAGTATAGGGATCAATTTATCAACCTCTTCAATAGGTCGTTTCCACCATTGTAGACGTTCCAGTAAGTCTATCATTTCATCGTCAAATCTGCGGCGTATGACTTTTGCCGGATTGCCGACGGCTATCGAAAAAGGAGGAATGTTTGAGGCAACCGTGGCATTAGTGCCGATTATGGCCCCGTCGCCTATATGTACGCCGGGCATGATTGTCACGTTCTGCCCGATCCATACATCGTTGCCGATAACTGTATCACCTTTGAGCGGCAACTCATCCATTACCGGAGCAATGGCATCTCCCCAATCTTCTCCCATTATGTAGAAGGGATAGGTCGTGGCGCAGTCCATCCGATGGTTGGCACCGTTCATGATAAATGTGATACCCTTGGCGATGGCACAAAAGTTGCCGATTATCAGCTTGTCACCGATGAAATCATAGAAATGCGTGATGTGCTCCTCAAACCTGTCGGCTCCGTCGATATCATCGTAATATGTATAATCGCCTATGATTATTCTCGGATTCTTCACCACATTCTTTATGTAGCAAAGGCTCGGAATCGCAGGATTTGGAAATGCCTTGTCTCTGTCGGGATATATTTTCATGGTTATTGAAGTCTTTGCGAAGACGGATGTATTATATGGAGAGTTTTAGATTCGGCATAATGGCATCTATCATGGGCTGGGGAACTTCACATTCCCTTGCCAATAGAGGCCAGCGTGAAGATACTTCGGTAATGCGGTCGATTATTTCAGCAGCATCTTTTATATTGTTGCGCTTGGCAAATTCTATAAGGTCCTGACGGGAAATACCGTCAAACTTTCCGTTGATCGACATCTGGTGCTGTGCTGTCCATCCGCCCTTTGGATTATAGGCAAATCCCATGTCGTATGCCGGCGAAAGAGCCCATTTGCCTTGTCTGTCCATAAGGAATGATATATTCTTGGTATGATCATCCTGATTGCGGATTACAACATTGAATACCATGCGACGATACATTTCCTGCGCCTGTGAGTATGGCAGTCTCAATGCCCTCATCACGTTGAACGCCTGCTCGTATGAGTAATAACGTGGATTGCGGTAGTCATAATGCGCTATTCCGCAAAGAGTCTGCATATGGATTTTCTCACCGTTCCGGCGGTCAAAACGCTTGGTGAGAAAATGGGCGCGTCCATTCTCCTCTATCAGACTGCAATTCGACATTTCTATGCCACATTCCTTAACAAGTCGATAGAAAGAGTATTCCAATCGGCCGAAATTCTGCGTTTCCCTGAATCCGGCTTCAGCGGTGACGCCGTCGAGTTTTATAAGATAATAGTCAAAGCCTTCCGGGGCTTCAATCTGTCCTGAGCGGACTTCACCTGTCAGTGGATTGTAGGCTATGATAGCTTTTGCCCTCTGACCTCCGGCAGAGGTGCCGAGGCGCACGATTTCGGCTATCGCCGCCTTCTTGTCCTCTTCAAGATTGGCTCCGAAATCTTCCTTTTCAGACAGTGCCTTGTTTGCCACTTCAACAAGGGAGTCAAGTTCTATTCTGACATCCGGACTGTAGGGTGCATCCATGGCCGGTTCAAACTCCAGTGCTCCCATGCAGCATTTGCCGAGGAAACATAGTGTCTCAACAGCGTTTCCGCTGCTACGGCCGGTCAGCGCAAGCCAACGGTCGAACAATGCTCGTCCGTAAGTATCGGGCAATGAATCGGCGAGCATTCCTGGAAGCCCTTTAAACGTCTCACGACCTATGTCGGAGAACGAATACACCCTTCCCTGGCGTACAGGCATTAGAATCGGCGAGGGTTCAAGTCCTTTGCCGATGAAACTGTCGGCATACTCGAAATGTGCCAACTGGCGGTTGTTGTCCCATCGGAATGTTCCGACGGGTTGACCATACAGGTTTACTCTCGCTATATCTACCATTCAGATTCCTCCGGATTAGGCTGTGGGTGGGTTTTGTTGTTGCCGCTTGCGTGTTTGCGCAGCTTCTTTTTACTTGCCTCGACAAACTCAAAGTATTCGTTGGGGCTCATCTCATCTTCCTTAATAAGGGGGGAAAATGCATCCAGTTCGCCCAGAACGCGGAGCACACGCATCAAGGAATCGAAATAGCTTATATCGCCTTTCTCGATTTTTTTTAATGTCGTCAGTGAGACTTGCGCCTGTTCTGCGAGCGACGTCTGAGTGAAGTTCTGTCGGAGTCGCAAATGCCTTATTTTTTGTCCCAGCCGATGGCGGATTTCGCCGTCAGGCAACATATAGATATTCTCTTTCACGGTTGTGTTTGCGTCTGTTAGACTGCAAATATAGCAATAATAGTTCAAACTGCGCCTATTTTACGCTTATAATTTTCAGCTTAACTAAAGTTTATTGTCTGATTCGCAGTTTAATCCTACATCCATACGATATTGGCAAATCAAAAAACGTATCAACTGTTAAGGTTTGGTTAAATCTTTCGTCCGGAACACATGCCTTTTCTAATCCTTTCACTCTCTAAAAGCAACTCTTTCACTTCCTATTTTCTCTTAACGGATAGTTGTACCGTTATTTTCTTATACAGTTGATTTTCAGCAATAAAAGTCATTGAAAATCAATTCCACATGGAAGTTACTGTAAAAAATAAGAGGAGAGATCCTAAAATCCCTCCTCTTTTGTTGGTATATTTTATCGTGTTTCCGATTATTTGTTGGCAGCTTCGAAGTCTTGCATGCATTTTACGAGAGCTTGTACAGACTCTATTGGACATGCGTTGTAGATAGAAGCGCGGAAACCGCCTACCGAACGGTGTCCTTTGATACCTACCATGCCGCGTTCTTTCGCGAATGCCATGAAATCAGCTTCTTTGTCTTTGTACTGCTCGGCCATTACGAAGCAAACGTTCATGATAGAGCGGTCTTCTTTCTCGGCTGTGCCTACGAACATTGAATTGCGGTCTATTTCGTTGTAGAGTAGGTTGGCCTTTTCGTTGTTGATTTTGTTCATGGCTTCAACGCCGCCCATCTCTTTCACCCATTTGAGGGTTTCGTGCATGACGAAGATAGGAAATACGGGAGGAGTGTTGAACATGGATATGTTGCGCTCTTCGTCGGCTGCATGTGTTTTGTAGTCAACCATAGTCTGGAGCTTCCGGTCGAGTTTGCCGAGAAGGTCACGACGGATGATGACGAAAGTAACGCCTGCAGGGCCTACGTTCTTCTGTGCGCCACCGTAGATGAGGGCGTATTTCTTTATGTCTACAGGACGGCTCATGATGTCTGATGACATGTCAGCAACCAAGTTGATAGGGCAGTCCATATCATATTTTATTTCAGTACCGTAGATGGTATTGTTGGTAGTGATGTGGAAGTAGTCGGCATCTGTCGGGATGGTGTAGTTTTTAGGAATGTAGGTGTAGTTTTTGTCTTCAGAAGATGCAACGATTTCTACATCTCCGTAGAATTTGGCTTCTTTGGCAGCTTTCTTGGCCCAAACACCGGTCTGGAGATAAGCGGCTTTTTTAGCAAGAAGGTTGGCCGGAACGTGGAAGAACTGAGTTGAAGCGCCTCCGCCGAGGAAAAGGATTTCATAGTTTTCGGGGATGTTGAGAAGCTCGCGCCACAACTGGCGGGTTTCGGCCATTATGCGCTCCCAGCCTGGAGTTCGGTGGGAAATTTCAAGAATGCCGATGCCGGTTCCGTCGAAATCACGGATTGCCTCGATTGCAGATTCCACTGCCTGACGTGGAAGAACGCAAGGTCCTGCGTTGAAATTGTGCATTTTTTTCATAGTGAATTTTGATTATTATGTTGAGTTGTAATGCTTTAATTCAGAAGATACTACCGTGCCATTTGGGCGTCAAAGGTAAACAATAATATTGTTGGAAGCAAATCTTTTCAGTGTAATTTTCTAATAATATGTTATAAAAGACCGTTTAAGACCTTTTGGTAGTCTCGATCAAATGTATCAGGCGGTCAATGGCTTCGTTTTCCGGTATGTTTTTTTCCACACATTGAGCTTTGTGGTAGAGTGACACACGTCCCGCTCCGGCTCCGATATAGCCGTAGTCGGCATCGGCCATTTCACCCGGACCATTGACTATGCAGCCCATCACCGCTATCTTCAGCCCGGCATACTGCGCGGTAGCCTTTTTTACCCGGCGTACTGCTTCTGGAAGGTTGAATTTGGTGCGCCCGCAACTTGGGCATGATATATATTCTGTCCGCGATACTCTTGCTCCTGCTGCCTGGAGTATCGCGTAAGCGGACTCTGTAAGTTGCTCTTCTGTGATGTCCGGGTTTTCGGTCTGGATATTGATCCCGTCTATCAGGTTGTCTATCAACAGAGGCCCGAAATCGGCGGCTGCACGGATCTGGAGCTCTTCGAGACTGACAGCCGGATAATTGAAGCTTACAACGAAAGGTTTGGTATCCCCTTCGGTGTCTTTGGCTGATCTGATCGTTGTCCGTACATCGGCCATCAACGTTTTTCCTGTGGCGGGAGCAAGCAGATGAACGCCCTGGGGAATGTCGTTGAAAAGAGTGTCGGCCTTGAGGTCGCCGTTGGAGGTTTTGTTGCCTACGACACGGACCACGTTGTCGCCTCCGAATATTCCTACATTGTCTGTTTTACGGTGTGAGAATGCGGTGGAAAGAGAGTCGATCAAATCGATGCGATTGTTGTCTGATTGGTATTGGCTTGCAATGTAGTCTGCCAATCGGCGGGCTACAGGTATTTCTGCCTCTGGGGCTTCGGATAACGATACACGGATAGTGTCGCCTATACCGTCATGCAGGAGTGTGCCGATGCCTACAGCTGATTTGATGCGGCCTTCCATGTCGCTGCCGGCTTCGGTGACTCCGAGGTGCAGCGGATAGCGCAGCCCCTTTTGGTCCATCATCTGCACCAGAAGGCGTACGGCATGAATCATCACCATGGTGTTGGATGCCTTGACCGAGAGTATGAGATTGGTGAATCCCTCTTGCTGGCAGAGGCCGATGAACTCCATGCACGATGCGGCAAGTCCTTCGGGCGTATTGCCGTAGCGGCTCATTATGCGTGGCGAAAGGGATCCGTGGTTTACGCCTATACGTATGGCCGTGCCGTTTTGTCGGCAGATGGCAAGTAGTGGACGCAGCTTGAGGCGTATCTCTTCCACTTCGTTTTTCCACTCTTCATCGGTGTATTCGCCATTGTGTCCCTTTACAAAATTTCCGGGGTTGATGCGTACTTTCTCTACATATCGCGCAGCCGCTTCAGCTACGTTGGGGTTGAAATGGATGTCGGCTACCAGCGGCAGCTCTATGCCTCGTGCCCTCAGCCCGGCCTTTATCTGACGCAGACTTTCGGTTTCTCGTACACCTTGCGTTGTGTAGCGCAGCAGTTCTGTACCGGCTTCTATACAGCGTAATGCTTGGGCTACAGAGACTTCGATGTCATTGGTGTCGGTGTTTGCCATTGTCTGTATACGGATGGGCGCGTCACCGCCGATGGTCATATTGCCGACTTTTATGGCGTTTGTTTTTCTACGGATATACATGGCTTTGTTGGATGGTGGACCTATGCGTTGTTGTGTTTGTAGTTTGATGACAGCAGTCCGCAGGCGGCGAGAATGTCTTCGCCCCGCGAACGTCTGATGGTGCAGATTATGCCATTGTCGGTCAGATAGTCGCGCATGCGTATCATGTCTTCCTCATTCGGACTGTGCAGCTCTGTGCCTGGAATAGAATGAAATCTTATCAGGTTCACGCGGCAAGTAAAACCTCTCAGTTGGCGCACCAGTTCGGCGGAGTGCCGCATCGAATCGTTTACTCCCTCAAATACTATATATTCAAATGACACGCGACGTTGGTGTTCCCAGTCGTGCTTCTTGATTTCTTTGAGGATATCGGCTATGGAGTATGCCTGTTCTGCCGGCATAAGCCGCAGCCGTTCTTCAGGTATGGAATTGTGGAGCGATATGGCAAGATGGCATTCGGTTTCGGCAAGGAAACGTTTCAATCCCGGCAGCAGACCTACGCTTGACACTGTGATGCGTTTCGGACTCCATCCCCAACCCCAGTCTGCAGTCAGTATCTTGCAGGCGTCTATTACGGCGTCGATATTGTCAAATGGCTCGCCCATACCCATGAATACAACATTCGTCAGTCTGTCGCATTCGGGGACAGAAGCCAGTTGGTTGATGATTTCTCCGGCTGTGAGATCTCCGCTCCAACCCTGTTTCCCTGTCATGCAGAAGAGGCAGTTCATCTTGCATCCTACTTGGCACGATACGCACAGCGTGCCGCGGTCCTCTTCCGGAATGAACACCGTCTCTATCTGGCCGTGTGCAGTGTTGAACAGATATTTGTTTGTCCCGTCGGTTGAGTGGGCTGACCATACGGGAGCCGAGCGTCCCACTTCGTATTCCGATTTCAGCCTTTCGCGTCCCGTGAGCGACAGGTTGGTCATTTCGTCAATCGAAGTGGCGTGCTTCTTATATAGCCAGTCGGCTATCTGTCTGCCTGTGAAAGCCGGCAGTCCGGCCTCTGTTGCCACTTGGCGCAGTTCGTCTAAGGTAAGCCCTGTCAGTTGTTTCATTGTCTGTCCGGTGTATTGGGTATATGTTGTTTCCTGTTGTTCCTTGTATATGGTGACGGGATTCTGTGATTTCATGTCCCCTTAAAAACAAGAAAGGGCAGCCGTCGCGGCTACCACAATCTTTTCTTAACCTTAAATCTAATACCATGAAAAACACGTTGCAAAGGTATGCCTTTTTTGGAAAAACACAAATATTTTGTATCGGAAAAGTTGTGCTTTTGATATTATTTAAGACTTATGTGGCTATGGTTGTGTGTCGGATGCAGGTCATTTTTCTTCCCGCCGTATCCATTCTTGGTTGCGTCCGAAAATGCCCCGTTTGTCCAGCGAACCGCGCAATATGAGTTTGCCGAGTTTGCTGTCGTACCATATCCTGCCATAATAGGTTTTGCCGCTTTCGGGGTCGAGCACCGAGCCGTTGCACAGCTTGCCGTCTGTATATTCCATGCCGCGCAGTATTACCATTCCTGCTACCGGCTTGTCTTTCAGATCACCTTTGCATTCGGTGCAGCGCATATCTTCATAGCCTTTTATGAGCAGACGTTCCACCCTGCCATAGTATTTTCCGTCTTCTGCCTTGTAGATGCAGACTATTGAGGCCGGGACGTTTGTCTTGTCATCGATGGTTGTCCATTTGCCAAGTACCTCTTGTTGGGCCGGCAGTACGACAGAGCAGACCAGCAGCGAAAACAGTATGATTGGTCTCGTGATTTTCATGATGAGCTACGGTTTTTCAGTAAGTTCGTATATAAGTCCTGACATTTGTTCGGCCTGGTAGCTGCGCGAATAGAATCTGCTGTTTCTTACGGCTTGGTGTGTATGTCCGTTGGATTTCCACTCTTCGTGGCGGCTGGCGATGAACTGTATGATTTCCTGCACATCGGCTGTGGCAAGGCCCGCTCCCGCATTGGTTATGGTGTCGGCCAATGCCCCGGGAACGCATTTCACGCACAGTGCCGGCTTTTCCACTCCTATTGCCTCAAACAGTTTGGTGGGCAGCACATGCGGGGAGCTTTCGTCCGAAAGTATCAATATCACCGAACTTAGGCGCAACAGCTCAGGCACGTTGTCAAACGGCACATAATCATTGTATTCCATGCAGTCTGTTATGTCGTGCCGTGAAGCGTGGCTTTTGAGACGTTCGGTGCAATCCGAATCGGTATACCACGATACGACAATGTCGCGGTACATGTCCGGTTGGGATGCCTTGATTTGTTGCAATGATTCAAACAATGGTGTGGGATCTTGCATTTTCGGGTACCATTTCCCCATGTATATTATTTGGAATTTCGGGTTATGGCGTTCTTTGAAGCTGAATAAGGCACTGTCGTAGCCGTTGTATATGAGACGGGTTTTACCGTTGAATTGCGACAGGAAATCCACCGTCCACGGGCTTACGGCGGTTATGGCATCGGCTCTGCGTAATATTTTGTTGCGGCGGCGGATATTGACTTTGCGAAATTGTGAAACCAGCAGACCCGACAGCCGGCTGTTGCTGCTTGCCGGCCGTTCGTGCTCGTTGTTTGGACTCTGTTCCGTTATGTCGCGGAGGTCTGCTATGAAGGGAATGCCCATATTTTCGGCCAGCCGGGCCGAGGCAAGAAGACCCATGCTCGAAAATGTGCTGCATATTATTATGTCGGGGTGCTCCGAAGCCTCGGTTCGCGCTATACGGCGTGCAAAATAACGGTTGCGGTAATTGAACAATACGCTCAACGCATTTTTTGCAGCCCATTCCGTCTTGAACTTCCAGCCCGACAAGTGCCGGTAATATGGAATTTCGGTTATCTCATAATCTTCTTTGAACGGTAATGGCTTGTATTTCTCGGTGATGAGATGCACCGTGTGACCCTGCCGGTGGAAATATGAACAGAAAAAACGTGTGCGACGGCCATAAAGTGGCTCTGTAAGTGCATCGGTGATGAATAGTATGTTGAGGTGGCGCATTATTATGGTCGGGGATTTGAGATTGAAAGCGGTTTCCCGACTGCAAAGTAACGAATTTTTTTTGATATGGTTGCCATATTTTTTTTATACAATTATGACTGAGAAAACAAAAAGTACAAATGGAATGACAATTTGCTATAATTGTACGATAATTTTCGGGGCGGATACGATACCTTTCGAAAGCATTCCTGACGATGTAGCGCAAAGTCACGACAATCCGGAGGACATAACGGCGGGGCATACGTCCGGTCCGGCCTTCATCCGGGGGTACATTCCGTGTATCTTCCGTGTATCTTCCGTGTACTTTCCGTGTAGAACAGCATCACAATACAACACTGAACCGCGCCGTGTCATACTTCCCGTTTTCGCAATCATACAATCATGTTTTGCAGCTAATATGACGAAAATGAAATTTTTTTGTTGAAAATTCTTGCAAATGTGCAAAATAAAGTATACCTTTGAAGCGTTGTACGATTCCCGGTGACCATACACCCCCACATCAGTGTTCGTTTTACGTTTGCGGCATCGTCCCATGTACTTTGGACATTACGGCATTGTGAGTACATACTCGGCACGGTTATTTATGTTTTATTTTTAAGATTTTATTATTATGAAAAAAAGTTGATTTGTTGCGTATATAAATATATTGGCACTTACGGCGGTATATACATTGAAGAGGCGATGGTGATCGACGAACCTGTAGCTCTCGAATTTTTACATGTTGAATATCCTGTTATGATAGTACCTGGATATTATAAGGCTGTTACGGATCATGAATGTTTTATAATTCCGTTAGATTTTGCACCCTATAATTGATGGATGCAGTCTGAAATCCGACAACAATATTAACCGCCTAAAAACTATAATGCTATGAAACGAGGAAATCTTATCATTGCAGCATTGGCTGCTCTCATGTTCAGTTCGTGCGTACAAGTTTGTGTGGAAACCGAACGCCGTTATGCCGAAGCCCCGAAGAAATACCCCGACTTGATCCCGTTTACAGTCAACGAACTCGCCTCCAAAATCCAGTCCGACGGCAAAGACTACAAAATCGTTTACATATACGACGGATGCGACAATATGTTCGGCCGGTACATATCGCAATCCATCCTCCCCTATGTCAGGAATCATCCCGAACTCGGCATCGGTGTCTACACGCTGGCCGGCGACTGCGGTTGGCTCGAAGACATCAAACCCGTCTTCGGAAAATACAATATCGATTTGCCCGGATGCTACATTCGTGACAATTCCCCTGAATTTATCAACCACGGCAAAAACCGCATCAACGACCTCCCGGGCAACCGCCTCACCCGCATTGCCAACCGCCTCTTCGTCAACGCCGGAAATTCCGACCTTATTCGTACCCGCAACACCTGTTACGTCGTAAACTCCGAAAACAAAATCAAGCTGGCACGCTACACCTGCCGTACTCGCCAAGGCGTCAAAAGCGTGGTTGTCCCGTGCCCCATTGAGCGAATCACAGAACCGCTCGACAAAATCGACTTCGACTCCGTCATCGAAATCGAACAGTCGGCCGACGACTCTGGAAAATTCACTGAAGTTGATGAAAACGACGGCTATATCCATCTCATCTATTTCTCCCAATACAACAAATAAGTACACCGGATAATCCCATTGGAAAATACACCCGTCTTTTCCATCCTGCCATTGACCTGTCGCACTTTCTGCCGCCTCCTGATTCAGGCTCTTGCGTATGTCGCAAAACTGTAGTACATTTGCCAACCGTTCTATGAAACATTTTTCATGAACGCTGTTAAAATATTCAGTATGACATTTTGTCGTACTGCTTTGTTGGTAAATGCAACGTCTGCCGGTAAGTTCTGTAGCATGCTGTCAGTTCCTCCTACAGCGGCGTTGTGTCATAAAAGTGATAAAAACATGTCATTGGAAAAAAACATTGAAGAACTTCGCGAGCTGAAAGCCGTCGCCGAAAAAGGCGGCGGCGATGCTGCTATTGAAAAGCAGATTTCTATGGGCAAGCTCACTGCCCGCGAACGAATCCTGGCCCTTCTCGACGAAGGCTCGTTTCAGGAGTTCGATCTCTTCGTCGAACACGAGGAGCGCAACTTCGGTATGGATAAGAAAGTCCTCCCCGGCGATGGTGTCATCACCGGTATCGGAACCATGAACGGCAATCCTGTGTGCGTTTATGCTCAGGACTTCACCGTCATGGGTGGATCTCTCGGTCTGAAACACGCTCGGAAAATCACCAAAATCATGGATCATGCCTTGAAGATGAAAGTACCGTGCATCGGCATCAATGACTCCGGCGGCGCACGCATTCAGGAGGGTATCGGCGCATTGGCCGGATACGGTGAGATCTTCTACCGCAACACAATGTCCTCCGGCGTTATTCCCCAGATTTCAGTTATCCTCGGCCCTTGCGCCGGCGGAGCCGTATATTCTCCGGCCCTTACCGATTTCGTATTTGTTGTCGACAACATTTCGAAAATGTTCATAACCGGACCTAATGTCATCGAATCAGTCCTCGGCGAGAAAATATCGCAGGAAGAGCTCGGTGGTGCCCGCGTCCATGCCGAAATCACAGGTAACGCACACTTCTTCGCCCGTTCTGAGCAGGAATGTTTTGATCAGATCAAGAAGCTCCTTAGTTTCATCCCTTGGAACAACGCCAAGAAAGCCGACCCCATGGTTCCCGCACTTCCTGTATCCGGCAGGAAAATCGAAGACATCATCCCGTCCGATCCGAAACAGCCTTACGATGTGCGCGATATCATTCGTGCAATTGTCGATGATTCTGATTTCTTTGAAATACAGGAACTCTTTGCCAGGAACATCGTTATCGGATTTGCCCGTATGGATGGCAATACCGTGGGTATCGTTGCCAATCAGCCGATGTACCTCGCCGGTGTACTCGATTGTGACAGTGCCGACAAAGCTGCCCGTTTCATCCGCTACTGCGATTCATTCAATATCCCCGTCGTTACTCTCGAAGACATGCCTGGATATTTGCCGGGTGTCGATCAGGAACACGCCGGTGTCATCCGGCACGGTGCCAAAGTCCTTTACGCCTACTCCGAAGCCACGGTGCCCAAGATTACCGTCATTCTGCGAAAGGCATACGGAGGCGGCTACATTGCCATGAACTCCCGTCACCTCGGAGCAGACTTCGTATTCGCCCTTCCGTCTGCCGAAATCGCCGTCATGGGGCCTGAAGGTGCAGCCAACATCATTTTTGCCAAGGAAATCAGGGCCGCCGAAGACCAGGTCGCAATGCGCGAAGAGAAAGTCAAAGAGTACACGGCCAAGTTCGCCAATCCGTTTGTCGCCGCTTCTAAAGGTTATATCGATGCCGTTATCGAACCTTCTGAAACCCGCAGCATGCTGATACACACCCTTTCAGTTTCAAAACAAAAGGAAGAGTACCGCCCGTCCAAAAAACACGGTCTGCCTCCATTTTAATGTCTTGTTTCTGAACCGGGATATTCTGCGCGGTACCCTGTTTCTGTAAGGATGTTCCGGAAAACGGCTTTTGTCGCCGTGCATTGATAAAGATGAAGTACTCGCAAAAATTAGCTGCCGTATGGATTTGGAAGTGCGCTCGGGTGGAAATTGCCGGAAAACACCGGATTCATCGCAGCTGAAAAAGTCGTAGCTACTTGGATCTTTCGTATAAACTAAATTTTTGTGTGTTACTTATTATGGATGAACAAAACAATGAATTTGTAGGTTTCGCCGTAGAAGCCCGCAAATATCAGACCCTTCTGACTGCGAAATACAAACAGCGTCGCCCGTGGGTGGCCCCCGATGACCATCAGGTGCGTTCGCATATCCCCGGCACTATTGTCTCTGTCGAAGTGAAAGAGGGACAGAATGTCCGCGCTGGTGAGTTGCTCCTTATCCATGAAGCCATGAAAATGCGCAACCGCATCGTCATGCCTTTCGACGGAACAATAAAGAAAATCAATGTCACCGTCGGCGAACGCATAGCAAAAGACATGGTTATGATTGAAATAGCCTGATTCGCCCCTCGTTCGCTTTCGCTCCGATTGGGAAGTAAAGGCTGGGTACATTGTATCTGTGTGTATTTTGTCGCTCTTTCGGATAATGAAATCCACAACCGGCCGACAATGCAGACCTGCATTGTCGGCCGGCTGCATTTTGTTCTGCCCTCTTTACCTGGATCTGGTCAGATGTACCGGATCTGGAAGTGAAGTATGACAGGAAATCAGCCACAGTGAAGGTATGAAAAATTGACGTTTTTTATCCCCTCGCTGTGGCTGCTTGCAGACTCTGTATCCGATTTTGTTTTTGCTTGTTGAATGCAATCCCTCAAAAAATAAACGCAAACCCTTGTTATTCGGAAAAATAATTGTATCTTTGCAGCCCCGAAGTGTGGGAAAGAATGTAAAAGTTTAAAGTACTAAAAATCAAAACGAAATGCCTACTATTCAACAATTGGTTAGAAAAGGACGTACTACTCTTGAATACAAAAGTAAGTCTCCTGCGTTGGATTCATGCCCGCAACGCCGCGGCGTTTGTGTGCGTGTTTACACTACTACCCCTAAAAAGCCTAATTCGGCTATGCGTAAAGTTGCGCGTGTGCGCCTGACTAATGCGAAAGAAGTCAATGCCTATATCCCGGGAGAAGGACACAACCTCCAGGAACACTCTATAGTGCTCGTTCGTGGCGGCCGTGTCAAAGACCTTCCTGGTGTGCGTTATCACATAGTTCGTGGCACTCTCGATACTGCCGGCGTTGCCGGACGTACCCAGCGTCGTTCTAAGTACGGGGCAAAACGGCCTAAGGCTGGAGCGGCTCCGGCTGCTCAGGGCAAGAAAAAATAATCCTTGTCTGAAACGACAAACCCCCTTTTCTAACAGCAGTATTTAATTAACTGGTTTTTGATATTTGGTATCACTGATGAAGGTTGAGTAAATCAGATTCAAATCTGGTTGAAGACAAAAAACAGCCAAAGACAAAAACAAAAAAGTTTCAATCTAATGAGAAAATCAACTCCAAAAAAGCGTGTAGTCCTTCCGGATCCCGTTTTTAACGAAGCTATGGTGACCAAGTTCGTTAATCACCTTATGTATGACGGTAAAAAATCCATTGCCTTCAGCATTTTTTATGGCGCTCTCGATATCGTGAAGACCAAACTCCCTAATGAGGAGAAGTCCCCGCTCGAAATCTGGAAAAAAGCCCTCGAAAATATCACGCCTCAGGTAGAGGTCAAGTCCCGTCGCGTTGGCGGTGCCACTTTTCAGGTGCCTACTGAAATCCGCCCCGACCGTAAAGAGTCAATATCTATGAAGAATCTTATCGCCTACTCACGCAAGCGCGCTGGCCGTTCCATGGCAGAAAAACTCGCTGCTGAGATAGTCGATGGCTTCAACAGCCAGGGCGGTGCATTCAAGCGTAAAGAAGAAATTCACCGTATGGCAGAAGCAAACCGTGCGTTCGCTCATTTCCGCTTCTAACTTAATCAAGAAACAGAGAATTTTTTACTACGATGGCTAAACACGATTTATCATTGACTCGTAATATCGGTATCATGGCCCACATTGATGCCGGTAAGACTACAACCTCCGAACGTATATTGTTTTATACCGGTCTTACCCATAAAATAGGTGAGACACATGATGGATCTGCTACTATGGACTGGATGGCTCAGGAGCAGGAACGCGGTATCACCATCACTTCTGCTGCTACTACCACACGTTGGAACTATGCAGGAAAACAATATCGCATCAACCTTATTGACACCCCGGGACACGTGGACTTTACTGTAGAAGTGGAACGTTCGCTGCGTATACTTGATGGCGCTGTCGCTACTTTCTGTGCCGTTGGTGGTGTTGAACCTCAGTCGGAAACCGTATGGCGCCAGGCTGACAAATATAATGTGCCGCGTATAGGTTATGTCAACAAAATGGACCGCTCAGGAGCTAACTTCTTCGATGTGGTGACTCAAATCAAGGAAGTGCTCGGCGCTAACCCGTGTCCTGTCCAAATCCCTATAGGCGCAGAGGAGAATTTCCGCGGAATCGTTGACCTTATCAAGATGAAAGCCCTTTATTGGCACGATGAGACAATGGGGGCCGAATATGTCGAGGAGGAAATACCGGCTGATATCCTCGATGAAGCTAAGGAGTGGCGTGACAAGATGCTTGAAACCGTTGCGTCTTTTGACGACACGCTTATGGAAAAATATTTCGATGACCCGTCGACGATTACTGAAGACGAAATACGCTCTGCTATCCGCAAGGGAACTCTTTCTATGGAGATTAATCCCATCATCTGCGGGTCTTCATTCAAGAACAAGGGCGTGCAGCCTCTTCTTGATGCCGTTTGTCTCTATCTGCCGTCTCCGCTCGATACCCCCGAAATTGTAGGTACGGATCCTCGTGATCCGGAAGTGAAGCTCTCCCGTAAGCCAAGCGATGAAGAACCTCTCACTGCCCTTGCATTCAAGATCGCTACTGACCCCTATGTGGGACGTCTCTGCTATTTCCGCGTCTATTCAGGTAAAGTTGATGCCGGATCGTACGTATACAATGTCCGCACGGAGAAGAAAGAACGCATATCGCGTCTCTTCCAGATGCACTCTAACAAGCAGAACCCTGTAGATTGTGTCGCTGCCGGTGATATAGGCGCAGGAGTCGGCTTTAAAGACATTCGTACAGGTGACACACTTTGCGATGAGGCAAATCCTATCGCTCTCGAATCGATGGACTTCCCGGATCCTGTGATAGGTATAGCAGTTGAACCTAAATCCCAGGCTGACCTTGATAAGCTTGGTATCGGTCTCTCTAAACTTGCAGAAGAAGACCCGACATTTACTGTCAAGACAGACGAACAGTCCGGACAGACCGTTATCTCTGGTATGGGTGAGCTCCATCTCGAAATCATTATTGACCGCCTTAAACGTGAATTTAAGGTGGAATGTAACCAGGGACGGCCTCAAGTATCTTACAAAGAAGCTGTAACTCAGACTGTTGATCTCCGTGAAGTCTATAAGAAACAATCTGGAGGTCGTGGTAAGTTTGCCGATATCATAGTTAAGGTCGGCCCTGTTGACGAAGGCTTTGAAGGCTCTCTTCAATTTGTCGATGAGGTGAAAGGCGGTAACATACCTAAGGAATTCATCCCTGCAGTCCAGAAAGGTTTCCAGAATGCCATGAAGAATGGTGTGCTTGCAGGATTCCCGCTCGATACCCTCAAAGTTACTCTCGTCGACGGATCCTTCCACCCCGTTGACTCTGACCAGCTCTCTTTCGAACTTTGTGCCCAGTTTGCATTCAAGAATGCTTGTGCGAAAGCTAAGCCTGTCCTTTTGGAGCCTATCATGAAGCTCGAAGTGGTTACTCCGGAAGAGTCGATGGGTGATGTCATCGGTGACTTGAACAAGCGTCGTGGACAAGTAGAAGGAATGGAGTCAAGCCGTACGGGTGCCAGGGTAGTTAAGGCTAAGGTGCCACTCGCTGAAACGTTCGGTTATGTGACAGCACTCCGTACCATTACTTCAGGTCGTGCAACCTCTTCGATGGAGTTCTCGCACTATGCAGAGGTGTCTTCGTCGATCGCCAAACCGGTGGTTGAAGCCGCTCAAGGCCGTGTTGACCTCCTTTAATTAAAAATACAAACCCAGGCAAAGGTAGCGGGTTAGCGTATGACTCTTAACCCGCTGCCCTTTGCCGATTTAT
Organism: Candidatus Aphodosoma sp.; assembly: GCA_051870875.1. Classification (GTDB taxonomy): domain Bacteria; phylum Bacteroidota; class Bacteroidia; order Bacteroidales; family Paludibacteraceae; genus Aphodosoma. The sequence goes on from JBJECG010000058.1 coordinate 17,130, forward strand.
GAAATTTATATTATTATGAGTCAGAAAATTCGTATTAAACTCAAATCTTACGATCACACTCTCGTTGACAAGTCAGCAGAGAAAATTGTCAAAGCGGTCAAAGCCGCCGGTGCTGTAGTTTCAGGTCCTATCCCCCTCCCTACACACAAACGTATATTTACTGTCAACCGTTCGACTTTCGTAAATAAGAAATCACGCGAACAGTTCGAACTCTCTTGTTACAAACGCCTTATCGACATTCACAGCTCTAATACTAAGACAGTGGACGCTCTCATGAAACTTGAGTTGCCGTCAGGTGTTGAAGTGGAAATCAAAGCTTGATGGAATGACACGAATCTGTCATGCCGTGTGAACGGCATGACAAAAATCAATATCTTTTCTGATCCATGCTGGGTAAGCTTTACCCTGAGCCTATGCCCAGCCTATAGATTCATCGTTAATCAAATTATTTATCAAAAATGCCAGGATTAATTGGAAAAAAAATCGGAATGACTTCCGTTTTCAGCGATGGAAAAAATCTTCCATGTACTGTTATTGAAGTAGGTCCTTGCGTGGTTACTCAAATCAAGACAATCGAGAAAGACGGCTACCAGGCTCTGCAACTCGGTTATGGCGACAAAACGGAGAAACACACGAACAAGGCCGAAAAGGGACACTTCGCAGCATCAGGAGTAACCCCTAAAAGAAAACTCGTAGAGTTTAAAGGATTCGCCGATGGTGAATACAAACTGGGCGATGCTATTACTGTTGACATCTTTTCTGACAGCGATTGGGTCGATGTAATCGGCACTTCAAAAGGTAAAGGATTCCAGGGTGTCGTTAAACGCCATGGCTTCGGCGGTGTGGGACAGTCTACTCACGGTCAGCACAACCGTCTCCGTGCCCCTGGTTCTATCGGTGCATGCTCTTACCCCGCTAAAGTGTTCAAAGGTTTGCGTATGGCCGGACGTACCGGTGGTGACCGTGTTACCATGCAAAACCTTCAAGTTATTAAAATCATGCCCGAACACAATCTCCTCATTGTGAAAGGTTCTGTTCCGGGTTGTAAAGGTTCAATCGTCTTAATAGAGAAATAATGGAACTCAGTGTATATAACATCAAAGGAGAGGATACTGGCAGAAAAGTTGCTTTGAACGATGCCGTATTTGGAATCGAACCAAACGATCACGCCATATATCTCGATGTAAAACAGTATCTCGCCAACCAGCGTCAGGGTACTCACAAAGCTAAAGAACGTTCGGAAATTTCCGGATCTACAAAGAAACTCGGCCGTCAGAAAGGTGGTGGCGGTGCGCGTCGGGGTGATATCAATTCTCCGCTGCTCGTAGGAGGTGCCCGCGTTTTCGGCCCTAAGCCTCGCGACTACAGCTTCAAACTCAACCGTAAACTCAAACAGCTTGCCCGCCGTTCTGCTCTTGCATATAAGGCAATTCAAGGTGAGATTGTGGTTGTTGACAATATTCGGTTTGATGCACCAAAAACCAAAGATTTCATTCAAATGGCTAATAACCTGAAAATTAGTGACAAAAAAACACTCGTTATTTTGCCGGAGGCTGACAAATTTGTATATTTGTCCGCTCGGAATCTGAAAAAAACCAATGTGATAACAGTTTCAGAATTAAATACATACACAATTCTTAATTGCAATGCGTTGTTGCTTACTGAAGCTGCGCTCGCAGGTATTGATCAACATTTTAACGCATAAGGAGAAGAAACTATGTCAATAATCATTAAACCAATCGTCACTGAAAAGATGACTCGGATCGGTGAGAAATTCAATCGCGTTGGCTTCCAGGTTTCTCACTCCGCAAATAAAATCGAGATTAAAAAAGCCGTTGAAAAGATGTATGGCGTTACGGTCCTCGCTGTAAATACGTCCAACTATCACGGCAAAAAGAAAAGCCGTTATACCAAAGCCGGCGTTATCAATGGACATACAGCTACCTACAAAAAAGCTATCGTCACATTGAAAGAAGGAGATAAAATTGATTTTTATAGCAACATTTAATAAACAGAAATGGCTGTACGTAAATTAAACCCCACTACACCGGGGCAAAGACATAAAATTATTGGCGCATTTGATTCAATTACTGCAAGTGCCCCAGAAAAATCTCTTGTCAGAGGTTTTGGCAAAACCGGTGGACGTAACAATACCGGTAAGATGACTATGCGCTACATCGGTGGCGGTCACAAGAGAAAATACAGAGTAATTGATTTTAGACGTAGCAAGGATACCGTCCCGGCTACAGTGAAAGCTATCGAGTACGATCCTAACCGTTCCGCTCGTATCGCTCTCCTGTATTACGTTGACGGAGAAAAAAGCTACATTCTTGCTCCTAATGGACTGCAAATCGGTCAGACCGTTGTATCTGGCGAAAACGTGGCTCCTGAGGTAGGTAATGCCCTCCCTCTTGCCAATATCCCTCTCGGTACCATCGTTCATAATATCGAACTCCGCCCGGGACAGGGTGCTGCACTCGTTCGCTCTGCAGGTACTTTCGCCCAAATCACTTCCCGCGAAGATAAATATGTCATTGTGAAATTACCTTCCGGTGAAACTCGCAAAATCCTCGGTACATGCCGTGCCACTGTAGGTACTGTAGGCAATGCTGACCATGCTCTCGAAAAATCAGGTAAAGCCGGTCGCTCTCGCTGGCTCGGTCGTCGTCCGCGCGTTCGTGGCGTGGCAATGAACCCTGTTGATCACCCGATGGGTGGTGGTGAAGGACGTCAGTCCGGTGGTCATCCACGTTCTCGTAAAGGCTTGTTGGCTAAAGGTAAGAAAACTCGTCACCCGAAAAAACAGACAAGCCAGTTCATCATTGAAAGAAAGAAAAAATAACCCACTAAAAACCACAATCTTTTATTATGAGTCGTTCATTGAAAAAAGGACCGTACATCAACCTGAAACTCGAGAAAAAAGTGCTTGACATGAATGAGAGCGGCAAAAAATCCGTCATCAAGACATGGGCACGCGCTTCTATGATTTCACCAGACTTCGTGGGTCATACTATTGCAGTTCATAATGGTAATAAATTTATCCCCGTTTATGTTACCGAAAATATGGTGGGACATAAACTCGGGGAATTCTCTCCTACCCGTACTTTCCGTGGTCACGGCGGCAAGAAGAAATAATTATTACCCGTTTTAATATCATTCTTTTAAAATAAAAAATCACAAAATAAAATGGGTGCAAGAAAAAGAATATCAGCCGAAAATAGAAAGGAAGCCCTCAAATCTCTTTATTTCGCTAAGCTAAACAATGTACCTACTTCCCCCCGCAAAATGCGGCTTGTCGCAGACATGATCCGCGGTATGGAAGTGAACCGTGCTCTTAGCGTACTCCGTTTCTCAACTAAAGAGGCCTCGGGCAGAATGGAAAAACTACTTCGCTCTGCTATCGCAAATTGGGAACAGAAAACCCAGCAGAAGGCGGAAAACGAAACTCTTTATGTGTCATGCGTTATGGTAGATTCTGCACGGATGCTCAAACGCCTCCGTACTGCTCCGCAAGGTCGCGGATACCGTATCCGCAAACGCTCTAATCACGTTACTCTATTTGTAGATACCAAAAACAATAACGAAAAACAAGACTAAGCAAGATGGGACAGAAAACTAATCCGATAAGCAACCGCCTCGGTATCATTCGCGGTTGGGATTCTAACTGGTATGGAGGCCGCAAATACGGCGACACTCTACTTGAAGATAGCAAGATTCGTAAATACCTCAATGCCCGTCTTGCAACTGCCAGCCTCTCAAGAATCATTATAGAACGTACCTTAAAACTTGTTACCATTACTGTCTGCACTGCTCGCCCCGGTCTTATCATCGGTAAAGGCGGACAAGAAGTTGATAAGTTGAAAGAAGAATTGAAGAAAATCACCGACAAGGATGTCCAGATCAACATCTTTGAGGTGAAACGCCCCGACCTCGATGCTGTGATTGTCGCCAAAAACATCGCCCGTCAGATCGAAGGCAAAATTGCCTACCGCCGCGCCGTGAAAATGGCCATCGCATCTACTATGCGTATGGGAGCCGAAGGTATCAAAGTCCAGGTGTCTGGCCGGTTGAACGGAGCTGAAATCGCTCGTTCCGAAATGTATAAGGAGGGACGTACCCCCCTGCATACTTTCCGTGCCGACATCGACTACTGCCATGCAGAAGCACTTACAAAAGTTGGTCTTATAGGTGTCAAAGTGTGGATTTGTCGTGGTGAAGTGTATGGTAAACGAGACCTCGCTCCTCAGTTTGCCTCAACAAAGGAAACCAATGGCGTACGCGCAAACTCAAACGAACGCGGAGGTCGCAAACCCTTCAGAAACAAAAAGAAATAACTCTCAACGTATTTGAATTCAACTGACTATGTTACAACCTAAAAAGACAAAATTCCGCAGACAGCAGAAAGGCCGCATGAAAGGAAACGCCCAACGGGGCAACCAGTTGGCATTCGGTTCTTTCGGTATCAAATCGTTGCAATCGCATTGGATTACAGGTCGTCAGATAGAAGCAGCTCGTATTGCTGTTACCCGTTATATGCAACGTCAAGGACAAATATGGATTCGAATCTTCCCGGACAAACCTATTACCAAAAAACCTGCTGAAGTACGTATGGGTAAAGGTAAAGGTAATCCCGAAGGTTTTGTCGCTCCTGTTACTCCCGGACGTATGATTATTGAAGTCGAAGGTGTACCTTTCGATATAGCCAAGGAAGCTTTGCGCCTCGCAGCTCAGAAACTCCCTGTTACTACTAAATTTGTCGTTCGTCGCGACTATGATGCATCTCAAAACGTGTAATGGATTATGAAAACAAGAGAAATTAAAGAACTTACAACAGCCGAAATTATTGAACGTATGGCTGCCGAACGTGATAACCTCACCCGTTATAAACTGAATCACGCCATTTCTCCGCTTGACAATCCTTCTATTATCCGCGAAACCCGTCGGACTATCGCACGTTTTGCTACAGAATTGCGTCAACGCGAACTTAATAACCAACAATAAAATTTATCCAAGATGGAAACAAGAAATTTAAGAAAAGAACGTATAGGTGTTGTTTTCAGCAATAAAATGGATAAATCCATTACTGTTGCTGTTAAATGGAAAGAAAAACACCCTATCTATGGTAAATTCGTCAACAAAACGAAAAAATATCATGCTCATGACGAGAAAAACGAATGCAATATCGGAGATACCGTACGCATAATGGAAACACGTCCTTTGAGCAAAACCAAAAGATGGAGATTAGTAGAAATCATCGAAAGAGCTAAGTAATTATGATACAACAAGAATCAAGACTCAAAGTTGCAGACAACTCAGGCGCAAAAGAAGTTCTTTGCATACGTGTTCTCGGCGGTACTGGCAAACGCTATGCCTCTGTCGGTGATGTTATCGTTGTTGCCGTGAAAAGCGCGGTACCTTCTGGCGATGTGAAAAAAGGAGCCGTTTCAAAAGCGGTTGTCGTTCGTACTGCAAAGGAAATCCGTCGCCCTGACGGCTCTTATATCCGTTTCGACGACAACGCCTGTGTCCTCCTGAACAATGCCGGTGAAATCCGCGGTAGCCGTATCTTCGGCCCTGTAGCTCGTGAATTGCGCGCTACGAATATGAAAATCATATCTCTTGCACCAGAAGTGCTCTAAACCCTTAATAAACTTAATTCAATGAGTAAATTACATATTAAAAAGGGTGATGTCGTTTTCGTAAACGCAGGTGAAGACAAAGGTAAGCAAGGTCGTGTCCTTAAAGTCCTCGTTGACAAACAGCGTGCTATCGTAGAAGGCATCAATATGGTATCGAAAAGTACCAAACCTAACGCTAAAAATCCACAGGGTGGCATCGTGAAACAGGAAGCCCCTATTCATATTTCTAATCTTAACGTAGTCGACAAAAATGGAAAACCTACACGTATCGGACGCCGTCTGAACGATGCGGGCAAACTTGTTCGTTACGCCAAAACCACAGGGGAGGAAATCAAGTGATGAGTACATTCAGCTTAAAACAAGACTATAAAGAACGTATCGTTCCTGCATTGACAAAGGAATTCGGTTATACTTCTGTGATGCAAGTCCCTCGTTTGCAGAAAATAGTTCTTAATCAGGGACTTGGTATCGCTGTTGCCGATAAGAAGATAATCGAGACCGCCGTTACCGAAATGACTGCTATTACCGGACAAAAAGCTGTTCAGACATTATCCAAGAAAGATATATCTAACTTCAAGCTCCGTAAGAAAATGCCTGTCGGTGTGCGTGTTACTCTCCGCGATAAGAAAATGTACGAGTTTCTCGAACGCCTTATCCGCATAGCTCTTCCTCGTATACGTGATTTCAAGGGCATCGAAAGCAAGTTTGACGGACGTGGTAACTATACTCTTGGTATTACTGAACAGATCATTTTCCCTGAGATCAACATTGATTCTGTTCAGAGGATACTCGGTATGAATATAACTTTCGTTACTTCTGCCGCTACTGACGAAGAGGGTTATGCCCTGCTTCGTGAATTCGGCCTACCGTTTAAGAAAAACTGATAACATTTAGTACTATGGCAAAAGAATCAATGAAAGCTCGTGAGGTGAAGCGCGCTAAAATGGTTGCTAAATATGCAGAAAAGCGTAAACAGCTCATCGCTGCAGGAGACTATGAGGGTCTTCAGACTTTACCTAAAAACGCTTGCTATGTTCGTCTGCATAACCGTTGCAAAATTACCGGACGTCCGAAAGGTTATATACGGCAGTTCGGTATCTCACGTATCCAGTTCCGCGAAATGGCCGCTGCTGGCCTTATTCCGGGCGTGAAAAAGGCCAGCTGGTAAAGTTAGATATGTGCTTGTGTCTCGCATACTGAAAATGTATGCGGGACTTTACAACTCCAAAGATATAATACCGGTAGCACATTACCGGTGGAGTTGTCTTGCGGCAGGTATCCATTCCGCGCTGTGCTGTCGGATAGACTTATAACTCTATTATTAACTAAATATTGTCTCGGCTTTCGAGATCAATTTAATTATTGTTTTTTATGACAGATCCAATTGCAGACTATTTGACCAGACTTAGGAATGCCATCATGGCTAACCATCGTGTGGTTGAAGTCCCGGCATCAAATCTCAAAAAGGAAATCACCAAAGTACTTTTTGACAAAGGCTACATCTTGAATTACAAGTTTGTGGAAGATGGTCCTCAAGGCACTATCAAAATCGCTTTGAAGTATGACCCGGTTAACAAGGTTAACGCTATCAGGAAACTTATCAGAGTTTCTACTCCCGGATTGCGTAGATATACTGGCTATAAGGACATGCCACGTGTCCTCAATGGCCTCGGTATCGCCATCCTTTCGACCTCTAAAGGTGTTATGACCAACAAAGAAGCCGCCATAGAGAAAGTTGGTGGCGAAGTTTTATGTTACATCTACTAATTTTTAGGAGGATTTGCAATGTCAAGAATAGGAAAATTACCAATCAGCATCCCTGCTGGTGTTACAGTCTCTCTTAAAGATGGAGTAGTTATAGTTAAAGGTCCTAAAGGAGAACTTAAACAGGAAATCAATCCCAATATCAATGTCACTGTAGAAGGCAACGAATGTATCGTGTCTCGATCCAATGACGAACGGGAAAACCGCGCAATGCACGGCCTGTATCGTGCATTGATACACAATATGGTGGTCGGCGTTTCTGAAGGTTACAAGAAAACTCTCGAACTTGTCGGCGTTGGTTACAGAGCCAATGCTACCGGCCAGCTTCTTGAGCTCTCTCTTGGTTATACTCACGTTATATACCTCGGACTTGCTCCGGAAATCAAAGTCCAGACAATTTCGGAACGTAACCAAAACCCTCTTATTGTCCTTGAAAGCTGTGACAAACAACTCCTTGGCCAAGTGTGTGCAAAAATACGCTCATTCCGTAAACCCGAACCCTACAAAGGTAAAGGTGTTAAGTTCCAAGGTGAATATATCCGCCGTAAGGCAGGTAAAACAGCCGGTAAATAATCTACGTAAATTACTGAAGTATCATGACTGGAAAATTAGAAAGAAGACTCAAGATAAAAGCCCATATCCGCCACAAAGTGTCGGGTACTGCTGCAAGACCACGCCTTACTGTATTCCGCAGCAATGCGCAAATTTATGCCCAACTTATAGACGATGTGGCAGGCAGAACTCTCGCCTCCGCATCTTCTCTTGGCATGAAAGAAAAAATGACAAAATGCGAACAAGCTGCCAAAGTAGGTGAAATGATTGCTAAAAACGCACAAGAAGCCGGTATCTCTGCTGTTGTGTTCGACCGTAACGGTTTCTTGTATCACGGACGTGTTAAACAATTGGCAGATGCTGCTCGCAATGCCGGTCTTAAATTTTAATTCATCATGGCAGAAAATAATAAAGTTAAATCTACTAACGATGTAGAACTTGTTGAGCGCCTCGTGGCGATCAATCGCGTAACCAAAGTTACAAAGGGTGGTCGCGCATTCACTTTCGCAGCTATCGTTGTAGTTGGTAACGGTAATGGTCTCGTTGGATGGGGACTCGGCAAGGCCGGTGAAGTTGCGGCTGCCATTGCCAAAGGCGCAGAGGCCGCCAAGAAAAACCTTATTAAGGTTCCCGTATATAAAGGAACTATACCTCACGAACATGAAGCACGTTTTAGTGGAGCTAAGGTGTTCATCCATCCTGCTGCTGTCGGTACTGGAGTGAAAGCCGGAGGTGCTATGCGCGCCGTACTCGAAAGTGCTGGTATTACCGATGTCCTCGCTAAATCTAAAGGATCTTCAAATCCGCACAACCTTGTAAAAGCAACTTTCCTTGCTCTCAGCGAACTTCGTGATGCCTATACTGTAGCTCAAAATCGTGGCGTTAGTCTTACAAAAGTATTCAGAGGTTAATTCTTTTTATTATGGCAACAATTAAAATTCAACAAATCAGAAGCCGGATCAACTGTCCTAAAGTTCAGAAACGGACCCTTGATGCTCTCGGCCTCCATAAACTCAATGCCGTAGTAGAACACGAGGTTACTCCTTCTATTCTCGGTATGGTAGAAAATGTTAAACACTTAGTTAAAGTCATCGACTAAACTGCAAATCTTTCAATTGTAATGGATTTAAGTAATCTTACTCCTGCCTTTGGATCTAACAAAGACAGAAAACGTATAGGTCGTGGACCAGGTTCTGGTAAAGGCGGTACTTCTACCCGTGGCCACAAAGGAGCGAAGTCTCGTTCCGGTTATTCTCGCAAAATAGGTTTTGAAGGAGGTCAGATGCCTCTGCAACGCCGTTTGCCTAAATTCGGCTTCAAGAACAACAATCGCATTGAATATAAGGCTATCAACCTTTCTACTATTCAAGCTCTTGCCGATGAGAAAAATATTTCTCGTGTCGATGTCGCTGCATTCATCGAGGCTGGTTTTGTAACTAAGAAACAGTTGGTGAAAGTTCTTGCTCAAGGCGAAGTTAAAACTAAATTAGAAGTCGAAGCTCACGCTTTCTCGAAAGCGGCTGAAGAGGCTATTGTTGCCGCTGGCGGAAACGTGATTAAACTGTAATCAAAATGAAATTTATAGAGACCCTCAAAAATATCTGGAAGATTGAAGAACTGCGCTCCAAATTGTTGATGACCGTTTTGTTCATCCTCATTTATCGTTTCGGCTCTTTCATTGTCCTTCCCGGTATTGATCCGCAAGCTTTGACAGCCCTCCAGCAGCAAACATCCGGAGGTCTTCTGTCTTTATTGGATATGTTCTCCGGTGGTGCATTCTCAAATGCTTCAATATTCGCACTCGGTATTATGCCGTACATCTCCGCTTCTATTGTGGTGCAGCTTTTCTCTATCGCTATACCTTACTTTCAGAAGTTGCAGCGTGAAGGTGAAAGTGGACGAAATAAGATTAATCGCCTTACTCGTTATCTGACTGTGGCTATTCTCCTTTTTCAGGGACCCTCTTATTTGGTCAACCTCAAAGTGCAGATGGCGTATGCCGGAGCTACTATGCCTGAAGGATTCTGGTTCTCTTTCTCTTCGACTCTCATTCTCTGCGCCGGCTCCATGTTTGTCATGTGGCTTGGTGAGCGTATGACCGATAGGGGTATCGGTAACGGTATCTCTATGCTTATTATGATTGGTATCATAGCCCGTTTCCCCGCTGCCGTCACTCAGGAGTTTATATCTCGTCTCGGTGATGCAGGTGGTGGTCTCGTTATGTTCCTTGCCGAAATCGTTATCCTGCTTCTTGTTATTGCTTTCTCTATATTGCTTGTACAGGGTACTCGTAAAGTGCCTGTACAATATGCAAAACGTATGGTCGGTAACAAGCAGTATGGGGGAGTTCGTCAGTATATTCCGCTCAAAGTCAATGCTGCAGGTGTTATGCCCATCATCTTCGCACAGGCTATTATGATGGTGCCTATCATGTTCGCTGGTTTTAATCCGGAAAAGGTTGGCAACTTCATGAGTGCGTTTATGGATAATACCGGCTTTTGGTACAACATCGTTTTTGCTCTGTTGATTATCCTCTTCACTTACTTCTATACGGCTATTACCATCAATCCGACACAGATGGCTGAACAGTTGAAACAGAACAACGGATTCATTCCTGGTGTCAAACCGGGCAAAAAGACTGCTGAATATCTTGATGAGATTATGTCTCGCATCACGCTTCCGGGGTCTTTCTTCCTCGCTTTGGTTGCCATCATGCCTGCATTTGCAAGCATATTCGGCATCACTCGCGAATTTGCCCAGTTCTATGGTGGTACTTCGTTGCTTATCCTTGTAGGGGTGGTTCTTGATACTCTACAGCAAATCGAAAGTCATTTGCTCATGCACCATTACGATGGACTGTTGCAGTCTGGTCGTATAAAAGGTCGTACAGGTTCTATAGCTGCTTATTGATAATGATATATCTAAAGACAGACGAGGAAATAGAGTTACTCCGTCAGAGTACGATGATTGTATGCGAAACACTGGCTGAAATGGCGAAAGTCATTCGGCCGGGTGTTTCGACAGCTTACCTTGATCGCGTCGCAGAGGAGTACATGCGTGACAATGGTGCAATACCGGCTTGTAAGGGTTACAGCGGTTTCCCTGCCACTCTCTGCACTTCTGTCAATGATCAGGTCGTTCATGGCATACCTTCGGAGAAAACAATCCTTCGTGAAGGTGATATCATATCAGTTGATACCTGCGCCTTGAAAAACGGGTTTGTCGGGGATTCTGCCTATACTTTTGCTGTAGGCGAAATATCGGACGAAGTCAGAGAGTTGCTCCGTGTTACAAAAGAATCTCTTTTTCTCGGTATAGAGAAAGCTGTTCACGGCAACCGTATCGGTGACATTGCCAATGCCGTACAGCAACACTGTGAATCACATGGATACTCGGTTGTCCGGGAGATGGTGGGGCACGGTATCGGACGTAACATGCATGAAGCTCCTGAAGTGCCAAATTATGGCAGACGGGGCGTAGGTCCGCTTCTCAAGGAAGGCATGACTATTTGTATCGAACCTATGATCAATCTCGGACGTAGGGAACTGGTGTTCGAACGTGACGGATGGACTACCCGTACTGTTGACGGTAAACCCTCTGCCCATTTTGAGAACGCGGTTGCTGTTGCAAAGGGAAAACCTGTTATCCTATCTGATTTTAGTATTATCGAAGCAGAACTTAGAAATAACCATTGATTTTATTATATGGCCAAGCAAGCAGCTATTGAACAGGACGGAACTATCGTAGAGGCTCTCTCCAACGCTATGTTTCGGGTGGAACTTGAAAATGGACACGAAATCACAGCTCACATTTCCGGAAAGATGCGCATGCACTACATCCGCATATTGCCCGGCGATAAAGTGAAAGTTGAAATGTCGCCTTACGACCTTTCCAAAGGTCGGATATCTTTCAGATATAAATAAATTACACCAAATATTTTTTTACTATGAAAGTAAGAGCTTCAATAAAGAAACGAACCGAAGACTGCATCATTGTTCGCAGAAAAGGTCGTTTGTATGTTATTAACAAAAAGAACCCTAAATTCAAAATGCGTCAGGGTTAAAAAAACAATTGATTAGTCTATGGCAATAAGAATCGTCGGAGTAGATTTACCCCAGAATAAACGTGGGGAAGTTGGATTGACTTATATCTACGGAATAGGTCGCAGCCGTGCTCGTCACATCTTGACAGAGGCAGGTGTCTCTTTTGATACAAAAGTTCAGGATTGGACTGATGACCAGGCTGCAAAAATTCGTGAAATTATCGGTGAAAACTTCAAGGTGGAAGGAGATCTTCGTTCTGAAGTTCAACTCAACATCAAACGATTGATGGATATAGGTTGTTACCGTGGTGTACGTCATCGTATCGGCCTGCCTCTTCGCGGACAGAGCACTAAAAACAATGCGCGTACACGTAAGGGTAAAAAGAAAACTGTTGCTAACAAGAAAAAAGCAACTAAGTAATTAACTGCTTAAAACCGTTAAAGCTGATATGGCAAAGAAAACTGTAGCAACCAAAAAAAGAGTGGTTAAAGTAGACGGCGTTGGTCAACTGCATGTTCACTCTTCTTTTAACAACGTTATTATAACAATCACAAACAGCGAAGGACAGGTGATTTCATGGTCTTCTGCCGGTAAAATGGGTTTCCGTGGCTCTAAAAAGAACACTCCATACGCTGCGCAGATGGCAGCTCAGGATTGTGCAAAAGTGGCTTTTGATCTTGGCCTGCGTAAAGTGAAGGCTTATGTCAAGGGTCCTGGCAACGGTCGGGAGTCCGCTATTCGTACCGTTCATGGTGCTGGTATCGAAGTGACGGAAATTATTGATGTTACTCCTCTTCCGCACAATGGTTGTCGTCCTGCTAAACGTCGTCGTGTATAACCCCTTTTAAAATTTATAACAATGGCTAGATATATTGGACCAAAAACAAAAATTGCACGCCGTTTCGGTGAACCTATTTTCGGACCTGATAAAGATCAGGCACGCCGTAACTTCCCTCCCGGACAGCACGGCAACAGCCGCAGACATAAAGTATCTGAGTACGGTACCCAGCTCCGTGAAAAACAAAAAGCCAAATATACTTATGGCGTGTTGGAAAAACAATTTTCCAACCTTTTTAAGAAAGCACAGTCCAAACGTGGCATTACAGGTGAGATCCTGCTCCAAATGTTAGAGTCTCGTCTTGACAACGTCGTTTACCGTTTGGGTATGGCTCCTACACGTGCGGCTGCACGGCAGCTCGTGTCTCACAAACACATAACTGTCAACGGACAGGTGGTAAACATTCCGTCATACTCCCTCAAACAAGGTCAGGTAGTTGCCGTTCGTGAAAGAGACAAATCTATGGTGGTCATCAACGAATCGCTCAACGGTTTCAATCATAGCAAATATCCTTGGCTCGAATGGAATGAAGCTAATATGGCCGGTACTTTCCTGCATATTCCGGATCGTGCGGATATACCTGAAAACATCAAGGAACAATTAATCGTTGAGTTGTACTCTAAAAACTAATAACTGAATTATGGCAATATTAGCATTTCAAAAACCTGAAAAGGTAATCATGGTCGAAGCGAACGACTTTTACGGTAAATTTGAATTCCGTCCGCTCGAACCGGGTTTTGGTATTACTATAGGTAATGCTTTGCGCCGTATTCTACTTTCTTCACTTGAAGGTTTTGCTATCTCTTGCATCAAGATTGATGGCGTTGATCATGAATTTGCCACAATTCCGGGTGTGATAGATGACGTAACAAACATTATACTGAATCTCAAGCAAGTGCGCTTGAAACGTATCGTCGACGATGCTGAGGGTGAGACTTTCTCCCTCAGCGTTGGCGGCAAGGAGGAGCTTAGGGCAGGAGACTTTGATTCCGTAATGCATAATTTCGAAATCCTGAATCCGGAACTCGTTATATGCCGTATGGATTCCTCTGCTTCTTTCAATATGGAAGTAACCATTATGAAAGGACGCGGTTACCTCCCGGCTGACGAAAATCCGACTGTGACTCCTGAAATCGGTGTCATCCCGATTGATGCAATATTTACTCCGATACGTAATGTGAAATACGATCCGCAGCCTTTCCGTGTAGAGCAAAAAACCGACTACGAAAATTTGGTACTTGAGATTACTACCGATGGATCTATTCATCCGAAAGAGGCTTTGAAAGAGGCTGCTCGTATATTGATACAGCATTTTATGCTCTTCTCCGACGAGCGTATCGATTTTGAAGAAACAGACGGTAAAGGCGAAGAAGAGTTCAACGAAGAGATACTGCACATGCGTCAGTTGCTTAAAAACAAGCTGTCTGATCTCGATCTCTCTGTCCGTGCTCTCAATTGTTTGAAAACCGCCGATATCGAAACTCTCGGTGACTTGTGTAAGATCAATCGCGCCGAATTGTTGAAATTCAGAAATTTCGGTAAGAAATCTCTTACTGAATTGGATGCTAAATTGGCAAGTCTTAACCTTTCGTTCGGAATGGATTTGTCGAAGTATAAATTAGATAAAGAATAATCAAGATGAGACATAACAAAAAATTCAACCATTTGGGTCGTACTGCAGCTCACCGCGATGCCATGCTTTCTAATATGGCAACTTCGCTTATCCTGCACAAACGCATTTCTACGACTACTGCCAAGGCAAAAGCACTCCGTCGTTATATCGAACCTCTTTTGACCAAAGCTAAACTTGATACCACTCACTCGCGTCGTATGGTATTCAGGAAACTTCGCAGCAAAGAAGCAGTGACCATATTGTTTCGTGAAATCGCAGAGAAAATAGCAAACCGTCCTGGGGGGTATACTCGTATTCTTCGTACAGGTTTCCGTCAGGGTGACGCTGCTGAGATGTGTATCATTGAGCTTGTTGACTACAATGAAAACATGCTTCAGGAGAAAGCTGCCAAGAAAACTACTCGTACTCGCCGCAGCAAGAAGTCGGCTGCTCCAGTTGCTGAAGCCGCATCGGCTGCAACTGAAACTGCCGTTGAAACACCTGCTGCCGAGTAACTGTCGGTCTCAGACAGAAATATTGTTGCCGGATATTTTTTGCGGTGATAGAACAATAAGAACCGATCTTCAGAATAATAGAAGGTCGGCTCTTGTTGTTTTTATTGTGTGTCGGTCAAGTTTTCTGTGTCGTTGGTAATTTTGAACAGTATGACTTCCACAAAGTCTGAGAGTTGTATAATTTCAAAGCTATGTCCCCACTCCTCAGAAAACAGCGTAGCGAACGCTTTTTCCAGGCTGTTCGCTACGCTGTTTTTTGATTGTTTCCGGTTGCGTATTTGTTTAATATAAGCGATTCATAAAATCAGTTTGTATCATTTATACGGCTACTGTTTGTGAGTCGCTTGCTGCATTCTATTTTTGGAATTGCGAGAGGCGTTTCATGACTGCAAACACGAACCAGTCCGGCAAGTGCTTGATAAGAAAAACGAAAGGTCCGTTGATGGCCCCCGGAACGACATGCTTCTTATGGCGGAACATGGCTTTCAAGGCTTTCTCCACCAATTTGTGCGGAGGCATGCTGACTCCTATTTTCACAGCCACATTGCGCCAATACGGAGAAAGATTGTAGAGCCCTGTATCTACGGCACCGGGACATATGGCGGTGATGCTTACGCCATATGGCCGCAGCTCGTACCACATCGAGCGCGAAAAGTTGAGAATATAGCTTTTGGTGGAGTTATAGACATTGATGCCCGGCATAGTCATCCAGGCACTCATCGAACTCATATTGAGTATGTAGCCGTGGCCGCGCTTTGCCATATCTTCTCCAAACAGGCGGCACATCTTGGTGACGGTAAAGACATGGAGCTTTAGCATCAGCTCTATACGCCGCATGTCGGTACGTATCAATTCGTTGAAAAAGAATACTCCTGCATTGTTGACCAAAACCTCGACTTCAAAACCACGTTCATGGCAAAACGTCAGTAGCTGTTCGGCTGCATCATCGACAGCAAGATCCTGGTATCGGTAGTCGACCTTTACCTTGTACTGCCCGGCTATTTCAGCCGACACGGTACGCAACGCCTCTTCCTGATTGGAAACCAGAAGCAAATCATACCCTCTGGCCGCCAAACTGCGTGCATATTCCAATCCTATACCCTGGCTTCCGCCGGTAACCAATGCTAACATAATTATTGTAGAGTGAAGATAAAATGTTATGATTCGCTTTCTGCTTTATCTATTTCGCGCTGAAGTTTGGGCGGAAGATTCTCAACACAGTGATGGCAGCGCATCTCAAGGGTGTACATACGGCCTATACAGTAGTTGGAATGTTTGCAACCGCTACGGTAACCGGCATCGGCAGCAGCCATTTTGTTGACAAAATCGGTGTCATGAACCAAAGCGCGGGCCATCTGGACGAGTTCGAACCCGGCATCGAGCACCTCTTCAATCTTCTGTCGGCTGACCAGTCCGCCTACATATACAAGCGGACATTTCAGCTCGGCTCGGAACTTCTTGGCATCTTCAAGGAAATAAGCTTCCTTGAACGGTACGGTAGGTATCATCTGGCGGCCGGCGATGGCCAGACCGGCTTTGAGCCACCAGAATTTCCAGGGGTTCATGTAGTAGGCCAACGTTTTGAGTGGCATGGCACCGCGCATCACGGCCATAGGGGCTTTGCTGACAAAGCCTGCGGAAAGGACTATGGCGTGTACGCCGCACGCTTCGATAGCTTTGGCCACTTCGAGGCATTCGGGCAGCTGGAGGCCGCTCTTGAACCCGTCGTACATATTGGTCTTGACCACAACTGCCATGTCATCGCCGGCTGCACGCATCACCTCTTCCAACACCATACGCATGAATGTCATACGGTTTTCGAGAGAACCGCCGAAACGGTCGCGGCGGTGATTGGTATAGGGTGAAAGAAACTGTGAAATCAGATAGCCGTGACCGGCATGTATCTCTACACAGTCAAAACCGGCTCTACGGCACATCTCCACAGCCCGGCCGAAGTCTTTTACCAGTTCAAGTATCTCGTTTTCTTTCAGTTTGCGATGAAAAGTGGGCGAATAGAGATTGAAGCCGGACGAAGCCCCTACAGGCAGACATCCACAAGTGTAGAAGTGGGTCATATTGCCGCAGTGCCCCAGCTGTATGGAAGCTTTGGCTCCTTCGGCATGTATGCCATCGGTAAGGCGGCGCAACTCAGGGACAATCTCTTCTCGCATCCACAGCTGTCCGTCGAAGCTGACACCGCTGCGATTGACAGCACAATAGGCTACGGTGGTCAT
Organism: Candidatus Aphodosoma sp.; assembly: GCA_051870875.1. Lineage (GTDB taxonomy): Bacteria > Bacteroidota > Bacteroidia > Bacteroidales > Paludibacteraceae > Aphodosoma. Next base: position 34,327 of record JBJECG010000058.1, read on the forward strand.
GCCTATTCCCCCACGAGCCACAGCGGTATGGTAGTTGTACAAATCTTCGGACGGGCGGTTGTGATAGGCCATATTCTCAAACGCAGCCGAACGGATAGTGCGGTTGCGCAAGGTAACCGGACCCAACTGATAGGGAGTAAACAGTTTTGATTCCACGACAACAGATAGATAATTTACAAAAATTCGTTTATAATGTCATTATATCCAAGTAATGGCAATTTGCAGTCCGCAATGAATTTATTGCCTTCCCGTGTGGTATCTTTGGCTTAACCTGAAACCGCCGAAAATACTGCTGAATTCAATTTATACTGCCAATTTTTGCGAGTCGCTTGGATTTATATCCGATTTTCACCGTCAGGGTTCCCACAATCACAAATTGCAACCTGACTGTATGATACAAAACGTCAGTTCAATATATAAAGGGGAAGACCCGTTTAAGCTGACGTCCGTCGAACTGGTCTGCAAACTGCACCTTATAGCGTTTGTAAATGGAGTTGGCACGTGGAACAAGATTTGCCATTGTCCATATTGCAAAGACCAAGCCTGCCAAGCTCCATGTGAGAACGGCAAAGCCGATCCATTCTATGATTTCACCGAAATAGTTGGCTGATGTGACATACTTGTACATACCTTTCCGGGGAAGATAATGGTTGGTGTCACCGGGCTTGCGAAGATGACGTATGATATGGTCGGACGAAATATTGACGGCCATACCGAAAAAGAAAATGACAGAACCGGCGATAAATTGCGGAGTACGAATCCATTCGGCCGTGTACATGTCTTCCGGAGAGAGGAAGAATATCCATTCGCCTTGAATGTACCCGTTGATGACATTGAATACCATGCCCATAGCCATAATGGATAGCGGCATCTTGCTCTTGCCTTTCAATATAAAGGGGAAGATGAACGAACGCTGGAAATAGTGTATCTCGAAGAAGAGGAAGAAGAGGAACGGTGTAATGTTCCACTGACGGTCGGAAGATGCCCAGAAATAAAAAAGGACGAGAAATACTGGACATTCCATAAGGAACCATGCCAGCTTGTTGTTGATGGCAGGACCCCATTTCGGCGAAATCATCTTGCCGTATCCGGCTTCCACGTAAAAAAGCGCGATAAAAACCACCACGGCAAGGAATGACATGATTACCAACAATGTATTGAACTGGTGTAAATCTAACAGCATAGGCAATTACAGATATTTATGAAACAAATATGATACGTTACAACCTGCAAAGGTACAATAATTCACTTGTTTCCCCAAAAAAATAATACAAAACCATCCCAAAGCCGCAATATCCGTCCCCAAACGACAATTGTCAGCCGCAAAGTGCAGGAAACTATTACGGACGGATTGCTGCATGGCAGAAACGCCTGAAGGCATTGTCCGTAGAGCTTGGACAAAAAGAGCCCTCTGCAGGAAACTTTGTCATCACACCGGAAACTTTGTCTTCACAAAAGAGAATCGTATTTATGACTGAATACAACCGATTATGACTGAAAATTAGTCAATGCCATTGTTCAATCGGGGATTTTCGCTACTTTTGCATTGGTTTATCCGGTAGTGAAACTACTTGCCCGGTAGTAAAACCACGCGCAGTACCGGAAAATCGGGAGATGCACAAGTCGTTGCCACTCGTTTCAGACCTGTTTTAGCATCTTTTTTCTGAAAATGATAAGACTATTTTGAAATCCAAACACACAGACCAAATCCTACAATAATGAAAAAGAATCTCATCGCTTTTGCAGTGGCTGTTATTGCATTGGTGTCATGCACATCTGCTGCCGACCGACAAAACCAAGTCTCTATGTCATCTATTTCCGAAGACCAGATGGCTGCTACAGCCAAAGCCGTTTATCAGCAATATCCGCAGACCGACAAAGGACTGCTTGACCGTGGAATCCGCTGTGCGGCCCGTTTCTGGACGGCCGAAGACGGTACTGCCGAGGAGTTCAACACTTTCTGTCTTGAAAACTACAAGGCTACGGCAGCCGAAAAACATCGCCTTTTCGAGACTCTGCAGCGTAATTTCGAGGCCATGTACGGCCGGTACAATCAGATAAGTATCGACCTTAAGATGCCGCTCCACGTAGTGGGCGACCCTATTACGCCTGTCGATGAGGTATTCGGCGCATTCGATCCTTTTGCTCATTTTTCCGATGACATGTTCGCATCGAAAGTGGCATTTGTCACGTTGCTCAATTTCCCGCAGTACACACTTGCGGAGAAAAACACACTCGGTAAGACATGGTCGCGCACCGAGTGGGCATATGCACGTCTGGCCGACTGGTTCGTTCAGCGTGTCCCGGCCGATGTGGCCCAGAACTTTGCTGACAAAATCACGGCTGCCGACAATTATATTTCGGCTTACAACATCATGATGGGACGGCTCCGCAACGATGCCGGAGAGCAGCTCTTTGCCGATGACATGGCTCTTATTTCGCACTGGGGGCTGCGTGATGAACTGAAATCTGACTACGCAAATGCCGACGGTCGGGGTCTGGAAAAGCAACGTATGATTTATCAGGTCATGCTGCGCATCATAGACCAGACTATACCTGAGCAGGTCATTTCGAATCCGGCATATACATGGAATCCGTATTCAAACGTTGTCGCCGGCGATTCGGGCGTTGAAGTCGCCGCTGATCCTGAACCCGACACCCGTTATGCAGTCATGCTGGCCAATTACCATGCTGCCCGTGCCATGGATCCGTATTGCCCCGCATATCCCACTGTCATCGAGCGTGCCTTCGACCAGCAGATGGAGGTGGGTGCCGATGACATAGAGGCTATGTTTGTCAAGTTCATCTCTTCTCCTGAAGTCAGGCTGGTCGCCTCTCTTGTCAGAACCCGGCTTGGACGCGACCTTGAACCTTTTGACATCTGGTACGATGGGTTCAAAAGCCGCAGCGCAGTGAATGAGGACGATTTGTCGCAGCTCACACGCACCATTTATCCCAATACTGCTGCCGTAAAAGCCGGATTGCCCCAGATTATGCTCAAACTCGGTTTTTCTCCTGAAAAAACGGCTGCTGTTTGTGCCAAAGTCATGGTGGATGCTTCCCGTGGAGCCGGTCATGCTTGGGGCGCGATGTCGAAATCCGATGTGTCGCGGCTACGTACACGTGTCGCTGCCGACGGTATGGACTATAAGGGGTACAATATAGCGGTACATGAGTTCGGACACAATGTGGAGCAGACCATCACAATGAACGATGTGGACAACTATGTAATGTCCGGTGTGCCGAGTACGGCATTTACCGAAGCCCTTGCTTTCGTGTTCCAGAAACGCGACCTTCAGCTGCTCGGCTACAAGAACGACGACCCCAATGCCTATGCTTATCAGATGCTCGACATATTCTGGGGCTGCTACGAGATTATGGGTGTCTCTCTTGTCGACCTATATACATGGCGTTGGCTCTACGACAATCCGGATGCTACTCCCGCACAGCTCAAGGCTACCGTGATACGCAATGCCTGCGATGTCTGGAACAGATACTATGCTCCGGTCTTCGGCATTGGCGATTCGCCTGTTCTCGGCATCTATTCCCATATGATCGACTATCCTCTCTATTTGCCCAACTACCCGTTCGGCCATATCGTGGAGTCGCAGCTCGAAACTCATTTCGTCGGACGCAATATCGGTGAAGAGGTATGCCGCATATACCCGGCAGGCCGTCTTACTCCTGACCTTTGGATGCAGCATGCCGTCGGCTCCGATGTATCGGTCGACCCGCTGCTGCGTCAGGTTGACAAAGCCGTCCGGGCATTGAAGAAATAATAATATTCATCCATATACGGCTTTTGCCGGATATAAGTCCGCAAAGGGGTTGTATCAAAATGTAAAATCTTGTACAACCCCTTTGTGGCGTGTAAGAATTGGTAAAATGCAAGACATTGGAAGTGAGGACGACAGGAGTTCGCTTTCGTAAATGACTTAGTCCGAATCCTGATAATAACGCAGCAGTTCGCAATTATGACACACCGTCTCTTTGTGTGTAAATCGCCTGGATGGTCTTTGGTTTGATTCTGGGTTTTGGCTTGATTCAATGTCCCTGTCTCATCCGGTTTCGGTTCCCTTGTCTTTCTGTCCGGATAGTTTGTTGTCTGATTTACATGGTTAAATACAGTTAAAAAACATGGGGGGGGGGTAAAATTCTTTGTATATTTGCAACGTGGAATATTCTTTTTTATTCATATTAAAATATATAGCTTATGAAACGTCTGATTTTACTTCTGTCCTGTGCGATATTCGGTGTCGTGTCGGTTTCGGCGCACGATTTTGCCATTAAGAATCCGCGTGGTGATGACGGTGATTCCATCTATTTCAATCTGGTAACTACAACAGGTATTGAAAACTCTCCCGATGTTTCGTCGCTTGCCGTTACTTATCCTGGCGACTATGTCGGTAGTCAGTCAAATTTCTACAAGGGTATTGTGGAGATTCCGGCAACTGTCACTCACAATGGGGTTGTACTGCCTGTTACTTCCATCGGAGTCGATGCTTTCAGGAACTGCCGCAATATTACGGAACTTACGATTCCCGAACATGTCTATTCAGTCGATGTCAATAGTAGCTGTATGTCGGAAATTTCAAATCTGGAAGTGCTGCACTGGCATCCGCATAGGTGTGCTGTCTCGGGCTCGCGTAGAGGAGGCGATTTGGCTCGCACGAAGCTTCGTGAAGTGCATTGTCGCCGCACGGTGCCGGGTAATGTATTTAACCGTTGCGTCTCGTTGAAGTCTGTTGTATTCGGGGCTGAATGCGACAGTATTGCGTCTGAGTCGTTGAATGGCACTGGTATAGAGTCATTATCCCTGCCAACGGGTGTGGATCGTCTCTATATAGGAAGCTCGGCTTTTGACGGTACCCGATTGCAGTCGCTTACGGTACCCGATGTGCCGTTGGTTGTTGCATCCAATGCTTTTGACGGTTGCTCTTCGTTGCAGTCTGTCGTATGGGATGCCGGATCTTATTCCGTTGAGTTTAATAATTCTCGTGGTTTTTTCTACGGATCGTCTCTCGAGAAAGTCACTGTCGGCGAAAATGTCAGGAAGTTGCCTGTGTTGGCCGAAATACCTGCTCTTGACACAGTGATATACAATGCCCGCGAAGCGGTTGGAGGCAGTTTGTACCGATATCCCGATTATGTGTCGCCTGCTACATATGTTGAGTTTGGCGATTCTGTGACATCCATCCCATCCAAGGCATTTTGGAATTTCCGTAATGTGACGGAGGTGCAACTGCCGGAGAGTGTCGTTTCATTGGGCTGCAACGCTTTTTACCCGACCACCGGCATTACAGGAACCAATGCTCCGTTTGGTCCTACTGTCTGGCTCGACCGCGCGAGTTGCGATACTTGGTCAAATGTGTATCTCTATGCCAAGTACAATGATGTCGAGCTTTTCGGTGCATTTCCAGGTATGGAACTCACCGGTGAGGCCGGCGGGTACTTGTCTTATTCATTCCCTGAGACATACTGCAGTGAATATGGTAACAGGCCGTTATTCCGTTTCAGCGATGGCACCGCAAGCCGGCAGACTGTTGAGATGATATTGCCCGGTACCGACATCATCTATATTTTGCCTCGTCAGGACAAATCAAATATAAGGCCTTCGGTGGTGCAGCCCGATGGTTTCAGCCCTGATTATGACGACAATCTCTCGGTCCGGCTTACCGACACTCCTCTGCCGTCTGCCATCACCGTGCAGCTGATGAAACCTGCGGTGGATGCCGGATATTGGCAGCACGCTTTTGTCGGTTATAGATTGACAGGCCAGACTGATGATGCTTTCTATGAAATGACCCCGTCTGAAGATGGCGGTAGTTTCTCGTTCGTTTTCGAGGAGGGTGCCGAGTTTGATGGATATGTACACTTTTATAATTATGACAGGAATAATGCCGACGGATATCGTCCTGGCAGGCAGTATGACTTGCCTGTTAGGCCTCCTTCAAGTCCGATGGTGTATACCGTAGCTTTTCTGGATGATTATAATGGTGTAGATGTAATAGGTTCTTCTTATGATAATGTCAATCCTTATATTAGTGCGGTGGCGGTTACACCTGATTTTCTTGTCGGGTTCAAAGAGTTCAGCACCGTTGACTACAAGGTTCCGTATGGAGCGCATATATTCAATCCCGATCTCGGGTATCTTTGTGCCAATGGTAACGAAGGCGTAATAGACGACGGTTGGGCTGTCCTGCCTGTTGTCGATGCCTCGGATGCAAGCCATCTCACGCTCAGTTTCAGACACTCGTTCAGTAAATCTTCCGGTATTGCCGATATGTCGGTACACTGCAATGTCCTTGTCTCAACGGATGGCGGACAGTGGGATACCGTTCCTGTCGGTTACCCCGAATATGGTACGGGGGCGCAAGACTACCGTGAGGTGGCGGTGTCTCTGTCATTGGACCGATACATAAGTACTCATACCCGTATAGCCTTTGCATACTATGGTACGGCGGAGTGTAACCTTAATTGGAACATCAAGGATGTGCACATCTCATCCGCACTTTGTGAGGAATTCGGGACTGAAACCGGTATAGTGCAGGTCGCAGCCGATTTTCCTGAAAGTGCCATGCACTTCTACGATGTCGGTGGTACTGGAAAAATGGACTATTTCAGCAGTAAGCGGTCTGGAGCGGCCAAACGCTACAATCTGTACGGCCGGTTCCAGGGTGTTACGAATTTCGGCGGCTCGTTGCTTTCCATCGACAATATAGACCGCAGCGGCACTCCGGAGCTGGTATCTATAGTGAATGATTATGATGAATCCCCGTCGCTGAATATCTGTTCGCTTTCAGGCGGAAAGATGGCTGGCATTTTCCCTTCCGGCCGTTTTTACAACTCCAGGTACACCCAGTTGTTCGATGCTGACGGCGACGGGCTTACCGATATTTATGTCAACTACAAGGAAAGCGTACATTCTATATTCTACCAGCAGCCCGACGGTTCTTTCATCGAACGCAAGATAGAGACTGTCACAGACCCCGAAGAGATAAGAAACGCCATGTTTGCCCAGTACGGTGCCAATCCTGTGGCACGTCCGTCTGTCAATTTCTCTGGGGCTTCGTTGGCCAAGGCTCCGCGTCCGGCGGCTGCCCCGGTTGCCGATGGGGGTAATGCCATGCATGCGGCGGCTGCTCCTGTATTCGCTGACGATCCTGTAATTTCCATTGACCTCAATATGGACGGTCTGCCGGACTTGCTCAACCTTTACAATGGCAATGCTTTCTTCTCGCTCGGAGACAACCGCTACTATTATGGCGATTTCAACGGACGTGTCACTGCCAAGGATGTCAGCGGCGACGGCATCCCCGATTTCATCGTCTACAACGAAAGCGAGAAGAAGGTACGTCTGCTCATATACGAGGGCGAGGATTCGTTCAGCAGTCAACTCCTTATGCAGAACTTCAATATTACCGATGTATGGTGCTACGATTTCGACGGTGACGGCGACATCGATATCCTGCTGCCTTTCGACTATACGTCAAGTTCGGCTTACAGCTATCTCGTTTTCTTTGAAAATCAGGGCAACAATACTTTCCGCAAACGCGAAAGGTCTTCCTCGGATGTTTTCCGTTTTGTGGATTGCAATGACTTCGACAACGACGGCAAGTATGAGGTGGTGGGCGTCAAAGGTGTTTCCGTCCCTTGTGAGGATAATTCCGGACGCTACAACTACCGGTATGAATACTATCTTATAGAGTGCGATGGTTTCAAGTTCACCGTCCCTGAAATCCCATTCTTCTCATATACCGATGAAGGGTCCGGTTATTCTTCCCCGCTTGGTCAGTTTGGGGATTATCCCAGATTTGTCAGCGGTGATTTCGACAATGACGGACAGACCGAGTTCTGGCTGTCTGTCTCTGACAGAGCCGATCCTTTCAGAGGCCGGTTTGTGACAGAAACTGCCAATGCTGCACCAGCCAGAATGGCTGCCCCGACTTTCGTGGAGGATGCTGCCAGCGGTACTCTGCGTGTGGAGTGGCAGCTGGGTACCGATCCTACTGCTCCGGCCTGCGACTTGTCGTATGCCATGCGCATAGGTACGGCTCCGGGGCAGGGCGATATATGGTATGCCCATGCCAATGCCGACGGTTCACGCCGCCGTCCGGGCGAAGGCAATGCTTCGTTCAACCTTTTCCAGATGGTCAATGCCTATACTTGGTTGCCTGGCGAATACTACATCGCAGTACAGGCCGTCGATCCGCAGGGTCGTGGCGGCGAGTGGAGCGATGATGCTGTGTACACCAAAAAGACTTTGTCTGCGGCTCTCGCGGCTTCGCCTGCCGAACTCACTACTGTCGATACCGTTACCGTTGCTCTCAGTGTGCCGTATAATCCTGGCTACACATACGAATGGGAGTTCGGCGATGATGCCGTTGTCGTGTCGCAGGATACGGCATCTGCCCGTGTCACATATACTAAGGAGGGTGCCAAGACTCTGTCTGTATCCGTTACAGATGCCGACGGCCGTACTTCATCCGCTGAAACCGTCATCGATGTCTTTGCCGTGAAGCTGACATCGAAATACTCCTCATCCGACATAAGTGGCATAACTGCCGATTTTGATATGGACGGCACGATGGAGCTTGTCGGTTCTTTCAATGGCACCAAGGGCTTGCATACCAACGATGGCAATGGCAACTTTTCCAAGGCTCCCGGTACTTTCAATTCCGACCTTGTGCCACAGAACCTTGCCATTCTCGATTTCAATATGGACGGCTTGCTTGACTTCATTGGCAATACCAACAAGGGCAATGTGTTCATCAACCTCGAAGATCTTGATTTCGAGTACTCGACAGAAACGTTCACAAAGGACGGCTCATCGTATTACGATGATTTGTTCAACATGAAAAATTGGGTCGACATCAATGGCGACGGTTTTATGGATTTCTGTATTACATCATCTACGAGGAATATTTATGTCAACCAAGGTGATAATCTGACGTTCAATACATTGCCGATATCTTTCCATAAGAATGAACGGATAGTTGCTCTTGGGGATTTGAATGCCGATGGTATCCCCGATGCTTTTGTTAATGGCGGCAACGACGGCAAACGCTATTTCTACCATCTCAACAATGGCGACGGTACGTTTGGCAATTCGGTGGAAGTGCTGGCACTGAACGGATATGTATACAGCCAGAATATCATCCTCGAAGATATGAACGGCGACGGTTATAGTGACATTGTGTATCTGGGGTATTATGACTGGAGCTCAAAGCAGACTGAGACGGCATTCATCCTAATTGGCGGTCCCGATGGTCAGTTTGCCGAAAAGGTCGATCTTGGTATGCTGCTCGGAGAGAGGTCCAAAGTTTTGTTGTTCGATTTCGACAACAACGGTTATATCGACATCCAGTCGCCTTTATCGGTTGATCCCTCCCAAGGCAAACGCAATTCAATCACTTACTTTTATCCTGGCATGCAGTGGCGTACCAGTGTATTCGGAAATGTCGGGTACTACATGATGTTTGACTACTGCGGCGACATAAATGGCGACGGCCGTCCTGACGGGCTTGGGATCGAATTGTCGACCAAGCATACCAACACCGCACCGGCGGCACCGGCCAACGTGCGTGCCGTGCAGGATGCCGGAGGTGTTACCCTTTTGTGGGATGCCGCCGCCGATGCCGAAACTCCGGCTACCATGATGCGTTACAATGTCAGCCTGAAACGTGCCGGCATGAGCGGCGACAACAGCTACGTCATTTCCCCTCTCAATGGAGGCAGCGATGCCGCAGCTATAGTTCCGGGTTATCCTTATATTAGGGCTACTCGTATGTCTTTGCCAGTTGACAGGTTCATTGCAGGTGAGCAATACGAATTTAAGGTGCAGGCAATAGACCTCTGGGGTGAACACTCTCCTTTCTCCGCTACTTATACGTTTGAAGTCAGCAGTGTTGTGAATATCATCGCCCCTGACGAGACATGCGTCGGAAGTGTGGTTGAGGTGACTTACAGCGGTACTGAGACCGGCATCCCGGAATGGGAGCTCGACGGTGGAACCTTGGTGTCGCAGGACGGCAATTCCGTTTCCGTCATCTGGACCGAGCCTGGCATCAGGCAGGTGACGGTGACCGTGGGCGGCATAAGCGGTACCAAACCTGTGATTGTGCGCGAAAATATCGACATGTCATTCACGTTGCCAAGCCTGGTATTGGCCGGAGCCGAGGTGCCGTTTACTCTACCTGCCGTATTTGCTCAGGCTGACAAGATTATAGGCATACGCACTTCCGACCGGCAGGATATGAGCGGAAGCGCAGCCACTCTTGTGCCTACGTTCGGTGGTGGCATGGTCGCTATAGGCGGGGTAGCGGTAAACAAAAATAAGATCGTGGTAGAGCGCAGAGGCTCTTCTCTTGAAGCTCGGGTGATATTCAATGGAGTGGCCGGAAATACGGCTTGGCTCGAATTATACTGTGTGGATCCCGTCTGCGGTGAAGTAAGTTACCGGTGCAATGTACAGTTGTCAGAACAGAATATAACTCCTGAAATCAGCATCGTCACCGTAGATGCTGCGTCCGGTCACAACAAGGTCGTATGGGATGCGCCGGCAGACCTCCCTTCCGGTTTGTTTACCGATATGGTGGTGTTCCGCGAAGAAGGGGCAACGGGCAATTTTGTAGAGATAGGTCGCGTGCCGCTTGAAAACGGTGAGTTCATCGACTTGCAGTCTGATCCTACGGTGCGTAAGAACCGTTACCGTATTGCTCTCATGACCACTTACGGCGGTTTCAGTACCATGAGCGAAGTGCACGGCAGTGTACACGTGATGCTCAACCGTGGTATGGGTGGCAACATCAATATCATGTGGTCGCAGTATGAAGGCGGCATTGTCAGCCAGTACAGCATCATGCGCGGTACGTCGCCTGACAATCTCAGCGTGCTGGCCACGGCTTCTGGCTACGAATCAAGCTATACCGACAAGACTGCCGTAGAGGGTACTACATACTATTATGCCCTGTCATACAGCAATCTGTATGACAACGACTGGCAGCCGATGCAAGCTCCGGCAGCCGGATTGCCGGTTGTGTATTACGCTCCGTCGGCTGCAAATCCGGGCGGAGTATCCAATGTCGTGAGCTCCTCCGATTCCAAAACCGTTACTCTGGCGCAGTCGCTCAGTATCCTTACGCTTGAAAAGGGGTATCTGCTTGACCCGACTTGCAAGACTCTGCACTGCTATGCCGAAATATCTCCCGCTAATACGACTTACCGTCAGGTGAACTGGAGTGTCGTTGCTGGCAGTGACCTCGCTACGATAGACGCTTCCGGTGTACTGGTTTATACAGGTAAGGGCAAAAACGGCAGCGTTACCGTCAAGGCCACAGCTGCTGATGGTTCGGGCGTGTCCAACACCCGCAATATCAGAGTGTCGGACTTTACGGCCGAGATTATGGCCGAATCGGTGACCGTATATGCCGCTTATTCGGCTCTTTCTCCTTCCTTGCCGGGTGTGACTCTTACGGCTGTAGTACAACCTGACAACGTGTCGAACAGTGCGGTGGAATGGAGTGTTGCAAAAGGTGCCGGAATTGTCGGCGTCGATGCGTACGGATATGTCACGGCTCTTGGTAGAAATGGAACAGCCGTTGTACGTGCCACAGCTGCCGACGGAAGCGGTGTTTACGGCGAGATCGAACTGACCGTCTCTGGCTATGGCGATACTGAGTATGTGTATGTATCCGACATCAATGTCACGGCTCCGTATGTCAGGCTGGTGCCTGAAAACGATGGAACTGTCGTGCTGTCGGCAGAAGTGCTTCCTGATAATGCCGACAACCGCAATGTGGTATGGTCTGTAAGGGCTGGTGCTGATTTGGTTAGTGTCACGCCTTCCGGTTCCACGGTTACCGTTGTAGCCAAGGGCAATAGGGACGGTCGTGCCGTTGTACGTGCCACAGCTGCCGACGGAAGCGGCGTTTACGGCGAGATCGAACTGACTGTGGAGGGATTTGCCCGTACCGCAGTAGACGATGCAGAGCGGTGGCCTGCGGTTCTTTACCCCGTACCGGCACAGGAGTTTGTCAATATCCGGTGCGACTATCCGGTTGCGTCTGTCGAAATAATTGCTGCGGATGGAGCACGTCTGGTTCTGCTTGACGGCAATATCACTCATGTCGACGTTTCAACTCTTGCTCAGGGTGTTTACCTCATGCGTATAACTTCTGCTGACGGTCTTGTCGAACTCCGTCGCTTCTCCGTTGTGCGCTGATCTCGTTGGTGTTGGTTCGGTCCGTAATGACAATGACATGATGGTAGGTGACTTGCAATAAGTCGCAGGTGCTTGGATCTGTAATATGGACTGATTGTTATTATTTCGTGCGTTACTTGTAGACCAGGCGGTATGGCAATAATCATTAGTTGCCGTACCGCCTGGGTTGCATGTGGCGCATTTGTTGTGAAAGCTCTTTGTTGTAGGATGTCTTGGGAAAAAACTGTGACTTACCATGGTATCAGGTCATGATTGGCTCGTATATGCTTATTATTTTTGTTTATGGCTGTTATTCCGGCGTTTTTTCGTAACTTTGCGCGGTAGATAGTTTGTTGTCGTATACACTTGTTGTTTTGATGAAAAATATAGCATATACATTTTTGTTGTCGTTCCTGTTGCTGGCGATGGACGGGTGCAAGGAGGGTTTTGGTACATGGAAGCAGCTGAACGAAAGGTGGATCGAAGAAAAGAGGTCAACGCTTGGTACGGGCGATCCGGACATCAAGGAGACCCGGATACTCCCGTCGGGTGTAATGATAGAGGTGTTTCACAATGGTTTCGGCCCGATACCGAAACCCACTGTAGATCCCTCCACTGAAATGTCGAGTACGGTGGTGGTGACGTATCGCGGTTATTTGGTCGATGGTACTAAGTTCAATGATGCAGCCAACTATTCGATGCAGCTTTCCGATGCAATAAGCGGTTGGAGGGAGGCTTTGTCTCAGATGCGGCAGGGATCATCGTGGAGAATATACATACCGTATTCCGAAGGGTATGACAAGGATGGTTCGCAGGATGCGTACGGCAATTTTGTCGTTCCTCCATATAGTACGTTGATTTTTGACATTGACCTTATCGATGTGACTAATTATTGAGCGCAGGAAAGCGGGAATATTGTTTTATATCCGGACTATGATTAGGTGTGTGACCATTGCTTTTGCCCTTCTGTTGGGATTGTCGGTGCAGGCGGGGAAACTTTCTGTGGCGGATGTTCCCAACCCTCGGATGGAGTGTGACGCATGTTGGGTGAGCGATGAGGACGGTGTATTGTCTGACAGCGCATTGGAGTATGTCAATGGTGTCATCACACAGCTCAACCGGCAGCTCGGGGTGCAGATTGCGGTGGTAATAGTCAGTGGCATAGAGGGTGACGATGAATATGATTTTGCATACCGGCTTTTCAATCACTGGAGAATAGGACGTGAAGGGTATAACGATGGTTTGCTGTTGCTTTATGCTGTGGATATACGAGCCATGAAGTTTGAAACCGGTTATGCTCTCGAAGGTCTGCTTCCCGATGCTTATCTTGATGACCTGCTCAACGGACGGATATTCCCGCTCATGCGCGAAGGGAAAGTGGACGAGGCTTTTATCGTTGCGGTAGACTGTATAGCGTCGCGTCTGACAACGGATGAGGCTCGCGAAGAGTTGTTGCTTGGTACGGCATCCCCGGAGGTGAAAGCCGGCAATGTCTTGTCATGTTATCTTGTAGCGGCATTCCTGTGCTTGATAATAATCGCTTTGCTCGTCTATGCCAGGTCTGCCGGACTGAAGGGTAATAACCGTGTGCGGTACGAATCTTTGCACGGTGTGCATGCCGTTACTGGTGTGATGGCAGTAATCTTCCCTTTGCCGATGCTTTTCATGTGGCTGTATGTGCGCCGGTTGCGCCGGACACAGCGGCTTCGTCCGGTAGTGTGTGACCATTGCGGCAGTTCCATGTCTTTGCTTCCCGAAGATGAAGATGACAGGTATCTTACCAAGGCACAGCAGACTGAAGAGCGTATTGGCAGTGTGGATTATGATGTCTGGAAATGCAATGTATGCAGCCATATTACCTCATTCCCGTATGAAAACAGACATTCGCGTTTCACCGTTTGCGGGCATTGTGGTGCCAGGGCTTGCAGTATGGTGAACGACAGGGTGGTGCTTCCTGCCACTACACTTGCGCCGGGACGTGCCGAGAAGACTTATATTTGTGCCAATTGCGGTATGAAACATGTCGTGCCGTATGTATTGCCAGTTATAGTGGCTGTCAGATCATCGGGCGGAAGTCTCGGTGGCGGAAGTCTCGGTGGCGGTGGGTTCGGCGGCGGTATGTCGGGTGGCGGTGGTGCCGGAGGACGTTTCTGACCGTACCCGTATGGTTCACAAGTATACGCAAAAAGTGGATGCCAAATGAGTTTGTCCGTATTTCCGGATGATTTCTGATGTATGGAAGAAGTAATCTGGTGGGTCGCATGGCTGGTGGATAGATAGAGTGGCGGAAAGCACCGGAAAGACTGCAAATCCGTTGCAGCCCGGAAGTGTGCCGGATTGCATGGAATTATACAAACTGGTTCTTGCAAGTTGGGTATGCAATTCAGGTTTATTTGTTAAATATTTATTTCTTTGGATTTTATGAAAAAGTCGACTCTTGTTGTTATCATTATAGTTGCTGTAGTCGCAATTATTGCAGTATGGTGTGTCAACGGCTACAATCGTCTTGTTGTAGCCCAGGAGGCAGTTACTACCGAATGGAGCAATGTGGAAAGTCAGTATCAGCGTCGTTCTGATCTGATTCCCAATTTGGTGTCTGTCGTCAAAGGCTATGCTGCCCATGAAAGCGGGACGCTTGAGGCTGTGGTTGCAGCCCGTTCGCGTGCCACTCAGGTGACTGTGGATGCTGATGCCATTGACGAGGAGGCCATAGCCGGTTTCCAGAATGCGCAAAGCGAAGTGGGGGCTGCTGTCGGGCGTTTGCTGGTGATTGCCGAAAACTATCCCGAGTTGAAGGCTGACCGGAATTTCCTCGCACTTCAGGAACAGCTCGAAGGTACGGAAAACAGGATACAGGTAGCCCGTTCCCGGTTCAATGAAACTGCCAGGGTGTACAATACTTCCATTCGCCGGTTCCCTGCAAATATTATTGCCGGAATGTTCGGTTTCGACCAGACTGCCTATTTTAAGGCCGATGAAGCGGCTGCCGGGGCTCCTGTGGTGCAGTTCTGATGTCGTGTTGCCAGGGCAGGCTATACCTTCTTGTTGTTATGATGGTTATGCTACCCGGACTGATGTTGTGAAATAATTTTTGTGAGTTACATATTTGTTGTTTATGGAAAGATGCTGTAGATTTTTCACCTCTGTTGTGATGTTGTTGGCGTGTATGGCCGTGTCGGCCCAGAAGCTGGGCTTTATCGGTGGCCCGTCGCTCAATCATGGTACTATTCTGACTTCTGATGATAAGGCGTCATACTTGTCCATACCGGGTGGAGGCCTGCACGCAGGCTTGATATTCGATATGGATATTACAAACCGTTGGGGGTTCGACGTATCGGTAATGTATGAAATGCGTACCATGCGGTGGAATCTGAATTACGAAGGGGTCGATACCGCCACAATGTTCAAGCGTCAGATAGGTTATCTGAATGTACCGTTCCACTTCTTTGTCAATTTCCCTGTACGTGACGGTTTCCGTTTGTCGCTTTTCCTTGGCCCTGTTTTTACATGCGGGCTGCATGCCACAGACTGGGCTTGGCTTATGACTGACACCCGCCGTCCGGTCACGTATGCCAAAGATAAGATTTTTGACAGAAAGGAAGACGGACGCATCGTGAGATGTGAAGCGGCGGCCGAAATAGGTCTGGCCATGAAGTGGCGGAACTGGCAGGGTCGGGTATCGTATCAATACGGATTCAATAATCTGACGCTGAAGTCATATCGTTACACGCTCCCTTCTCCCGCCGGTACAGTCAATTATCTTACGCAAGGTACACTAAAATTGTCTGTTGCATACCTTTTTGATTTGCGTAAGTAAAATATTATACGTAACTTTGTTGTGTTGATTCCCGATGTTTGGCGGACAAAATGCAGGCTCGTGTTTTTTATGATAGTGTCAATCCATTATTAAATCTAATATATCATGGTAAGTTACAAAGAATTAGGCCTTGTCAACTCTCGCGAGATGTTCAAGGGTGCCATTGATGGCGGTTATGCTATTCCTGCTTTCAATTTCAACAATATGGAGCAGTTGCAGTCTATCATTCAGGCTTGTGCCGAAACCAAATCGCCTGTCATCCTGCAGGTGTCGAGCGGAGCACGTAAGTATGCCAACCAGACACTCCTTCGCTATATGGCCCAAGGTGCTGTAGAATATGCAAAAGAGCTCGGATGGGAAAATCCGCAGATCTGTCTCCACCTCGACCATGGTGACACTTTCGAACTCTGTAAAAGCTGCGTGGATATGGGCTTCTCTTCTGTTATGATTGACGGTTCTTCTCATTCTTTCGATGAAAACTGTGAGTTGACAAAGAAAGTCGTTGAATATGCTCACCAGTATGGCGTTACCGTTGAAGGTGAACTGGGCGTGTTGGCAGGCATCGAGGACGATGTTCACGCCGAGTCACACACATATACCCGTCCTGAAGAAGTTGAAGAGTTTGTAAAGCGTACAGGCGTTGACTCTCTTGCCATATCTATCGGTACGTCTCATGGCGCCAACAAGTTCACACCTGCACAGTGTACCCGCGATGAAAATGGCAAACTGGTGCCTCCGCCTCTCCGCTTCGACATACTGAAAGAGGTGGAACGCCGTCTCCCCGGATTCCCCATCGTGCTTCACGGATCTTCTTCCGTGCCCCAGGAGTACGTCGAAACCATCAATGCCCACGGCGGAAAACTGAAAGATGCAATAGGTATTCCTGAAGAGCAGCTTCGCGAAGCTGCAAAATCGGCTGTTTGCAAAATCAACATTGATTCCGACGGTCGTCTTGCAATGACTGCTACCGTACGCAAATTCTTTGATGAGTCTCCGGACAAGTTCGACCCGCGTCAGTATCTCGGCCCGGCCCGTGATGAACTCAAGAGACTTTACATGCACAAAGTGCAGAATGTGCTCGGTTCTGCCGGTAAAGCTCAATAAATGACTATACTCTGTATAAGGCCAATTTGTCCGCATTGGGCAGATTGGCCTTGTTTTTTATGAATGTCGCATGTGTGGCTTTTGTGGATTGCTCTTGTGAATGCTGCATTTTTCAGGAATATCTGTCGGGCAATTTATATTTTTCCGTAATTCTGGAAGACTTTTATAACCTCTTTATTTCTAAGAGGTTTGAGAGAAAGGCTAAAATCGAGGTAACGAATTGGCAACCGTGTTTATTTCTGCGCTTTGCTGTGAGTTGCTGTCAATGTCTCTCGTCTTGGTGCAAAGGTAATTCAAAACCATCGAAAGTACAAGTATGATTGCAGCAAATTCAGTATATAACTTTTTCTCGACAAAATAATTCTTCCATCCTTTTGTTGGGTGAAGAATTATCACTATATTTGCGGTTAGATAACAAATTTTATCGACATGGAAACTGATATAAACCGATTAAAAGTAGTTTTAGCAGAAAAGAAACGGACAAATAAATGGTTATGTGAGCAACTAAATGTGAATCCATCAACCGTATCAAAATGGTGTACGAATAGTTCTCAACCAGATTTGCCTACTTTAGTTAAAATTGCCAAGTTATTGGAAGTTAATGTTGATGATTTGCTAAATACCAAAATTGAAATCTGATGATTAAAGATATAATCCAACATAATGAAATAGCAAAGGGGAACGAACGTGTAATTGATATTTTGCATCGTGATTTTCCCCAATGCTTTACCTCTGACGGAAAGTTCGATATTGAACTTTTTAAGGGTATTGTAGCGGAATCTATACCCACGACCCACGAGGGATATTCGCTCCAATTCTTGGGTAAGAGTTATGCTTCATTAGTGGCAAGTACTGACACCACCACTATCATCGTGCCGGATGAAGAACATAACTCAAAACCCGAAAATGTGGATAGTAAAAACATCTACATTAGCGGAGATAA
Organism: Candidatus Aphodosoma sp.; assembly: GCA_051870875.1. GTDB lineage: Bacteria > Bacteroidota > Bacteroidia > Bacteroidales > Paludibacteraceae > Aphodosoma. The sequence continues at coordinate 52,393 of JBJECG010000058.1, forward strand.
TCTTGATGCGCTCAAACATCTTCGCAATTCTTATTCTGAGTCTATAAAATGTATTTACATAGATCCTCCTTATAATACTGGCACGGATGGGTTTGTGTATAATGACAATTTCAACTATACATCTGAACAATTGCAGAATCGTCTCGGCATCTCAGAAGAATCTGCTGCTCGTATACTTGAAATGACAACCAAAGGCTCTGCCTCACATTCTGCGTGGCTTGCTTTTATGTTCCCACGCTTAATGCTTGCTCGTGATTTGCTTACTCCTGATGGTATTATTTTCATTTCCATCGATGATAATGAGCAAGCTAATCTAAAACTTTTATGTGATTCAATATTCGGCGAAGAAAACCTCCTCGCTCAAATTATAGTCCAAGCTAATAAACGTGGTCAGACCTATAAACAATTAGCAAAGACCCACGAGTATTTGCTAGTATATTCAAAAACTGAAGAAGTAATAGTACGCGAATTAATCAAGGAACTCAGTCAAGATACTAAAACGGATTCAGTTGGTGAATATACCGAAAGAGAGCTAAGAAACCGAAATCCAAAATACGGCAGATTCAATCGTCCCAACCTCTTTTATCCTATCTATGTTAACCCCGATATTGTTGATGAGAACGGATATTCCCCCACATCTTTAGAGAGAAGTCTGGAATTTCCAATAGAGGTTTTCCCATATAACTCAGAAGGTGCTGAGAGTTGTTGGCGTTGGGGTACAAAAAAGTTCGCAAGTAACAATGATAGAGACTCAATGCATAGCAACGTGGTTGCACGCAAAAAGTCATCAGGAGAATATGGTATTTATGAAAAATATCGTAAGGGCACATACAAAGCAAAAACAATATGGACAGATATTGAGATAATAGATGATGAAGATGATGAAGACTCTGTTGATTCTTTAATCTGGGATGAAACAGGTGTTATAACTGAACAAGGAACAACAGAACTCAAAAAATATGGCATGGGGGATTTATTCGATTTCCCCAAGCCCACTTATCTCCTTAAAAAGATTCTATCTATTGGCTCTGATTTGGATTCAATATGCCTCGATTTTTTCTCTGGATCTGGAACATTAGCGGATGCTGTATTTCAATTAAATGCTGTTAAGGGGAATCGACGCTATATTGCCGTACAACTTCCGTTAAACTTGCAAGACAAATACAAGCATGCTTCATCATCCGACAAACCAAAAATTAAGAAAGTTTTAGACTTTTTAGAGGCGTATCATTATCCCTCTACGCTTGATTACATTGGCTTTGAACGAATCATACGCGCTGCTAATAAAATCAAAGAATCTTTCCTGGGATTCAAAGGGGATCTCGGCTTTAAGCATTATACACTTAAGGAACCGAATGATCAGACTCTTGTAAAATTAGAAGACTTTAATCCACACGCTTTTTTTGCAGACAACATTCTCAATGAATTTGGGAAAGATACTGTTCTATGCACTTGGGCGCTCCGAGACGGTTATGGACTTGACGCAGAAATAACTCCGATAGACCTCAACGGTTACACGGCTTATTTGTGTGGCAGACATCTTTATTTTGTCACGCCAAATCTTCTTAATTACGGTGGCCCGGACCCGATAGTCGCCTTGATTGAACGATACTCAAACGACAAGTATTTCAAACCTGAAAACATCGTCTTATTCGGTTATTCCTTTACTTATACGGAAACCGAAGCGTTGAGAAAAAATCTGCTGCCTCTAAGGGATGGCATTAAAAATCTCAAAGTAAATCTTGATATTCGTTACTGACTATGGAACTAATTCTTCAAGGCGACCTCCCACATCAAACTCGCCCGGTCAGTGCGATTGCAGATGTGTTCGCAAATGTTCCTTTTGAAAAAATGGACATTTGCGCCAATCCTGTGTTTGATTTATCTTCTGAAAATATCAGTAACAATATTATTTCTATTAAGGCCGACCCTGACAATAATGTGCCCGAGTCTCAACGAAATAATGTTGTTACAGACATTCCGCTGGGCCTTGATATAAGGATGGAAACAGGTACGGGTAAAACCTATGTCTATACCCGCACCATCTTTGAGCTGCATAAAAGATATGGGATTTCAAAATTTATAATAATTGTCCCGACTCTCCCAATCAAAGCCGGTGTTAAATCGTTCCTTTCAGAAGCCTATGTAAGTCAACATTTTGCCGACACCCTCGGCTACGATGCCAAGATAGAACTTTCGGTTGTTACCCCTATGAAAACGAAGAAAGGTAAACGATATTTCCCGTCTTCTGTTCGCTCGTATATCGGGGGTAACTTAGATGATAAAATTCAAGTCCTGCTTGTTAATCAGGCACTTATTTCTTCTGCAAAAGTCTTAAGCCGAGAGGACTATGACACATCTGTTTGTGATTTCTTCCGTCCTTTTGATGCCCTACGCAGTACACGGCCTTTCGTAATTATTGACGAACCTCATAAATTTGACAAGGCCAATGTTACTTATAAAACCATCGTGAAAGAACTCGCACCACAATGCATCATTCGTTTTGGTGCAACGTTCCCAACCAAAACACAAGGCAGAGGGAAAAACAAAATAGAAGTCGATGACTATGCAAATCTATTGTTTGATCTGACGGCAAAAGATGCTTTCGACCAAAACCTTATTAAAGGGGTTGCGAAAGAACATCTTGAGATTCCAGATGTCAGCGAAGAAAAGATCAAAGTCATGTCTACAACAAAAGGGACGAGTGTCATTTTACGCCATACAAACGCTCGTAACTCCGTAACTCGTGAATTATCTATCGGAGAGCCTTTGAGCCTTATCTCGGCTGATTTTGCAGGGCTGACTATAAGCGAAATTGGCAAAGACAGTATTGTATTAAGCAATTCGCAAGAGAAGAAAGTCGGAGAGGAGTTCGCTGTTGACGCTTACAGCGTTTCTTATCAGGAACAAATGCTCAGACTCGCACTTAAACGGCATTTTGAAACTGAGCGAGAAAATTTCTCCAGACCTATTCGCATTAAAACTCTTGCCTTGTTTTTCATTGACAGCATCCAGTCTTTCAGAGGAAACCAAAATGGCGAGGGTGCATGGTTGCGTGAATTGTTCGAAAAGTTATTAGCTGAACAGTTGGACTATGAACTATCCTTACCATGCAGTGATGATTACAAGGCTTATCTTCTGTCAACCAAAGCAAACATATCAGCCTCTATTGCAGGTTATTTCGCGCAAGATGCCGATGAAAGCGAAGCGGGCATTGCCAACGAAGTTGACGCTATCCTCCATAAAAAGAAAGAACTGCTTTCGTTTGATGGAGAATTAGGCATTTGTCGTTTTCTGTTTTCCAAGTGGACTTTGAGAGAAGGCTGGGATAATCCGAATGTTTTTACCATAGCGAAATTACGCAGTAGTGGCAGTGAAATTAGTAAATTGCAGGAAGTCGGTCGCGGCTTTCGCCTCCCGGTTGATGAATTAGGTAATCGAATTAGCAATGAGCAATTCTTACTTAACTATATCATTGACTTCACCGAAAAGGATTTTGCTTCAAAACTTGTTGCTGAAATCAACGGGCAAAGACATGAGGTCATCACAAACATTCCGCGTGCTCTCCTTGTGTCTGTTGCCACTAAGCGAGGAAGTAGTGAAATGGAACTTATGATGGAGCTTTATCGGAAAGGCTACATTATAGACTCCGACCGCACAATCAATACTTCTAAACTCTTTGATTTGTATGCCGAATATCCCGAATTTAACACGTCCGGACTTGTTGGGAACAAAGTCAAAGACCGTAACGCTAAAGCGACTAAAGAGATTAAAATACGTCCGGCCCGGTATGCCGAACTTCGCCAGTTATGGGAAGAATTGAACCATAAATATATCATCTTCTTTGAGAAGGAAGTTGATAAACTTGTCGAGGATTCTTTATTAAAAATCCTCGATGACGGAGTATTCTCTAATCAGGTAATCAATAGTATTCGCGAACAAGTAGGAATACAGGATGGCACCGCTGTGGTGATGGAGTCTGCCGGAACCCAACAATTATTTAACGGTAAGCACATCCCTTATCGCGATTTTCTCAAGCGGGCTAACCGTAACACATCTGTACCCATAATATCGCTTCACCGTGCTATTGTTAGTTATTCGAAATTAGCGCCGTTTAGTGATGACTTTATTAACGAAACATCCCTTACAAGGTTTGTCAACAAATTCAACGAATGGCGCTCAGAGCATTTGCAAGGACGGTTCAGTTACCGCAGGGCGACCACTAATGCAACTGAAACAGCCCTTTCTAAAGCTGACGGGACTCCCAAAAAGGTCATAACTCAGGGGTTAGTTGGCATTCACATGGATTATGGTATCGTATCGGATAAATTCCTGTATGACTCCATAGTGTACGATTCTCCGCTTGAACGCGAGAATGTCTTGGCTGATATTGATGAAGTTATCGTTTATGGTAAAATTCCGAGAAAGAGTATTTCTATACCGACCATTGCCGATAGTAGTTATAGCCCTGACTTTATGTATGTTGTCAAGAAATCCAATGGCGATCATGAGTTAAACATAGTGGTTGAAACAAAATCTGTTGAGAACGAAACTGAATTGCGTGGAAATGAGAAGATCAAAATTTCATGCGCTGAGCGTTTCTTTGAGCAACTTAAGCTTGATGGCTATTCAGTACACTTTCGCAAACAGCTAAATCATAAGTCGATGCTTCAAATTGTAAAAGAAATTGCTAATTCATAAAAACATGAAGCAAGAGATAAAATATATACCAATCAAAGATCTTGTACTGTGGACAGAAAACCCACGAGATCCTATCTCACCCAATGCATCCGATCAGGATGTGGTAAATCGCGCATTGTTGAACAATGACGGCACTTGGGATATTGAAAAACTTGCCAAAAATATGGGTGAGTTCTATGACTTTAGTGAACTTCCAACTGTCGTGTACGAAGATGGCAAGCCTATCGTTTATGATGGTAACCGACGAGTCATTTTGGGCAAGATTTACCATGGCTTAGTTATATCTACTATAAACACAGAATCGCTTCCTGAGTTTCCCGCAGAAATCCCGTGCAATGTTTGTGATAAGGCACTTGCCCTAAAAAGTATTCTTAGAAAGCATGGAGATTCTGGAAGCTGGAAACCTTTAGAACGAGATTACTTTGTAAACAAATACCATCTTGGAGGGAAAAGCGACTTTCTAATCATCGAAGAATGTACGGGCATTATATCAGAGAACCCGATATTAAATAAAGGTTTTGTTAAAAAGGAAATATTTAATCCTTCTAATCTAACCAAACTAGGCATCAAGATTGAAGGCGGGGTTCTTTTTACAAAGCATTCTAAAAACGAATTGCGTGCAATTTTTGACGATATTATCAATAAGATAATTGAAGAAAAAATCACAACACGTACTTCGAGAGGTAAGAGTTTTGACGTATTAGACCAAGAAACCAAAGGTATTATAGAGAATAATCATGATAAAGATTATTCTTTGGCACCACATTTAGCAACAGAAAAGAACAAGACTGGTTCCGCGACCGGCACGGAATCTATTAATACACCTACTGCTCAGTGCATTACTGTTCGTCGTAAAACCAAACGTATCGCAGAACCTGAAATTCCTTTCTTTGGTGAGACATTGTGCTTAAAAGCCGGGAATGTGAACAATCTATATCGAGACATCTTAGAACTACATCAATTTTACAAGACTCACAAGTTACCTAAATCTTTTTCAGCATTACTTAGAATGGCCCTTCGTCTGCTTTGTGAAACAGCAAAGTCTTCACGAAAAAGCGATGATATAAAAAAGTATATAGATAAGTATTTTGATGATGCGAAAAAACTCCTAAATCAAGATGTGAAAACTTTTTTAAGCAACCAAAATGTTAAAAAGGAAACACTGCCTCAGTTATTGCATACGGGAGCGCACAATTATTGCAGCTCTCAGAACTATGAACAAACTTTAGCTATTTCTATAATTTTAGGGGCGATGTTAAATTTGTCTCACGGCAAAGCAACTAAAAAAGAAGTATGAGTGGTAGATTATATTCTCCTTTAAGATACCCCGGAGGTAAAAATTGTATATTCAAATTCTTATCAAATCTATTTTATGAGAACGATTTGATAGGAATCGAATATGCTGAACCTTATGCCGGAGGCGCAGGATTGGCTCTTCATCTACTAATGGATGGTTATGTGTCTAAAATTCATCTTAATGACCTCGATGAATGGGTGTATGCTTTTTGGTATACAATTCTTAACAACAAAGATGAATTTTGTGCTTGGCTAAGGAATGTTGAGATTAACATTGAGACTTGGCGCGCTTACAAAAGTATGCTTTCCCAATCCCGATTCCTTACAATATTTGAAAAAGCGCAAGTATTTTTCTTTTTAAATAGGACAAATGTATCAGGTGTTATTAAAGGAGGTGTCATTGGTGGAATTTCACAAGAAGGCAACTATAAAATTAATGCCAGATTTAATAAAACAGACCTTATTGATAGGATTGAAAAAATTTATCAACGAAGGCAGAGTATTGAGATTTATAATTTAGATGGGATAGTTTTTCTAAAGCAGATGAACAGAAAACATCGTGATATATTCATTTATATTGATCCACCTTATGTTGTAAAAGGTTCTAATTTATACTTAAATTTTTATACGGAATCTGATCACGCTGCACTTGCTGAAATGGTAAAAAAACTCCGAAAAGAATGGCTTATCTCATATGATAATTGTGATTTGATAAATTCATTATATTATTCTTATGATAGAATTTCGTATAAATTAGCTCAAGGGACATCGAATAAAATTGGGGAAGAAATGCTTATTTTTCCTAAAGACCTTTTATTTAATGAATCCCTATCGGAACTCTCAATACCAATGCTTTTAGAATAACATACTTGAACCAATGTAAATTTTAAATTATGACAGAGCAAGAATTACTTCAGATGCGAGACTTGGCTGAGGCCGGACAGGTGCAATTTAAAGAGCGAGCCAACGACCGCTACGATATCGGCTGTGAGATGGTGGCGTTCAGCAACTCTCGCGGTGGACGGCTTGTTATTGGTATCAATGACAAATCTGGAGCTATTAATGCCCTGTCCTATCTAGAGTTGCAGGAAACGACCAATCTGCTTACGAGTATTGCATCGGAGAATGTAATTCCTAATGTTTTGATAGATGTGGATAATGTGCCTACTTCCGGAGGTGCAGTTGTTGTTGTCACGATTCCCGAGGGAAAGAATAAGCCCTATCACGACAACAAGGGGATTATATGGGTAAAGAATGGTGCTGACAAGCGTAAAGTGTTTGACAACTCGGAACTTGCCGAGATGATGAGCGAATGCGGCAGTTTTGCACCCGATGAGGCTGCAGTATCTAATGCCACAATTGATGACCTTGACGCAGATACCATCAAACTTTATTTAATGAGCCGCTTTGCGCCGGTATTCAAAGGAAAGAATATTGACGAATTGAATATGAAGGATTATTCACTTGACGCAATGGCTGAGTCTGTTATAAAAGGAACGACTATCGGAAAATTGCTCCAGAATCTCCGTTTTATTCGTCCTGATGGAAAAATAACCGTTGCTGCTATGCTGTTATTCGGCAAATACACTCAGCGTTGGCTACCTGTTATGACAGCAAAGTGTATCAGCTATATCGGGAATTCAATAGGTGGTACACAATTCCGTGACAAAATGCACGATATGGAGATTGAGGGCAATCTGCTCCATCAGTTCCGTACTATTATGAACTTCTTTACCCGGAATCTGCGCAAGGTGCAGGTCGAAAAGGACTTCAATTCCATCGGCGAACTGGAAATACCCTATGAAAGCCTTACTGAGTATGTTGTCAACGCACTCGTACACCGATCGCTGAATATTAAGTCTCCGATTCGGATCTTCATATTTGACAATCGTGTGGAAATTCACAGCCCTGGAACTTTACCTAATGGATTGACTATAGACGATATTAAGAACGGCACATCAATGCCTCGCAATATGTTCTTGTTCACGAATGCCAACTACCTATTGCCTTATACAGGAGCCGGAAGTGGTGTGCGCCGTGCGCTTGAATACAATCCAAATGCTGTTTTCTTCAATGGTGTCGAAGACAAAGAAATTACCCATGCCTCCAACGAGTTTGTCATTACCATACCCCGTAATAGTAACCAAGCACACCCCGAGAGTAACTTGATTACCAACGAAAGTAACCAAGTTATAGATACGAACAATGAGAAAAGTAACCAAGCTGATGGAAAAAGTAACCAACTTCGCACAAACTTAGTTACTCGCAAATTAACCAAGAAAGAAGATTATATAAGAAACTTCTGTTCAGTACCGAGAACAGCACAAGAGATTATGGATAGACTGAAAATTACCAATCAATCCAAAAACCGACAGAAGTATATTACTTCCTTAATAGAAATAGGGGTTCTTGAGCGTACCATTCCCGAAAAGCCCAATGACCCCAATCAAAAATATCGTCGCAAAAAATAATTCGAAATGGGGACTATCTGAAGGTTGGCAGATAGTCCCTAAATCTGATAGATTACAGTTTCATTCCCCTCTTGCGTTTGGCTTTCTTCTTCCTACGAAGTATTTCCGCCATTTCCTGATTGGCTTCCGCATCGGCGGCATTGTAGGAAGAATTGCCGTTCAGCAGCCCTAATGAGCCACTGAAAAACTCGCCGTGTCCAGTGACGGACGGTGTTTGGATATTAGCCTGTCCCAATCTATTGTCGTTTGCAGCTGATGCCAGTCCCATGTATTCCTCACGTCTGTTGCGCTGCAACACCGCGTCAATCTTGGAATAGCTGAAACGCCTGTCCACCTTGGAACCGTTGAAACGGTAGCCGTTCTTTGTGAAGACCACGCCCTGTATTTTGCTCGTCTGCACTTTTTGTTTGAAATGCGTTTCCACTCCCTGCCGCTTCAGGTTGGCAACAAGCACATTCCAGTTGCCGCACTTGCCGACTTCCGTTTTGAGTATGTCGTAAAGTTCATACTTCGTTCTGTCCGGCTCTTTCAGACGGTTGCGTTTGACATTATCCTTTCCATTTGCCATGTGCAAGCCGTCATCAACACCCTCAACTCATCTTCCGTCAGGAACTCACGCTCCTTTACATTGGGGCTGACGTGGAACTGCGCAAACAGATTGCGTGAAATTGGCCCAGTATAGTGCGCTCGCATCACTACATCTTTCAGCCACATGCAGTTAGACCAAATACTACCGTTCTGCAATCCTCTGTCGGTGGAAAGATACACGGCAAACTCCTTGATACAATCGGGAGTAAGTTCAAGTATAGACAAATCACTGCGTTTGTAATTCGCCTTGATGAATGCTGACACATGATTTCTTGCCCGAACCCTTGCCAAGTAGGTGGCCTTTACACGGTCAGTTCCTACACGTTTTTGAAAAGTGGCGTTGTCCTTGTCAAACGCTCCGAGCAATGTCTCATACTCGCTACCGATTCCTTGGAAAGCGTTGCGTACCATTTCAGCCGTAACGAATGCTTCACGGTCGGATGATTTTTGATAGTGTTTGATAATTTGCGCCTTGATGTTGTCAAGGGCGAGGTTGATGTCCCGTGCCTCGCGGCTCTTGCCTTTCGCCTTGTTCCCTTTCACGTCCCAAAGCGTCTTGGGGATGCTCTGCTTGCAGCTGAACTGCGCCACAGTCCCGTTGATTGTAACCCGTCCCATGATGGGGACAATACCGTTTTTCTCCTTGCTGCCGTTCACGTAGAACAGCACTTTGAATGTGCTTCTTGCCATACTTATTTTTTTTTTTTTTTTTTTTTTGATTGCAAAGTTAATTATCAACGAGTTAGACCTTGATAAGCCAAATGTAGCCAAACGAAGCAACTTTCACGACTATGTGTTAAAAATCACTTTCCGGCGGGTAACGATTTGAAAACCGTTCTACTTCATAAATCCGCTTTCCTTTGCGTTACCCGATTTTTCCCCCTTGTCATCATTAGGCTCCGTAAATTCCTTTGTACTAGGATATTTGACGCCATTTCTCCCTTTTTATTCGTTTATTCCAGAGATTTTCCGTAACTTTGCCAGTCAGATGGATGAAGTGTAAATATCATACAACAGGCATGGACAGATATATTGGAATAATAATTGTGCTGTTGACAAGCGTTGCCGCGTTCGGACAGCGTACGAAAACTGAGCCCGATGCTGTAAAATTGGCCCAGCTGCTCTTTTACATCGACAATTTCTATGTCGATACGGTCGATACGCATGTCCTTGCCGAGAAAGCCGTCATACACATGTTGAAGGAGTTGGATCCTCACAGCTCATATATATCGGAAAAGGACGTGGCACGGGCTAACGAACACATTCAGGGCAACTTTGAAGGCATAGGTATATCTTATCAGATGTTGAATGACACCGTTGTTGTCAATCAGACCATAGCCGGATGCCCTGCCGAAAAAGCCGGTATCTTACCCGGTGACCGTCTGTTGAAGGTCGATACCGCTACGATTGCCGGTGTAAAGAAAAGTATAGGCGAAATTCCGGTATTGATACGGGGTCCGAAAGGCTCGAAAGTGGAAATCACGGCATTGCGCCCAGGTGAGAGTGAACCGATGACGTTCCGTATCGTTCGCGACAAGATTCCGATTCATTCTGTGGATGCTGCTTATTTTGTTGACGAAGGAATCGGATATATCAAAACCAACAGTTTCTCCGCCACCACTTCTGCTGAGATAGGTGAAGCTCTGTCAAAACTGCGGAAACAGGGCGGATTGCAGTCGCTCGTCATCGACTTGCAAGGTAATGGCGGTGGTGTGATGTCGGCGGCAATCGATATGGTCAACCGTTTCCTCGATCCCGGCAGGCTGATCGTATATACTCAGGGCGAACACCAGAGGAGGGAAGAAGCCAGGTCCAATGCCTCCGGCAGCAAACTTACAACCATCCCTTTGGTAGTCCTGACAGACGAATATTCTGCTTCTGCATCCGAAATCGTGGCCGGTGCCCTGCAGGACTGGGACAGGGCCATTGTCATAGGACGCCGTACATTCGGCAAGGGTCTGGTCCAACGCCCGTTCCGAATGACCGATGGATCCGAGGTCCGTCTGACTATAGCGCGGTATTACACCCCGTCTGGCCGTAATATCCAGAAACCTTATGCCGAAGGTGCCGACAGCTACTACCGTGATATCGAAGAGCGTTACCGCCATGGCGAGATGGTTCATCCCGACAGTGTACATTTCCCCGATTCCCTGAAATACAAGACCATGCTCGAAGGTCGCACTGTATATGGCGGAGGCGGTATCTTCCCGGATATATTCATACCGTTGGATACTGCCAGATACCCACGTTATTACCGCCAGATTGTGGCAAAAGGCATTTTCAACCGTACAATATCGGATTATGTTGACCATAACCGAAAATCCCTCAACCGCCAGTATCCTACTTTCGGGAAATTCGACAGCCAATTTTCGATACCCGATGATATTGTCACCGACATTCATGCCAAGGCCGTTGCCGACAGCGTGAAGTATGCCGATGAAAGCCACGGATCCGAACGTATATTGAAGCGGCAGGCAAAGGCCCTCGTGGCACAGTCGCTTTTCGGTACGGAATATTACTACCGAGTTATGAACAGTGAAAACGATGCCTTGAAACAGGCTATAATCGAATTACGCAAACGAAAACAATAAAATGAAAGAATTTAAGCAAGTTGCAAAAACCTATTACGGAATGGAAAGTGTATTGGCTCGCGAACTTACCGGTTTGGGAGCTGATGATATAGAGATAGGTCGCCGTATGGTATCATATACAGGCGACAAGGCTTTGATGTACCGGGCAAACCTCAGTCTGAGAACCGCCATCCGTATATTGAAACCGATAAAGTCGTTCAGTGCCAAAGATGCCGATGAGGTATATGATGCAGTGAAGGATATCTGTTGGGAAGACTATATGACCACGGGCACGACATTTTCCATAGATGCGACTGTCAATTCTGAAAATTTCCGCCATTCTAAATTTGTGGCCTACCGCACGAAAGATGCCATTGTCGACCGGTTTATGGAGCGTGAAAACAAACGCCCTTCGGTCCGCCAGTCAAACCCCGACCTGTACATCAATGTGCATATTTCGCACGACAGGTGTACCGTGTCTCTCGATTCGTCGGGCGAGAGCCTGCATCGCCGAGGCTATCGCAACTCCCAGAACGAAGCCCCGATTTCCGAGGCTCTTGCGGCTGGTATGCTCCTGATGGCGGACTGGGACGGCCGGTGCGATTTTGTGGATCCTATGTGCGGATCGGGTACATTCCTGATTGAAGCCGCTTTGATTGCCTTGAACATACCGCCGGCAGTTTACCGCCGGCAGTTCGCTTTTGAAAAATGGAACGATTTCGACAGCGGACTGTTTGACGAAATTTACAACGATGATTCGTGTGAACGCGATTTTACACATAAAATCTACGGGTATGACATCAACAAGCGCACCGTGGAGATAGCCCGCCAGAACGTCAAGGCGGCGGGGCTGCAGAAGTATATCGAAATCGAGTGCCGGCCGATAGCCGATTTTATGCCTATGAACGGACCGGCTCTGATGGTGACAAACCCTCCCTATGGCGAACGCATTATTTCTGATGACCTTTTCGGCCTTTATAAGGAAATCGGCACGGTGCTTAAACACCGGTTCATTGGAAATTCGGCTTGGGTCATCTCTTCTCACGTTGACTGCCTCGCTGCCATTGGCATGAAACCGTCCAGGAAGATCGAATTGAAAAACGGTGAACTTGATTGTGAGTTTTGGAAGCTGGATGTTTTCTCCGGTACAAGAAAAGACTACGTAATCAGAAAAAATAGGGAGAAAAAGAGATTCTGATTTTTAGAAAAAGAGTTTTTTTGAACTGCACCCCAAAAGTTTTGTATCAGACTTTTGGGGTGCAGTTCACTTTGTCTGACAGGGTGCATTTTTATATTGTAATCAAGGTGCAGGATTATTTTGGCACAAGGGGGTAGAATCACTTTGGTTTCAGGGGACATCTTACTCTGGATTTTCCAACACCTCTGCATAGAGCGAGTGACGCACATTCTCCTCGTTCTGCAAACTAAGAGGACAACACGATATTCCTTTGCGTTTTCTTGGTTATGAGACAGAAAGGCGGCGGCTCCTGTGAAAATGAATGACACTGAAAGGTAATATTTGTGTTGTCGGAATATATGTTGTACCTTTGTACTTGAATCCTGCGCTGATTCTTTCTGTAAGGGTAATATGGGTGGGATTCATACTGTCGGTGCATATTGGCGGTATCGGCAGTGACATATTGGATACGGCGTTTATTGACGCTTTGTCGTTGACACACGAAAGCTTCGCAACCTTTTTTTGAAAAGTCACAGACAAAGGACAATAGATGCCTACGGGTATGATTATATCGCATTGCAATCTGCAATGCGGCATCATATCAGCGTAGGTTTCATTGTTGTTTATTGACTTTTCGGGCATTGCGAAGGCCTCGTGTGTAATAGACGACAACGGGACTTACGTTTTTTTGTGCCATTTCAAAAACGCCGTCTTGAAGGACTTTGGTATAAATCCGTTTTATATGGCGATTCACATCGGACATTACATAGAAGCTGAACTGCACCGGCAGGGCAAAACCGTTTCATGGTTGGCCGTGCAGCTGGGTATCAAGCGTCCGAACGTATATCGTATTTTCCAGTCCCCGTCCTGCGATACCGCATTGCTGTTCAGGATATCATGTATACTTCATACTGATTTTTTTCGTCCTTTTTCCGACTGTATCCCTGTTGATACATGTATCATTATTGATACTTGTTTGTAATGCCGGTATCTTTCCGTTGTGTTAAATTTGCAAAAAAAAACATAGGCTCGTTCCGGGCGTAATGTCAGATATGCTATGAAAAGAATAATTTATTTTTGTCTGTTGTTGGTCGTTCCCATTTCAACGTATGCTCAAGACAGGAAAAATCCGTTGGATTATCCGTATTATATCAAGGGAAGAACGGAAATCAATCCGGAAAACGGCGAGATTTCCCTGAAGGACATCTCATATAAGGGATTTTCGTGCAAAAAAGAGAATGTGAAAATCGCAAGGCAAGTGGATGAAACGGCTATATTCAAGTTTGAGGAGATAACCACCGATCCGAAAATATCCTTGTACGGTAAGCAGCTTAAATATTGGAGGCAGGATGAGGATGGCATCTGGATTACGGATGCCGAGGGCGGTAACGGTATTGCTGAAGACAGGTTGGACAAATATATCACCGTGGTATTGGTACTCGACTGTAGTAAGTCGTTGGGCGCAGATTTTGAAAAAGTACAGAGTGGGGCATTGTCGTTCATTGACAAGTTGAGAAAAGCATCCCCTGACGGAAATTATGTGAATTTGGGTATTATAGGCTTTTCCGGAATAAAGGCTGCTGATGAACAGACTTTTGAAATTCAGCCATTGAACGCTTCGGCTTATGCCCGGGCAACGGAATTTGTCAACAACCTTGGGACGGGCAGCAATACCGCATTGTATTATGCCATGGACAAAGGGGTGGGTATGCTGGAACAATATGTGTCCGACAAATTCGGTTCTCTTGCTCCCGACATGTATAATGGTACTTATATGCTGACATTTACAGATGGTCTGGACAATGCTTCGCAATTCAAAGAGAAGAAAATCTACAAAAACACTGAGGCGTATGAGTTTGCAAAAAACAGACTTATGAGTACCAGAATCAAAGGAATGTCCATAGAATCTTTCATCATTGGGGCAAAGGGGGTTGATTTGCAGGATAAGTCGATAGTCCGGTTCAAACAAACCTTGCAAGGTCTGCTGCCTGCCAACCAGCAGAACGGGTTTACCTATCTGGACAATATGAGCAATCTCGAGAATACGTTTGCCGATATAGCCGAAGGTCTGGTGAAACGTTGGCAGAACTTGAATTGTTATACTTCCGTTGCATACGAAGGAGGGGTATGTTGGACTTTGGGAGAACCCTCTGTGGCACCGCCTGTCAAACCGGCTTCAGTCAGCACCTATCCTATATTCTGTGGCGCGCATATAGGCATCGGCGTGGATTTCTATCCGGGGGCAAGTGTTTCTACAGGTGTTGATTTCGCTTATCCTATCACAAGAAAATTCGGCCTCGGTGCATATCTGGATTTTCATTTCAAGACACCCGATGGCGTGCGGTTCGGAAATGCGGTAGGACTTATGATGACTTTCGGAAATTATAGCGACGGACCTGGGGCTGTTGTCTGCGGCCTGGGCTTTGCTTACTCCGGAATCGATAGTTATGAGTCTATGTTTGATTTGCGTGCCGGATATTTGTTCAGACGGGGACTGTATATCATAGGAAACATCTCAATGGGAAGTGGCGAGAGCGATGATGGTCATTACAATTATTACGGATACTTTGCTGGTGAACTGTCTGTGAAAATAGGTTATAACTTCGGCAAAAAACGGCGTGTCGCACTCAAACGCGATTAAGAGTTGTGTCTTTGTTCCGTTTTGGCTGTCTTGCGGGAATGGGCGGCCTGTTCATTGCAGCCGGAAATTGTTGTTTCTTGGATATAATGACATAAACTGATTTTTGCTGGTTGTTGGCGATAATACGAACACTAAAAATAACTGATATGAAACAGAACAATCTATTTGTTGGAGTGCTGATACTTTGTTTGGCATGTGTGACTCCTGCAATGGCTCAAAGCCGGAAAGACAAGAAGGCCGCCAAAAAAGCGGCTTGGGAATTGGAACAGAAACAAAAACAGGAAGAGGCCGATCTGAAACATCAGATACGTATGGACAGTATCCGTGCCGTACAGGAAGCCCGGAATGAGGCCAAAGAACGTGAACGCCGAAAGGAAGCGGAGGCGGAAGCTGAAAGGCAGGCGGCAAAAGCTGAGCAGGAGTATCTGAAAAGTATTCAGACATACGTAATGCCGTGTTATGAAAAGGATAATGAAGAGTATTTCACTGCACATGTACAGCGAAAGATGAATGTCAATCAGGTTACATTGCAATCTACGGCATTGTTGCGGTTGGCTCAACAGCAGATGAGGCAGAAAATATCCGCCGCGTACAAGGCTGTTGTTCGTGATTACATGGATCAGATGGATGTTGATGATAAGTACAGTGCCGCTTCCCACATCGAGAGTGCTGGCGATGCTGTAATCAATCGTATGATTGATAATACGGAGGAAACTTGCCGCGAAATGACTCGTCCCGATGCCGACGGGAATGTAACTTTGTACCTGGCTGTCAGAGTCAGCAAAAAAGATCTGAAAGAACAACTTGTGACCGGCGTTTCAAAAAATGATCAGACAAAAGTTCGCGGAAACGAGGCGGAATTCCGGGAAAGTATAGACCATATCATGAACCCGAAAACCGAGGAGTGATTACCCGTTGCTACTAATACTGATATTCTGAAATATAAAATCTGGATCAAAATGGTAAAAAGATTATTGCTCGGATTGTCTCTCATGTTGGCAGTCACCTCTTTATCGGCTCAAACCAACCGTCGGGGACGTAATGACCGGATGCGCGACAGGGAAGAAGAGACCGAAGTGTCGGAACAGACGACACGGCAGCCTTGCATGCGCTACGATGATGATGAATATTATGCTGCGTCCGGCTTTATGCGTATCAAGGCCGGGGGTGACGGCGAACGCGACTTTGCCATCGTAGCCACCAAACTGCTCGGCAGTCTGCGCCAGCAGGTCAAACAGAAAATCGGCGGCAGATACAAAGCTGTCGTGCGCGATTATTTCGACCAGATGGATATTGACGACAAGAGTACTGCTGCTTCACATATCGAGAGTGCAGGTGAACAGATTATCGATATTTATCTGAACGATACCGAGGAGGATTGCCGCCAGTTCGGCCCGATCGACGAAGCCGGATACCGTCATCTCTATATCGGTATCTTGGTTCGGAAAGCCGAATTGGTCAATCAGATTGTCGATGGTCTTGAAAAGAGCAATACTCTGCCCGTTGACCTTAAGGACCAGATACGGGCAAACGAAAAAGCGTTTCGCGAATCCGCTTTCAGACAGTTTGAAATTAATCCTGATACGGCACAATGAAAAAGTGTATGGCTTTTTGGACGACAATAGGCGTTTTATGCCTGTTGTCGTTTCCTCATGATATCATGTCACAGGAATGTGGCGGTAAAAAACCCTTCTGGGCTACTCCTGCATATGAGCGGGTGCTGAAAAATTCATACCTCGAGGTAGTGGTACTCAGCGGCCGGGATGCCGAAGAAATGAGGGAAAACGCCCGGCAGGAGATTGCCAAACGCCGGCGCCTTAAGGTTGGCGAGCGCGATGCCTGGATTAAGTCCGACCATAAATCCGAGTATTTTGAGTGTAATGACGACGGTCTTACCGGATATTTCCTCTATCAGACGCCCCGCACCCCCGACCCGAGTATTGTACTCGAAAAGGTGGAGGTTAAAGACGAGTATCCGTTTTCGGCGCGCGTCTTTGTCCCTGGTATGGCGCAAATCTACAAAGGCAGTATTGCCAAAGGTGCCGCTATCATCTCTTTGGAAACACTGGCTGTCGGCGGAGTGGTTGCCTGCGAAGTGGTGCGGGCTTCCTACGATGCCATGATTCCTGTCGTACGTGAAAAAGAGCGTCAACGCTATATCGATATGGTTTCTACCATGCAGAATGCCCGTAACATCTGCATTGCAGGCGTGGCAGCGGTTTACGTGTGGAACATTATCGATGGTATCGTTGCGAGGGGCAGACCCCGTGTCTTTGTAAATGGCAGAATATTGAGCTTCGTCCCTTATGCTGCCCCTTCTTTCAACGGTGCTCTTGAAAGCGGATTGGCTCTTGTGTTGAACTTTTAACTGTTAGGTAAAGACATGATTGAAAAACTTCTCTTTTTTACTACGGTTTTGTGTATAACTGTGTGTGTCTGCACTTCTTGTGTGAAGAAGCAGTACGATATGTGGGGCGACGTGTCGGGTGTTGTCACCGACAGTGACGGTATGCCTGTCAGCGGTGTCATGGTAACGTTGTCCCCCGGAAGCAAGAACGCATTGACCGGCTCCGACGGCTATTTCGAGTTTCTCGATTTGGATGCCGGGCAATACACCATTCAGGCTGTCAAATCCGGCTATCTGTCCGATCGTAAGATTGTCCATGTCGTCATCGGCGAAAATACTTTTATTACGATTTTGTTAGAGCCTCAACCATGAAAAAATCAGTATTCTGTATAATATTTGTTCTGATATTTTGTGCTTTCGGGAAATTGTTGTCACAAAACAATAATGACTCGATGGTTTTAGAAGAGGCTTGTAAGAATGAAGAAGCATTCGGGCTGTTTATGAAAGAGCAGTTCAAAAAACTTAATACGCAGCTTCCATCGTGGTTTTTCTGTTCTTCAAATGCAACTTATTGTGGCGTTTCTTTTCCGTTGGAAGAGCAGACTGCCGCAGAGCAACAAGCAATCCTTGCCGCCAGAATGTTTGCGGCTCTATCTCAAAAAGAGTATAATACAATAGAATGTCGTGAAAACTACTTCTTTGAAGAAAATGTTACAGATACTATCAGAACTGGAGGAATGTATAGAGAATGTGCAATGACTTTATTTTTGCCTTCAGTCCGATTGATCAAACATAGTGCTGTTTTGGCAAACGCATCTGTTGTTGTCAGTATAGAATGTGATTACGCTCACGTGGATACATTATGTGTAACATGGATAGAGGCAATAAGGAATGGAGAATATGAATGCATTATTGATTTGGCGGGGCGCAAGATAGATATGGATATTAAAGAATACAATAAAAGCGTATTTTTATCAATGATGTGGGAAAATACGAACAAGCATGATGTTAATATAGTCTCGAGTGAGGTAACGTTGACACCTGAGTATACTTGGATAAATAAGAATATATATGTATGTCGAAATGCAGGCTACGATTTGCTACATAGTATGTTGAGGCTTCCTTTGGATTATCTTCGTTGGACGACCGGACCTGCTCAAGAAGAAGATTTGCGCGGTTCAGTAGCAATGCTATGGGATTATATATATGTAGATAATACGCATTTTGAAATTATAACAAAGCAAAATAAGAAATGAAGAAATTGGTTTATACATTGGTATGTTTGATATTGGTCTTTTGTTGTCAAAATTGTAAGGAAGAGGAACCGGATAATGCAACTGGATGCATCTATGGTACTATTACCGATAATGCTACTGGTGAGCCGATCAAGTCGGCATTGGTAGTGTTGGCTCCCGGAGGCAAGAGCACATTGACCGACTCCGACGGCTATTTCGAGTTTCTCGATTTGGATGCCGGGCAATATGCCATTACGGCTGGCAAATCCGGCTATTATACCGATCGTAAGCTTGTCCATGTCGTCACAGGCGAAACGGTTTCCGTTGCAATTGTCCTTCGTCCGCAGCAATAAGTGGAATCCGAATCGGTATGACTCGGCACTGAATGACAATCACTGCAAAATTGTAAATCAATATCATGAAACGGATAGGTAAACCATTGATTTTATTTGTTGTGATGTATTCTTTTGTGTTGTGTTAAATTAGTATATTGGCGGGTGCAAGCGTACATAGGTGTAAACTTGTGATGCGGCCTCGTCCTATATATGTATATGGGAGAAGCGTGGCTTGTCCCTCTTTTTCTTTCCGCTTAGTATAAATTAATTTTTTACGACTTATTTATCTATGAAACGATTACTGTATTTCCTGCTGTTTGTAGGCATTGTAATTGTAACCTATTGTGGCTGTGATACACATGAAGAGCTCACCGGCTCCATCTATGGTGTGGTGACCGACAAGGCCACCGGCGAACCGATTAAATCTGCCGGTGTGGAACTCTTCCCTTTGGGCACTAAGGCAATCACCGGTGGAGAGGGGCAGTTTGAATTCCTGGATGTGACGGCAGGTAAATATACCGTACATATCACCAAAACAGGATATACCGAATTCGTAAGTTCATCAATCACCGTGACCTCCGGCAAAGCTACCAAGCATGATGTACAGATAGAAAAATTACCTCCGGCACTCCGTATTCTCGATGATGATGGAAATGATATCACGGCAATTGATTTCGGTACTGCCGAAACCGATGTGGCACGGTCGTTCAATATATTCAATGATAGCCCTGAGGTACTGAAATGGAAAATCATAACTACTGCCGAATGGATAAAGTCTGTGAGCGAAACCGGAAGTGACTTGAAAGCCGGCGGAACACAAGCCATTGTACTGATCATAGACCGCAGCAAGTTGGCTTCAGGCCAAAATGTCACTACAATGCACATCACATCCGACAATGGCAGCAGACAACTTTCCATAACTGCTACAAACACAAAGAGTCTGCCCACGCTGAATGTCTATGAGGCAACTTCCGTCAAACAAACTTCGGCTGTCTTTAATGGCGAAATAACCGATGTCGGCAGTCCTGCCTACACCGAGCGTGGATTTGTCTACTCTGCATCCTCCATGCCTACTCTGGAAACAACCATCGCAAAACTCACATACCCTGTATCATCTGAAAAAAGATATACGGCATCGGTATCAGGCCTTGATGGCAGCACCGTTTATTTTGTCCGGGCCTACGCCAGAAACCTTGCCGGTGTTGCATACAGCAGCAATGAGGTGTCTTTCACGCCTTCGGGTATATTGCCGACGGTAACGACGGAAAACTTCACTGACAGATCCATTGCCAACGGTACAGTTACTTTGAATGCCACCATAACGGATCCTGGTGATCCTGTATACTTTGAACGGGGATTTGTATATGGATTGATACACAATCCCAATATAGAGGATGACACGAAAAAAACTGTGTCGGGTAAAGGTTCGGGAAAATATTCATCCAACCTTACCGGGTTGGAAATGGGTAATATATACTACGTACGGGGCTATGCTACAAACGAGCAAGGAACTGCCTATGGCGAGGAAGTCACAATAGATTTCACACCGCAGATGCCGGAATTGCAGACTCTTGATGTGTCTGATATTGCTTCGACTTCAGTCAGGTTCAACGGTGATCTCCTGTCGGCAGGAGACCCTGCATTTACTGAAAAAGGTTTTGTCTACGGCACAATGCCGACACCAGCACTTGATGATCCTTCGGCAATGTCTGTAATCGTACCGGGGTTGGCAGTAGGCAAATATTTCGTGTCTGTAGCAAATCTGACAACTGACACCGAATATTATGTCCGTGCATACGCCAGGACAACAGAGGGTATCCAATATGGAGAAATCAGGACATTTAAACCGACAAATCCCGTTGTGGTTGTTATAAAAGAGATGAATCTTATGGTTCAGAAAGAAGATTTGGGTGTTTTTTATTGGGCAGATGGCAAGCGTGCTTGTGAGAACAGTATAGTTGGTGGATATACGGACTGGAGATTGCCGACACTTGACGAGTTGCTGGGAATCTATTTGTTGAAAGCTGTAATAGGTGGATTCTCTGCGACAGAATATTGGTCCGGTACTACCAGGATTGAAAATTATAGTTGTTATTATTATTATGTAAGATTTGGAACTGGAACTTCCTCTTGGAGAAGTGACACTGATAGGTATTCTGTTCGTGCTGTCCGCACGATAACAGAATAGATATAGTTCGTCCTGTTGAATTTCAAAAATGTAAATACGGAATAAAAGACTTTGCGTACCTGAACATCAGAGTATGTAAAGTCTTTAAGTTTTAATATGTTACGATGATTTTAACCGTATAAACCATGAAACGTATATTCCCTTTTTTGATGCTCTTGGCATCTGCTAATCTGTCATTTCTTTCTGCTCAGACCGCTTTTGACGATTTCAGGAAAAAGACGATGACAGAATTTCAACAATATAAGACAAAACGCCAACAGGATTTCGATGCTTATCGTCAGGCTTGTAACAGCCGATATGCCGGGTTCCTGCGTCAAAGCTGGGTAAAGAAAGATGCTGAAAAACCTATACCGCAGCCGAAAAAAGAAGAAATTCCGCCTGTGGTATTCGATGACAAGACCCCTATCGAAATCGAAAATGAGCATAAACCCGTGGTGGAAATCGTGCCGCCTGCTCCACAGCCTGTCCCTAAACCCAAACCGATTGCACCGATAGAGGAAAATCCGCTTTCTGAAAACGAAACGTTCTCTTTCACATTCTGCGGCACTCTGTGTCAGGTCAGAATCTCTGCCGGACAGCGTCAGTTCATTCCCGGCGGCGATAAAGATGCCGTTGCTGATGCGTGGCAAACCTATTCTGCCCCGGAATACGATAACATGCTTGTTGATTGCCTCGCATTACGAGAAAAACTTCGGCTCAACGACTATGCCTATCTTATGTTGCTCGACCGCTTTACTGCCGATTTGTTTGGTTCAAAGGGAAATAGCGCAACTCTTCTGACCGCCTATATCTTCTGCCAGTCCGGTTATAAAACCCGTTTGGCCTCATCTGCCGATAAGCTCTATCTGTTGTTTGCTTGCGACAATACGATTTTCAATCGCTTCTATTTCATGGTTGGCAACGACCGGTATTATTCATTGTATCCTGATATTGAAGGTAGTGTGCAAATTTGTGCTGCCGACATGGAATCAGGTCGGCCGGTTTCCATGTCATTGACCGAACAGCCGCGGTTGGCCGTCAAATTGTCAAATGCCCGTCAACTCAGTAGCAAACGCTACACCGACATCGTTGCTTCTGTACGTTCTAATGTCAATCTGATAAAATTCTACAATGAATACCCTGTATCGATGCAGAGTGACAACTTACTTACTCGGTGGGCTTTATATGCCGATACCCCGGCAAGCCCAGAGATGCGTTCATATCTGTACCCGGCATTGCAATCTGCAATTCAAGGGTTGTCCGAACTGGAGAAGGTCGGGCGGTTGTTGGATTTTGTACAGACGGCTTTTGTTTATGGCTATGACGATAAAGTGTGGGGCGAAGACAGGGCTTTCTTCTCCGATGAGACACTCTATTATCCTTACTCCGATTGTGAAGACCGTTCTATACTGTTTTCTCGCCTTGTGCGGGATTTGGTCCATTTGGATGTAGCGTTGATATATTATCCCGGACATCTTGCTGCTGCCGTCCATTTCAATACGCCGGTCAATGGCGACTACACGATTCTTGGCAACCGTAACTATACAATTTGCGACCCGACCTACATCGGTGCTCCCGTAGGTCTTTCAATGCCGCAATTGGATAACTGCGAAGCACAGGCGATATTGCTGGAACGCTGAACGTGTGCTGACCGGAAACCGTGATATTGACGGGTGTTGCCCTATCAACTTATTTCCCGTACCTTCGCAGTCGCTGACGTCTGTGCCGGGATGGGTGCTCCTCGTAAGCATTCATTTCGATCTTACATACACCCCTCTCAAACACCTCGGTTACACATCCGCTGTGGTCAATATCTCCGATATCTGCGCCATGAACGCCACACCTGCTCAGATGCTCGTCAGCACCGGCCTTTCGGAGCGGTTTACCGTCGAACAGGTCAACGAACTCTATGCCGGCATCTACCTCGCGAGCGAAAAACTGATTTTTGTATAATACGCTGATATTCCGTGATAAATGACTCGCAAATATTGGCTGAAAAATGAAAATTTTATTTTCCCGGATATTTGTAATCGCTGTAAAATCAAAAACAGTGCCAAATAGGACTTGTTCAGCGTCATACACCGTCTGCATCAAACTAAGTACTTTAGTTAAATAACTATAAACTTTAGTTTGATAACTAATCTTCTTAGTTGTACTCCGGAAACTTTTATTACCTTTGCATCGTCAAACAACATTCAAACGGCCATTCAAGCGATTTGTCGGATTCGTAATGTTGAAAATTGCGATTACTTTCCGTATGTGATATAAGCCAATTTTACTTGTCATGAAAAGACTTACAAAGAAGGAAACCGAGATAATGAATCTCTTCTGGGACAAAGGCGCGATGTTTGTCCGTGAACTCCAGTCATATTACGATGAGCCTAAGCCGCATTTCAATACACTCTCCACTTTGGTGCGTATCTTGGAAAGCAACGGTTTTCTGCGTCACACGGCATTCGGCAACTCCTATCGTTACGAGGCAGTCATCAGTCGCGAGGAGTATAGGAAGAACACCCTCGCTGGCGTCATCAGCAACTATTTCAGCAACTCCTATCTCAGTGCCGTATCCACACTTGTCAAAGAGGAGAAAATAACGGTCGATGAGTTGAAGGATCTTATCAATCGGATAGAACGCGGGGAAAATGAGTGAATTTCTTTTATACGAGTTGAAAACGGCTGTTGCGCTTGCCGTGTTTTACATCTTCTACCGGTTGTCGCTTAGTCGTGAGACATTCCATCGATTCAACCGCATAGTGCTGTTGTTTACGGCGTTGCTCGCATTTGTCCTGCCGTTTTGCGTCATAACCGTTCACAATGTTGTCACTTTGCCGACGCCTGCCGTACAGACCGTTCCGACTCAGACGATTGTTGCAATGGCAGAAGCTGGACTTTCTATTCCCTGGTGGCAAATCGCCTTGACTGTTGTGTTTATTGCTGGTGCTGCCGTAGCCCTCTGCACCACGCTGTTCTCAATATTGAAGGTCTGGCGTTTGATTTTCAATGGCGAGAAGCACCATTTGGAAACCGATGAAATCCTTGTTGTGACCGACATGGATGTCGCCCCTTTCAGTTGGATGAAATACATCGTCATCAGTCGTGCCGATTATGAAAACCGCGATAATCATGAGTGTGGTTTCTGCGAAATCATAACTCATGAACGGGCGCACATCACTTTACATCACTCTTGGGACTTGCTGTTTGTCAACTTCTTGACTCTCCTTCAGTGGTTTAATCCTGCCATTTGGATGCTGAAATCAGATCTCAAGGCACTACACGAATTTGAAGCCGATGATGCCGTCCTGCGCAGCGGTGTCAATGTCAGGCAATATCAATATTTGTTAGTCAAAAAGGCTGTTGGTATGAGCGGGTACTCGATTGCCAACAGTTTTAATCATAGTACCCTCAAACAACGAATCACCATGATGTTAAGCAAAAAATCTTCCAGTATGAGTGCACTCAAAGCCCTATACATCATTCCTCTTGTCGGAATGTCACTGGCTGCTACAGCCCGCACCGTTACCGATGTGCGTTACGATGACGCGCAGTCCGACACTGAACCTGCAATCGTTTATGCGCAGCAGGATACCATGATCCTGTTTGTTGACGGCAAGAAGGTACCCTATGAAACCTATGCCAAGATTGACCCTGCCGACGTCCACAGTGTCACCGTCTCTAAACAAACTACCGTCATCACACCGTCAGGCGAAGAAAAGTCACTCCCGACCATCGACATCGTCACCAAAGAAGCATTTGCCCGCACAGAAGCTGAACTCGCCCAGGCCGAAGCTGAATACGTCAAGGCGAAGGAGAATTTTGATAAGGCGACGGAAAACATTCCCGACTCTCAGGCTGAGGCTGCTGCCAATGCAAAGTCCGGATTCGTCACGGTTCGGACGGATGATAACGTCAGTGTTTATGTATCCTCAGACGATGATGCGAATAATACGGCCACTTCTACTATCAGTTCATTTGTTGCTTCAACTGGCGACTCTCGACTCATCAGGGTCTTTAGCGACTCGGTGCTCGGCTCAAAGATTGAGACTAAAATCATGTTGATGAACAGCAACGATGCTGATAGCGACAACCAACTGCCGGAAGACGTTCTTGTTGTCAAGTACGGCGTTACTGGAGCTGACTCTGCCGGTCTGAAAGGATACAAAAGCAATTTGGCTCTCATCACCAAGGATGGTACCCTCAACCCCTCTGACTATATTTATGTTGTCAACGGCAAAGTCATCAAACTCCCCAAAAATGCTTCCGCCGTCACCATTCTGCCACCGGCCTCTTCATTCTCAGCGGTATCCGTCCGCCGCGACCCCGACACTCTCAAAAAGTACAAAGCCAAAAACAAGAAAGGAGTCCTCTTTATCACCACCAAGTAACGTTTCGTAGTGTAAGAAGCTGTTTGTTTTTTCGCAGAATGATTTGGAAGTAATATTCGAGGCAAAATTGTTACTCTGATGAGGAGGATAGCGGGCTGTCTGACGAAGAAGGGCGATTTTATATAAGAATACCTCAAAGTATGGGCGAAAACAACAGAAAAAACGACATGTATTTATTTGTGAAAAGTCAAAACAGCTTCTAAATTAGTTGTATATATGCTGTGTGCCAGAAACTGTTCTGACACACAGCAGCTTGCGTAATCTATTTATTTTCCGTACCTTTGCAGCCGGTTTCAAATATCGGATTATACAATGACTAAAATCGGAGAACTTGGTGAGTTTAAGCTCATTGAAGCACTTACAGAGGGTATTGAACTGAAAAACGCTTCATCGAAAATCGGTGTCGGTGACGACTGTGCCGTCATGGATTATGGCGAAAAGCAAGTTGTGGCTACTACCGACCTGCTCCTCGAAGGCATTCATTTCGATCTTACATACACCCCTCTCAAACACCTCGGTTACAAATCCGCTATGGTCAATATCTCCGATATCTGCGCCATGAACGCCACACCTACTCAGATGCTTGTTAGCATAGGACTGTCCGAACGCTTCTCCGTCGAACAGGTCGATGAACTCTATGCCGGCATCTACCTCGCTTGCGAAAAAGCCGGTGTCGATGTTGTCGGAGGCGATACTTCCGCATCTCTTACCGGTTTGACTATCAGCATTACTTGCCTTGGCGAAGTCGAAAAAGGCAAAGCCGTACTTCGTTCCGGAGCCAAACCGACTGACATTATTTGCTGTACCGGCGACCTTGGTGCTGCTTATATGGGGTTGCAACTGCTTGAGCGCGAAAAGCGTATCTTCAACGAAACCAACGCACCCGAAGGTTTCCAACCCGATTTTGCAGGCAAGGAATATATCCTCGAACGCCAGCTGAAACCGGAGGCTTGCATCGATACCGTCAAATTCCTTCGCGAGAAAAATATCGTGCCAACTGCCATGATGGATATTAGCGACGGCCTATCATCCGAACTGCTCCATATCTGCAAGGCAAGCCATGTCGGTTGTCGTGTATACGAGGAGAAAATTCCTATCGATTACGTTACTGCTACTATGGCCGAAGAATTCAATATGAATCTTACAACTGTCGCACTCAACGGAGGTGAGGATTATGAACTGCTTTTCACTGTCCCGTTGTCTGATTACGAACGGGTGAAGAACCTCGAAGGTGTACATGTCATCGGACATATTACCGCAGAAAACGAAGGCGCTGCACTCATTACTCGTGACGGAGCCGAAATCGCTGTCCGTGCGCAAGGATGGAACGCTTTCTCCCGCGATGATGACAAAAAGGACTGACTTATCATTCAAACAACAAAATATCAATGAAACCGATTAATCAGATAAAACTCGGCATAGCCTCCGACCATGCAGGTTATGAGTTGAAAGAGACTATCAAGAAATATCTTGCCGGACAAGGCAACTCTACAGTCAAAGATTTTGGAACTCACAGTGCTGATAGTTGCGATTATCCCGACTATGCACATCCGCTCGCATCTGCCGTCGAAACAGGAGAATGCGAATTCGGTATCGCCATTTGCGGCAGTGCCAACGGCATCAGCATGACAGTCAACAAGCACCAGGGCTGCCGCGCTGCTATCTGCTGGAACACCGAGCTTGCCGCGCTTGCCCGTCAGCACAACAACGCCAATGTGCTCTCTCTGCCGGCCCGTTTTATTTCGGCCGATTTGGCTCTTGAAATACTCAAAACTTTCTTTGCAACCGACTTTGAAGGGGGACGCCATGAACGTCGTGTGCGGAAAATAGCATTGGTCGGGTAAGTGCAGCTGTAGATTCCTGTAGCTCCAAGGTTTGCGGAGTTGCTTGAATAAATCGTATAAACTGGTTTTTGTGAAAGTGATTTGCTGAAGGAGGTGATTGTTATTGTCGGAATCCTGAATCGTGGATTCTTTGCCTGCAGTTCGTGCCTTATTGGACATCAGCTGCAAGTTTTTGGGAAAAAACATTGTCATACAGAAAAAAACAACTATCTTTGCAGCCCTGATTAGCCGTAGCCGGCATTTCGGACTGAATTTGTATATTCAAAATAATAGTCAACCTATAAAACTTTATCAATCAAAATGATCGTAGTACCGGTAAAAGAGGGCGAAAATATCGAGAAGGCTCTCAAAAAATTCAAACGTAAATTTGAAAAAACAGGTGTTGTAAAAGAACTTCGTCGTCGTCAGCAATTCGACAAGCCGTCTGTCGTCAAACGCGACAAGATGATGCATGCTATATATGTCCAGCAGTTGCATCGCGGTGAGGAATAATCGCCTCTGATAAAAAGTGATAGATAAATTTCTGCAATATATACGGTATGAGAAGAACTACTCTTCTTATACCGTTTTGTCTTATCAGACGGATCTTTTCCAGCTGCGTGACTTC
The DNA here is from genome assembly GCA_051870875.1 of Candidatus Aphodosoma sp. Taxonomy (GTDB): domain Bacteria; phylum Bacteroidota; class Bacteroidia; order Bacteroidales; family Paludibacteraceae; genus Aphodosoma. Next base: position 80,754 of record JBJECG010000058.1, read on the forward strand.
ATTTCTGTCCAATACGGGGCGTTTTCTCCCGAAACTTTGACATCCGGACAGTTGCGCGAATGGATAATTGCCCTTATGGATGTAGGCGAAAAAACCACTACTATCAATCGCAAAATATCAGCCGTCAAGTCATTCTATAAGTTTTTGAACCGCAACGGTTTGGTAGCGGCCAACCCGACACTGAAAATCATTACTCCGAAACGCCCTAAAAATCTGCCGGTGTTTTTTCAGGAAAAAGAAATGGACAAATGTTTGGAATTGTCGGAAAATAATTCTACCTTTGAAGGCGTAAGGGACGCGCTTGTCGTAGAACTGATTTACCAGACCGGTTTGCGTCGCTCGGAAGTTGTCTGCCTGCTGGACCGTAATGTGGATACTGAAACATGCCAGTTGAAGGTCCTTGGTAAGGGCAACAAAGAAAGGGTGGTGCCGTTTGGCAACGATTTGGCCGTGAGAATAGATGCTTACAGGGCAAAAAGAAATGAAATATGTCCGGATCTCGGTGGCGGCATGCCGCTGCTGTTGACGGCCCGGGGACTGCCGATGAAACCTGCGCAGATATATTATATAGTGAAAAACAAAATGGGAGAGGTGAGCTCTCGGCAAAAACGAAGCCCGCATGTGTTGAGACACACTTTTGCCACCACGCTGCTTAATCATGGAGCTGATATCAATTCCATTAAAACACTTCTCGGTCATGCTTCGCTTGCCGCTACGGAACTGTACACCCATGCCACTTTTGAACAAATAAAAAATATCTATCAACACTCACATCCACGTGGGAAAAAATAAGGAGGTCTATATGAATATTCAGATTCAAGCCATCAAATTCGATGCAACGGAAAAATTACAGCTGTTTGTCACAAAAAAGCTTTCTAAGCTGGATCGTCTGTATGACCAGATTACGACTGCCGAAGTTTATCTTAAGGTAGTGAAACCTGAAACTTCCGAAAACAAGGAGGTGGAAATTACACTTATCGCTCCGAATGCTAAGTTTTTCGCATCCAAAGTGTGTGATACTTTTGAGGAAGCTGTTGACTTGTCAGTTGAGGCACTTGAAAAACAAATAGAAAAAGCCAAAAGCAAAAGGTGAAGAAGCCTTTTGTTGGCGCATAACTGGCACTGCATAAGTGATTTGAATGATAATGTCTGCAATAAGCGAAGTTTTTTGCAGAAAAATGCGTGCAAATATTTGCTGTTTCAGATAAAATGCTTACCTTTGCAAGCCGTTAGAGATGAATTGTGCAACATGAGTCTGACGGCTTGCTTGCACTTTGCAGACAATCAGATGCCTCTTTAGCTCAGTTGGCCAGAGCACGTGATTTGTAATCTCGGGGTCGTTG
>JBJECG010000059.1:0-81221 GCA_051870875.1 Candidatus Aphodosoma sp.
TCTTTCTCAATCAATATAGTTAATAATCTGTCCAACTTTTTGGGGTCACTTCAGAAACCACCGAGGCACATCCCCTTGTTTTTGTATATTCAGTCAAAGTCATCCTGTAGTATAATTGCCGTAACAAAAACCGTCCGACATCAGACATTAGACAAGGAACCGCTGTCATATCGGCACTTTATAAAAACAAGTCATGCCTTACTATATTTGGCATAACTATTGCATCGGAATTCGAGACAAACCAACGCAACCGTAACCGGTCTGCTTTATTACATTAATAACCAGTCCCGGGTCCAACGGGACACAAACAAAAAGATTATGATGAACCATTTGAAAAGAACAGCCGAAAAGGCAGGAAAAATTATCAGACACTGGTGGCTTATCCTCATCACAGGCATACTTTCTATCGGAGTAGGTATTGCCGTATTCGTAAACCCGGTTGAAAGCTACCTCACTCTCAGCATCCTGTTCGGAATAATGATGCTGGTTTCCGGAATTGCCGAACTCGCCGTTTCAGTTACAAGCCGGAACTACTTCACTACACGGACATACAACATTATCGGGGGTATCCTCGACATTCTGCTTGGCATATTCCTATGCGCATATCCTCAGGTTACGTTGATAATACTGCCCATCGTATTGGGAATATGGCTATTGTACCACAGCTTTATGGTCATCGGCTTCGGCAGTGACATGGATGCGTTCCGCATTCCCGGCAGCGGCTGGACAATAGCCGGAGGAATAGTTCTGCTGGTGTTGTCAATACTTATACTGGTAAAACCTTTCAGCATCGGAACTACTGCGGTCGTATCACTCACAGGCGCAGCGTTCATAGTATTTGGCATTATGGGGATTGCGGTATCCTTGCGGCTCAGAAAGATCCACAAACTGTTCAAATATGATGATGCCACAGTAATTGATTCTACTCCGTTGGAATAACAATATACTGTCCTCGATATTGACAGCTGACACGAAAATACGCACCGGAAATCATATGCTTCCGGTGCGTATTCCATTGTAGCGGGATCGAGAATTGAACTCGAGACCTCCGGGTTATGAATCCGACGCTCTAACCAACTGAGCTATCCCGCCATCCCTATTTTGCGACTGCAAAAGTACGCATAATAGTCGGAATATACAAATGTTTTCCGAGATTTTTATCGGCTTACGGTCAAAGCCTACATCTGCCGTTGTATTTCAACGATATCCGCCCGCCCGTCATTCAAAACTGGCAGCGATTGCGGCTGCTATTTCAGCCATCCGTCCGGCGGGGAGCGACAGCTTCGGATTGGAGAATATCATGTCAGACTCTCTGGCAAGCGGGACTAAATGGACATGTGTATGCGGGACTTCCATCCCGAGCACTGCCACACCCACACGTTTGCACGGCACGGCTTTTTCCACAGCGCGCGCCACTCGGCGTGCAAAGGCCATCAGGCCGGCGTAAGTTTCGTCATCGAGAGCGAAAATATAGTCGCATTCGGTGTTTTTGGGTATTACAAGTGTGTGACCTTCGGTCATGGGAGCAATGTCAAGAAAGGCAAAAAAACGGTCGTCTTCCGCCACTTTGTAGCATGGTATCTCGCCACGCACGATTTTAGTGAAAATAGTAGCCATAGGTTTTATATGATGAATATTCTGATTTGTTATTGAAAAGATTTGGCATCAACCGGTTCGACAAGGAAGAGTTTGTCATTGCGGCGGATAGGGACTGAGGTTTTGATACTGAAAGGAGTACCTTTTTCAACGCGGTTGACCGGCACGAGGTCGACACGCATTTCATCGACAACAGCTTCGTATGCTCCGGTAGTTTCACCGGTTACAAGTATCTCATCCCCAACGGAAAGGCTGTGGGATTCGAGGATAAATTCCGCCACTCCGATTTTTTGGAAATAATTCGTACACTTGCCGACATATACTTTGCGTGTGGTGGCCTGCGAGCCATAGACCGAACTCCATTCTCCGAGACGCTGACCGAGGTAGTAACCGTTCCAGAAGCCTCGGTTGAACACACGGGCAAGACGGGTGTCCCAACCGGCAATCTTCTCTTCCGTATATGTGCCGCAGATATAGGCTTCGACGGCTTCACGATAACAAGACACCACTGTCTTGACGTATTCGGCACCGCGGGCACGGCCTTCAATCTTGAATACACGTACGCCGGCATCCATCATCTTATTCATGAAATGAATGGTTTTCAAGTCCTTCGGCGACATGATGTACTTGTTGTCTATATCCAGTTCGATGTCGGACTCGCGATCGCGTACCGTGTATGCACGCCGGCAGACCTGCATGCAGGCACCACGGTTAGCCGAGGCGTTGAACTCATGCAGAGAAAGGTAGCATTTGCCGGAAACAGCCATGCATAGAGCTCCGTGGCAGAACATCTCGATACGGATAAGGCCGCCGTTGCGACCGCAGATATGCTCGTCGACAATGGCACGGTGTATGGCAGCCACCTGATCCATATTCAATTCACGGGCCAACACCACCACATCTGCAAACCGGGCATAGAAACGCAGGGCCTCGACATTAGAGATATTCAACTGGGTGCTGAGATGCACAGCTACACCCCGGCTTACAGCATACTGCATCACCGACACATCGGAAGCGATAATGGCCGACACTTCTGCCTCGCGTGCATTGTCTACTATCTCGTGCATCAGTGCCATATCCTCGTCATAGATGATGGTATTGACAGTCAGATACGTTTTTACATCATGCTCCTTGCAGATGGCTACTATGCGATGAAGGTCTTCGGTAGTGAAATTGCTCGACGAACGCGAACGCATATTGAGCTTTTCGATGCCAAAATAGACAGAGTCAGCACCCGCCTGCATGGCAGCCTGCAAACTTTCCCAAGACCCGGCGGGGGCCATTATTTCAAAATCTTTACGAGTCATCTATATTATCTCATTTCGTTGTTAAAACCAGAAAAAACTATCATTCGGCAAAATACCCAGGCAGATGAATCCCTCCATCCCCTTACATGATATACTGCCCAAACCAAACGGTCATTTCTCCTGTACTCGCTTGAGGTGGCAAAACATCAGATTTCCATTGCCATCGCGAAGATGCAGACAGTTGCCATCGTCCATTTCCAGAACCTAACAATAGGCACATCAGCCGGTTTTCATCCAAGAACGGCCGCGATAAGGCCGAAACGTATGTTTCAAGACTTCCATAAAGTCACCATCGCAGATATTGCCCGGATGGCAGTAGGCCCGAATGCTCGGACATGCCGATGAAGAAGCCCATAAAAGAAGTCAGTTCCTTTGAATACCTGATGTCCATAACGTTTAATTTTCAGAATTTTGCGAGAGACAGGCAGTGAAAGGCTTGCAGTAAAGCAAGAAAGCATCCGAAATTCTTACAATCTGAAACGTTTTGTTATATCAGAATAGGCATCGATGCGGCGGTCACGGAGGAACGGCCACCAACGGCGCACATTTTCGCTGCGTTGCATATCAATATCGACAACAGCACATTCGGTACTGTCGGTTGCCCCTTGCCACAAAAATTCGCCTTGCGGACCGGCAACAAAACTTGAACCCCAGAACAAAATGCCGTTGGTAGCTCCACTGGGGTCAGGTTCATGGCCTACGCGGTTGACAGCTACAACGGGAATACCGTTGGCGACTGCATGGCCTCGCTGCACGGTAATCCATGCTTCGCGCTGACGGGATTTTTCATCGGGCGTATCGGTACTTTCCCATCCGATGGCTGTCGGGTAAATGAGTATTTCGGCACCTGCGAGAGCCATGAGTCGTGCAGCTTCAGGGTACCATTGGTCCCAGCAGACGAGGACACCGAGGCGTCCGAACGAGGTATCGATGGGCTGGAAGCCGAGGTCTCCGGGAGTAAAATAGAATTTTTCGTAATATGCCGGGTCATCCGGGATGTGCATCTTGCGGTATTTTCCTGCAATTGAGCCGTCTTTTTCAAATACTACGGCTGTGTTGTGACAGAGGCCTGGGGCACGTCGTTCGAAAAGCGAGGTGACAAGCACGATGTTGCATTCGCGGGCGATACTGCCGTAGAAGTCGGTGGATGGACCTGGAACAGGCTCGGCAAGATCGAAGTTGGAGGTGTTCTCTGTCTGGCAAAAATAGGGGGTATTGTGTAGCTCCTGAAGTACTACGAGCTGCGCCCCCTGCGCTGCCGCCTTACGGATTTCGCCGGCCAGCATGGTGCGGTTGGCTTCCACATCAGACGATATCTTCTGCTGTACTATTCCTATCTTCATAATTCCGACAATTATTGACCAAATCAAAAGTGACCGACAAAATGATATGATAGCCTTTTACAAGCAACTCTCAAAAATCTGCCTGTATAATTATATTCAGATGACAACAAGTTTTGAAAGTTACTTACATGCTATTAACTGATACAAAGGTACAACAATTCTTTGAGTAACGCAATACGGGGTTATCCCAGATAGGATTTCTCCAAAAACGATATCTTTAGTACGATACTTATTGTTCATTGAACATCTATTAAGCAAAAAGACAAACAGCAAAAAAAACGGATCATACCATGTCACAAAAGTCAAAGGTCGGACTGACACGCTCATGCCAATCGGCCGGCAACGATACAACCATGAGCAGCATTTTAGCCAACACTCTATCCTTTTAACCGATTAACAACGGTACTGCTGCAATTTTCCGCCTGCCAATATACATATTCCGTATAATTTCAGTACCTTTGCAAAAAGTGGTGAGACAATACTCACCGACATACATAATCCAGAAGCGTTATGCTTATCTTGTAACTTGAGAACCTAGGAAATTCACAAGCAGTAACACAAGGGATGGGCATAGCAGTTTCCGCGCTACAGCGTGGAACTGCTGTTCCATTATTCGTGTTACAGGTTTTCCTAGGACCTTCAAGTTAATTTGTGGAGCATGCAGTTCCACGCTTGAACCGAAATAGGATTTGTATCAATCTGATATACAGTTATTATATATTGTTTTTCAGTAGATTTGATACCGTTAAGTTCCCGCAAAATTACGATATTCAAAAATAATCGTTCTTAATATATTAGGTTAGGGCAAACATAGAGTATCACCATCCCCCTAAAGAGTAGATGTCATAAACTTGCGTGGCTAAAATTGATGTTTTAGTCACTTTTTTGTGCTTTACATGCAATATATAACCTATAATATCAAATATATTCATAAATAATTTGTACTTTTGTAGTCACATTGGATAGACATACGAATATGGAACGTAAATTACTGAACCGAATCAAAGTCGTTCTCGCAGAGAAAAATAAAAGCAATAAATGGCTCTCGGAACAATTAGATAAAGATCCTGCCATAATTTCCAAATGGGTTACCAATACAACACAGCCCAATGTGGAGACTTTAATTCAAATATCCAAAGTTTTGGGTGTGACCGTGGATGACTTATTGAGGACGGAATAATAAGTTTATGGGAGCAGTCAAATTATATAAATATCTTGATTTTACCGGTGGATTGATGATGCTACATTATAGTAATCTTCAATTTACCAATGCTACGCAGTTGAACGACCCGTTTGATTGCCATCCATCGTTAATTGATTTCTCTAATATTCCGAAAGAAGCATGTGGAGGATGGACTCCGGAAATAATCGAAGAATTAAGAAGAGATCCATTTCGTAGAACCAGAGAAGAGGTGTGGATATGTAGCCTTTCCAAAATATATGATTCAATCTTGATGTGGAGCTATTATAGCAAACATAAAGGTATCTGTATTGGTTTGGATATGGAGAAAGCCCAAAAGTATCTTTCGAGAATATATGGAAAAATCATGATTGGTTGTTCTGTGGTGGAAGTACAATATAAGGATATTGTAGAGAAGCCTGATTATTTCAGGGATGCAAAAGATTTTTTCCATTATCAGTTGTCCACAAAGGCAAAGGCTTGGGAGCATGAACAAGAGGTAAGATTGTTTATTTTAGACCCTTGGCCGACATATATGAGTTTATTGCCGGGGCAAAATGATGATAAGGGTCCTATTGATTGGAAAGAAGTTCGGGCTTTTCCTGAAATCGGAGGAGAATGTTTTGAGTCTGTCTATTTGGGAATCAATATGAGTACAGATGAGAAATCAAAAATAATGAACGTTGCACGAAAGCTTAATCCTGATATTAAGATTTACCAAATGGGAATTGATGCAAATGCCTTTAAGTTGAATACTGAATTGATAAAATAGTAAAATGGTTAAGAAACAGAATAAACTTGTAAAGGAAGAAACCCTTGAAACGATACTTTTCAACTGTCGTAACAGTCTGCGTGGGCGTGCAGCTATGACAGATAAACGTGACTTGCTGTTGACCCTTGTATTCCTGAAATTCATAGGAGAACGGTTCAAACAGCAAAAGGAGAAAATCAGGCATGAAATAGTGGAAGTGCAAGGCATTAATGATACGGATTTCATTAAACTGCAACTTTCACGCCCCAATCAGTATATGCAGGACGGAGTGTTTTTCCTGACAGATGAAACATTTTGGGACAAGCTGATTCTCACATCGCCTACCGGCATGGCCATCGCTTTCGATACGGCTATAAAGACTCTGGATGACAATGAACCTAAATTGAAAAATGCCCTTCCGCAGCAAATTTTCACGAAAACAGCCCTTGAACCGGGAGTTTTGAAAAGCGTAGTGGATGAAATAAATAAGATAGACCCACAGAAATTTAATGATCATGACCTCATAGGGCGTGTATATGAGTATTTCTTACAAGCGTTCTCAATCAATGCCGACAAAGAGGAAGGAGAATTTTATACGCCACATTCTATCGTAGAGCTTATCGCCTCACTTATTGAACCTTTTGATGGAACGGTCTATGACCCTTGCTGTGGTTCCGGAGGCATGTTTGTTCAGGCTGCGAAGTTCATAGAGGCTCATGGTGGAAACACAAAAGCCGTTAATGTGTATGGGCAGGAATCCGAACCGGCAACATATCGTCTTGCAAAGATGAATCTGGCTATCCGGGGCATCTCTTACCATTTGGGCGATAGAGCCACCTCCACTTTCTCTGATGACCAGCATAAGGAACTCAAATTTGATTATATCATGGCGAACCCGCCGTTCAATTTGAAAAAATATGCCGAATACGGAGGTTTTGAGACTGATCCCCGATGGCAAAGCTATGGCATTCCTCCTACCAGCAATGCTAACTATGCGTGGATTCTTCATATCCTAAACAAATTGAATGTCAGTCGTGGAATCGCAGGATTTCTGCTTGCCAATGGTGCTTTGGATGACAGCGATACGCAGGAAATACGTAAAAAGCTAATCGAAAGCGACAAAGTAGAGGCTATTATCGTTTTACCGCGAAACATGTTCTACTCTACCGATATATCAGTCACCCTTTGGATCTTGAATAACAACAAGAAAGGCGGTCCATGGCATGGAAGACAACTTCGTGACCGTACAGGTGAAATTCTTTTCATTGACTTGCGGACATGGAACAGTAACATATATGAAAAGAAATACGTCCGCTTGTCGGAAACGGAAATAGACAGAGTACGTCAAATATATCTTGATTGGCAAACCGAGAATTTTGTCGAGTATGCCGAGCCGGAATTATACTATGCAGCACATCGTGACGAAATTCAAGAAAAGGGATATTCTCTTGTTCCATCCAGATACATTGAATTTATAGACCGTGATACGGAAATAGACTATAAATCTGCCCTTTCAGAAATGAGTTGTAAATTTGATGAATTGAAGAAAAGATGGGATGCAAACGAAACGGAACTTATAAACGCTTTCAAAGTTTTAGGTTATGGAGAAGAATAAGCTGCAACATGTGACAACCGATAAACTGGTTTCTGATATTCGGAGTATTATTGAACAAGGCCGTCAACAAGCATACGCGGCAGCCAATCAAATTACGGTACTTACCTATTGGCACATTGGGCGGCGAATAGTGGAAGAAGAACAGCATGGAGAAGCTCGTGCGCAGTATGGTACTCGGTTGATTAAAACATTGGCAGAACAGCTGATGCCTAAATACGGTAGTACATTCAGCAAGCGAAATTTGGATTACTTTCGCCAATTTTATCTGTGTTTCAATGATTTGGAGATTGTGAACACGCGTGTTCACAATCTGACTTGGTCGCACTTCCGCTCGATTATACAGATTGCAGACCCTAAAGCCAGAGAGTGGTATGTAAAAGAGGCATCGGAGCAGATGTGGAGTGTAAGGACACTCAATCGCAACATTGGTACGCAATACTATGGCCGCCGTATGGCTTGTGTAAGGGAAGGATTGGCGTTACCCTCTCCTGATATTGAAGCCAATGATCCATTGGAATATATAAAAAGTCCGGTGGTTGCCGAGTTTTTAGGCTTCCGCAAGGATAGCAAATATGACGAAAGCCAGTTGGAACAAGCCTTAATAGATCACCTGCAACAATTTATCATGGAATTGGGACGTGGTTTTGCATTTGTCGATAGGCAGAAACACATTTCAACGGACACAGGTGATTTTTACATTGATCTTGTGTTCTATAACATCAAGCTCAAACGTTACGTGTTGTTTGAATTGAAAACACATCCTCTGACACACGCAGATGTGGGGCAATTGGATATGTATGTTCGGATGTATGATGACCTTGTAAAAGATGAGAATGATAACCCGACAATAGGCATACTGCTCTGTACCGAGACCGATAAAGTCTTGGCTAAATACTCCGTACTTAATGGTAGCGAGCAACTTTTTGCTGCCAAATATATGGCTTATATGCCGACGGAGGAAGAGTTGAGCCGAGAGATAGAACAGCAAAAACGTTTCTTCTTGGAACAACACGGAATGGAGGAGTGATATGGGAGCGAGTAATGTAAAATGGGTTCGGCTGGGAGATTATATTTCTCCAAGACGTGAGAATAACTCTTCACTCAAATATGGTATTGACCTTATTGAAGGAGTGAACAGCGATGGTGAGTTTCAACCGACTAAGGCTCTCACTGACAACATTAATCTAAAGCCTTATAAGGTTGTTAGGCATGGCGATATAGTCTATAATCCATCAAGATTGAATATAGGTTCTTTGGCTTATAGAACAGGAGACATGTGCATTGTTTCTCATCTGTATCAAGTGTTTTACATAAAAGAGAAATACCAATCAAGATTATCTGCGGAGTTTTTAACTCTCTATCTTAGACGAAGTGAATTCTATAGATATGTGGATTATGATAATTTCGGTAGTCAAAGAGCAGAATACAATCTGCGTAAATTGAGTGAATTACTTATTCCACTACCATCTCCAGACGAGCAACAGAAAGTTGTGAATGCGTGGAAAGCATTCCGGGAAATCAAAGAACAAAACGAGACTAAGGCAGCTCCGCTTATGCAGGTCTGCCAAAGCTATATTCAGGAATTGAAACACAAATATCCGATGCAAGAAATCGGACCGTATATTGAAGAATATGATGAAAGGAATTCTGATGAAATATATCGTCTTGATGATGTAAGAGGTATTAGCATAGAAAAGAAGATTATAGACACAAAAGCAAATATGGATGGGGTCAAATTAACTCCATATAAGATTTTCAAGACAAATACTTTTTGCTATGTAACAATAACATCTCGTAATGGAGAAAAAATCACATTGGCATTAAACAGCAATAATAACAATCTCATTGTATCATCATCATATATAACGTTTGACATTAATGATAAGGAAAAGATTCTACCGGAATTCTTATACCTATGGTTCTGCCGTCCTGAATTTGACCGTTACGCCCGTTTTAACTCATGGGGAAGTGCGCGTGAAGCATTCTCCTTTGCAGATATGAAACGTTGCAAAATACCTCTTCCTCCCATTGACGTCCAACGTGCAATCGTCAATATATACAAATGTGCAAACGAAGCAAAGCAAATAGCCAAAGAAGCCGACCGACTTTCTCGCGAAGTTTGCCCGGCATTGCTTCAACATGTCATACATTCTTAAACAACAACGATTATGACAAACAAAGGAAAATATTATGAAAGTCAATTCGAGGAGGCAACCATCAAACTTCTCCGCGAAGCACACTGGCAATATGCATTTGGTGATGACATTCACAGGAAATATACCGATCCACTCATTGAAGAGGACTTAAGGAATTTTCTCGCCGTTCAATACAAAGACAAGAATTTGACCACCTCCGAGATGGACAGCATTGTCGCCAATCTGCGTAATACAGGTGGACAAAATGACTATTATGCTCTTCGGAATACCTTTTTGCTCTATCGTGACGGGTATGATTTTGCATATAGCGATGGACGGAGTAATCCGTTTCGTTTGGAATACATTGACTTCGGGCATCCAGACCATAATATTTTCCGTTGCGTCAATCAGTTTGTCATGGAGCAAGGTCGAGAGAATCGTCGCCCGGATATCCTGCTTTTCATAAACGGCATACCAGTCTGCATCATCGAATTGAAAAATCCGACCAAACAAAACGCTACTATACGTGATGCGCATACGCAGATTTGCACGCGCTATATGCGGGATATTCCGGCATTGCTGAAATATTGCGCATTGGCAGTAATAAGTGACGGAGCAAAAAATGCTTTGGGTACGACATACACGCCATTTGAATTTTTCTACGAATGGAAAAAGATTGAGAATGAGGACAAAGCCGGAAAGGGACTTGACACACTTCGTACACTTATTCGCGGAGCACTTTCTCCGGAACGCATATTAGAGATATTACGGGATTATGTTTATTTTCCCGATCCTACAAAAGAAGACGACACGACCGAAATTGTATGCCGGTACCCGCAGTTTTTCGCTACCCGCAAACTGCGAGACAATATCCTTGACCATTTGCGTTCTGTCGGAGGTGATGGAAAAGGCGGCACATATTTCGGAGCCACAGGGTGTGGAAAAACATATACCATGCTGTTCCTTGCCCGCCAACTGGCTTTGCGATGCAGGAAGCAACTGGGTAGCCCGACTATTCTCATCATAGTAGACAGGGAGGATTTGGAAACACAGACAGGAAAACTATTCTGTCGCTCGAAACAATATCTTGAAGACGAAGCTGTAAAAGTCTTTGAAACAAGAAAGGAACTTGCAGAAGAGATGAGTATGCGCAAGACTGGCGGGGTCTATATTACCACAATTCAGAAATTCGCAGAGACTACAGGATTGCTTACAGAACGTTCCAATGTCATTTGCCTAAGTGATGAAGCGCATCGTTCCCAAAACAATATAGGTTCTAAACTGTCCATCCAAGCCGAAGGAGATACCGGCAAGATAGGAGCGAAAATCACATATGGCTTTGCCAAATATCTGCGGGATGCATTGCCTAACGCCACATACGTAGGTTTTACGGGAACACCCATTGACGAAACCGTACATGTATTTGGGAAGGTTGTAGATCAATATACGATGAAGGAGTCGGAGGATGACGGCATCACTGTCCCAATCAAATATGATCCCCGATTGGCTCGTGTATTTCTCAATAAAGAACAGGCAGAGAAAGTAGAAGAATATTATCGCCTATGTGCGGACGAAGGGGCAACGCCGGAGGATATTGCCAAGAGCAAAGCCGCCATGTCGAGTATGGAGGTGATCATCGGTGATGAAGATGTCCTTCATCGTGTTGCCAACGACATTATCGAAGATTATAAGCGTCGGACTGAGACAACAGACCGTCTGCAAAAGGCCATGATTACTTGCGCCGACCGCAAAATAGCATTCAGGTTGTATAAAATCATGCGGGAGATGCAGCCCGACTGGTTCGAGAAGAAGAAAGCATTGAATGAACTTGTATTGACCGCAGACGAAAAGAACAAACTGCATGACATTGCATTTGTCAATATGGTCATGACCAGGGATAAGGACGATGAAAAGGAACTTTACAATCTGCTTGGCGACAAGGAATATCGTAAATTCCTTGATGTAGAGTTCAAATCGGAAAAATCGAATTTCCATATCTCCATCAATGTAGATATGTGGATTACGGGATTCGATGTGCCATGCCTGACAATGCTTTATAACGATAAACCGTTATCGAAACACGCTCTAATTCAGACTATTTCGCGTGTAAACCGTAAATTCGGCACAAAAGAGTGTGGCTTTATCATCGACTACATTGGTATTCGCGAAGAGATGAAAAAAGCCATGAAAAAATATGGTGGTGAAGTTGGACCTCAGGAAGATTTGGAGGTTGCACATGAAGTATTGCAGAACGAACTGCAACTTTTGCAAGAGCGATTGTCTGGATTGGTATTTGACCGTTTTTTCGGGAACAATGACCTTGCCCGACTTCAGTTTATTCAGGAAGCGGCAGAATATATCCTTGCCAACAGTGTTGAACGGAAAGGAGAGGTTTCCTTCCTCAAACTTTTTAAGGAACATGTCAAACGACTGCGCTCTGCTTATAATATCTGTAACCCAGCCGGCATTTTGACAGAAGAAGAGGTAACATGGAGTCAATGCTTTATGGGTATCTGCTCATATGTGAACAAAATGACTACTACAGAGCATGATACGGAGAGCATGAACAGACACGTGGAACAGATGGTTCAGGAAGCGATTCTTGCAAGTGGCGTGGAGCGGGTCATGAATGAAGGTGTTGAAGAAAATATTTTCAGCGACTCATTTGCCAAAGAGGTCGATGAAATAAAAATGCCGTTCACCAAGTTCCAGATTCTTTGCAAACTTGTCGCTAAAGCCATCAGAGCATACAGCCGGACAAACAAAATTCAGGCTGAACATTTCCAGAAAATGCTTGAAGAAACGATAGATGCCTATAATACAAGGGACAAGTTGATATTCACCAATGAAGTGACACAGAACGTGGTGAATGATGTATGTGACATCGTTTCATACAAAATCAACGGACTGTCGAACAAGCTGATGAATATCCTGAAAGAACTTAAATCTGACAGCGAGAAATTCAAGGTTTTGGGGATTACTTTTGAGGAGAAAGCATTCTTTGATGTCCTTGTCGAAGTTAGAGACAAACACGGTTTTGAATATGCGGATGAACTGTGTATTGAATTGGCAAAGAAAATCAAGACACTGATTGATGATACCGCAGTTTATGCCGATTGGTTGAATAACGACAACCTAAAAAGCAAACTTGCCAGCGAACTTACATATCTTCTCTACAAAGAAGGTTATCCTCCTCAATGGGATGAAGAAGTATTCCAGAAAGTTCTGGAGCAGGTAGAAAATTACAAGAAACATGAATAATATAAATAGAACAGATAGATATGCAACCAATATACATAGATTTACACATACATACTTCAGAGGATGCAAATAATCTGAATACTAACTACGATATAGCAGAATTGGTCGGTCAAATAAAGAAACTGAATGGAGACAGTCCATTTATGATTTCGTTAACAGATCACAACACCATTAACAAATCAGCCTATTTGAAGGCCAAAAACCTGGGTCTTAATTTAATTATTGGTGTAGAATTACACATTCAAAATCGGGCTGAAGCAAAATCATACCATTGTCATATATATTTTAACGCTCCTATAGAAGAGGCTGTAATAGATTCGTTAAACGAGATTCTGAATGAGTTATATCCCAATAAATTGCCTAACAGGAATGATTCTAATACACCAGATATCCAAAAAGTTATCAATAGTTTTGATAGTTTCGATTTTATCTTATTGCCACATGGCTCACAAAAGCATGGTGCATTTAATTATAGCATCAATGATGGCGAAAATTTAGATAATGCCATTAATAGAAGTATATATTATAATCAATTCGATGGTTTTACGTCAAGAAGCACCAAAGGACTGGAGGCAACTCATCGGTATTTTGAACGACTAGGAATATCGGAATTCATTAATCTTGTGACTTGCTCGGACAACTATTCTCCCTATATATATCCTCGTTCGCATAGCGGCAATGATGATGATTTCATTCCAACGTGGATGTTTGCGCAACCAACATTTGATGGATTACGACTTTCGCTTTCTGAAAGTACAAGACTTGTGGCTAGTCACGAGAAACCAATAAGACGAAGTGATTATATTGGGCATGTGGAACTACAGAATGAACACATAGATGTGAATGTAAATTTAACCGAAGGCCTGAATGTCGTAATTGGTGGATCTTCATCTGGAAAAACTTTATTTGTGGATTCGTTGTATAGAAATATTCATCAGGATTTTGAGGGCTCAAAGTATATAGAGCGTTATGGTGTAGAGAATATGATTGTAGAGAATACAAGCGGAATGACCCCATATTATATATCTCAAAATTTCATCGCAGAAAATATCTCGGATAATAACGAAAAAAGCATTGATAAAATAGAGATATTAAGGAATATTTTTCCAGCAGACGATGAAATTAATCGTAGTATTACAACGGGGCTAAATAAATTGCATGAGGTAATTAGTGAAATGTTGCAGTACGTGGAGAAAATAGAGGACTGCGAGCGAACCTTGAATGCGTTGCCTAATCCAGGACAGTTGATTGTTACTGGTATAGTGAAGAAAAATGTATTGAATATATTGATGCCAACGACTGAAGAAGAAAATGCCGTTAAGTATCCCTTGAATCAATATAAAATCGATTTAGAAGCAATAGAGACTATCAGAACTTTTTTAGAAAATAATCCTTTGGTTGAGGATGCAAATGAAGAGATTAACTCTATAAAAATGAAACTTGCTTTAGCAGCAAAGGCATATACCATGTTTGATGATGTGTCTATGGTCGTAAAAGAACATAAACAAGATGTAGACAGAATACTAAAAGACGAACTTGGACAGCAGCAATCCCGCATCACAAATAAGGATAGTTTGCTTAAAACAGTAGGTGAATATATAAAAGCTCTTACAGGATTCAATCATTGCAAACAAGAATTGATTAAAACGAAATATTCTTTTCAGACTAGAGAGATAGAGGCAAGAGGACATAAATTGTCTGTGATTAATAATTTTAGTTTTAATGAAAAGGTACTAGTGGATGCATTGAAATATTGTTTAAAATCTAATATCAATTCTATTGCAGATGTTACTCCGTGGAATTTGATGAGTCGCTATTTCAAGAAAAATCCAAATGTTGAATCATACAACGATATGACCCAGAAGGTATATACGAAATTAATGGATTTAAATACACGTTCGTATAAAATTATAACGAAAGACGGGAAAGATTTTAGCAGTTTGAGTCCTGGATGGAAAACGGCAATTTTGTTGGATTTAATACTAGGATATGAACAAGATACTGCGCCCATTATTATTGACCAACCAGAGGATAATTTGGCTGTAAAATATATAAACTCGACATTAACAGAAACTATCAAAGCAGTAAAATGGAGTAAGCAAGTGATTATGGTAAGCCACAATGCTACAATACCAATGATGGCAGATGCTCAAACAATTGTTGTTTGTGAAAACGATGGTAATAAAATAACCATTCGTTCTGCGTCATTAGAAAGCGAGGTTTTCGGACAAAAAGTATTGGACTATATTGCTGATCAAACTGATGGTGGCAGGACATCAATCAAAAAAAGAGTCAAGAAGTATAATTTTAAAAAATACAATTAAATATGAAACTGAAATTTAATAAAACAGAGGAAGGTGATATTGCTGCTGTAATTCTTGATAATACAAAGCAGGAGGTGTTCTCGTACATCAAAATGATTGCCGCTCTTCTTGACGGACAGCCTATCGAATGCGAATATGGTGAAGGTGTAACCTCCGAAGAACAAGAACAGATAAAAAGTTTAAATGATGCCATATGGAAAAAAGTACATCCTGAAGGAGAAAATGGCGAGATGAATCTTTTTAATTAGTATTGAGAATACATAGTAAACAAAGTGGTATTTACTATATTGTCATTTACATAAAATATAATCAGAAAATGGAGAAAAACCTTGCCTCCATTTTCTGATATACATGTGCTAATTCTTTAATATCAACAATTATCTACTTCTACCTCGAATCTTAGTATGTTTTACGATTCGTGAAGCATAAATCATACACCTCCTCCAATAGGAATCTTCTTCCTCGTCCGGTCTGCGACCGTCCCATGGAAGGTCACAGGTGGAGCTACCGCCACCAGAGGAAACGGCAATCGGTGTTCCACCTATGAGGATATCGGCTATGGTGAATATTTTTGAGCGAAGTGAAGGGTCGGCAAGTTGGTCAAGGATTGTTTCTAATGTGGATTTCAAGTTATCATTATTTTCAGTAAGTGTTTTGACATCATTTCGCAACTGGAACAGTTCTCCGTAGTCCGCCAAGACATTGCGCTGAGCGGCTTCCACCTGCCGTGCCGCATCATTTCTGTATAGGGATTCTATCTTGCGAACAATCTCGGTAAATTGTTGAGCGATATGCCGGTTCTGGCGTTCCACCCATTTATCCGTACAGAACATAGGCGGTTTCTCTGTGATTTGTGGTGCCGTAAAATCCACCTTGTAATTACGAAACGGCTGGATAACTGAACGAGCGTTGGCGGCATCTTTAGTCAGCAGCTCCAATTCCTGTTCTTTCTCATGAAGTTTATTGGATTTGTCTTCAAGTTTGGACTGATATTCAGAAATCTGTTTCAGTATCTCGGACTTTCGTGACTCGTATTCTCTGAGTTCAATTTGCCCGGAAGCCAAAGACTTATCAGTTTCTTCAAGTTGTGTTTGATAGTTATAAATCTGAGCCTCCAACTTCTGTATCATTGTTTGAAGTCCCTTGATCGCTTTCTCTGCCTGCTTTGCCTCTTTGGTCAGCTTGCGAATATAGTCACGTTTGTGAAGATGCCGCACATTGCGTCCGTCAATACTGTCCCCACGTTCGAGACCGTATTTACTACCGACATCTTCATATAGAGAAGTGTGCATTTCTTTCAATATCTGTCCGTATTCAAACCTGTTCTTTCCGAACTTAGCCGACCACATTACACACTCACGACCACTTTTGGTGCGTTGTCCGACTGGAACAATCAGGGCATGAATATGCGGACTGCTTTCGTCAAGATGCACTTGGAACCCGACAATGTTTTCTTGTCCGTACCGTTTGGTACACCAGTCATAGACATCTTTCGCCCAATGTTCAATTTCCTCGCACCGATGCAAATGGCTGTTGTCTGCATCCTTTTCCAAATTGACGGCCTGATTGCCGAAAGCCATTTCAATCGTCCTGTCGTGATTGCCACCGAAAATAAATCTGGCGCAACAATTCGGCTGAATCTTGCTATCTTGTTTGAAAGGCTTCCAGCCCAACTCAGTCAACCGTTCCTGCAAACGGACTTCAAGCGGTTTCTCATGATAGCCCAACGAATGGATCTTCCCGTTAGAACCAATCTCGAAATTCAACTTCATTCTCGTCTTGTCATAATTATTTGTGGAGTCTTGATTTTTCCTGTCAATCTTGTCATCGTTCCAACGCCTTTCGTTTTCGTTGGCTTCTGCCGAGCTGAATGACTTGGCAGCTTCAACGTGCATCGCTTGTTTGATATCAGTATTCATAATGTCTTTCTTAAAAGTGTTTTTAATAATTGGAGCTTGCTCCTGTGCCAATTCACGCAGTGTGGCAATGACCGGATTTTATTGCCGCCAGGCAATAAGTCCTTATTGTGTTATGGACTTTCTGTAAACTCCCGGAACAAGTTCCTCCGTTATTCAATAAGTTCCAGCCCAAGTTCGTCAATCAATGTCTGCAAGAAGGGGTTACGGTCAATCATCCGTTGGAGTATCATCTGCGGAGTGTCTTCCATCAGAAGGAAGTCTGCAATGTCCAACCCTTGATCACGTTGTTCGGCAGTTGCCATATCTTCCAGTACCGTGCTGACCGATACGGATTGGCAGACTTTGGCAAGTATTGAAACTTTTTGCCGCCACTGCTCCGTTGCGCCAAGGTCAGGCATAAGAATCACATTCCGATGAGCCAGTACACGAACAGCCTTTTCGTTGAAACAGCCGTTCTTTCCTCCGGTCGCCAGCCACAAGCCGTCAGGCATGAAGTGGGCTGCAATGAGTGCCGTCTTCTCGCTTTCCACGATGAACACGGTCTTGTTGAGATAGCGGACAAGAAGATGCTCTCCAAAGAAACACTGGCATAGGTTAAAGCCGGACAGACGCAGTTCGGTATGCACCCAGCCCACGTGCGGATGAGGCTCTTTCAGCCGATGCCCGGTCTTTGCATCATATCCCATAATCTTACCCGCGTGTACCTGTCCGTTGGAATCCACCTGCCAGAAAACTGTCGAACCGTTCCATTTTTTGGAAGTCCCGACCTGGTAAAGTTTGAAGAGCCTTTCGGCATTGCTTCTGCCAATCGTGTCGGACAGGAATGTGCACAACGGGTTGATGTCATAGTGTGACAGGGAACGCTGCATGACTGCCGAATCCATAAAAGACGGAGGACTGACTGGCTTCTTTGGAGTTACGGCTTGCGGTTTCCACTCCTGTCTGAATGATTCCGATTCATCAGGATGCTCCCGAAAGAAATCCTTTGGCGTGTAATGGTAGCCGCAACTGTGCTCGTGGTCGCATTTGCCGACATGGGGAGGGAAGTCAACCTCTCCCGACTCGTCAACATAACGGGTGAAACAAGCCTTACGCCTGCATTCGGGACACTCAGTCTTGCTGCCCCGATGATATTTTTCAAGATGAAAACGATAATTCTCCATGATAATTTCTGAAATTGATTTGCAGTAATTTCAGTCTTCAGTCCTTTCAGTTTTGCAGGAACTGACGGTATGCTCCATCCCGAAACTGAAAAACTGAACATACTGAAAGCTGCAAACGGGGGTTACACATTGCAGTTTTCATCCTCTGTCTGTTCTACCGATGTATATGACACTTTCTCGTAGACTCCCTGCCTGGCCTTGTGGACAAGCCTGTTTCTGGCAAGATCCCTAAGATAGTTCATCACCGTGCGCTCCGTTACCATAAGTTGTCTTCCTGCATCAAGGGCTTCGGCTGTGGTAAACGTATCTTTCAGCAGGGCGAGCAATTCCAGCGACGGCTCGTCACAGGCGTCGTTTGCCACATATTCGCGTATGCGCCTGTAAGAACCTTCGAAATAGTCATTCAGCCGGATAGCACCTTCAATGGCGGTCGTTGTCACGAATTGCAGATGGCTCTCGCCGCAGGCATAAGACAGGACTTGGAGAACCAGTGCCAGACGCGCCACCTGTACCGGACTTTTCATGGGGCGCGATTCCACAAGGGCTTCATCCCTGATGGCATTGATGCGTTCGATTGTATTGTTGTGCCAGCCGAAGAAAATCTTTTTCGCTTCCGCTTCCATGCCTATCAGATGAGGGATGTTACCCTCGGCATCCCCGTCATTGTCATAGTCAAGGGCGAACACCTTTTCCATGATTGCCTCCCATGTCCTCCATGCAGATGCCGGATTGTTACCGGTATCCTCCTCTTCGCTTTCCGTCCACCGTGGCGCCAGATACGACTTGGGCATCACGAACAGGATGCGGTCAAGCAGCCCGTTATCCTCGTATCCCTTTTTGAGCAGCTCATGCACACGCCTGGTCTGTGTCGTGCCGACCATGTTGATGCACGGATTCTCAATGTGTATGGGAATGGGATTGCTGACGCGGGTCACATCTATGGCACTGTTGCTCCATGCGGACAGAAGCTGCTCTATCAACTGCCCGTTGTTGTAGCGGTTGGCGGAATTGAACATGCCCATAATCTCGTCCGCAAGTATGGTTATGCCACGGGGACAGTTGTGATGGGCGAGCATCAGGGCTTCCGGCGTGAAATCGGACACGATGGTTCTTCTCAATACAGGCCTGTCCATATCGTTGTTGCCCTTGCTCTCTTTCATTGTATTCTGATAGGCGGCCATTTCAGCCTTGAATTTCTCCAGTGCCCGGCAATCCCTTTTGCGGAGCGGACGGAATACGGCTTCAAGCGGCGGTGTCTTGCCGAGTCCCGGCCGCCCCACCATGATGATATAAAGGGCGGCATTGGTTGTCCATTGTCCTTTTACACGGATATTGTAGGTATTGCCCAACGCGGAAGCCGTAGCCGACAGTATGGCTGTGGCAAGATACTCCACCTTGAAGTTCTCATGTCGCACCATGCCAAGGATAACGGACTGGACTTTGGCAGGGAAAGCGTCAATCGGGAAATCCGATTCCGCAATGCCCTGCGCCTGCGCCATCACCCTGTTGCATATATCCAGTTGTCTGATACCCATAATCACTTCTCCTTTCGTTTGCAATAGGATGTCACACTTTCCGACTTGCCTCCGGTCTGTACCCTGCGGATGTCGGACTTGGCATACATGTTCTTGTTACCGACCTTGACGGGGACAAGGTAGCCACGCTTCGCCCACAGGTTGAGCGTGCCTTCGCATACGTTCAGCAACTCGCGGACTTGCCTTGTATTCAGGTATGTCTCCTGAGTTTCACGCTGCATCGCTGCCTGCCGTTCTTCCTGCTGCGCCACAATAGTGCGCTGAATGATTGATTCGGCAAACATCTTGAGGTCTGTGGGAGTGACTTCCAGTCTCACGTTCGCTCCCATATCGACTAGACTTTCTATGGTAATCATAAAATCTTTTGTTTAGGAATTTACAATGACCATCTGCATGTTCCCTGATGCACCGCCTCCGATGGTTTATAAAAGCGAAGCACCGCCAAACCTCGGGAAAGGATTGACGGTGTAAAAGTATATGGGAATTAGAAGTGATTGATACAGAATGCCTTGTCTTAAATTGTCATGACAATATAAGTCTATATGACAATGTAAAACGGCTGCATCTGACCTTATTTTGCGCTAATGTCTGTTGTATTGCTGAATTGTAATGTCTGTGATTGTCTGAACCAATTTTTGATACAGTTCCCGGTTTTCGTCACTTTCGATTAGCGGAGCCAACTGGTCTTGGCCTTCCTTGATGACATACTTGGCCGCTTTCAGGAATCCGACAGACTGCCGTATGGCACTCTCGCTTTTGAGCGACGGCAAATCCGGGAATTGTAAAGCCAGACCGACACTGTATTCTTTGGCAGAGTGCATACCTGCGACCAGCCGCAAGTCTTTCAGCACATAGAATGGCAATGCCTGATGGACAGCACTCGTGTTTATGGAAATGAAATTGCGGATATGCCCTAAAACTTTCTCTTTGTTGTTGCAGTCAAGATAATCCATAAGAGGTCGTTCCTGTATCTTTTTCTTTCCGGCTGTACGGTGGATTTTTGATGTGGCATCATTGTCCGTGTCAGTTGGTGTATTGGTTACATCATTTCCCGTATCGCCATTGGCCCCATTTTCATTCATTACGGATTGCAATGCCCATTCACCAACATTCCCATTTTCAATGGCATCGTTCATGGAAAAGTATCTGTCCCAGTCAGCCTGGGTTCGGAAGCCGTTTTTGATGGATACCTGTATTATCTGTTCGGTTACCCAAGAACAGCTCTGCCTGTCCATTCTGTCCGCTTTAGGATTGGCTGATTGTTTGCTGACCATACTGACCATTGCCTCGAAGCTTTTTCCGTAATACAGCCAGCTCAGTACAAGCGGTGCGGAAAGGATAATGCCATGTCTTTTGGACTTGCTTCTAAAAAAGGATTTGACCTTGTTCCAAACGGAATATGAAGCCCTGTCTGATGAATTATTCTCTTCCCTCTGCTTCTGGAATGCTTCAACAATCTGTTCCGGGACGGATTTTTCACTGAACAGCAGGCTTATGCTGTCAAAATTTTCCACACTGTCATCGCCCCAGCACAATGCCCATTCCGCCTTGACCTTTGGCAGCTGTTTGAAGATGGCACGACAGATAGCGAGATATTGCCTCTCGTCCCCGTTTGTCATCAGACGCGCGAAGCGGTTGTATTCTTCCCTGTGGCTGTTCTTCCACTGGAGAATGTCAGCCTTGAACTGGTCGTATGTCAATCGGGATTCAGGCATAGTGTTGTCTGCAAGTAGTCGGATATAAATGGAACATAGGGATAGAATAAAATACAGCGGACAGGCGATTTTAATCCAGCAGGTTTACCAGTTCTTTCTTGATTTCGTCATCGATATGCCTGTAACGGGCGAAGGCACGGCTTCCCTCGGAATGTCCCGACATGGAAGCAATCAGGTTCGGGTCCTTGACCTGCTTGTAGAGGTTGCCGATAAAGGTCTTGCGTGCCGTGTGGGTGGTCGCCACTTCATATAACGGTCTTGCCACGTCCTCGCGTGTCTTCGGGTCAAGTACCCTGACCATACGGTCAATGCCCACATATTTGAGTATCTCTTTAATCTTCTTGTTGTAGCCGAACTGCGAGAAACGGGGAAGCAGTGCATCTTCTAAATCCTTATACCTTTCCAATATGTCCAATGCCTTTTGGTTGAGCGGAACTCTGACTGTGTTGGCGTGTTCCAGTTTGGTTTTCTGCGGAATGTATTCTACGCAACCGTCCACGACATTGGCTTTGGTAAGTCTGTTCAGGTCGCTTACCCGGCAACCGATCAGACACTGGAACATGAAAATGTCACGATAGACTGGATAGGAATTGCCCAAACCGCTTAAATCGGCGTAATAGACTTTGTCCCTCTCTTCAAGGGTAAGGTAAAACGGGTCGCCGTACATAGGTTGGGCTATCTGGTACTGGTCAAAAGGATTGTTCCTTGTGAGCTTGCGTTTGATGCACCATTTGATGACGGTGCGGATGCGGTAGAGTGTCCCCGACATGCTATTCTCGGAGCGTTGCTGGGCGACATCACGGGGCAGCTCGTCATTATAGAATACGGGATACATTTCCACATACCTGTACTCTTCCTGCATCCACAGCTTGAAATCACGGATGTCGTCAGCGGTAATGGAATCTATACAAAGGTGGAAACCCCGTTGGTGCATGACCTCCTGACGGAAACGCTCGTAACGCTGTACCTTTTTCAGATTGTCGCGGTGATGCTTCCAGCTTTCTGCGGCAAGGGGAGTCTCGTCCATGTACTTCTGTATCTGGTAAGATAGCAGATACTCGTCTGCCGGATTGCCGCCACGGAAGTTGATATTCGGGTGGTGGTATTCCTCAATAAGACCTTTCAGCCAGTTGCCGTCCACTCCACGATGGTATTTCTCGGCAATAAGGTGCGTAATGTTTTGGATGTCTTTTTCAAAGCCCATCCGTTTATCTTCCGACACCAATGCGACACGGGGCTTGTAGCCCTGCCGTTCCGCACTCCAGTGGTTGGGGTTGATGGAGAGTTCGCTTGCAGCCTTGATGTCAACGCCTCCCACGTCACGGACTCTGAAATAGACTCGTGCCTGGTCAGTGACATTATTCTTGGCTGCGGTCTTTCTTATAAATGCGGTAACTTTCATTATGCGTCCTCCTTAGTTTATCATTTCCACAAGTCTGCGTTTCATGTCTTCGTCAATCGTGCGGTAGCGGTTGAATGCCCGGCTGCCCTCCACGTGTCCCGACATGGATGCTATCAGGTTGGGGTCGGGAACCTGTTTGTATAGATTTCCTACAAAAGTCTTCCGTGCCGTGTGGCTGGTGGCTACCTCATACAATGGTTTCTGCACGGTATTGTAGCCGTGCGTGTCAAGGATGGTCACTATCCTGTCTATGCCGCAATGTTTCAACAGTTCCCGTATGCCGAGATTGTACTGGTGTATGGGTTTGAACGGTAACAATTTGTCAGTACTTGATTCATAACGTTCCAGTATCTTCAACGCCTTGGGATGAAGCGGTACTCTGACGACTTTTGCCTGGCATTTCTTTGTCTTCTGCGGCATATACTCCAGAAATCCGTCCTTGATGTTGTCTCTCGTCAATCTGTACAAATCACCCACACGGCATCCTACATAACAGTGGAACAAGAATATATCCCGAATGACAGCCTGTTTAGGGCAGTCGTTCAAATCTGCATAGTACAGGACATTCCGTTCCTCCGAAGTAAGGTAGAACGGATCGCCGTATGTCGGTTCCTTGCATCCGTAAAGCTCATATACCTCGTTGTCGGAATACTTCATTTTCTTGCACCAATGCAGGAATGTACAAAAGAGGTTCATCGTGTTGATGATGGTCGTATTCGACAATGGCCTTGGCGCGTGGTTGATTAACATACGCCCGACATAGAAATCGGGATGCTGCTGGCGCAACAGGTATTCGTTGGCCACATAATCCCGGAAACCGTTCATCTGTTCCAGTATGACGGTTTCCACAAAGAGGGTGAAGTCGCTATTGCCCAATATCTCCCTTTGATAGTCGTGATAACGGGTCATCTTGCGCTCGAAGCGGATGATATGCTCCTTCGTTCTGTCCGCACCGTCAAACTTTTCCAGATACTCGTGGATGCGGCAAATCAGATTAGGATGGTTGCGCTCGAAAGCCCGTGCAGGGTACAGCACATCCTCGATGGTCTGTTTAAGCCATGCACTGTTTGCCCTGTCCGAAAAAGTCTTCTCTACTTTCTCGATGATGGCGGCAATCTGTTCGGGCAGCTGTTTCTGCTCAACGGCAGGTACGGCTGTCGTGCGCTTGTAACTGAGGGTGTCGGAATCCCAGTACTTGTCATGGACTACAAAAGGCGAAACAACCTTTATATCCACGTTCTTCTCACGGACACGGAAACAGATGTTCGAGGTCGTGGCAGAACTCCTTTTCAGATAGACGGAAACTTTCATCGGCAATGCGTTTTTGATTCACATCGCAAAGGTAAATAAATTCCCGTATATGTTCCCATATATCCCGAAAAAACTTGCAGAGGATTAAGACAAATTAAAGAGCGTGTCCCGAAAGTGATACCACATAAAACACTGTATATTAGTGATTATATTTTCTCTTGTTATGCTTTTCTTTTCATTTTTGGATTTCCAAACCCTTAATCAAAACATATATTGCAGTTCCACACTTCCGTTTTCAATCAAAAAGTTCCAAGGGACTGTGGAACACTAAATGTTACTATGAAACACGTTATCTTAATCGCAGCAATGCTCCTTGTCCAGTTCTCAATCCATGCAGGACAACGGGACGTGACAAAATTTCTCGGAATCCCGGTTGACGGCACAAAACCTGAAATGATCCAAAAGCTCAAGGCCAAAGGATTCAAAAGTTCCTCTTTTGACCCTGAAATCCTGACCGGCGAGTTCAACGGCCATGATGTCCATATTCATGTCGTAACAAACAACAATAAAGTCTGGCGCATTATGGTCGCCGATGCCAATCGTGTAGGTGAACGGTCGATTCAAATCAGATTCAACAGACTTATAGAACAATTTAGCAACAATGCAAAATACATAAGCCTTGATGAGCCAATAATTCCTGACGATGAGGACATATCATATGAAATGTCAGTTCACGACAAAAGATATCAGGCGACATTTTACCAACGGCCAGAAATTCTTGACTCAACAGCGATAATAAATGACGTCAGAAATCTCTTGTTACAAAAATATTCAGAACAGGAGCTGGATAACCTCCCGACAAATGCAATTAGTGAAATAATGGCTCAGTATACGATTGACTTGATTAAAAAGAAATCCGTATGGTTCATGATTTCAGAATTTGGTAGCAAATACGGCATAGTAATGTATTATGACAATGAATACAACCATTCCAACGGAGAAGACTTATAATACGCATATGGTTATGAAAATTCTGAAAATCTGCACCTTGGTTATTGGTGCTGTAATATTGGGCGCCTGCTCACTCCGGGAGCCGAGTGTGATAAAGCATACATGGGAAAATGGCTATAAGTCAGTGCTACTGTACAAATATGCGTATATCAGACCTACAGGGAGCCTGACTTCAGGATTAGGAACGGTCTATAACTCAGGCAATAATGTATACGGTTCGGCAACAATACGCAGTGTGAATCCGAGTGAGATAATAGCAGGAAATCTCATGCAAAAAGGTTTTATCATCCTGCCTGTCATTGACCCCGATTTATTGGACGACACCGTTATCGTCAGTTACGGCGAGACAGGGCGCAGGATGGTTGGCTTCGGCTATGCAATTGAAGTTACCATCCAGTTCATTTCGGCAGAAACGAATGGGAAAGTATGTACTTGCAAAGCGGAAGGGAAAGGACTGACCGAGGCGGATGACATACGGAAAGCCATAAACAGGGCGTTGTCTGCCATACGATAGCCGATTTGCAGGATGTATAGAGCCTGTCAGTGTCTGGAATCTACCTGATGCAGGAGAATTCCGGCGAGAAGGAGGTCTGAGGGTGTGGTGATTTTGATATTGCCGGCATTGCCGGTGACTGTGGCAATGGTATGACCTGCAGCTTCGACCACCGACGCATCATCGGTGAAATGGGGGGAAAACGGCTGTCTGTAGGCTGCGGTGATGATGTCACGACGGAAACATTGTGGTGTCTGGACGGAAAGATATTCGCTGCGAGTCACAGCCCGGGTTGTGCCGTCAGGATCAATATGGCGGAGCGATTCAGCCGGTACCGTAACAGGTACGGCACTGCCATGCTCGGCGGCGGCAGTGAAACAGGCATCGATAGTCCCGACAGATACCAACGGACGCACACCATCGTGAATACCTACAACTTCAATGCCGTCAGACAAGGCATCCAGTCCGTTGGACACGGAGAAAAACCGCTCACTGCCTCCTGACACCACCTGATGGGCAATTGAGAACGAGTGCCCGTCACACAGTTCGCGCCAATAGCCGTGATACTCCGCAGGCAGCACCACTATAATCTGTATTGCAGGGTCATAGGAATGGAATCGTCCGACAGTGTGCATGAGCACAGGTGTACCGTTGACAGGCAGGAACTGTTTCGGGATGCGGCTTCCCATCCGTCGTCCGCATCCTCCGGCTACTATTATAACGGCTTTTTCCATTGTCATAACATTTATTTCGTACGGTTGGCCACATAGTCGACAAGCCCCGTCATAGCCTGGCGGACAGGAGAATCGGCGAACGCATCTTCCAATATCCCTACAGCCTGCCGTTTGTACCGGTCAAGGCATTGCGAAGCATATTCTATACCACCCTTCTGTGCCACCAACGCACCGATATTGTAGAAGAAATCCTCGGTGAAATGGGCGTTTTTTACTGCTTCGAGTATTGAAATGGCATCGGAATGCGGCAGCTGTTCCATAGCGTGGAGCAGCGGGAGGGTGATTTTGCCTTCACGTATGTCATTGAGAGTAGGTTTGCCTATTTTGGCATTGGGGGTATAATCGAATATATCGTCCTTTATCTGGAAACATATACCGATCAGGTCGGCAAACCGGTGCAGCGCATTGTACAGTACATCAGAGGCATTGACACTCAGAGCCGCCGATTGTGCGCTTACATCGAAAAGGATGGCCGTCTTTTTGCGGATAACATCAATGTAGTCCTCCTCCGAAGGAATTGAATAAGCATACTGCAGCTGCAGCAGTTCTCCACGTGCAAGGGTAGTACCTAAATAAGAAAGGAATTTGTACTGCCGGATATCATCTGTGTCGGAAGCGAATTTGATGGCTTTGCTCAGCAGATAATCGCCCGCCAGTACGGCAGTCTTGTTTTCAAACAGTTTGTTTACCGACGGCTGGTTGCGCCGTACCATAGTATTGTCGACAACGTCATCGTGTATAAGGGAAGCCGTATGGAGCAGTTCGAGAGCCGTAGCCATGCGGTATGACGTGATGTTCGGTGTACCGCATAATTTTGCACAGAGGATGAAAAAGAGAGGGCGTACCTGTTTCCCCTTCTGGTTTTTCACATGGTTGAGCACGGATCGTATCAGTACTTCATCTGCCGAGAAAGCCGACTCGAAAAGAGTCTGGAACTCGATGAATTCACTGGAAACTGACGCTCTGATGTCGTCTATCGTCATAAACCGGCTACTGGGATCAATCATATCTTTGAGTCGTTTTTTTGTTTCAACAAATCTTCAAGCCTTATCATCTCGTCACGCCATTGGGCGGCCTCGATAAATTCAAGTTTTCCGGCAGCCTCTTCCATACGGCGTTTTGCCGATGCCGCCGATCTGGCTATATCATCGGCACTCATGTAACCTACGACCGGCTCGGCCGCAATAGGCACGGCACTGTAGTCCGGTTCGATGTACGGACGCGGAGATGCCGGTTTCGGTTTATGCCTGTCGGCAGATGCAGACACATCGGCAAGGGCAGATACCCGCTGTGATGCGACGGCATGCGGGACTATATTGTGTTCGGCATTGTAACGCAACTGCTTTTCCCGGCGTCGGGCAGTTTCGTCAATGGTAAGCTGCATCGATTCAGTGACTGTATCGGCATACATTATGGCCTTGCCGTTGAGATGACGCGCCGCACGCCCCACTGTCTGTGTCAGCGAACGATGACTGCGGAGAAATCCCTCTTTGTCGGCATCCAATATCGCCACAAGCGACACTTGAGGCAGGTCGAGGCCTTCACGGAGGAGATTCACACCAATCAGTACATCGAACATTCCCGCCCGCAATTCGTCGAGTATCTTCACACGCTCCAGAGTGTCGATGTCCGAATGTATGTAATTGCACCGTACACCGTTTTTCTCCAAATATGCGTTCAGTTCCTCGGCCATACGTTTGGTAAGGGTGGTGACCAGCACACGTTCGTCACGTTCGGCCCGTACCACAATCTCCTCCATCAGGTCATCGATCTGGTTGAGTGTGGGACGGACTTCTATTTCGGGGTCAAGCAGTCCGGTAGGACGAATGACCTGCTCCACTATCACGCCACCGGACTTGGCAAGCTCGAAATCGGCAGGCGTAGCACTTACATACATGGCGTTGTGTACCAGAGATTCAAACTCCTCGAATTTCAACGGACGGTTGTCCATGGCGGACTCAAGCCGGAACCCGTACTGGACCAGATTCTTTTTCCGGGCTGCATCGCCACCATACATGGCACGTATCTGCGGTATAGTCACGTGACTTTCATCTATTATCAGCAGAAAATCTTCAGGGAAATAGTCGAGCAGACAGAACGGGCGCGATCCGTGGGGGCGTTTGTCGAAATACCGGCTGTAGTTCTCCACGCCCGAACAATAGCCTACTTCCTTTATCATCTCAAGGTCGTAATTCACACGCTCCTGCAAGCGTTTTGCCTCATACGGTTTACCCATATCAATGAATTGCTGCACCTCCCGTCCGAGGTCAAGGGCTATCTGGTCGATGGCATAATCGATTCTTTCCTTGGTAGTCACGAATATATTGGCCGGATAGATATTGTATTCGTCAAACCGCTGCTGGCGTTGCAGTGTGACAGGGTCAAGGATTTCGATGGCCTCGAGTTCGTCATCCCAAAACGACAGTCGGATGATACATTCGGCGTAAGCGGGATAAATGTCGATGGTATCGCCTTTCACCCGGAAGTTGCCCCGATTGAGTTCTATTTCGTTGCGTGTATACTGTGCACCCACCAACCGCAGCAGCAGATCCTGGCGAGAATAGGTTTTGCCTGCATGCAAGCTGATACAATTGTCGTGAAAATCAGCCGGATTGCCTATACCATACAGGCACGAGACAGACGAAACGACTACCACATCCCTGCGTCCTGACAGCAGTGCAGCAGTAGCCGAAAGTCGTAAACGGTCGATTTCATCGTTGATAGCAAGGTCTTTTTCTATATAAGTGTCAGATACCGGCAGATATGCCTCAGGTTGGTAATAATCGTAGTACGATACGAAATATTCCACTGCGTTATGAGGGAAAAAGCTCTTGAATTCGGAGTACAGCTGTGCAGCCAAAGTCTTGTTGTGGGACAGGATAAGTACCGGCCTGTTGAGATTGGCTATTACGTTTGCCATGGTAAACGTCTTGCCGGATCCTGTCACACCCAACAAAGTCTGGTAATGCACGCCTGAACGGAATCCCTCCGTCAACTGGCGGATGGCTTCCGGCTGGTCACCTGTAGGCGCATACTCCGATGTCAGCTCAAACTGTTTCACTGCGGTATATTCTTATGGTTTACAGCGGGTACAAACTTGTGTCATACAATGAATTTCACCTCTTTGAAGGCATACCGGCCAAGATGTCCGGATTTCTTCTCCAACAAGGTGAGCATGCCTTGCGGGTTTATGCTTTCGATGGCTGCATCGAACACCCTGCCATCGGGTGTAGCGAAACGGTGGAATCCATTGCGGCGGTATAGGTGGCTCATGTAGAAATCATGCAGTTTTTTTACGATGGAACCGATGTTTTCTGCATTTTCCAATACGCTGTACAACGACAGTATATTGTCATATACTTGTTCAATTATCGCCTTGCGGTCATGGTCATGCCCTGACAATTGCTTCAGACTGGCAGGATTTGGCGCATCACCGGCAAAAGCCGTTTGGTTTATGTTGATGCCTACACCTATTATACTGTCTGCCAAGACATCGCCACACAGCGAATTTTCAATCAATATCCCGCATATTTTACGATTCCCTACATATATGTCGTTGGGCCATTTTATTTCGATTTCATCGGTTATTTCAGGCTGCAAAGCTTCCAGAATTGCCTGTGTCACAATCTCGGTAATGACAAACTGCGACTGCGGCGGTACGGCAGTCGGATGCAGCATGATGGAAAACAGAAGGTTTTTGCCTCGTTCGCTTTCCCACCTGTTTGCAGCCTGCCCGTGACCGCTTGTCTGGAAATCGGTTATAAGGCAGTATCCGTGAGGCAGCGGAGCGGATTCATCCAAACGGCGTATCTCGGAGTTTGTCGAATCCGTTTCAGGCGTAAAGTATATCATATCGTTTATCGGTACAGTCATCTGGCATCACGTACAAGCCAATATTCTATTATTTTGCGGATGTCGCGGCGTGAACAGGCATAATCGTTGACCATAACGGTGAATGCGTATCTGCGGCCGCTGTCGGGCATAATATAGCCGCTGTAACACTGTACCCCGCTGATGCTTCCGCTTTTTACCTTCGCCTTACCTTCCAGCACCGTGCCACGCAGCAATCCGCATACAGTACCCTCCTTACCGGCTGCCGGCAGCGAATTGTAGAACTGCTGCCAGTTAGGGCTTTTGCTCATGTACACCAGTATGTCTGTCAATAAACCGGCATTGAAACTGTTCTGCGGAGCAAGTCCGCATCCGTCATACAGAAACATAGAACTGATGTCGACACCCTTACCTTTCCAGAAACGTTTTACCGCTGCTACCGACATGGCAGACGTAGCCGACACAGGCAGGTTGCCGGGATTGCCCAGACGGCGGAACGTCAGTTCGGCATAGAGGTTGTTGCTTTTGAAATTGGTAAGCCTTATGATGTCTGACAGCGGACGTGACCGGTTTGTGTATATAGTGTCGGTACTGGCATGTACCGAAGCACCGGTCATGGCTTTGCCACCGATATTTATACCTCGGTCAGCAAGGGATCTGTACAACTCGACAGCTACCAACAGCGGTGGGTTGCTGATGCTGGCTTTTACCACATAGTTGTTCCGGCCGGCACTCATGCAACCTTGCAGAATGCGCTGGCGGCTGTATGGCGAACAGAATACCACCACGCTGTCATTGGGTATGAGCGGCACCGTTATTTCGTTGACAGTGTGCATGTCGGGCAGTTCGGGCCAGATACTGATAATCTGCGGCCGTGTACCGCTCCTGCCGCTTTTCAGAGTGATGATCGAGGTATTGTCGTATGCCGACAGGCCGTATGCACCGGCTCCATAGTGATGGCCGATGTCTTCCCAACTCCATTTCAACGGCACGGGACTGTTGTCCAAACATCCGGCATACGCTATGACATTGCCTGTTATCCGGCGAATGCCGTACCGTTGTATGGCGGAGGCAAAAACCGATATGAAGTTGCGGTTGCCGAGAAATACAGAACCCAATGTAGGGTCGGCACCACCCCTTATTATCAGGTTTCCGTCAAGAGTCCCGTCCGGTTGCAGTACACCGTCGGTCTCGATGTACGTATCGAAAGTAAAGTCCGGGCCAAGCAGTTCAAGTGCTGTAGCCGTTGTGATAAGTTTGGTGACGGAAGCCGGAGTGGCACACTTCGAACTGTTGCGCGATGCCACCACACTGCCAGTCTCCAAATCCACCATCTTATAGCTTATCACAGCCGACTGCAGTGCTGCGGCAGTATCGACAGACAGAGGTTTGCTACTGGCAGAAACAGTGACGCCGACCGCCAAGGTACATACGAGTAACAATACCATTAGTTTCATTACAAGCAACTTACAGAAATCAGTTCGCATCAAGCCAATCACAAAAATCAATTTATACATCAAACGACATCAATTTTTCCAACCGCAAAATGAATTTTACAGTCAATTTCCACCGGGCTTATAATGTGCAAGCCAACCAACTGCAAATCCACAAAACAGGCCGCCAAAGATTGCCGGGCGGAAGATGCCACCGTAACGACACCGCCTGAACAGGACTACAATGCAATCAGAAGCCAGACTGCCGCCACGCAAACAAAACCGGCAAGCCAACCGCAGAATGCCTGACCCGACGAGCAGGCACCGACGGTGATACGGGACCATGCAACCATTCCTCCGAGCAATATCCAAACGGAAAGCTCAAATAGCAGAGGTATGCAGAATATATACGAGTAGGCGAATACCGCACCCGTCACGCCCCCCATTCCGCTCATATGGGCACTGATTTCCCATCTGAAATTACAAAGCATGGCCACAAGCACCGTCATTGCAGCACCTATCATTGGTGCCAGATACAACACCGACAGCCCAATCCTGTACAGCCACAATATACAGCCCGCATATCCAAGCAGGGCAATACAATACGGCACGGTGCGTTCGGTCCGTTCGGACACAAAGGCGTCGTGTATCCGCCCCATCCACATACCAAGGCTGACAACCGTTGCAGGCACCACAGTTGTTGTAAGAAACACCACAATCAGTATTGCAAATTTCGATGAAACCGTCAATTCCTTCAACAGTATGTCGCCATGCAGCAACATCAATGTACCGAACAGAGTCATGAATACAGGCTGGAATATGGCCGATATTATCTTCGCTGCGGTGTTCATGGACGGAAAAGCATTAGAACTGACGGCGCAGACGGGCCATCGGTATATTGAGCTGTTCTCGATATTTCGCCACTGTACGGCGCGCTATCTTGTATCCTTTTTTGTTGAGCAGCTCGGTAAGTTTGTCGTCAGCTATCGGATTCTGCTTGTCTTCGGCTTCGATGGCCTCTCGTATTATGAGTTTTATCTCCTTTGTCGACACCTCTTCACCCTCATGGGTTGCCATGCCTTCGGAAAAGAAATGTTTCAACGGAATCACCCCCCATTCGGTATCGACATATTTGCTGCTGCTTACGCGCGATATTGTGCTTATGTCGAATCCCGTCCGCTCTGCCACATCTTTCAGCCGCATGGGGCGGAGCTGTTTGTCATCGCCGGTCAGAAAGAATTCGCGCTGCATATCCACTATTGTACGCATTGTACTAATAAGCGTATTATTGCGCTGGTTGATGAGTTCGATGAACCAGCGTGCAGACTCCATCTTCTGTTTTGCAAACATCATGGCGTCACGGCGTTCGCGCGTCTGGTTCTTGCTGTTCGACAACTCGTTTACCATAAGCGAGAATTCGGGGTTGACACGCAGCTCAGGTATGTTGTGGTTGTTGAGTGCTACAGTGATGTCCCTGCCGTTGTTTTCAACGATAAAATCGGGTGTTATTGTCTGTACAGACGATAACATGCCATTGCCGAAATTGGCTCCGGGATTAGGATTGAGTCTGCGTATGATACGCAATGCCTCTTCGATGGTATCATGGTCCGTACCTATACGTTGCGTAAGAAGTCCGAACTGCTTCTTTGCCAGCAAATCGAAATATTTATCCACTATACGAAGTGCCACGGCAGTTGCCTTTGTCCGGAATTCCGGCTCGATGGCTCTGAGCTGTATGGACAGACATTCGCGCAAGTCCCTCGCACCGACGCCAAGCGGATCCAAAGTCTGGATTATTTGCAGTGCGTTCAGCATATCGCCGTCCGACACACTGCCCCCGGCCGTCAAAGTCATGTCGTCAACAAGCTTCTCTATGTCGCGCCGCAAATATCCGTCACCGTCTATATTTCCTATGATGTATTGGCAGAGCTGTCTGGTATGTTCATCCGTATCCAACATGTTGAGCTGGTCGGTAAGGTATTCTGCAAGGTCAGGGCCGGAAGTCTGCTCCCGCGAGTAAGTGCTGTCTTCCGCACTGTGGTTGTTGGTGTTCAATCGGTATGACGGTATGTCGTCAGGAATGTCATCGTTGTCGCCGTTCCAGGCCCAGTCCGCATCGGGTGTAAGCGAGGCATCGGATTCCGAACCTACAAAATCATCCAGTCCGTCATCGTTTTTCCCGTCTTCGGAAGCCGCTTCAAGAGCCGGATTGTCCATCAACTCATCATTGATTTTTTGTTCAAGTTCCACAGTAGGATATTCGAGCATCTTTATCACCTGCATCTGCATAGGCGATATTTTCTGTTGGAGTTTTATATTGAGCTGCTGTTTGAGCATGACTGATATCTATTCTAATATTCTTCCAATGAAAATGAACAATACGTTTACCGTACAGTGTTATTTGCGGATAAGATCCATAAACTCTTCACGTGTCTTGGCCACTTCAAACGCTCCGGTGAAATCACTCGTTATAGTGGTCGAATCCTGCTTCTGCACGCCGCGCATCTGCATGCACATGTGCTGCGCCTCTACCACCACCATCACGCCGAGAGGATTAAGGGTATCCTGTATGCAGTTCTTGATTTGCATGGTCAGGCGTTCCTGCAGCTGAAGCCTGTGTGAGAATACATCTACCACCCTGGCTATCTTGCTCAGTCCCGTCACATGATGGCGCGGGATATACGCCACATGCACTTTGCCGTAAAACGGCAGCATGTGATGTTCGCAAAGCGAGTAAAACTCTATGTCTTTCACCAACACCATCTGATGATAGTCTTCATGAAACATAGCCGAACGGAGTATCTCTTCAGGATTCTGGAAGTAACCCTGAGTCACAAACTGCATGGCTTTTGCCACACGCATAGGAGTCTTGACCAAACCTTCGCGATCTACGTCTTCACCAAGCAGACGTATTATCTCGGCGTAGTGTCCGGCTATCTGTTCCGTTACGGCCATCTGTTCCGGCAATGTTATGAAATCACTCATTTCGTTATGATTAAGGTACAAGCACTGTACTTGGTACTATATATGTCTCGGTTGCATAGTCGGGGAACTGTTCTATCATCCAGGCTCTGAGTTCCTGTGCCTTGTCATGAGAGGCACAGTTGCCCACACGTACTTTCCAAAAAGGGGAAGTATAAGTGACATAGACATCAAGGGTAGGTTCTTTTGCCAAAAGTATATCCTTGATTTCAAAGGCCCGGTTGCGCGATGCCGTGCCGCGGTTGCCCGAAAATATCTGTATGCGGAACCCCTTCACTTCTCGAAGCCTGTCGTTTTCCACCTTGCGTATCATCTGTTCGATGGCAGGGGTATGTGTAACGCTGACCACAGCTCCGGTCCGGCTGTCGGGTATCGCCAGACGTGCAGAGACGCTGGCAGACACCGTTGCCGATGTATCGGCCTGTCCTGCCTCTTTGTATTCATTGTGCCGTTTCGCTGCACCCGTCATAACGGATGTACTCATCATGACAGCGGCCAGAATGGCTGTCGTTTTTAAGATCAGACGCTTCATGGTAGTGTAAATATCTCAATTAGTTTATATCATAGGTCCGCGCAACTGCAAGTCCCCGGTTGTGTCAATTTGACGCCCTTATGTTTCTGTAATAACGGCAGAATCCTTCTCCCATTACGAGCCTTACATTGTGACATGAATAGCCGCGCCGCAACAGTTCGGCAGTTATCATTATGATTTGGCTTTCATCATCGCAACCTGGCACTCCGCCTCCGCCGTCGAAATCCGATCCGATGCCCACATGATCCGCTCCGGCTATGCTGACAAGATGTCCGATATGATCGCAGACAGTGCTGATATCGGCATTTCCGTCCGATTGCAGGAAATAGTTGTACAGACACACATGTATCCTGCCGCCCGACTGAGCCAGCAGACGGACGGTGTCATCGGTCATGTTTCGCGGATGCCGGCACAATGCGCCGGCCGACGTATGAGTGGCTATAACGGGCTGACAGCTGTATTCTATAGCCTGGCAGACTGTTGATTCAGAAGCGTGCGACACATCGACCATCATTCCGAGACGATTCATTTCACGGATGACCTCTCTTCCGAAATCCGACAGACCGCCATTGGTGCCGGTACCTCGTGCGGAATCGCATATGTCATTGTCTCCATTGTGGCAGAGTGTGATATACCTTACACCCATATTGTAGAACCTTTCCACATTGGCAATATCACCTGCCAGGGCAAATCCGTTTTCAAGTCCGAAATATACCTTGGTGCGATCATCCCCGAACGTTTTTTGCATATCATCGCCACCAAGTACCGCCAAGTCGGGATTGGCAACTACCTCGTTGCGCAACCGTTGCAGTGTATCCACGGCAATATGGTGTGCCTCAACAGCTTTTGCATAGTAGTCACCGTCAGTAGGAGCGGCTGTCTGTGGCAGATATGCCACCATGAAAAGTGCGCCTATACCGCCGTCAACCGTCTTGCGGAAATCAACCTTTATCCTGTCGGCAGGCTGTCGGGAACCCAGATCGGTGTCGGGAGTCCATACCATAGGAGTATCGGTATGGGTATCGGTCACACAAACAGTACGGTGTATGTTGCGTGCAGTGCTGTATATTTCGGCTTCCTGTTTGAGCCAGTCAAACAGAGCCTGCTGTTCAGGATGGTGGCGGCGGAGATTCTCGGGATGCCACTGCACGCCTGCCATGGGATAACGAGGATGTTCCATAGCCTCGACAATACCGTCAGGAGCTGTGGCCGAAACCATCCAACCGGGTGCCACATTGCGTACCGCCTGGTGGTGGAATGTGTTGACTTCCACCGCAGCCTTCCCCATAATCCGGCGAAGCAACGTGCCGTCCGTGAGGTTCACGGTATGGGTAGTCTGTTCACGTCCGGCAGTCTGGGAATGTTCCAACAGGTGTCCGCCTGGCAACTGCGTATAGATATCCTGATAGATATCCCCTCCGAAAAATACGTTCATGGCCTGCATTCCGCGGCAGATGCCGAGCACAGGCAGACAAAGTTCGTAGGCTATGCGCACCAGCGTCAGGTCGTACACGTCGCGCAGTTCATCAGGCGTATTGCTCTCTGGCATCAGTTCCTCGCCCCAGTGGCTCGGATGTATGTCTCCGCCGCCTATCATCAGCAGTCCGTCCACACGTTGAAGCGTATGCCGCAAAGTGTCTTCGTTGTCCGTTACCGGTATGACGACAGGAGTAACACCCATATCAGCTATGCAGCCGACATACGCCTCCGCCACACGGTGTGCACCATCGGCAAGACCGGCCGATACGCCTATTGTAAGTATCCGTTCCATCATACAACCATCAGTATCTTATCCACTTTATCAGTTCTCCCCACGACGGCTTCTTGCCGTACATCAGGATGCCGACACGGTATATCTTGGCCGACAGCCAGATGGATCCTGCCACGGTCACCGCCAGAAGCCCGAGCGATACGGCGATCTGCCATACCGGCACATCAAACGGTATACGTACCATCATGACTATGGGCGAAGTAAAAGGTATGAGCGAACACCAGAATGCAAGCGGGCCGTCGGGATTTCCGGCACTGTAAATCCCCGCATAAAGGGCAAAAAGCACTATGATGGTAATCGGCATCATGAACTGCGATGTGTCGTTTGCATTGTTGACAGCCGCCCCTATTGCGGCAAAAAGAGAAGCATACAGCAGGTAACCGCCTATAAAATAGACTATAAACATGACTGCAATATAAGTCCAGTTGATTGACGACACAGCAGCCAGCATGCTGCCGGCCATAGCCTGTCTTTCGGATAGCGGCACCGTCCCGGCTGCCGCCGTATCCTGCATACTGCCCATATCAATGCCCACGACTCCCGAAAAGACAGCCACCAATGCACCGGTCATCACTATCCACAGCACCACCTGGGTAAGACAGGTAAGAGCCACAGCTATGATTTTGCCCCACATCAGCTGCCACGGCTTTACCGAACACACCATCACCTCTACTATCCGGTTGGCCTTTTCGTCAACTACGGCCGACATCACCTGAGACCCGCTGACGAATATGAACATGTATATGACAAACGTTGCAATCATGCCTATTATCATGGCAATGTCGGCATCCGACGAGTTTTCGTGCCCATCATCGTCCCACTTGTATGTCGACACCGATATGCTCGTTTGCGCATCGGCTATCATCTGCTCGATACCGGGTATATTGTAGGCTTCAAGTTTGGTATGCTCCACGTAGTCCGAAAGTTCGCGCTCCACATAACGGCGCACCTCATTCGGCACCTGCTTGGCACTGTATATCGACACGGCATTTCCGTTCCTCGCCAAGTCATCGTTTATTGTCAGCAACATCACAGAATTGCGGCGGTAGTCTTCGGTATCGACGGCATCCGCATCCTCCACCACATCGAACCGGCATACATCGGTTTCCAGCGACCTGAAAAAACCGCCGTACAAACCAGTCCTGTCCACCACAGCCAGCACACGTTCCTCATCGTCATCAAAAGAGGCCAGCCACAACGGCACAAAAATCACCGCCGCGAGCAGCACCGGCATCAGAAACGTAAGCAGTATAAATGATTTTTTCGCGACCCTGTTCTTGTATTCCTGTGATATTATTATCGATATCTTGTTCATAATACGTATGTTATGGTCTTAAACAGCAATTCCGTACGATATGCCGACACAAACGGTCTATTACCTTGCAAATGTACAAAAATAGTTCGTAATAATTGCATATTTGCGCTTAAACCGCCCGCCATCCCCGATTTGAGTCCAACCGGTATCACCAGAACTCACATTGGTATAATTGCCGGCCACGCCTATACGTCCCCGGTCTTTCGCTTTATTCTGACGCTTTGCACACGACAAATTCAGTTAATTCCCGACCGTTTCCATCCGTTCAATATTAAATTTTCACAATTCATTTTGTATTCCAAGAAAAAACATCTACCTTTGCGGTGTTACAGTGCAGTTGGACTGTACTATATTAAGTATTAACCAATTATCATTTTTTGTTATCATGAAAAAGATTACTTTATTCTTGTCATTGTGCCTCGCTTCTGTCTTTGCCATGGCAGAAGGCGTTTACGTGACACCGAAAGTAGATGGCAGCTCAGTTTTCCCTGAAGGCATTTCGGCCAACAAAAAATACGTTGTAGGCCAAAGCGGAGAGGGTATCCTCTGGATGTGGGAACTCGAAACAGGCAGATTCTACAATATCGCCGAATCCGGCAACACCGATGTCGAGATCATCGAACCGGATAACAACAGTGCCTCAGCCGTTGCCGACAATGGTGTTGTGGCCGGTTCCATCAACGGTGTACCTGCCTATTACCGCAATGGCAAATGGAACTCTCTCATGGCTGAAGCCGAACAGGGAAATGCGTTTGCCATTACACCCGATGCTTCTATAATTGCAGGTGCAACTTGGGACCTTAACTTGACAACAATCCCTCTCGTATGGTATTACGATGCAGAGAATGACACTTACGGACTTCCCGACACATTGAAATTCGAGTATCCGGGATTTGTATTTGACGGAGCAGAAGTCACCGACATATCTGCAGACGGCAAGATTATCGCAGGTTTTGTCATAGACAATGCATCCGGACATTGGTTGGGTTGCCTTTGGAAATACAACGATGAGACCAAAGACTATGATTTCGATTTCTATTCAAAGCGCGTTGCAGACGCTTCGGAAGGTGTCTTTTTCGAATTCGCTTCAGACCGTGTCCGTATTTCCGACAATGGAGAATGGCTCGTAGGTGAAAGAACCGAAACCAACGAATATTGGGAGGGAGGGGTTCCTGCCCGTTACAACATCAAGGACGATACGTATGAAATATTGATGGATGTAGCTGCTCCGGAAGGTAACACAGTTTGTACCGACATAGCCGACGATGGTACGGTTGTATGTTTCCACGAAGATGAAGGTGCAATGATAGAGCGTCGCGGCTACATCGTTCCTGCCGGCAAAGACAGACGCCAAACCGCTGCCGAATATTACGCTGAAAAAGGTGTTGAGATGCCCGACGGATTTGCCGACAATATGAATGCCGTATTCGCTATATCATCAGATGCCCGTCTCTTCGTCGGCATATTTATGGATGCCGAGAACAGCATTATGCCATACGCAGTGGATTTGGACGGCAACGTTACTTCAGCCCTCAACAAAATAGAAGCGGATGACAACTTCTGCTCTATGGACGGCAATGAACTCCGCCTGAATGACGAAGTTTCTGACTTGCGCATCATCACTGTCAGCGCACAGACAGTTTACAGCCAGGCTGCTCCTGCCTCTGTCATCAACCTCGACAACCTCAACGCCGGCGTATATGTCGTAGTGGCAAACAAAGACGGCAAACTCGTCTCTTCAAAAATAGCTGTTTATTAATCTGCAGTCCGCTGTATATTTATAGGCAAACCGAAATAGCCTTTGACCGGAATCGGTCAAAGGCTATTTCGGTTTATAGCGCAAATATTATGTGAGTTTCGTATCCTCTGAATATAAGGAAATGATTGAGACGGCCTTACAGATTGTAAGGCCGGGTGAGGAAGCGGACATTCTGTCTGCCTGCAATGCTGCGGGCTATCTCGCCGCCTGGAGTGCAGTAGCCCACCACTATATGCTGTGC
Organism: Candidatus Aphodosoma sp.; assembly: GCA_051870875.1. Taxonomy (GTDB): domain Bacteria; phylum Bacteroidota; class Bacteroidia; order Bacteroidales; family Paludibacteraceae; genus Aphodosoma. Next base: position 40,600 of record JBJECG010000059.1, read on the forward strand.
CATGCCGAGCATCAGCGCATTGCGGTCCACGGCAGTCCGCCGCGTCATCAGATTGACATCATGTCCGCAATGAGTGCCGACAAGCAGACGCCCACCGGCAATAGCCCGCTCAAACGGTGCCGGCAGCACAGCAGGTATAGACTCCGCCATGAGAAGGACGGTAGGTATGCGGAGCATGAGAAACAGGGAAAACGCCATCTGCTCCATATCCGATTCGTTGCCGCAGATTATACAGTCGCGCCGTGCATCGAGCTGCATTGCCCAACGGCGGATGAATTCCGACAGATTGCGCGGAGTACGCTGCGAACAGACAAATGCCGTCTTCTCACGTTCCAGCAACGACATCTCGCCGAGCCATGTCATGCCGGATGCCTGAACTGTCATTTTATGAATATCATCCATCTTTCAGATACCCGAGACTGTGCCGTATACTTATTTTACACCGTACACTTCACGGTGTATGGTGTCTCTCACCATTTCAAACTCGTCCGGCAGCAGTCTGCCTCCATATTCCATCAGCATAAGAGGCAGGGTGGCTGGTTCGCCGGCCTTATAGCTCGGCTGTATATACGGCAAAGAACATTCTCTGAAACCAAGACGACGGTAAAAACGCAGACGGGCCTCCCGCTGTTGTTTTTGTGCTGTAGTAATGCCATTTTCATCCGGCAGTTCCACTTCCAGAATGACCGGCAACCCAAGCTTCCCCGTCAGGGCACTTACGATTCCGGAACCGATATTGCAGCCCCGTAACTGATGGTCTACGGCAAGGTGTTCGACATATACAAATCTGCCGAACGTCCATGTGGTCACCATGCCGGCCACTGCCCCGTCCACCTCAGCCACCATAAACGTGTATCGCGGCTCACCGGCAAGCAATCTGACAATATTGTCCACAGTCCGGCGTTCTTCCTCCGGAAATGCCTCAAAATATATCTCCATAGCGGCTTCCCACGCCGCAACGTCTGTCCTGACATTTTCCAATGTCATGCTTGCCAAATACATTTCTGCAATCGCTTCTTTTTATGAAAAATCAGAATACGGAAAAACCGGCATCCTGCGATATACCTGCAACGGTACGCGGGGATGCCGGTTATGCAAGTATGGTACTCCCGCCGAGAATCGAACTCGGATCTAAGGTTTAGGAAACCTCTATTCTATCCGTTGAACTACGGGAGCTTGGGCGGTTTCAACAAGTGAGGGGGACAAGCCGTAATACCTTTGCCGAAACCGGTTGTACGACAGGCATCGCCATGCCGGCCGCATATCATTGTCAGTGGCGGCCTTTGCTGTTGCTGCGCCGTTGCTGTTCAGCCTGTTGTCTGATGGCCTGCTGCTGTGCGCGCTGTGCGGCTTCAAGCCGTTCCATGAATTTCGACTTCTTCTGTGGTTTTGCCTGCTTTGAATTGAGTTTTGCAAGCAGTTTGTCTTCATTGACAAAAAGACGGAAGAGATATGTCTGGCCGATAGTGATGAGAAGCGAAACGAAATAGTAGTATGACAGACCTGAAGCGTAGTTGTTGAACATGAACATGAACATGACCGGCATCAGATACATCATCCATTTCATCATGCCTGCCCCCGGCTGGTCGGAATTGCCGGTCGATGACATATTGATTTTTGTGTAGATGATGTTGGTAATGGCCATCAACAGACAGAAGAGCGACACGTGGTTTCCGAAATACGGAGTAATGAGAGGTATGTATGTGTCCCATGATATTATGGCATCATACGAGGAAAGGTCATCGGCCCACAGAAAACCCTGGCCGCGAAGTTCGAACGCTGTAGGGAAAAAGCTGAACATGGCAAACAGTACCGGCATCTGGAAAAGCATCGGCAGACATCCGCTCATCGGACTTACCCCCACACGCTGATAGAGAGCCATCGTGGCCTGCTGGCGTTCCATGGCTTTTTCGGCCGGAATGCGGGCGTTGATTTCGTCTATTTGCGGTTTCAACACACGCATCTTGGCTGTTGACATGTATGACTTGAAGGTAAAAGGCAGTATGACTATCTTGATCACTATGGTCATCAGCAATATGATGATGCCGTAGTTTGTGATATACCGGCCGAAAAAGTTGAACATCGGTATGATGGCTCCGGTGGTTATCCAACGGAATATCTTCCAACCCATCGGTATGATATGCTGTAAGTACATGCGGTCATCTCGATCCACGCCCAAGTCGTATGATTTCAGCACTTTGTACTGGTTAGGGCCGTAATATGCATGCAGTGTGGTAGGGTGCGCACCGGAAGGGTCGAAATATACCGAAGCCTCCATACTGTGACGTTTGATGTAATCGGATGTGGCGGGCATGGTTTCGGTTTTGACGGAGGTGGCGGAGAAAGCATCATCGGCTATCATGATGGTGCTGAAGAAGTGATCCTTGAATGCAACCCAACGTACACGTCCGGCCAGATCTTCTTGGTCATTGCCCGATTCAGAGAGGTGATCCATATCATCTGACACGAATTTGTAGTTGAGCGTTGCATAACGGCTTTCAAACTTACGGCCTTTTTCGTTCTGGCGGACAAGAGTGCTCCATTGCATGTCAAGGGCACCGGTGTTGGCCGACAGCACGTGACCCATGTTGTGTGCCACGATGTCCATACGGATCATGAAATCGTCATCAGGTATGGTGTACATGAAATCGAGCCATGTGGCAGAATCAATTGTCATGCGCATACGCACCGTCTGGGCAGAATCGGCGACGGTGACTGTAGGTTCGAAATAGAGATCTGAAGTATTGAGTATCCGGTTGTCTCGGGTGAAGAGAGTGAAACCGAGAGCAGCTTCATCGGTATCGAACAGGTACATGGGCAACGAGTCGTAACGTGTGTATCCTTTGACTTCTGCAGCCGATACCCGCCCGCCCTTATTGCTGAATGTAAGGCGTATCCGACTGTTCTCCACTACAGTTTTTCCGTCAGTGCCGATAGTGGCCGGAGCAAATGCACCGTATATTCTTGTCAGTGAAGCAGTGTCAGCAGCCACAGTGCCGACAGCAGCCAAAGAGTCGCGGAGAGTCTGCTGCCGCTCCATTTCGCGCTCACGGAGCATGTTGGCTTCGTTGACGGCGGCTATGGAATCCTGTATCTGTCTGCGGCGTGCCAGCTCCTCCTTGCTTGGCTGGTTAAGCCAGCTGAAACCGGCTATTACGGCCAGTATCAGTACCAGTCCTATGATTGTGTTCTTGTCCATTCGTCAGTAAATGCCACACGGAGGTATGATGTGTCCGGTGGGGTATGTAAGTGGTTTGAATATCCGTATATAATTTCAATTATCTTTTTGCCGCCGTCTTGATGAAATCAATGAACAGAGGGTGCGGGTTGAGCACTGTGCTCGAATACTCAGGGTGGAACTGCACGCCTATATACCACGGGTGTGACGTAAGTTCTATGATTTCGCCGAGCTGGGTATCAGGGTTTACGCCTGACACTATCATACCGTTTCGTTCAAAATCGTCTTTGTACTTGTTGTTGAATTCATAGCGGTGACGGTGACGTTCCTGAATGAGGGACTTCCCGTATATGGTTTCGACTTTCGAGCCCGGCAGAAGACGGCAGGCATATGCGCCGAGACGCATTGACCCTCCCTTTTCCGATATGGTTTTCTGGCTCTCCATGATATCTATGATTTCATGGGTGGTGTTGTGGTCTATCTCTGCAGAGTGGGCATCGGCATAGCCGAGTACGTTGCGGGCGAATTCCACGGCCATCATCTGCATGCCGAAACAGATGCCCAAGCAAGGTATGTTGTTTTCCCTGGCAAAACGTGCGGCATATATCTTGCCTTCTACGCCGCGTTCGCCGAATCCGGGGGCGATAAGGATGCCATCATAGCCTTTCAGCAGACTGCCGATGTTAGTTTCGCTCAGATCATCGGAGAGCAGCAGATCGAGCTTGAGTTTGCGGTCGTTGTAAGCCGAGGCGTGTATGAGGCTCTCGATGATTGACTTATAGGCATCGGGCAGACGGACGTATTTTCCGACAAGAGCTATTTTCACTTCCTTTGTCGCTGAATGCAGCTTGTCGAGGAAATAGTTCCACTGCGTCATGTCGGCAACGGTGTCATCGGGGTTGTATCCAAGTCGTTTCAGCACCACACGGTCCAACCCTTCGGCCTGCATCCTGACAGGAACTTCGTAGATAGTCTTCACATCAATGCTTTCCACTACGGCTTCCGGGTCGACATTGCAGAAAAGGGATACCTTACGGCGCACGTCATCCGGTATCGGATGTTCGGTACGGAGGACAAGCACATCGGGCTGCACGCCTTCCTGCTGCAGTTCCTTGACGGAGTGTTGCGTCGGTTTTGTCTTCAGTTCTCCAGCCGCGGCCACATAAGGCACATATGTGAGATGTATGCACAGACAGTCGCGTCCCAATTCCCAGCGCATCTGGCGGATGCTTTCGATGTATGGCAGCGATTCGATGTCACCGACCGTACCACCCACTTCAGTTATCACGAAGTCGAAGTTGCCGGTATTGCCGAGCATCTTTATATTGCGTTTTATCTCATCCGTGATATGCGGTATCACCTGTACGGTCTTGCCGAGGAAATCACCGCGGCGTTCGCGGTTTATCACGTTCTGGTATATGCGTCCGGAAGTGACGTTGTTGGCTTTGGTGGACGGTACGTTGAGGAATCGTTCGTAATGGCCCAAGTCCAGATCCGCCTCATGGCCGTCGACAGTCACATAACACTCGCCGTGCTCGTACGGATTCAACGTACCCGGATCCACATTGATGTAAGGGTCCAGCTTCTGGTTTGTCACCCTATAACCACGGGCCTGAAGCAATTTGCCCAATGATGCGGAGATGATGCCTTTGCCGAGTGCCGATGTCACGCCACCTGTCACGAATATGTACTTAGTAGCCACTGTTATGATGTATTAATGGGTTTATCGCATGAGAAAAACAATATTTCGTGCAAAGTTACGAAAATCTTTTGAATGCGGTGTACAAAATCGCCGAAAACATTGCAGCCTCCACATATCCGTCAATAGAGCCATACCAACAGCCGTATTCATCGGCCATATCCATGCCGGTAAAAGAGGCGGGATGCTCTTTGCATACCACTTGGCCGGTGACTATTACAACAGGCGATGGAAGCTGGTTGTCCGCCGGTAAGATGTTACGCCTGGTTTCATCGAAAAGATACGATCTAAACAGAACCGAAGACCATAGGGGGGGGGGGGGAAATTAAATTTTTTGTATCCGGCTGCTGCTTTTTTCAAACACTTTCCGCAATATGGCATTTGACCTTTGACTCTACAGACTCTGCATTTGTGTGGCGAAGTGATGTTTTTGCGGGTTTTAGGGGGCGATTTGTTTGGCAACACAATATTATTGTCTTATCTTTGCAAATCCGAAGGCGGATATTCCGGACCCATCCGTTTCCTGCAATGATAAACGACACCGCCATGCACTCCAAGACGCGCGCACTGATAGTGGACAATGCACGTCGGATCTTTGCCGACAACGGCAAGGACGGTGCCACTATGGCCGATATTGCCACGGCTTCCGGCAAAAGCCGTCGTACACTGTACACTTATTTCAGCAATAAGGATGAAGTGTATCTGGCTGTGATTGAAAATGAACTGGCTCATCTGGTGGAGCGTCTGCAAGTGGTGATGAACAGGAGGCTTTCTCCTGAAAGAAAGCTTGAGGAATACATCTTCACGCGCTTCGAGGCCGTAAAGGAGGCTGTGGAACGCAACGGTTCGTTGCGAGCGGATTTCTTCAGGAACATATACGAAGTGGAGAAAGCACGCCGACCGATTGACGTCAAAGAGATACGAATGATAAAGCAGATTCTCGACTGCGGTGTGGACGAAGGCGTGTTTGCCGTGAAAGCCGACCGCACGCAATGGACGGCAATGATGATGCTATACGCCCTGAAAGGCCTTGAAGCACCGTACCTTAAAGAAAGTATAGGAAAATACATACGCAATCACCGTGCCGACATCGTCGATACGGTTTTCCACGGATTGCTATCCAGACGCTGAACGTTGTTTGCATACAATACGGCAAAGCTGCAACAAATATTCTCCGGACGTTTGCGTAATCGGGAAAAAGATTGTACCTTTGCGGCCACAAATCTTACAAACCAAACAAATATCTTTCATCTATGTATTTAGACGCAGAAAAAAAGAAGGAAATCTTTGGTAAATACGGAAAGTCTAACACTGATACCGGCTCACCTGAGGCTCAGATAGCATTGTTTTCATACCGTATCAACCATTTGACTGAGCACCTCAAGTCAAATCACAAAGATCATAACACAGAACGCGCTTTGCGTATGCTTGTAGGTAAACGCCGTCGTTTGCTCGACTATCTTATAGAAGTCGACATCAAGCGTTACCGTGCCATCATCAAAGAGCTCAACATCCGCAAGTAACCGGCGGATCGTACTTTGCGCTGCTTCGGGAGGTTTCTTTCAGAACCCCCTGCTGAAACAGACAGGACGGGATGAATAAGCAATTCATCCCGTCCTGTCTGTTTCAGCAGGGGGCATTACGTCCTATTTCACTTTCCGCTTCATCTTTGCCAACGCAGATGTTACTGCCGGCATGACTATGTCGCGTATCTCGTAGTACGCACTCAGGCGAAACTTGCAGCAAAGGAAGGCATATATTGCAATACATAACGGCACACCAATACACAATGCAAGAAACGGGTTGTCAATCAGTGCGCTTACGCCCAGACCTACTGCAAGAATGACCAGCGCATTCAGTAAATACATCCAATAAGATCTGACCTGTTTGACAAAACCGTAGTTCATCAGCCTTTTGGTATAGTAGGTGTTGAGATACAGGGCTATGAAAGCATACACCACCCGGCCTACACATATTGCCATCACACTCTGAAACAGGATGGATATCCCCAATACTGTAAATGCTATCACCTTTTTTATCACCTCCAACTTGAGTACGAAATCCGAACGTCCCTTAACCTTAATCAGGTTGAGATTGGATATTATCACCCCATCCCATATATAGGCGAAGGCAAGTACCTGCATCAGCGGTATGGCCGCTGCCCACTTGTCGGTAAAAAGAAAGAGTATGATAGGTCTGGCAAATCCGCACAGCAGCATCAGCATCGGAAACGTTAGAAATGCCGATATGCTTATGTATTTCTGGTATATGTTTATGAGGCGGCTCTCCTGATCCTGGATGCTGCTCAACAGAGGGTATGACACTCGTCCCAGCACGTGTGTCACACTGCCGTTGAACAGTTTGTTGAACGTGTCGGCTCTTGAATAGTACCCAAGTGCAGCCGCATTGAACTTTTTGCCTATCACCAGCCCGAATATATTTTCATATACAGATGATATGATTTGTGCCGCAAACAGTTTTGATCCGAACGAGAACAGCCTGCGAAACGACTCCTTGCTGAACTTTGCAGTAGGCAGCCAACGCACGAAATAGTACGACAATATTGTGGTCAGCACAGCATCAGAGAGCGTCTGTCCGACCAATGCCCAGACTCCGCATCCGCAGCAAGCCATTGTTATGCCGACACCTCCCGACAGAATGCCAGAGGTAAGTGATATCTTGGTGCTTGTCTTGAAATCGAGCTCCACGGTCAGCATCGTCTTGCTTGTAGACGACAGTGCCGAAATCACCAGTGAAATGCAATAAATCCGTATTATACCTGTGAGTTGCGGCTCTTTATAGAAATCCGAGATAAGAGGTGCGGTGAAAAAAAGCAGCAGGTATATCAATCCCGCCATTGCAGTGTTTATGTAGAATACGGTGGAATAGTCGCTCTGCGTCCTGTCCTTGCACTGAATCAGGGCACTTGCAAATCCTCCGTCTATAAATATGGCCGACAGTCCGACAAATATGGCAAGCATACCTACAAGGCCATATTCCGCAGGAGTAAGTATTCTTGCCAGTATCACGGTGACTACGAACTGTACTATCTGCCCGGAATAGCGTTCGATTACCGTCCAGGCCACGCCTTTGATGGCTCTTGATTTCAATTCCTCTGTCATTGTCAAAAACTATCCGAACAGGATCCTGTTCATTTTGTTGGTCACACGTGTAAAAACAGACGCCACAACCATCGTGACCGGTATAACCGTCAGGGCGAATACCAGTCCGTGTTCGTTCAGACCGCATCCGGCTGCAGCAATCATCACTAACCTTTGGAGTATATAGATGGAAAACGCATTGATGCCAATCCAACGCAACACTCTGTTGTCGAACTTTATCCGCATGGTCAGCAACACCACCGCAACGGCAAACAGCGGGGCTGAGAAAATGTGGTTTGCAGACATTGCCGCTTGTCTCGCCGGATTGTTGTCTGCCAGTATGTCTCCCCTGTTGGCAAGGCTGCCCACAAGGTATATGGCTGCAAACACGATGGCCGTACAACACATTGCCGCACTCCATCTCCGCCACGATGCAGCATACCGTTCAATCTTTTCTTTGTCATAGGAATAAAGCATTCCGACCGGATATGCCATTATGGTGTCAAACCAATACGCCTGTTTGCCGGCAGCGACGAGGGCTGTCATAACAAGGAATGACAGGAAACAGGTCAGCATCGCAATTGTACCAAGGCCCGATTTCAGGCGGTCGCTTATCCTCATGCCGGCATACGTTGCAAGATACAGCACCAGTATGTCGAATACGAACCAATTGCTGTTGCCAATGCTTTCATAACCAATCCAGCACAGCACATATTCCCGTGGCGAGTATCTTACGCCCGATATCAACGACAGTACAAGGTACAGAACTACAGCCGCCACAAACATAAGCCACACTTTCAGGAAACGTTTTTTCATGAATGTGCGGGTATACACACCCCTGTTCCGCTTCAGTGCCTCCATCACTCCATATCCGGAGTAGAAGAGAAACATCACCACCACCATCTGCCCAAAGACAAGCATTGCAGCATTAAATATACAACTATACTGCATATTGCCCCCCCCCGCAATATATCCTCTCATGTGCGAGAACAAGATCAATATCGTGAATATCCCCTTTACCGATTCCGTCTGAGGCTTGTCTATATAGTCAGGAAACTGCTCTCTCGAGAATTTGAGACCCCAAAGGCAGACAGCTATCAATGCTACAATCAGGACGTCCATCATCAGAGCCAAATGCCTTTAACAATGTCGTTATACATATTCTCTGCCACGGTGCATCCGTTTGGCGGGGTAAGAAACTCTTTGCAGAACCTCACTCTCGCCTCTTTCATGGAGTCTGTGTTTCCCAGCACAGTGTCTCGGATGAAAGTCCCTACTTCAGCCGTATTTTCCGCCTTATAGTGCAGTGCCAGACATTTAAGCCCGAAATCATCGGCCGTGCGGTATATCTCGGTCCAATCCCCGGAAGCAAAGAGCACAGGTTTTGACGTAAAAAGATATTCGCCGGTGAAGCTGCCGCAGTTGTGGATCATGGCATCGGAAGTCTTGAAAAGGTCAATGAAGCCGCCGGTTTCAAGCTGGGTATTTTCCATCGTGGCCCATTTTTCATAATAGGCGTCCGTTCGTTCACCCCCCCAGTCAGGATGATTGTACAATGTCGTTTTCAACATGGGGTGCGGCTTGAATGCTATCTGAATGGAGTCTCTGTACCTCTCTGCAAGGTCTGTCATATAGTCATAAAGCCACAAAAAAGCAGCTCTGTTGAGCATCTTGTTTGTCTCTATCCTGAAGTGCGGGGCGAATATTATCCGTTTTCTTGTCTTGCCGTCACCAATCTTTTTCCACGGGTCAACGTCCGACTTGGCAAAAAACAAGTCGGCATGGGGCTCACCTGCGACACAAACGTTCCGTCCCTTGTTGTATGTCAGCCGTCTGGCAGTTGCCAGATGCAGTTCTGTGGCATGGTAGTACCGCCAGGCTATGTTGTTGTAGTCTGCATTGTAGTTCCAATTGTCGCCCACCGTCAGCAGGGCGTAGCTGTTGTAGCAAAGCAGCCTGTCGGTGAATTTTTCCCAGGCAAGTGCATCTGTGAACAGTTTCCTGTAGTTCTGCGGGTAAAACAGTATGTCAGGATCGAGGCTCTCCAGTTTGGCAGACACCTCGTTGTCATCGTCAGAACACACGTAATATGGTATGCCCTTGCCGTCAAAATACCTGCGGAGCAAGTCAACCGCAGATTGCCGCTCAACCGCAGAAAGCTGGCGCAGCGGATGTATGATAATGCTGACGCTAAAGCGTTTGTCTTGTACAAGCAGTTCATACAGCCCCTGGTTGCGCCACATTGGCAGCGATGATGCTATCAATATTACGTTTGCACAACCGCGTCTGCGTATCCCGGCAATGCGCTTGCGGTGTATCCTGTCACGTCTGTCTATCTGCAAATACAGGTGATAGTAGCACCATTTCAACATTCGGTTATGTTCTGTAGCCTTGAGTATGGCTGCTTTATAGTTTGATGCCATCAGTGGAAATCGTCAGTGTTTCGGATTGCATAAGCCATGTACTGTTTGCCACATGACCATGCCGTCAGTCTGTCAGGTTCAAGAATTGTTCTGCACACCAGAGTTGCCATTTCTGGTTACCGGTAAGTTTGTCCATGGGAATGTCTTTCCTGAATTCAGGGCGTTGCGGACCGCCCCAATTGCGGAAAGCCGAGTCTACGGGACGGGGCATCGGTATTTTGGACGGTACCGGCAGTTCTGGATACTTCATTGCATACAGCTCGCGGACAAGGTATTTGGGTTCGCCGTTGCAGACGCGGGTCATGTCAAGGGGGTCTGCCATCACAAAGCAGGAGTATGGGTCGTAATAAGGCATCCATGCCGCTCCAAACGCATTGAGATACGAGCCTGAACTTTCAACTGAAAATACCTCGTCCATAAACTTCATGTAGTCGATATTATTGTCCGGCAGGCGGTATTTCTCATACAGTTCCAGCATACTGACAGGATTTGCAAGGACCAGATCCGGGTCAAGAAAAGTGTATCTGCTGACAAAACCGTCAAACGTCCACTTTGTTGTGATAAGCTTGTCCATGCCTCCAAAAATCAAATCCGCGCTTTCGCCTACCAAGAGTACCTGCACACCGTCTGCCTTTGCCAGCCCGGCGACCTTGTATATTTGCGGTTCTATTGAATGTACAGGCGCAAATTTCGCCTTCATCACAATCGGAGCGTACTTTATGTAGTCATCCATCGTGATGTCCACAAGGTGATGTTTCAAACCGAATTTTTCACAATATACCTTTGCCCTTGCCACGTCTTCATCAAACACTCCTGTTGTTGAATCAAAGGTGTATGCATGACTGCCGGGTTTCAAGTAAGCCGCCAGATTGGCACTGTCCATCCCGCCCGAAAGCAGGATGCCGATACTGGAATATTTATTGTACAGGTATTCAAACTGCTTGCTGATTCCGCGGTCTATATCAGCCGCCGTCTTCACCGGAATACGATGATCCGCGTCTGCCGGGCGGAAGTTCTTGTGCTGGAATCCGTCGCAAAAATCGACACCGTCTTTCCATATATACCTGAAAGCCATATATGAACTCAGGCAGAAATCTTTATCAACCATAGTCTTGTGTTTTTATTTATTTCACATCGAGAAGATCTGTCTTGCGCATGGCATCGAGAGCTTCCGTTATCTTAGTACTGGATATGCCCTTGGTGTAAGGGAAATAGATGATTCTGATGCCAGCTTCTGCAAAATCCCGCTCATATCCCCTCCATTTGTCAGTGTTGTACCAGTCGTCTCCCACAAAGAGTATTTGCGCGCCTAATTTCTTGCAGGCGGCAAGTTTGTCCATATCATACTGTGGAACTGCGGCATCCACATATTTGCACGAACGTACCAGTTCGATGCGGTCTTCAAAAGGTATCATCGCACTCTTGCCCTTATATGCCACCAGTTCATCGACAGTAACGCCGACAATCAACTTGTCGCACATACCTTTTGCATTTTTCAGGAGATTGAGATGACCTATATGAAAAAGATCATATACTCCTGTTGTATAACCGATTACCATATTGTCTGCAGTTTTAAGGTTAAAACCTGAAATACAAGGTTATAACACAACGCACGCCTGACAGGCCCTGTCATGTCTTTCCGATACACGGTATCCTGTTTTTCAAGGCAATGAGAATAATTGACAACAAAGGTACTACAATTATTTTATAAACAACGATGCTTTCTTCCATTTTCGCAGCTTTTTTCTCTTGAAAATGACTTCGTTTCATGGAAAGTTGCATTATTCCGGCAAAAAAGTACGGGTATTTGGCAGAGTTTCGCTATATTTGCAGTTTGTATACCGGCAGCATATGCGAATGTGTGCCAACGAGTAAACGTTTTATTGGGAATATATCCGATTATGGGAAAGATCATAGCCATTGCAAATCAAAAGGGAGGGGTGGGCAAGACCACTACCAGCATGAATCTTGCAGCTTCACTTGCCGTATTGGGCAGCAAGGTGCTTGTCATTGACGCCGATCCCCAAGCCAATGCGTCTTCAGGCTTGGGCATTGATATCAAAGATTTGAAGACCACAGTATACGAATGCCTGATAGGTGAAGTGAAGGTGGAGCAGGCGACGTTTGACACGGAAATAGAGAACCTGAAGTTGGTGCCGTCGCACATCAATCTTGTGGGAGCCGAAATAGAGATGCTCAATCTTCCAAACCGGGAGAAACGTATGCGCGACATGCTCGTCACGGCGCGTACCGTTTACGACTACATCATCATAGACTGCGCACCTTCGCTCGGACTTATACCTATCAATGCACTTACGGCTGCCGACTCTGTGATCATTCCGGTGCAGAGCGAATATTTTGCCCTTGAAGGCGTGGACAAACTGGTAAACACCATCAAGATCATCAAATCCGGACCCAATCCGGGACTGAAAATCGAAGGTTTCCTGCTTACAATGTTCGATGCCCGTCTCAGATATGCCAACCAGGTGGCCGAAGAGTTGAAAAAATTCTGCGGCGACCTCCTGTTCAGGACAGTCATCAGCCGCAATGTGAAGTTGTCAGAAGCAACGTCATTCGGCCAACCCGCCCTTCTATACGACCGTGAGTCGAAAGGCTCACAAAACTATATGGAACTCGCCCAGGAACTTCTGGAGCGCGATGCCAAAAACAAATAACCAACCGTCCATAACTTCCGAATCATGAAAAAACAGGCTCTCGGGCGCGGACTTGGCGCCCTCATCGACATAGAACCGATGGCAGCCGTAGGCTCTACCATCTTCAGCGAAGTGGACATCAACCAGATTCATCCGAATCCCAACCAGCCGCGCACGGATTTCGATGAAGAGGCCATAGGGGAGCTCGCCGCATCCATTCGCACTAACGGCATCATATCTCCCATCACACTCCGCCGCATTGCCGATGACAACTACCAGATTATAGCCGGCGAACGACGTTACCGTGCATCGAAGCTTGTGGGGCTGGACAAGATCCCGGCTTACATCCGCAATGTGGATGATGAGCAGGTACTCGAACTCGCACTCATCGAGAACATACAGCGTGAAGACCTCAACGCCATTGAAATAGCGTTGACTTACAACAATCTGCTGCAGTCCAACAACCTTACCCAGGATGCCTTGGCCGACCGTGTCGGCAAGAAACGGGCCACTATAACCAATTATCTCCGTCTGCTGAAACTTCCTGCCGAAATCCAGCTCGGGCTGAAAAACCATACCATTGACATGGGGCATGCCCGTGCCATTGCCGGACTTGAGGATCCGCAATTGCAGCTGCGCGCATACGAAAAGGCGGTGTCTGAAAAAGCTTCGGTCCGCCGGACCGAGGAGATTGTCCGTGCCGTTGCAGAAAATGAGAGTAACGGCTCAGACGACAGTATGGAAAACGGAGGTCTGCAGAAGACCAACCCGTCATATCAGGCAGAAGAATACAAATCGCTTTGCGATGCTCTTGGCAACATCCTGGGTTCAAAAGTCAAATTGACATACAACGAAAAAGGCAGCGGACGCATAACCATACCATTCTCTTCGGACGAGGACCTCTCGCGACTCATGTCGCTTTTCGACCAGATAAAACATTGACAAATACATCCACTGCTGCCGTTTCATGGTGTATATTTCACAAACAGTCGCATTTTTTATCACGTTCAGATCATCATACCGCACAGACTTTATATACGCTTCATTGTGATAAGCCTATTGTGCTTGTTACCGGTCACGGCAGGAGCATCTTTGCCGGATTCGCTCTCTGTAGCCGACACTGTTGTCCGTGATGCCGGAAGCCGGATGCCGCCCGAGACTGCAGGTGAAGCTCATTTTACGGCCGACACTGCAAATATTGTCTTGGACATAGATACCTCCATTGTGACGGGCGGAGACACGGTGACAGCACTCACCCGCGCCCAGCGGCGCGCACAACGGCAGTTGGCTAATGCCGGTTTTCGGCCAAATCCCGATAAAAGTTTGTGGTATGCGCTCGCTTTTCCCGGACTTGGACAGATATACAACCGCAAATACTGGAAACTGCCCATAATATACGGTGGCGCACTTGGAGTGGTTTATGCGATCACATGGAACGGCAACAAATATTCCGACTACAAACGGGCTTATATAGATGTCACAGATTCCAACCCCAATACAAACTACCATCTGGAAGTAATCCCGACAGGCTATCCCGAAAGTTCGGCAGAAACGTATGTACGCAACAGGATGAATACCTACCGCAACTACCGCGACATATCCATCGTTGTAGGAGTGGCTCTGTATGCACTTACCATCATCGATGCCTATGTCGATGCCCAATTGGCAGATTTCGACGTTTCACCGGAACTGTCCATGAAATTGAGGCCTTGCCTCGAAACCCAGCCCGATTCGATGCAACCGGCTATCGGCTGTGCTCTCAGACTGGCGTTCTGAAATTAAATCGCAAACAAAAACTGTTATTGAAATATCGTAGTAGTATGAAAGTGTTGCTTTTGGCCGTGCTTTGTTCGGTTTCGTTGTCGGTGTCTGCCGTAGAGCCGACACACTCCGATACCATATCGGCTCTCGGATCCGACACCATGTCCATCACTCCCTCTGCGGTCATAGATGCCGATTTGGTTTACACCCACGATTTCATGCTTGATTCGCTGGTGCATGATTTCTTTATACAGAAAGCGTTCCGCCCGGATTGCAGCCTTATAGATACAGGCTCGTATGTATTTTATCCCGACTCGGTGTATATCAGACGTCTGCAGTCCCTGCCCCATGTGATGGAAATGCCGTTCAATTCCATAGTAAAACAATATATCGAGATGTATGCCCGTCGTCAGAAACAGGTAGGTTTTATGCTCGGGTTGGGACGCACATACTATTTCCCGTTGTTTGAACAGATATTGGAACGCTACGGTCTGCCCCTCGAACTCTGCTATCTGCCCGTCATAGAGAGCGCACTCAATCCGCGTGCCACTTCGCCTGTAGGCGCTGCCGGACTCTGGCAGTTCATGGTTGCGACAGGACGTATATACGGTTTGGAAGTCAACAGTCTGGTAGACGAAAGACGCAATATCTCCAAGGCGACCGATGCCGCCGCCCGCTATCTTGCAGATCTGTACCGGCTGTATGACGACTGGCTTCTGGTAATAGCAGCATACAACTGCGGACCGGGCAATGTGGCCAAAGCCATAAGGGCATCCGGAGGCAAACGCGGTTATTGGCAGATATATCCGTACCTTCCGCGTGAAACCCGCGGATATGTACCTATCTTCATAGCTGCAAACTACATAATGAACTACTATAAGGAACACAATATCTGTCCGAGCGAGCCGGTACGGTACTTTTCCACCGATACCATAATGATTTCCGATCGTGTGCATCTGCAGCAGATATCCGACGTTACCGGCATCCCTCTCGATGAATTGCGGTTTCTCAACCCCCAGTACCGTCACGACATTGTCCCCGGCAACATCAAAGCCTACCCTTTGGTTCTGCCGCTTGACAACATCAACACTTATGCCGAATGCCGGGACTCCATATTGCGTTACAGGCCCGAGCTGGCAGAACGCAAAATAAAGGAAGATCCGGCCGGATACAGCGGTGACGTACGTTACCATAAAGTGCGGTCAGGTGATACCCTCGGCGGTATAGCCAGAAAATACAACTGTACGGTATCGCAATTGCAACGTTGGAACGGGCTGAAAGGTACAACCATAAGAATCGGACAAAGGCTCCGTATACACCGCTGAAAACTTAAACCGACAAAATGGAGAAAACATATTACACCATATCGGAAGTGGCCGGAATGTTCCACCTAAACCAATCGACATTGAGGTTCTGGGAAACACAGTTCCGCCAGCTCAGGCCGCATCGGTCAACAAAAGACACACGTCGTTACAATCAGTCCGACATCGACTTGATATCGACAATAATATATCTTACCGACGAGTGCCACCTGACTCTTGACGGAGTGCGCCGCCGGCTGGATTCGAATTACGATGCCGACAGGAAACGGGCAAAGGCCATGGAACGTCTGCGTTCCATACGGACAGAACTTATGGCCATACGGAGGGAGCTCAATGACCATGAAGCACTTGCTGCCGATACCATTGTCGATTGACAACAAACAGGACCGGTATGGTGTGGCAATAATTGTAATTCAACAACCATCAGTATATTATGCGCAACTGCATTGTCCCTCTTTTCATTGTCCCCATGTTACTGCTTTCATGCACGGACAAGGAGAATACAACATGTAAAACGGATACCTCATGCTGCAACAGGCAATCGCCGCGCAACGTGATATTTATGATAGGCGACGGTATGGGCGCAAACCAGGTGTATGCCGCCATGACAGTTGCCGGCGGCCATCTGGCTATGGAACGCTGCACTGCCTCGGCCTATGTCAAGACATATTCCGCCAACCGTTATATAACAGATTCGGCGGCCGGAGGCACGGCTCTTGCCTGCGGCACGAAAACCGACAACGGCATGATCGGCATGACACCGGACAGTACGGCAGTATGTTCGCTGCTCGAACACTACCGCAATATTGGTTATGCTACGGGATTGGTGGTCACATGCCCCGTCACTCATGCGACTCCCGCCGCATTTTACGCCCATACATCTGACCGCAAGGCCGGTGAGGAGATCGCCCGACAACTTTATGAAGCCGATGTGGATTTCTTCTGCGGAGGCGGCCGCCTGCATTTCGAGCAACGGAAAGATTCGCTATCCTATTCCGATTCATTGAGAGCAAAAGGATACAATATATTCTATTCGCTTGATTCATTACAGGCACCTGTACTTCTGCCTTGCGGCATACTTGCAGCCGATGGCGATTTACCCGGTGTCACAAGCCGAGGTGGCTATTTGCCTGAAGCTACCGATCTGGCAATAAAATCGCTTAAGGCCAAGGCCGGCCGGAACGGTTTTTTCCTTATGGTAGAAGGTTCGCAAATAGACTACCGCTGCCATGAAAACGACAGCATAGGCATGATATCGGAGATACTCGATTTCGACAACGCCGTAAAATGCGCGCTCGATTTTGCCGAAGCAGACGGCAATACCCTGGTGGTGGTTACTGCCGACCATGAAACCGGCGGTTTATATATAACCGGCGGTTCGTATGCCGATGCAGCTGTCGGAATCGCATTCGGACAGACAGGAGCTGCCGGTACATCATCGGGGCATACCGGTACGTTCGTCCCTCTTTTTGCATTCGGTCCCGGATCTGACCAGTTTGCCGGAATACTGGAAAACACCGATATACCTGCAATTGTCATCAAGACAGAAAAACGATAACCGGCATTGCTTTTCGGTCTGCATTGACCGACGGGTACTGCCATCTCATTTATATATTCAAAAATCTTATACGTCTATGAAAAAGATTCTACTTCCTATTGCCGCCCTGTTGCTGGCGGCAAACGTAAATGTTAAAGCCGAATCGGAAGCCGTACTGAATATGCCCGACGGCGAGACAACGACAGAAACAGCACCTGCTCCGGCACCTGCTCCAAAATGGACCGTAAACGGTATTATTTCTCTCAATGCAGCTGCCACAGGCCTTGTAAACTGGGCCGCCGGCGGTAACAGCAATGTCAATGCCATAGCAGCTGCCAACGTGACCCTGCTTTACAAAGACGATTGTATTGCATGGGAAACCAATCTCGATACCGATTTCGGTATGTCGTGGCTGTCAGGCAGCAAATACCCCTGGCGCAAAACCAACGACAAATTCAATTTCAGCACCAAGCTGGGCTGGGAATTTGCGAAGACCTGGTTCCTGACCGCTTCCGGTACCTTCAAAACACAATATGCCAACGGATATGACTACAAGACAGTAGAAGGGGTGGAAAAGAAGATATACACATCAACATTCATGTCTCCGTCCTATACTGACCTTTCCCTCGGTATCGACTGGAAACCAAACACGATATTCTCCGTCTACCTGGCTCCTGTAACAGGCCGTATCTCCACATCCACCGATTCGCTCCTGCGGGCTGACTATATAGCCCCGGTAGTCGACAAGACTTTCAAGGCCGAATTGGGTATTTCCCTTAAAGGGACCGTAAACTACACCCTAATAGAAAATCTGAAAATCCTTTCCACTCTTACCCTCTTCACTCCATACAACAAAAGTTTCGGCAACATCGATGTCGACTGGGATTTTGCCATTTCATACCAATTCCTGAAAGTACTGAACGTTTCACTCGGCACCCAACTGAAATACTACGACTCGGTGCTTATTGCCGATAAAAACGGGCACAAGACACAGAGAGTACAGTTCAAATCGGTATTCGGTCTTGGTGTAGGTTACAGTTTCTGACTCCAGATCCGTCCATATATAGTATAACAATGCGGCTGATATTCAAAATAATGAATATCAGCCGCATTGTTATACGTGTTAAGTACCTTCACCTGAAATACTCACATATATCGTCAGTCACCCATTGAGTTCGCAAACCGAGATGTCCGGCCGTGATGATATTCTGTTCGCCATCATCGAAAAACATGCACTCTTCAGGTTTCACTCCTTCAGACTCCAACAATGCAAGAAAAATATTCTCATCCGGCTTCGACATCTTCATCTCGTATGACAGGTAATAACGGTCGAAATAATCATCAGAAGTGTATCCGCCGCTCTCGAAATAACGCTTGCGGCAATCGGGAAAATGTATCTCGTTAGTATTGCTCAACATCACGATACGCAGTTTCTCCCCATATTCATTATATACGCCGCGTTTCAGTCTTCGTATCAAATCCAGCCTATGTACCGGTATATCTTCAAGAAACATGGCAAATGCAGTATCAATCGCATCATCCGATATATGTTCCAGACCATACATCTTCCTGATACGGTCGTGAAACTCGCAAGCTCCGATCTGCCCGCTTTCCAACTGCAGGAATATACCGTCCTGAACGTAATTTGACAGTAATCTTCCTGCATCATATACTCCAAGCCGTTCAAATTCCCTTACCGAGCGGGCTCTGTTGAGATTTATCAACACCCCTCCAAAATCAAAAATCAGGACTTTCAGTCCGTTGTAATTAACCATATATCATTTTTTGTTTTTCTTATTGCCAATATAAAAAAAATTAGTACCTTTGCACCTGCAATCCGGGGTACAAAAGTACGAATAAGTCAGGATAAGACAAAATGAATTCATCCGTTTTCCTGCCGTTTTAGAGTATCTTGTACAAGACGGGCAATTGCAACGGTCTCATAGCTCAGTTGGTTAGTAGCACCTGACTCATAATCAGGGGGTCCTAGGTTCAAGCCCTAGTGGGACCACAAATTGAAAGGCGATATGTCGGAATGATGACATTTCGCCTTTCGTTTTATTAAGTATATCAATATGATACAGGGCAACGGACAAATCACAGCCGCTACCGTTCATAGTCTACAGTCTTTCTATGGCTGCCCATATCAATTCCGGCTCAAAGCCACGTTGCATGGCAAATGCAAACAACTTTGAGCGACGGCGGTAAGTGTCCGGTTCACTCAATGTCCGGTTCTTTTCATCCAGAACAGTTGCAAGTATTTCAAGATACTTGCCGTCATCTATCACTTCCAAGGCTTCACCAATGATTTGTTTGTCTATGCCTTTCGATGATAACATCATGGCTATCTTTTTCCGTCCCCAACGGTTGAAGCGGAACTTGTCCAATGCGTATGCCCTGGCAAAACGGCCGTTGTCCACATACCGTTCGTTGCGGAGATAGTCCATTATCGGCTGTATATCGTCACCAGCCACACCCCATGTATGGAACTTGTCAATCACATCACTTTCCGATTTTTCGCCCTTGGCGCAATAGGCGGTTGCTTTTGCCAACGCCTCTTTGTATGTCAGTTGCTTCATATTTTTTAATGCCGATAAATATGTCAGCTTGCCTCACTGGCTTTTATAATACGGGGATTGGAGTTGATATCCTGAAAGAGTGTCACCTGCCGAAAGCCCAGCGTCCGCAGCAATCTGCATATTTCCTGTCCGAACCTTTGGTTGATTTCAAAATACAGGCATCCGCCGTCGGTGAGATGGGATAAAGCATACCTGCCTATCGTCCGATAAAACAATAACGGATCACTGTCATCTACAAACAATGCTCTGTGCGGTTCAAAAGCAAGCACATTAGCCTCCATACCGGACTGCTCGCTTTTACAGACATACGGAGGATTGCTGACTATGACGTCAAATTTTCCTGACACTTCTTCCGGCAGCCGGTCAGGCTGTCCGGATACAGTCCATTCCAACACATCGGAACACACAAAACTCACACCGGCATGGAGTTTTCCTGCATTTGTCCGCGCCAGGTCTATCGTCTCGCCTGCAATATCCACAGCCACCACCCTTCCGGCCGACAGTTCTTTGGCAAGCGATATGGCTATACAACCGCTGCCTGTGCCTATATCAAGTACAGCCATGCCGCGTTTGCCTTTGAAGTCGCTGACTATACGATGTACAAGTTCTTCGGTTTCCGGACGAGGTATCAGAGCCCTCCGGTCAACCTCGAAACGTCTGCCGTAAAAATCGGCATATCCGATCACATACTGTACCGGTTCGCCATCCAACAGCCTTTTGACCGCCGCTTCAACAGCCGCCGACTGCACGTCCGGCAGATGCATTTCCGGCTGTACCACCAATTGCGGCAGCGTCAGTCCTGTAATGCTGCAAAGCAGCATTTGTGCCATAGTCTTAGCTTCCGACGGTGTATAGAGTACCTCCAACTGTTCCGTTACGATACGCAACACGGGCTGATCATATATCTGCCTCCTACACATAACACTGATTCAACGGTATCAATAGTTGCCTTTGCTGCGGTCGAAGAGTTCGCGTTTTTCCTCGGATGTGAGACTTTCGTAACCACGTTGTTTTATCTTGTCGAGAATGGCATCGATGGCAGCCGAGTTGTCTCTACGCTCGCGGTTGTATTCGGCATCGGTTTTAGGGCGGGCCTGCGTGTACGTTGTACGCGAGCCTTTTGTCACCTTGATTTTAGGCTTCGGACGGAACAGTTTTTTTATCCAATCAAAAAAACGGCTCAACGGAGTACCCAAATCAACGCCCCGGCGCCAATGCAAGCCATAGAAATAGCCTGCCAACGCACCGCCTATATGGGCAAACTCACCGCCGGCATTAGAACCTGTGATGCCCAACAGGCTTACAAGCACCATGAGTGCCGCCAGCCATACCAATTTGATTTCACCGATAAACAGTATGCGGACGGGATAACTTGGATTGACCGCGGCCGCGGCCGTACATATTGCCAATACGGCACCCGATGCACCGAGCAATGATGATGTACCTACTACATTGGCAAAATACGGGAACACGTTGTACGCCGCCACATAGAGCAAGGCACCGGCCACTCCTCCCATCAGATAAAGCACCACCAGCTGACGTTGCGAAAAATACTCCAGTGCAATACGTCCGAACCAATACAATGCAATCATGTTGAAAAACAGATGCGAAAACCGTATGTGATAAAACATATATGTCAATGCTGTCCAAGGCCGGTACAGAAGCGCATGCATATTAGACGGCAATACCAGCCACGATGACAGCACATCGCCCCCTATGTTGAACAGCACCAGCAAGAGAGACAGCAGCTTCACTATCACAAACACCGCGACATTGATGTATATCAACTGCATAAGCGAAGTGCCGCGCCTGAAAAATTCGACAAGATTATTCATATATAAGGATCATTAAGCAGTTCACAGAATTCAGTCTATATGATCAATCCGAACAACTGCGATTTCCAGGCTGCAATGAATAGTATTGCAGCGACTTTTTGCATGTCATTCAGATAATTTATCTCCCATCAGTATGCCGTACCACAAACCAATGTCTCTAACTATACAGTCTGCCCTGTTTTTTCCATATCACCAGCAATATCGCCCCAAATACCATACCTCCCAGATGGGCGAAATGAGCTATATTGTCAACCGAGAAATTGGCTACTCCCAGGAAAAGCTCCACCAACGCATACAGAGCCACAAATATACGGGCTGGGATAGGTACAGGCAGGAAGATGAGCATCATACGCGCTTCCGGGAACAGCCAGCCGAACGCAAGCAATATACCGAACAACGCACCAGAGGCTCCCACTGTGAGATAGTGTGAGAACATCTGCTGTTTCAACCTCAGCACATCCGCAGAAGAAGCTCCAAGTATGTTTCCTCCGGTAAACAGATGTGAATAAGGCAACAACGGCTCGCCTGAATCAAGGGCAACCGCCTCATCCATGGCACGGGTGATTCCGCTCAGATCTATCATCCACGTCAGTTCCTGTATGATACCGGCTCCTATACCTGCCACAAAATAGTAAAACAGGAATTTCTTCCCGCCCCACATCCGCTCCAGCGGTATACCGAACATCAGCACACCGAACATATTGAAAAATATATGTCCGAAACCTGATGTGTCGTGCATGAACATGTAAGTGAAGAGCTGGGTGAAAATGAATTTGTCGGACATCCAGTAATGCAGTCCCATCCAATCCATGATGTCAATGCCGGTGCGTCCAGGAAGCAATGCAGCTGCCATCCAGCACAATACATTTATTATTATCAGATTGAGCGTAACAGGCGGAATATTCGCCAGAAACGATGGTCGGAAATTTGTCATAACAGGTTAACGTCTGAATTTGAACAAAACGGATGGCAAAGTTAATCATTTTTTAATTATAATTGCAATGTCTGCCTCCAAAATAAAATACGGGAGGAGGCCAACCCGACACCTGCTTGGATACAATCCACAAAAAGATGAAACGTCGGATGTGCCGAACACATTCACAGATGATGCAAGATATTTACGATTCCTCGTAATACATTGCCTGTAATCTACAGTTCAGGGGCCTTCATCGTCAAGCATCATTTCGTTCTCATTACCGTCCTTGAAACCCATACCCGGATAATTGTGTATTATAGCCGTCATGTGCTCATACAAATATTCCGATTCTATATTCAACGGGCTATTTTCAGGCTTATCAAATAACTCTGCGCTCAACTGATTTCTCAATGCAAATTTTTCCTCATCCGACATGTTCCATACCTGTTCTTTTGTTTTGACACCAGCATAATCCAGACTTTCAGTAGTCCACAACTGCACGATACACGTATATGGGTGTTCCGGACCAAGTTTAAGCTCCGGTGTAAAATCGGACAGCAACATAGGAGTAGGTTTTTACCGATAAACCAACACTGTAATGTCAAGGGAAATATCCCGTAAAAGCAACTATTTTTCAAAGTAAAAACCTATATATTTCAACCCAAGACCCATATATTTTAGACTTTTTGCAATAAAACATCACGTACATTCCTATGAAAATTATCGCATTTTCAGGGGCAAAGATAATGCGTTTTTCCGTAAAAGAAACATCTGTATGAGAGAGCCGGGACTGCAGATTCCGAACAAGCTGCCGGATTCCTGAGACTGTCCCATACCTTACCAAAGGCATTGACAACGATACCCGCCACACCTTTCCATTTCAATACATTATGAATTACATGCATCCGGCAAGCATAAATTGCTCATTGCCAATAAACAGTATTGTTGAGATTATCAAGCAATAAATCGTATATCAACATATCTCGACAACTTAAAAGATTTTGCCAGGCCATCATAATCAAGAATAATACACCCGCTATAAAAGACGGAATGTCCACGGTCCGTTGGACCGTGGACATTCCGTCTTTTGCCATAATGCTACAAGCCGTGAACAGACTTGCATCCAATCAGGCAACTTATTTCTTTCCGGCAATATCTTTTCTGACACGCTGGCGACTCTGCATTTCATATGCAAACGGAGTGGCAACGAATAGAGTGGAGAATGTACCGACAAGCACACCGAGAAGGATGGCGAACACGAAACCGCGGATGGTTTCCCCTCCGAAGATAAAGATGGCAAGCAATACAACGAATGTGGACATGGAAGTTGAGAATGTACGGCTCAGTGTAGAGTTGAGCGACTCGTTGATTTGCTGGTGCAAGTCACGTTTTGGATACAATCCGATATTTTCGCGGATACGGTCGAAAATGACCACCGTGTCGTTGATCGAGTAACCGATAACGGTAAGTATGGCAGCTATGAACGACTGGTCGATCTCAAGCGAGAACGGCATGATGCTGTAGAAGATGGAGTATGTACCGAGAATGAAAAGCACATCGTGAGCCAAAGCCACAACAGCACCGGCAGAAAAGGACCAGTTACGGAAACGAATGAGAATATAGAGAGCCATACCTATGAGCGAGAATAAGATAGCCCAGACAGCGGCTGTCTTTATATCATCGGCCACCGAAGGACCCACTTTCTGCGAACTCTGTATACCATAGTTGATGTCGGCTTCATCGAGCATTGCAAGGCGGTACTTGCCACCGTCAATCACATAACACTCAACAAACATCTGACGTGTGACAGCACCGTTGATGTATGGTTTCAATCCCTCGTATAGCATACCTTCGATACGGGTGTCAATATCATCATCGATTGAAGCGACTTCATAGTTGGTGGATATACGTACCTGCGAACTGTTGCCCATGGTGATGACACTGGTCTGCGCACCTTCAAACACGTGACTCAATGTCTCGCGCACCTCATCGGTGTTTACAGGCTGCTCGAAACGGACAACATAGTTGCGGCCTCCGGAGAAGTCGATACCTTGCTTCAGCCCGCGGAACGAGAGCGATACAATTGCTATGAGCATGAACGAGCCGGCAATGATATAACCGACTTTGCGTTTTCCGATAAAGTCAAAGCGGGTATCCTGCAACCAGTTTCTGGTCATGGAGGTAGAGAACGAGATCTTGATATCCTTGTTTCCGATATGGTCATAAACCAGACGGGTGAGGAATACGGCGGAGAAGAATGAGGTGATGATACCAATGATGAGTGTAGTGGCAAAGCCTTTGATAGGACCTGTACCGAAATATGCCAGAATGATACCGGTGATCAAAGTTGTGACGTTGGCATCGGCAATTGCGGAGAATGCATTGGAATAACCGTCGGCAATTGCCTTTTTCAGGTTCTTTCCGGCACGGAGTTCCTCACGGATGCGCTCGTTGACAAGCACGTTGGCATCGACCGCAGTACCGAGTGTAAACACGATACCGGCTATACCCGGCAAGGTAAGTACAGCCTTGAATGAAGCCAGTATACCGAAAAGGAACAGCACGTTGACAAGCAGAGCTCCGTCGGCGATAAGTCCGGGAATCCATCCATAGTAGCAAATCATATAGATAAGCACAAGGACAAATGCTATAATGAACGATATGAGTCCTGACTGGATAGCTTCTTCACCGAGAGAAGGACCTACAATGTCTTCCTGAATGATGCGGGCAGGTGCAGGCATCTTGCCGGAATTGAGCACGTTGGCCAAGTCTTTTGCCTCTTCGGGAGTAAAATGGCCGGAGATTTCGGAACGGCCGCCGGAGATTTCTCCGTTGACAGTGGGGAATGAATATACGTAGTCATCAAGCACAATGGCGATTTCGCGTCCTACGTTTTCTTTCGTGAGACGAGCCCAAGTCTTGGAACCTTCGGCATTCATCTTCATGCTGACTGTAGACGAAGCGGAATACTGGCCAAAATCGTCACGGGCATCGGTGATAACGTCACCTTCGAGAGGTGCGCGTCCGTCGCGGTTGGTAACTTTAATGGCGACAAGCTGGAACGCAAGCTGTTTTGCATTCTCGTCAATAGGTTTGATGGTCCATTTCAGGCGCAGTTCGCGCGGGAAGAGTTCGGCCACCTGTTTGATGGCCAACATACGGTTGACTTCTGCTGTATCAGAAGCAAGGGCAACGCCTACGACAGGTCCGTTGTTCTGCATAGGCTGGAGGACGCTAAAAAGAGGGTATTCGCGGCGCAATGCTGCATCGTCCATCTTGCTGTCCTGATTTTCGGCGACAATGGTTTCGGCCAAAGCTGCCAGAGAATCTACAGGACCGGCTGTGCTGTCGGGTCCGGTTTCCTCAACGACTTCCTCAACTACGGTGGTGACTTGGGTTTCCTCAACGGGTGAAGCGGCTTCTTCTGCCACCTTGTTCATATCGCGGATGACGGCGTTTGCCTGCTCAAGCATCGGAGCTATCTCGGCATATTTGTACGTTTCCCAAAATTCGAGGTTGGCCGATCCCTGCAGGAGCTTGCGGACACGTTCGGGTTCTTTCACACCCGGGAGTTCGACGAGGATGCGGCCTTCGACGCCCAGTTTCTGAATATTGGGCTGTACCACACCAAAACGGTCGATACGGTTACGGAGGACATTGAACGAATTGTCTATTGCGCTGTTGACTTCGTTCTGCAGCACTTCTATCACTTGTGCGTTGGTGGCGGTGCTCGAAATCTTGTCCTTCAGTGAGTATGTGCTGAAGATGCCGGCAAGGCGTGCATTAGGGTCAAGTTTTTCAAACTCGTCCTGGAATATTTTCAGGAAGTTGTCGCCTGACGAAGCCTGACGCCGACGGCTGTTCTGAAGGGCGAGATTGAAGTTTTCGTTTGTGTTATAGTCTGAAAGGGCGCGGAGAACATCTGCCACCGACACTTCCAACTGTACGTTCATACCGCCCTTGAGGTCGAGGCCCAAATTAATCTCTTTCTCGCGACACTGTTTCAGCGAATATCCGAGCCACACTTTCTCGCCCGAGACGGAGTCCATGAAATTGTAGTACTCTTGGTTGTCGCCTTTAGCATACTCTTTCGCTTTCTTGTCGTAATGGTTGGTTACGAAAGTAAAGGAGAGGTAGAAGAGACATACCAACATCAACAGAGCAGCAAGTAGTCTAACAAATCCTTTGTTTTGCATGTTGTTTCAATGAATTAATTATTATGTAAATTGTTATTATCCAATATATTACAGACAAACATACGGCACATGGGCAGACAAAAGCCGCCAATGCACTGTATTTCAGCGTGCAAATGTACTCAAAAATTTTCGATTTATAGCCTTTTTTAGTCTGTTTTTTTGTTTTGCGCCGTATATCAATAAAGTATGCCAAACAGGATCCTCAGGCCGGCAACAAATCCGCAACGCCCGTCCGTACCCCAGCACGCCGCCCATACGCCAATATAGTGTAAAAATATGATATACAACAGGATTTTGCCAATTCGGATTTTATAGCTAATTTTGTTGCGTAAAAAACAACTTTCAACACATGGAAAATACCCGCCAGGAAAGGATAGCCAGGATGCTCCAAAAGGAGTTCGGCGATATATTCGTACTTTATTCGCGTAAAATACAGGGTGTGATAATTTCGGTATCGGAAGTGCGCATCAGTCCGGATCTGAGCATAGCGCGCGTATATCTGAGCATATTCCCGACTGACAAGGCTCCAAGCATCATAGAAGCCGTCAACCGCGACACCAAGGCTTTGCGCTTTGAACTGGGGAAGCGTGTACGGCACCAGCTACGCATCGTACCGGAACTGAGCTTTTACAACGATATGTCGATAGAACGATTGTCGAAAATCGACGAACTTCTGAATGCCGACCCCTATCTTCACCTGGATCAGGAAGACGAGACGGATGTAAATCAGGAGAAATAGGCCAATGTTTGTACCACTTGTAGCCTTACGATACCTTTTTTCAAAGAAACGGCACAGCACAATAAATCTGATAACATGGGTCAGTATGGCGGGTGTCGCTGTCGGTACTATGGCTATGATATGCGTTCTGTCGGTAATGAACGGTTTCGAGCAAGTGATAAGCGATTCGTTTTCGGCATTTGACCCGGAACTTAGAATCACCC
Organism: Candidatus Aphodosoma sp.; assembly: GCA_051870875.1. GTDB lineage: Bacteria > Bacteroidota > Bacteroidia > Bacteroidales > Paludibacteraceae > Aphodosoma. The sequence goes on from JBJECG010000059.1 coordinate 68,743, forward strand.
CGTCCGACAGCTCGCGGTTCTCCGCCAATGACAGCAGCATACTCAATGCCAGGGCCGCCATGCCAGATGCCATATGGAGTTATGAACTGGAACTCGACGGGCTGATAGCCTCGAATGAAGGACAGTCGCCCGTCAAGATACTCGGTGCAGACCAGTATTTTTCCGCCGTTACCGGTATTGACACGTTGATGTGGAGCGGTACATTCGATCCGGCACACACCGGGCAAACCGGGCTACAGGCTGCAATAGGGATAGGGCTTGCCACCCGCATGCACTGCAATGCAGACATGTACAGCAGCATATCGCTCTATGCGCCGAAAAGCAGACAGGTAAACATGGCGCGCCCGGATGCCAATTTCACGAAGACCACATTCGTATGCAACGGACTGTTTTGCGTACAGCAGGCCAAATACGACGACAACTACGTAATCATGCCGATAGATGCCGTAAGGGAGGCCTACCGCCTCAGTGATGACTGCGCAACCGCCATAAACCTGAGACTGCGACACAACCGGGCAGCCGGTACACAGGATATAAGGAATGCAAAAAAACAGTTGTCAAACATACTCGGCGACAGATTCACAGTTGCCGACCGCTACGAACAACAATCTGATTTCTACCGTATCAGCCGCATAGAGAAATGGACGACATTCATGATACTATGCTTTATCATCCTCGTAGCCACGTTCAACATCATCGGATCGCTTTCCATGATAATCATCGACAAGAGTGAGGACATAGATCTGATGGTTTCGCTCGGGGCATCGCACAAGCAGATACTGCGCCTGTTTACGGTGGAAGGATTCCTGATATCGGCATCGGGCGGCGCAACAGGAGTCATGGCAGGAGTGGCTCTGGTCCTTGCCCAACAGCATTACGGATTTCTGCAACTCGGCTCCGGAGGATACATCACACAGGTTTATCCTGTACGGCTGATGTGGAGCGACACCGCGCTTACAATGGCAGCCGTACTCATCATGGGGCTGGCAGCCGCCACATATACAACCCGAAGCAATATACGAAACAGCATACAGACAAACTGAAAGAACATCATGCTACGATCATCTGCCATGAAACGTGCAATACTGGCAATCATGATACTGCCGGCAGTTGCAGCCAACAGCGGCTGTGATGACGAGACCAAAGTGAAGCGCGTAAACATCAACCCATCGGAAATGGAACTGCAGATAGGTGAATCGCGACAAATAGAGGTCATCGTAGAACCGCTGTCGGCAGCGATGCACCATTCCACCGTATGGCACTCATCGGATGCCGGCGTGGCCCAAGTGGACAACAATGGCAATGTCACGGCCATCTATGCCGGGAAATGTGTAGTGACAAGCACCACGCAACACAATGCAGCCATCTGCCATGTGACCGTGACAACACCGACATACAATCTCGTACTGCCCAATGCCATGATCTTCAACGAAGGCGTGGAAAGCACATCCAACGCCAACCGCCTGACAATACGACTTTATACCAACGGGCTTGCAATAGACCACACCGGAAACATATCGGGCAAAGGCACGTTCCTCAACCTGACCGTATATGCCCCCATATCGCCGGAGGTGCTTCCGACCGGACAATACCAAACAGCCACCACGACCGGATCGGAATTCAGCATCGCTCCGGGACAATTGTCCACTGAGGACAACAACGACTATGCCACCGGTTCGTTTTTGGGTGAATATACCGACAACGGACTTGAAGTCCTTTTCATAGACAGAGGCAGCATGACCGTAGAATACGACGGGAGCTATATCGTGAAATGCTCGTTTGAGTGCAGAAGAAACGAACATATAGACGCTTCGTATCAAGGCACACCCGAATATTGCGACACATCAGACAACGACACTGTACGGTACATCCATTACACCAACGCGGAAACCAAAAGCCTGAATGTGAGTAACGAACACAATACCAAACATATCGGCATAACATTCACCACAGGAAGTGACACAATCATCACGCTTACAGCCCGCATCCCGCTATCGGCCGTATCCATGCCGACAGGAGTCTACACCACATCGGAAATATGCAGGGCCTATACCCTCACACATGCCGAAAGCCTGTCGCCAGGATATATTGTCTCAATGCCGGACTCAACGGTAATAACATCAGCCAGACTCAGCGTGTCAGCAAATGCCGCCAACGACAATACCTACAGTGCCACCATCGCCACTGCACTCAATGAACGGTACATACTCTCGCCAGTTGCAAACATGCCATCATTTAACATCAATTCTATCAATAAATTACCTATTACAGTTTCTCAGACCGAAAAATAAAAAAACAAAAAAAGTGCCTTTTTAGCACGTTTATTAGATTTTATTCGTACATTTGCGACACTATTTTGTGTTTTGAGTCGCTTATGGGAGCAACAATCGAACATACAGGTGTGATAACATCATTGGCCGGCAAGTCAGCTTTTGTACGCATAGACCAGTTTTCGGCATGTTCGGAATGCCACGCCCGTCAGGCGTGTACCGCCTCCGACAAGACGGAAAAAATCATAGAAGCCAAAATCATGGATGATACCGACTTTACAGTAGGTGAAAATGTAATGGTAATAGGACACAAAAGCATTGGCATCCAGGCTATATTCATAGCATACATACTTCCATTCGCACTAATAATAGCTGCACTTTTCACAGCCAGTTTCTTCACGGACAACGAACTTATTGCAGGTTCGGCAGGGCTGGCCGTCCTTGTCCCATATCTCATTGTCATCCGCTTGATGCGGCACAAATTACAATCCCGATTCCAGTTTTACATATCCAAAATATAAGACAACATGAACATTCTCATAGCATCAATCGTCGTACTTGGTATCATTGGTTTAGTATCGGCCGTAGTGCTCTTTTTCGTGGCAAAGAAATTCAATGTGGAAGAAGACCCGCGCATAGATCAGGTGGAAGCCGTGCTGCCAGGTGCCAATTGCGGAGGTTGCGGATATCCGGGATGCCGCGGTTTTGCCGACGCCTGCGTAAAATCAGATTCGCTTGACGGCAAACTATGCCCAGTAGGCGGGCAGACGGTAATGACAAAAGTAGCCGGCATACTGGGCCTGACTGCCGGAGAAGCCACGCCTAAGGTGGCTGTCGTACGATGCAGCGGCACATGCACTGCACGCCCCCGCACTTCACATTTCGACGGTACCAAAAGCTGCGCAATAATCACCCAACTGTATGCGGGGGAAACAGGATGCTCGTATGGCTGTGTTGGTTACGGAGACTGTGAGGCAGCGTGCAATTTCGATGCAATACATGTCAACCAAGCCACCGGACTGCCGGAAGTGGACGAGGAAAAATGCACCGCCTGCGGAGCCTGCGTCAAGGCATGCCCCAAAAGAGTGATAGAACTCCGCAACAAGGGACCCAAGAACCGCCGTGTCTACGTGTCATGTATCAACCGCGACAAAGGCGCAACAGCCCGCAAAGCATGTTCGGCAGCCTGCATCGGCTGCGGAAAATGCGCAAAAGCATGTCCGTTCGGAGCTATCACCGTTGAAAACAACATAGCTTACATAGATTTCGAAAAATGCCGTCTGTGCCGCAAATGCGTAACAGTATGCCCGACAGGGGCAATCCACGATGTAAATTTCCCGACCCCGGCTCCTGCCCCAGAGAAAAAAGCTGCCGCTCCACAAAATCCGGAACATCCTGAAACCGCGAAAGCAGATGCCGTAAAAACAGAAACGGAAACAATAACAATAGAACCTATTGTAAAGGAAACGACAAAAACAATTGTTGTAGAAGCAGAAGCTGCCAAACATGAATCTGCAATAACCAAAGAACAAACTATAGCAGAGCCGAAAACAAAGAGCGGAGAAAGATCGGAAATTGAAACAGACAAGCCTGCCGACGGAGAAGGACATGCTGAAATCCAACCTGCAGAGAAAGAAAAACCGGTAAAAACAGCAGAACCTGCAACCGGTACCCAAGCGATTCCGATAATAAATGACGACCTCGATGTCAACTCACTGATACCGGACGAACTCCGCGTGAAGCCACGCGAGAAAGCCAAAGAGGTAAAACCGGAAACACCCACCCAATCTGTAGAAATGCCTACACTGGATTTCTGAAACGCCAATCCGAATAAAACAACGACGACGAAAACACCAACAATATGAAAACATTCTCAATCGGGGGTGTCCACCCCAAAGATCAGAAGATATCTGCCAACCGAGAGATAACCGACATACCTCTTCCCGAACGCGCCGTCATCCATGTCAACCAACACATAGGGGCACCGGCCTCGCCTATAGTGGCAAAAGGCGACAAAGTAAAGACAGGACAGCTGATAGCCAAAGCATCGGGTTTCGTCAGTGCCAACATACACTCGCCATTCAGCGGCACAATAGAAAAGATAGATACAGCTACAGATGCATGGGGTTTGCCTACGCAAGGCATATATATAAAGGTGGAAGGTGACGAATGGGATCCGTCAATCATACGCGATGACACGGTAGACCGTATATGTACGCTCAAACCGGAAGAGATAGTCCGAATGGTAGCCGATGCCGGTATAGTTGGCCTTGGAGGAGCATGCTTCCCTACCCACGTCAAACTGTCCATCCCTCCTACTGCCAAAGCTGAAGTATTGGTTGTAAACGGTGTGGAATGCGAACCTTATCTGACTTGTGACCACCGTCTTATGCTCGAACATGCCGAGGAAATTTTCGTTGGTATCACCATAATCATGAAGGCAATCGGAGTGGAGCGTGCAGTAATCGGCATAGAAAGCAACAAACGCGATGCCATAGAACTGATGAAACGGATTGCAACCCGTCATTTCGGAGTGGAAGTCTGTCCTCTGAAAATGCACTATCCGCAAGGAGGAGAAAAACAACTCATAGAGGCCACCATAGGACGTCAGGTACCATCGGGAGCACTACCTATAGCCGTAGGTGCAGTAGTGCAGAATGTCGCCACATGCTTTGCAGTGTATGAGGCTGTACAGAAACACAAACCTCTTTTCGAACGCATAGTAACCGTAACCGGTCCGGAAGTGTCAAATCCGGGCAATTTCAGGGTACGTTTCGGCACTCCGATAGAAAACATAATAGCTGCGGCCGGCGGGCTTCCCATGAATACAGGCAAAGTGATATCAGGAGGACCTATGATGGGCCGTGCCGTGTCGGACATTACCTCCACTTCGTCAAAGCGCATATCGGGACTGCTCATATTACCTCAAAGCATGTCAATCCGCAAGCCGGAAGAAAACTGCATACGTTGTGGAGCCTGCGTCAATGCCTGCCCTATGGCATTGGAGCCATACCTGCTCATCAACCTCAGCCGCAACAAAATGTGGGACAGACTCGAACGCGAACGCATAACGGACTGTATAGAATGCGGCTGCTGTCTCTATTCCTGTCCTGCACACCAGCCTTTGCTTGACCATATACGTTACGGCAAAGCTACGGTAAACAACATCATACGCACACGCAACCAAAAGAAATGAGCTGAACCATACGTACTACTGTATGTCAGACGACAATATCCTTGTAAACCCAATATTAAAAATATACCAAACAATATGCTTACATTATCTCCGGCTCCACATATCCACAGCGGCGACAGCGTCAGTCGCAGAATGTCAAATGTGGTCATAGCACTCATACCGGCATACTTGGCATCGCTCTATTACTTCGGATTCGGTGCACTATGCGTAAGTATCATATCCATAGTGTCATGTCTGCTTTTTGAGTACCTTATACAGCGTTTCATACTGAAAGGGGAAAACACACTTGGCAACATGTCAGCTCTCGTCACCGGTATGCTGCTGTCATTCAACCTGCCGTCGAATCTGCCTTGGTGGATTGTGGTCATCGGTGCGCTGGCAGCGATAGGTGTCGGCAAAATGACATTCGGCGGACTCGGCAACAACCCCTTCAACCCGGCCCTTGTCGGCCGCGTGTTCCTGCTCATATCATTCCCGGCCCAAATGACTACTTGGCCCCGCCCCATACCGGTCAATCTGGATTTCAACTATTTCGATGCAGAAAGCGGAGCAACCACACTTTCAATCATAAAAGAAGGGCTGCCTGACAAAATGTCCACATATCTGGATATGCTCTACGGCTCCACCGGAGGATCGCTCGGCGAAGTGAGTGCACTGGCACTGCTCATCGGGTTCGTATATCTGCTGGCCACACGTACCATTTCATGGCACATACCGGTATCAATACTCGCCACTGTGACCGTATTCACAGGAGTGTTCTGGCTGACAGACTCAATATCATTCGTTGACGGTACAATGCAATACAGCTATTCCAGAATATATGCCGACCCGCTTGTACATCTGCTCAGCGGCGGCATGCTGCTCGGTGCCATATTTATGGCCACCGACTACGTGACTTCGCCGATGACACATTGCGGCCAGGTGATTTACGGCATAGGCATAGGCATCATCACCTGTGTCATCCGCCTGTGGGGAGCCTATCCTGAAGGCATGTCATTTGCCATCCTCATAATGAACGCAGCCACACCGCTTATCAACAATTATATAAAACCCCGCCGCTACGGCGAAAAGATAAAACAGGCAAAAGCATGAAAAGATTAGAGTCAACTTTTCCGAACATGGTGGTGGTACTCACGCTCATCACCGTCATAGCAGCAAGTGGCCTCGGAGCCATGCACATGGTAACGGAAGAGCCGATAGCAGCTGCAAAACAGGCAAAACAAGAAGCTGCCATACGCGAGGTGCTGCCTCCGTATGACCATGTGGATACCGCCATAGTGGTCAACGAGCAGAAAGTGTTCAGGGCTTTCGATGCTGACGGCAAGATAGTGGGTCTTGCCATCGAATCATGGGCTGTAGGGTTCGGCGGAAACATAAAAGTGATGGTAGGTATCGACAACACAGGAAAGATAGTCAACTACTCGCTGCTTGAACACGCCGAAACACCGGGGCTGGGTTCAAAACTGACAGACTGGTTCAAGGTGCGTTCCGATATACGCAATACAAGTATAGCCAACCGCCCGCTGACCGTAAGTAAAGACGGGGGTGAATTTGACGCCATAACAGCAGCAACCATATCATCGCGGGCTTTCCTCAATGCGATAAACAAGGCCGCCGAAACATACATGATGTGTTTCGACAATGCGATGTCGGCACACCCCGACGCTTTTTCCGAAGCCACGACACTGCTCGAACGCCGTCTGCGACAGAAACAGTCAGACAGCACTCACACAGAAAACATGACTGATGAGACTCCGACTGCCGACACTGCGCAAACCGGTAGCCGGCAGACTGAAGCGACCGGTGTACCTGCAACCGACAGTATTAACGCCGTAAATCCGACAATACAATGAACTATTTCAAAACTTTTACCAACGGATTGCTGAAAGAGAATCCGGTATTTGTACTGATGCTCGGCATGTGCCCGACATTGGGAACCACCACATCGGCACTCAACGGCATGAGCATGGGTCTGGCAACCACATTCGTACTGCTTTGCTCAAACGTAGTCATTTCGTTGCTTAAGAACCTTATACCCGACAAAGTGCACATACCAGCATATATCGTCATCATTGCAGCATTCGTCACCATAGTACAGATGGCTATGGAGGCATATCTCCCGGCTCTCTACAGTTCGCTCGGACTGTTCATACCGCTTATAGTGGTCAACTGTATAGTACTCGGCCGTGCAGAGTCATTTGCAGCCAAGAACAATGCCATGGCATCGCTCATGGACGGACTTGGCATCGGGTTGGGTTTTACTGTCGGGCTGACAATTCTCGGTACAGTACGCGAATTTATCGGTACTGGCGCAGTATTCTCGCTCCGTGTATTCCCCGAAAACTACGGCATGCTCATCTTCGTACTTGCACCGGGAGCTTTCATTGCATTGGGTTATCTGATAGCCGTCATAAACAGTTTCAAGACCAAAAAACAATAAACCAATACTGATATGAGCTACTTTCTAATCGTAATCACAGCCATATTCGTCAACAATATAGTGTTGTCGCAGTTCCTCGGTATCTGTCCGTTTCTCGGCGTATCGAAAAAGCTTGATACCGCATTGGGTATGTCGGCTGCCGTCATGTTTGTAATGACCATTGCCACCATCTGCACCTATCTGCTCCAGACATACGTGCTTGAACCCCTGCATATAGAATATCTGCAAACCATCTCATATATACTGGTGATTGCGGCCTTGGTGCAGCTGGTAGAAATTATCCTGAAAAAAATATCACCTGCACTATATCAGGCTCTCGGTGTATTTCTGCCGCTGATTACCACCAACTGTACCATCCTCGGTGTAGCTATAATGGTGATACAGAAAGATATGAATATGCTTGAGAGTGTGGTGTTCGCTTTCTCTACCGCCATCGGATTCGGACTGGCACTGGTACTGTTTGCCGGACTTCGCGAACAGCTCTCACTCACCAAACTGCCTAAAGGCATGGAAGGCATGCCTACGGCACTCATCGTAGCCGGACTGCTTGCAATGGCATTCATGGGCTTTTCTGGCGTAGGCCAATAAGCCTTTTTGCAAAATTTACAATATCATTGACAGAAGCGGTGTGTCACCCCGATTTTTCAAGGCACACCGCTTCTGGTGTTAACACCATTTCCCATGTCACGGATAATAGAACCTTCAGAACTGATAATCAATGCCGACGGCAGCATATTTCATCTGCATGTACGGCCTGAACAGATAGCCACTACCATCATCCTTGTCGGCGACCCCGACCGCGTGGATCTGGTAGCACGGCATTTCGACAACATAGAGTGCAACATCCGAAGCCGCGAATTCCATACAATCACCGGCATGTACCGCGGCAGACGTATCTCATGCGTGTCGCACGGCATAGGTTGCGACAATATCGACATCGTAGCTACCGAACTCGATGCGCTCGTCAATGTCGACTTCGGCACACGCCAGGTAAAACCCGGACATACCACACTCACCATGGTACGCATCGGGACATCGGGAGGGTTGCAACCATCGTGCCCTGTCGGCTCGTATGTAGTATCGGAAAAGTCTATGGGATTCGACGGACTGCTCAACTATTACGAAACACCCGAAGGTTTCTTCGACACCGATACCGAACAGGCATTCATGGCTCATACCGGCTGGAACAAACGCCTCGCCACACCATACGTAGTAAGTGCCGATGCCGATCTGGTCACCCGTATCGGACACGACATGATACGAGGCATAACCATCTCCGCCCCCGGATTCTACGGCCCGCAAGGACGCTACGTCCGCATCCGCCCCGCCGACATGCACCTGAATGAGAAAATCATGTCGTTCTCATACCACGGTATGCAAATAACCAATTTCGAAATGGAAAGTTCGGCTTTGGCCGGACTGTCGGCACTGCTCGGCCACAAAGCCATGACCGTATGCGCCATCATCGCCGGCCGCGTAGACCACAACATGAACACTGACTATAAAGGATCGATGGAAGACCTGATTGACAAAGTATTGGACAGGATATGAGAAACATTGGCCCGGTCAGCCGATACCATACTGAAAAACTATCTGTACAGAAAAAAATGCGTTCCGAAACTGCACTGTCAGGTCTGCCTGACAGTGCAGTTTCGGAACGCAATTTTCGTAATTAAAGGAGATTCATCAGCGATGCAGGTTTAACGGCCAGTCTTGAGATAAGCATCATTTGCCTAATACCATACACCACACTATTCAAAAAAACGTCTTACTTCACGCGACGGAATTGCATTGACTCAAAACCCCAATCGGCATCATAAGCAGAAACTTCCAGCTTCTTATCTGTAAGTTCATCTATATCAAATATGGATGCGTCAATTCCAAATCTTAAGGTGAGTTCGTCTTTGTTTATCTTCCAAGTTCCATTAGATACCACATAATCTTCATAATAATCACTATAATACCTCTCACTAAAACTACCATCATCGAGGAATTTCCATGTATAGTCATTGTCATAATTGACCCATTCACCGACTATAAGTTTTTCATTTTTAGATTCACAAGAAGTCAAGACACACGACAATGCCAGAAAAAGCACTGCCGCAAAGGAATAAATGCATTTTTTCATTTCTGTAAAAATTTAATTAGTTTAGTTGGTTGGTTGATTTTTGTAGTCCGAAATAGCTGTGTGCAGACAATAAAAAAACGTGGACTAAAACTGTGTATCTGTTTCTATGAGGTATCGCCAAACACCGTGCTATCAAATACAAGTAAAAGCCCACGCCGAAAACGACGTGAGCATCAACTTTTACTCGTGATAGCTTCCGATTGAAAATTGGCGATTTTACATAGAAACACGAATACAAAGCTAACGCTTATTTATTATATGTCTTTTGTCCGATATGTTACATAGGCTTCTATATTTTATGGTTTTCAGCGGCAAAAATACAAAAAAGAAAAAGAAACGCCAAATTTACCCTTGGATAACATTGTAAAATTGCCCGATATGCGTCTGGCACAATTAAGAACCGGGCAAACAAAGGTCTAAACAGCAAACAGAATTTAGCCTGACCAATCCGAAACGAAACAATTATTAAGTGATAGGAATAATGTTATTGTCATTTCCAGATAAAATTCGTATCTTTGTTACAGTGTATTCCTTCTTCAAAAGAATTACAGATTACAAAAAGGCTCTACAGTATTCTATCCACATTGTTTCATAAAACTATGCAAACAACAAACGCAACAATAGCTGCAATATCTACGGCATCAGGTACAGGAGGAATAGCCGTTATCCGCATCAGCGGAGAAAAGGCGTTCGCCATTGCAGATACCGTTTTCCGCCCCGCCCGCAAGGGCAAAGCAATTGCCTCGGCCAAAGCATACACCATGATTTACGGCACTCTGTTCGACCCCGCCACAGGCAATGACATTGACGAGGTGATAGCTGCCATATTCCATGCGCCGCATTCATTTACTGGTGAAAACGCAGTGGAAATATCGTGCCACGGATCGATGTATGTTCAACAGGAGATACTGCGGGTGCTGATTGCGGCCGGTTGTAGAATGGCAGCGGCCGGTGAATTTACACAGCGGGCTTTTGCCAACGGACGCATAGACCTCTCGCAAGCCGAAGCCGTTGCCGACCTCATCAGTGCACGTTCGGCAGCGGCACACCGCGTAGCTTTCAACCAGATGCGCGGCGGTATATCTTCACGGCTCGAAGAGTTACGGCGTAAATTACTGCACATCACATCATTGCTCGAACTTGAACTTGATTTTTCAGACCATGAAGAGTTGGAATTTGCCGACCGCACCGAACTGCAGCACCTTGCGGCCGAGATCGAGCAGCAAATATCCGCTATAATGCAATCATTTGCCACAGGCTCGGCCATCAAAGAAGGCATCCCTGTAGCAATAGTCGGTGAAACCAATGCAGGCAAATCCACCTTGTTAAATCTGCTGGTCGGCGACGAACGCGCCATAGTATCGGACATCCACGGCACAACGCGCGACGTTATAGAAGATACTGCCATCATCCGCGGCCACCTCTTCCGTTTTATCGACACGGCAGGTCTTCGCCAGACAACTGACATTGTAGAAAACCTCGGAATAGAACGTACATATTCCATGATCGAACGTGCCCAGATAATCATCTGGATGGTAGATTCCACTGCCGTCACCGAACACGTCGAATGGCTTGCCGAACGTATCCTCCGCCGTGCCGACGGCAAACCTGTCATCATCGCACTCAACAAATCCGACCGCCTCAGTAGCGAAGAATCCGGCATTCTGCGCAGTCTGTTCTCCAACTACAACGCCACAATAATCGAAATTTCCGCAAAACAACGCCACAACACCGATACTCTCATAGACCAGCTCTGCCAAACAGCCAATATCGACGACAACGCAGGCAATGACATCATCATCACCAACGCCCGCCATTACGAAGCGCTCGGCAACGCCCACAACTCCGTCAAAGCCGTCACAGCCGGTCTCGCTTCCGACATTCCATCCGACCTTATAGCCCAGGATCTCCGCGAATGCCTCCACCACCTCGCCGAAATCACCGGCGGAGAAATCACCACCCCAGAAATCCTTTCAAACATCTTTTCTCACTTTTGCATCGGCAAATGATGGCTTGTAAACAGCCATAACCAACCATAAGCAATTAGAAGAAAGTCGCTGATAGCCAGCGACTTTTCTTTTTATGTGGTTTTCAGTCAAATCTGATTGGTTGCGGATTTCCAGCATCATTTTGTACCATAATTCTACCGCCGAACAAATACGCGGACACTTCGCACTCATCATTGCGACATCTTAGGCACGATGTGAGACGCAATGAGAATGTGCCAAACCGCTATAGAAGACACAGTGTGAGACGCTGTGAGAAATTGTGAGACGCGTTGAGACAGAATCGACGAAATTAAAGGCGACGAATATTGCCGAAAGTCGAGTGCAGACAACAACCTCGTGTTGATTATATGCCGAGACCAAGGCATATATGTGCAAAAAGCAAATATATGGAAATCCAGAGAAAATGCCAGTGGTGCGGCAAACCATTTATAGCACA
>JBJECG010000060.1:0-22797 GCA_051870875.1 Candidatus Aphodosoma sp.
CCATTCCGGTATCGGTCTGATTTATGATACGCGCCAATGTGTGGTATGCCGTGAGACGGATATAATGGTTGTCTTCCGACAGCATTTCGGCATATTGTGCTGTCAGGTGAGGTGCTTTGCTCAATAAGCTGTAACTGATGATTTCTGCTGTTTCGGAGTTGTCGATTGCATCGATCCATTCGTGTATGTTGTCTTTCGTCAGTGCGTCAGGCGGACAAAGCAGCGTTGCCAGTATTTTTGTTTCCCGTATCGGGAGTAGCCATAGTCTGTATGCCAATGTGTAGTTTTGTGTGTAAGGGTGGGCTATTTCGGTCAGTCTTGCGTATGAAACCCCGAAATTCTGACGGTAGTTGAATCCGGCATTATTGATGTTTTCTGCACAAATACCGTTCATTGACAGCATTATTTCTCTCTTTATTTTAGCAATTGTAAGCTCAATATCTTCATTTACAGCGAAATATTTCATTGTAGTCAAGTTTGTCGATTTTTTTGCCCAAAATAGTTGTGTGTTCGGTGCAAATATTGTACCTTTGCAGTCGCAAAACAGATATGGTGGCTTTAGCTCAGTTGGTTAGAGCGTCGGATTGTGGTCCCGAAGGTCGTGGGTTCGACCCCCATAAGCCACCCTTTGCATTTTTGGCGGTTTGTCTGGAAAGACAAGCCGCTTTTTTGTGCTGTTGTTTTGTGTAGTGTTTGCATCTGTCTTTTTCGTGCTGTTGCAGCATTGATTTATGGCTTTGACTTTATATCATCCAGTATTTTTATTATTTGCGGTTTTAGTTCCGAGATACCGTCATTATTGATGATGTAGTGTGAATGTTGTTCGGCGTAGTCGAGTGATGCCTGTTGGTTGGCAATCCGTTCTTTTACCTTTTCTTCTGTCGTGTGGTCGCGGTTCGTAACGCGTTTTATTCTTAAATCAAGGGGTGCTTTCACATATATTATCTTATCAACATATGAGTCGAGTTTGGCTTCGAAAAGTATGGCGCTTTCGATAAAGGCAAACTGTTTGCCTGTTGCCCAGACCACGAAATCTTGGCACACGGCAGGATGTACCGTACCGTTGACAAACATCAGGTTTTCCTTGTCGCGGAATATTTTGTCAGCAAGAAGTATCCTGTTGATTTGCCTTTCCGGTGTGAATATTTCTTTGCCGAATCGAGCCGTCAGGGCACTTATTATGTTGTCATCGGTACACATCAGCCGTTTGGCTTCGGAATCGGAATCATATACGTTGTATCCTAAATTGCGCAATATGTTTGAAATTACGCTTTTACCTGAGCCGATTCCTCCGGTAATGCCTATTTTATACATCGCTTTAAGTCGGTTTATTGTTGCCCTGTCTGTTCGATTGTATATTCCACTGACTTTGGCGTAAATCTCAGGTTGTTGACATTGGATGATTTGCGGTTGACTTTCAGTGGTTGGGTTGCATTGTTGTTGTTGAGTATGTCATTGTAGTCAACCACTATTTCTATGTCATCGGCATTGGTTTGGAGGTATTTGCTCAGCCCTACGTTGAACACTGTGTCCACTTCCTTGGGAAATGTTCTGATATTGATGTTTTCGGGTGTATTGACAGTTTTAATTGGTATGGATATCCGTTTTTCAGTACTGATTTCCACTGGTATTATCACGGATACTGTGTTCGTGGCAGTCCTTATTCCCGGCGGCAAAACTACATTGCAGCGGATAGACTGGCTCTTTGTAAAGGTCTCGTTGATGTTTTGAAGTTTTATGGTCTCTATTTTGTCCAATGTATCTGGTGCGCCTATAATCGATATTGTCGGCGGTATAATCTGAATCGAGTCGGAAAGAACGTGTTGCGGGCTGAGATGTATTCGGTTGCTTAATTCCACCGGTACGGTTTTGGTATGCAGTGTGACGTACGATGTGGCGAAAATGTTTGGCGATAGTTCCACTATCTTCGATGTAGGCGAAAACTGGGCTATCATTTTATGCAGATAAGTCTCATATTCAATTTCTATTTTGTTGTCTGATGGTGTGATTTGTCCTGACAGGTCGATGGTTAGAGTGTCGAATGAATACGAAAAATAGTCCCATAGCCGTTTGTTCTCGTCTTTTACAGTGTATTCTATTTTGAGTGGCAATGCATCTTTCAGCAATATGTTTTGTGGTATGCCCACGTATTGGATTACTGCGGTGGAACGCATTTCTCGTTGGGTACTGGTATTGTGCATGAGCCATAATATCGAGGCGAAAAACAGAAAGAGCAAAAAAGTAACCACATCCTTCGTTTTGAAGAATGTGGTAATCTTATGCAATGATTTTTTCAAGAATGCGCTGTCCATGGCAATCCGTGATTGATGGTAACGAATTTTTGTTTTTTTTGGGGGGGATTGTTGTTACTTACTTGTCAGAAGCAGGTTGTTGTGAAGCGTCTTCCGGAGAATCGAAAACCATGTTCTTGTTTATGCGGATTTTTACACCGTCAGCTATCTCTACTATCACGTAGTCCTGCTTTACGTCCCGGATTTTACCGTACACACCTCCCGAAGTGATGATTGATTTGCCGGTTGTCAGCGATTCCTGGAATTTCTTCACCTCTTTTTGCCTTTTGGACTGGGGACGGATCATGAAGAAATAGAAAATGACAAATAACAGGACAAGCATCACTATGTTCAGCCATCCGGCATGAGAGCCTGTTTCTGTTGCAGCTTGCAAAAGGAATGGATTCATTGTTGGTTGTTTGTTAGATTGTTAATATTTATTTATATGAATTGCAGTGTGTTTCCTGACGACTGTGTCAATGTTCAGTTGAATACTTGTGCTTGCCTTGCCGATGCCATTTTATCAAGTACGCTGTTTATGAATTTGGCACTTTTCAAGGAGCTGAAATATTTGGCTATCTCCACATATTCGTTGATGACAATACTGTGCGGCGTATTGCTGTTGGCGGTCATCTCTCCCATCGCACATTTCAGTATGACCTTGTCCATTAACGGTATACGGTTCAACTCCCAGTTCTTCAGATGGGCAATTATGTCCTCGTCAGTTTTTGCGTTGTTGATAATGACCGTATCTATCAGGTCGGTGGCATATTTCAGGTCTTCTCCTTTGTCTTTGTCGAACATTGGCAGAAGCGGTTGGTTTGCTCCGTTGGACTCTTCAAACATTTTGATGGTCTTGATTACAAATTCTATTATCAAATCCAATCCGCAGACCCAATACACATTGTCTTCTTCTATTGAGGCAGCCAGATCTTCGCTGTCTGCAAGCTCTTTTCTCACTATCTTGCGCCACAGTTCGCAATCGTTGCCGTAGCTGTCGGTTTCTGATTCCAGCCATTTGGTATAATATCCCGATGAGAGAATGCTGTTCAATAATGACTTTACAGTGTCTTGATGGTCTGCCCACGTGAGTTTTTCGGTCTCTGCGTACTTGCGGAGCGTATAGTTGTCGGCAAGCTGCCTGATGAAACGATTCTCTATAAAACGGTCACTGATGATGGCTTCTTTCTTGTTGATGTCACTCAACCGATTGTTGGTCAATTCGTTCCGCAAACAGGCCATGTTGTGTATTTCTACCAGCAACATGAGAATGTAGTTGTAAAGGTCGTAAGATTTTTTTGCGCTTACTGCTATCTCGCTTTCTGCTGCATGCAGGTCTAAATTCTGCTTTACATACATCGAGTAGAGTACTTGTACTGTCTTGGTCCGGAGTAGAGTTCTGTTGATCATCGTTGGCATGAATACTTTAGGCGCAAAGGTACAAAAAAAACTTCAAATAGCGGAACATCTTTTGTAAAACGCATAAAAGCCTGTATTTGTATTGGACAAGATCTTCCGGAAAAACAGCAAAGGCAGGTATGCAAAAGGCAAGAAGCAGTATGTTTGTCGGAATTTTCGATGTATGTGCAGACAAATGATTGTAAAAAATTCCGCCGTACATTGCGTATCCCATCCCGCGATCAAGATTTATCGGGACAATACGACGTTATATTGTCAGTGTGCTCTCTTGTCTGTGGTATCGTGTTGGTAAATAGTGTATTATATACAATTTTGCCTTTTGTGTGTTTGACTGATATAATAAAATGTTATGATTGTTTTGTTAAATGACTTTTTTTTTGCAACTTTGGACGTTGAAAGCGGATATCATCCTTCTGTTGTGGAGCTGATGGATGCAGGTCTGCAAATTTGCCTTGGTGTTCAATAATTTAACTATATACATAAAAAGCAATGGAAGATTACAGAAACGACCGTAGGGAACAGGAAATAGTGTTCTCTAAATCGGTTAAAGCGGGAAAACGTATTTATTATCTGGATGTGAAGAAAAGCAGGAACAACGATTTGTTTCTTGCAATCACCGAAAGCAAGAAGAAATTCAGCGGAGATGAAGAGGGTGCCGTGTCGTACGAAAAACATAAGATTTTTCTGTACAAAGAAGATTTCGACAAATTTACTGAGGCGTTGAATGAAATGTTGGAATTCATCAACAAAAACAATGAAGCAAACGGGGTGCGTGATATACGGGAATTCCACGGCTATCGCAGTACTTACGGCAGTACCGATGGCAAAACCGGTCAGGAACGTTTCGGATTGCGGTCCGAATCATCGGATACAACAAAGGACTCCGCCGGCAAGTATGACGTTGATGTTGATTTTGAAATTTGAAGGTTTCGATTATATGGCTGAGATGAGTAGACCCCACCGTTAGGTCGGGAATGCTTGTTTTAGCCGTTTTTTTGCATATTATGGGCAATGACTGGAAGCAACGCTTGAATGTGGTATATTCCACCAATCCTGATTATAAGTATGAAACCGATGCCGGCGAAGAACAGGAAACCTTGCCTCCGGCGCAACAGAAGCTGTGTATATCGCTTGATCGGTCAGGCCGTGCAGGCAAGACTGTTACTTTGGTTACGGGATTTGTCGGGACAACCAGTGACGTGAAGCAGCTTGGCAGGCAGTTGAAAACGTTGTGCGGTGTGGGCGGAACTGTGAAAAATCAGGAAATATTGGTTCAGGGCGATTTCAGGCAGAAGATTCTGCACTGTTTGTCCGGGCTCGGATATTCTGTCAAGTGCAAGTGACGGACAGGGCGCGGTTGCAGGAAGCGTCGCCTGATTTTATTATGGTATCCGCTGCGCTTTTATATCAGTATTTTTTCGTACCTTTGCACCTATGGATGCGAATAAAAGACTTTTGTCTGGTTTACAGCACTATATGAGGGTAAAAGGGTATGACGAATTCAATCCTAAAGCAGTGTTTTTCGATATGGACGGTGTGCTGTTCGATTCCATGCCGTACCATGCTCGGGCCTGGACTGCCGTCATGACCGCCCACGGTGTACCGTTCGGACTGCGCGATGCCTATATGCACGAGGGGCGTACAGGAGCAGACACCATCAATGAGTTCTTCCTGAAATACAAAGGACGTAAAGCATCCGAGGACGAACTTCTTGCTGTATATGACGAAAAAAGCGCACTGTTTGCTTCTATCCAGAAAGTGAAACGGATTGACGGAGTCGCAGATTTGATGGTCAGGTTGCGTTACGACGGACTACAGACATACCTTGTTACCGGATCTGGGCAGAAATCGCTGCTCGATACGCTCGAAATATGGTTTCCAGGCTTTTTTGACCGGACACGCATGGTCACTGCATTCGATGTCGTTTGTGGCAAGCCTGATCCGGAACCGTATATTCGGGCTCTTGCAAAATCAGGACTGAAACCGAATGAAGTGTTTGTTGTGGAAAATGCACCGCTTGGTGTCCGTTCCGCCGTGTCGGCCGGACTGTTTACAGCGGCGGTGAACACCGGTATCCTCGGCGATGAAGTCCTGGATGCCGAATGCAGAGACAGTGGTGTGGTATTCCGCGATATGCGGCAGTTGCTGCAGGAATATATGTCGCTGCCGGGGCGGATTGCATTGTGACAGTCGCGTGATGCAATGGACAAGAATATTAACCGTTAAATTTATATCTTAATATGTACAACGATTTTCAAAAACATCTGACTGCTGAGCTCAATTCTATTAGAGAAGCAGGTTTGTATAAAGAGGAGCGTCTCATCTGCTCTCCTCAAGGTGCGGAAATTACCGTGGCAGGCAAGACTGTGCTCAACTTCTGTGCCAACAACTACCTCGGTCTGGCCAATCATCCGGCTCTTATCGAGGCTGCCAAAAAGGCTATGGACGAGCGCGGTTACGGTATGTCATCCGTCCGTTTCATTTGCGGAACGCAAGACCGTCACAAAGACCTCGAACGTGCCATTGCCGACTTTTTCGGAACAGAAGACACTATCCTTTATGCTGCCTGTTTCGATGCTAACGGCGGTGTTTTCGAACCGCTCTTGACTGCTGACGATGCCATTATATCCGATGCTCTCAACCACGCTTCTATCATAGACGGTGTCCGTCTTTGCAAGGCTCAGCGTTTCCGTTATGCCAATGCCGATATGGCCGACCTTGAGAAACAGCTCCAGGAAGCGCAGAAATGCCGTTTCCGTCTCATAGTTACCGATGGTGTATTCTCTATGGACGGCAATGTTTGTCCTCTCGACAAGATTTATGAGCTGGCCAACAAATACAACGCTATGGTGATGATTGACGAATCCCACTCTGCTGGTGTCGTAGGCCGTACCGGTCGCGGTGTCACCGAGCAATACAACCTCCGCGGTAAGGTTGAAATCATCACAGGTACACTCGGTAAGGCATTCGGTGGCGCAGTAGGCGGCTTCACTACTGGCAAGAAAGAGATTATAGACCTTCTCCGTCAGCGTTCGCGTCCTTACCTCTTCTCAAATTCTCTGCCTCCGATGGTAGTCGCTGCAGGTATCAGGATGTTTGAGATGATGAGCCAGACCAATGCACTTCAGGACAAACTCCACGCTAATACCGACTATTTCCGGGAGAAAATGCTTGCTGCCGGTTTCGATATCAAACCTACCCAGTCAGCTATCTGTGCAGTTATGCTCTACGATGCTCCTCTCTCTCAAAAGATGGCCTCCCGTCTCCAGGAGGAAGGCATATACGTAACTGGTTTCTTCTATCCTGTTGTGCCTAAAAACGAGGCTCGTATCCGTGTCCAGATTTCTGCCGCCCACGAGCGTGAACATCTCGACAAATGTATCGCTGCATTTACCAAAATCGGCAAAGAACTCGGCGTTATCAAATAATTAACATATAAAAAGACAATATCTTCAAAAGCAGTCCGGGCCTGATTTCCCGGACTGCTTTTCCGAAGTGTGTCGGCGACTTTTATCAACTATATTCCTCATGAAGGCTTTAGTAAAAAAACAACCTGGCAAAGGCATCTGGATGGAAGATGTCAAAATGCCGGAAGTGGGCGTCAACGATGT
The DNA here is from genome assembly GCA_051870875.1 of Candidatus Aphodosoma sp. Taxonomy (GTDB): domain Bacteria; phylum Bacteroidota; class Bacteroidia; order Bacteroidales; family Paludibacteraceae; genus Aphodosoma. The sequence goes on from JBJECG010000060.1 coordinate 7,322, forward strand.
CCTTATAAAAATCAAAAAAACTGCTATTTGCGGTACCGACCTCCACATTTACAAATGGGATGAATGGAGCCAGAAGACTATACACACCCCTATGACCATCGGTCACGAATACGTTGGCATTGTGGCGGAAGTAGGTAGCGGAGTTCGTAACATTAAAGTCGGTGACCGTGTTACCGGAGAAGGTCATATCGCTTGCGGTCACTGTCGCAACTGCCGCCGTGGCAAACAGCATATCTGCGAAAACAGCATAGGCGTAGGTGTAAATCGCGATGGCGCATTTGCAGAATACCTCTCCATCCCTGAATCAAACGTAGTGAAACTCGATGACCGTATCTCCGATGACATGGCGGCCATCATGGATCCGTTCGGAAACGCTACACATACGGCACTTTCTTTCCCGTTGCTCGGTGAGGATGTCTTGATTACCGGTGCTGGCCTTATCGGTACTATGGCCACTGCCATCGCCCGTTTCGCCGGTGCCAAAAATGTGGTGGTCACTGACCTCAACGACTACCGTCTTGACATTGCACGCAAGATGGGCGCTACTATGACAGTCAACGCTACAAAAGGCGAGACTGTGGCTGCTGCCCGTGAAAAATTGGGTATCAGAGGTTTCGATGTCGGTTTGGAAATGTCAGGTTCGCCTGTAGCTTTCCGCGATATGATTGCCAACATGTATCACGGTTCGAACATCGCACAGCTCGGCATCCTTCCTCCTACTACAACTGTCGACTGGTCCGATATTATCTTCAACGCCATTACTATCAAAGGTATCTACGGCCGCGAAATGTGGGAAACGTGGTACAAGATGGAACAAATGCTCCTTTCTGGACTGGATTTGACACCCGTCATAACTCATCACTTCGACATTGATGACTTCCAGAAAGGCTTTGATGTAATGGAATCAGGCCTTTGCGGTAAAGTTATCCTCAATTGGGAAAAATGATATAGCCTGTTTTTCACGGCTTGACTGTGTACATGCGCTCGGTATCTGAAATTAAAACAGATACCGAGCGTGTTTTTGGCAGACGTTTTTTGCCGGTTCGGTGGAATTTTGTGCAGATTTTCGTGTCCGCATTTGTTCATCTCGGATAATTAACGTACTTTTGCCTTATTCGGTGAGAGTATAATAATAAAAGGATATAAACTAATTTTTGAGAGTAGCTTCAGATATATGAAAAAAAGGGTTCTTGCGTTTGCAGTTATGCTTGTGTTTGCAGTCTCTGCTTTGGAGGCTCAGATGTTTTCTATGGGAGTTAAGGTCGGGTACAATGTCGCATTGGAACGAGGGCAGATATTCAAATCCGGTGTCGATCAGATGTTTGATGTAAAAGGAAATTTGCAGAACGGATTCAATGTCGGACTTTATTCTCGTATCGGACATCGTCTTTACGCCCAGCCCGAGGTGGTGTATAAGTTTTTCACCTATAAGGCCGATATGCAGAATAAATCAGGCGAGAATGTAAGGCATACATACAACGTAAGCACTGTCGATGTCCCAGTCATGGTCGGGTTTTGTCTGATTGATGATTTTGTCAAGTTACGGGTTATGGTTGGCCCTCGGTTTAGTTTCAATGCCGGATCCACCAAGGCCTCGATGTGGAATCATTTCAACGAGACAATACGTGACACCCGTGTAGGCCTCGACTGCGGATTGGGGCTGGATGTTTGGCGCGTCAATTTGGATATTCGTTATGTATTGATTTCAGACCTTTACAAATGTCATGATCTTGATGGCAATGTCTTGAGAGGAAATCCGCTGAACACTTTTGAACTGTCACTCGGCTTTACCCTTTTTGGCCGTAATTCAAAAAGATGATGCTTGTTTGTTGTGTCAAGTCATATTGGAAATGAATGAGGCCGGCTTTTAGAAGCTGTTTTTCATGCGGCGTTGACGGTATTGGTTATGGTAAGCGGACTGTTGAAATCATATTTTATGCGTATCAAATTGTGGTTGGACCCGATATTTGATGCGTCGGTGCATATATTGTCATTGATCAACGCTGTCATGTCGCTTGTTGTGGTGGTATTGCTGGTCTATGGTTTCGGTTTCCGTTCCACAATGGATAGTGCCATAATTATCAAACTTTTCAAGTTTACTTTCTTCCTGTTTTATATAGAGCATTGTATTTTCTTCTTGACCAACCTTGCCAACAGACGTATTCCGCAATATTGGTTGTATTCAGGGTCAATTTTCGCTTTGATGACTTTCATCATGATACTGTGGTGGTTACCTCAGAATATAGTTGACCAGTATGTTTTTTTGACGTACGTCTGCCATGATTACACGCTTTTGCTTGTAGTTGGTATTCAAGCCGTATTGAAATTTTCTACACTGTTGACAGGTTTGCTTTCCAACCGTTTGTCTCCCAATAGAATATTTGTCGGCAGTTTTCTGTTGCTGATAGTGGTCGGTACAGGATTGTTGCTTCTTCCACGCGCCACTCGTGGCGAGGTATCATTGCTCGACACTTTTTTTACTGCTGTCAGTTCCGTATGCGTTACTGGTCTTATGGTTGTGGATATTACAACGGCATATTCTCTTACCGGTCAGATTATAATATTGATATTGATACAGCTTGGAGGTATCGGCATAATGACATTTACCAGTTTTTTCGGGTTGATGTTTGCCGGACGGCATTCGGGGCAGAACAAAATGTTGATTAAAGACCTTATCGACTCTGAGAAGAATGCAGCCCAGATATTTTCAACTTTGCGCAACATATTGTTCCTTACGGTCTTGATAGAGGGGTTGGGTACGTGGTTGATTTATTCCGTTATGGGTGATTACTCGTGGTATGGATTATACGTAGCCTTGTTCCATGCTGTATCTGCATTTTGTAATGCCGGAATCTCAATTGTCCCCGAAGGTTTGGGCAATCCGGCGTTGGCCGGCAATTATGCGTTGTTGCATACGATATCGTTTTTGGTTATAATCGGAGGCTTGGGGTTTCCCATATTGTTCAATATATGGCGCTGGCTGAAACATTCAACCGGCAATATTATGCGTAAAATATTCGGAAAACGTCAGAATTACATATACACGCCGCGTATCATTACGTCAAATTCGGCGATTGTGCTTTCCGCCACACTTTTTTTGTTGTCGACAGCGACAATACTCTTCTTTATTACAGAATATAACAATCTCTTGGCCGGCAAATCGTTGTGGGGAAAGATTTCCACAGCCTTTTTTCTTGCAGTAACTCCGCGTACTGCCGGTTTCAGTGTCTTTCAGGTTGATGGACTTATGCCCGTGACTCTCATTTATATGCTGATATTGATGTGGATAGGGGGTTCCCCCATGTCAACGGCCGGCGGTATCAAGACTACTACTTTCGGTATTGCTATCCTCAATATCTGGAATACACTGCGCGGGCGCGACCATATAGAGATACGCCATCGTTCGCTTTCGCATCAGACTGTAAACCGCGCGTTTATCATCATATTCGTCTCGCTTGTGGTTATGGCTGGAGGGGTGTTTCTGCTGGCTGTTTTTGAGCCTGATTTGTCGCTCAGGTCAATCCTCGTAGAAGTGGTGGCTGCATTCAGCACAGTAGGATTGTCCATAGGCATAACTCCGTCTCTTATGTGGTACAGCAAGATTGTGCTTATGTTCATTATGTTTGTTGGTCGTATCGGTCTGCTTACATTGTTGGCTTGTTTTATACCCGAAAGCGATGCCAAATTTTATAATTATCCGACTGAAAATATACCTATCAACTGATGTTTGATGGTGATAACTATTTGTTTGAATTGGAAAAACTTGGAAAATATGACTTATCTGATTATAGGACTTGGTAATTTTGGTTGTGCTTTGGCAATTCGTCTTACTGCCATGGGGCACGATGTGATAGGTGTCGATTCCGACATCCATGTGGTGGAAGAGCATAAGGACAATATAACGTCTACCATGCAGGTTTTAATACGAGACAGTGTGTCTCTCAGCGCATTGCCGTTGGATGATGCCGATGAGGTAATTGTTACTTTGGGGCAGGATATAGGTGACTCTATATATGTGGTGTCGCTCCTGAAACAGGCCGGTGTGAAACGGCTGGTGGCGCGGGCCATCAATCAGACTCACAAGACCGTGCTTGAAACCCTTGGGGTTGACGATGTCATTATGCCCGAAACTTACGCTGCAGATATGCTGGCTTTGACTTCAAATGCCGAGTATATAAAAGGTGTGTATATCGTATCCGACAGTTATCAGATTATGGAGTGCGGGATACCGCCTATTTTCGAGGGCCTTTCACTTGCTGAAGCCGACATTGAGAGCAATTTTTCCCTGAATATTATAGCTGTTAAACGCCAGGAGGCTCGCATGAATTTTTTGGGTTCGACTTCCAAAATATACAATGTGGTGCCGCCTGATGATGATTTCCGTTTCGTAAAAAACGACAGAATAGTAGTCTATGGCCACATCAAAGATTTCGACAAGTTCAAGAAACAGTATCGTTGAAAATCGTCTGTATCGCAATCTCGTACTTGTGTAACGATACCATAATCCATGCATCGGTTCCGGATTTTTGTCGGTCCGGGAAACCGATTTCATATACACAGATTACAAAATAATGTGCATCAGTTTATGAAAGTGATAAATCCTGAAGAATCCAGTCGGGCATACGCCTTTGAAATGTGGATGAATGCTCCTATGCCTATGGTGACACTCTTCAAGACACTGAATGTGTCGCGATTGGTTAGGGTAAGTAGTAAAAATAGACTGAAATTCAATATGTTGATGTGCTATTGCATCGGTAAGACAGCTATTGGAATTAAGGAATTTTATCTTTTGCCCGTAGCCGGAAAACTTGTGCAATACGAAAATATAGCGGTAAATACCATTGTGCAAAATAAGAAGGGCGAAGTCAGTTCCTGTGATATACCTTTCGACTGTGATTTACAGCTGTTCAACCGTCATTACATGCAGCTTACCGGACAAGTTGCCGAAAGCTGCACCAGCCACGACTTGACAGACTGCATGGTTATCGGCACATCCGCATTAGCCAAATATGATATAGACGGTGCTGTGGGTATGTATAGTGGCATATTCAACAATCCGTTTCTCATCTGGGGCAAATACAGGCGCAGTCTGCTGAAAACGACCCTTACCGTGTCGTTCCAGTTCCACCATACTCAGATGGACGGAGCCCACGCCGCACGGTTTTTGTGGGAGCTGCAAAAAGAAATAGTCAATCTGACAATATAGGGTAAATGCCAGGAACTGGAGTTTATAAACAGAAAGAGAAACGAAGCTGCCTGATTCTAATTAATGGACAACATACTTTTCATTGATAACTGCGACTCTTTTGCGTACAATATAGTTGAAATGCTGCGGCAATTTGGCATCAGTCCGACTGTCGTGACAGATTGTCGGTCTGGCAATGTGCATGGACGCTCCATTTTGGATGGGATAATGGCAACATTGCCTGATTATAGTGGTATAGTGCTTTCGCCCGGAGCCGGAATACCTGCAGAATACCCTATAATGCAGACGATTCTGCACAGCGGAACTGACATCCCGATCTTGGGTGTGTGCCTCGGCCACCAGGCTATAGCCGAAGCTGCCGGAGCCATTCTGACGTGTATGCCGCAACCGCTTCACGGCCATACATCACGACTGAAACTGGCTGCACACCAACATCCGATATTCTATGATGTACCCGACAACAGTCCTATCGGGCGTTACCATTCGTGGGTTGTGGACAAAGAAACACTGCCTCATGATATCCGAATCATTGCCACGGATGAAGACGGAAATATTCAGGCTATCGCACACCGGACACTGCCTCGTATAGGACTTCAGTTTCATCCGGAATCGGTAATTACCGCTTACGGACGGCAAATAATCGGCAATTGGCTTTCGTCTATAGATAAAAATAAGTAACTTTGCCACGCGGAATGCCATGCGAAAGCCAACAGGCAGGCAATAACCCGATATGGCATCGTATTATTTTCAAATGGCTGTAACAGTTACGGCAACGAAACTTATTATCACAATGTTACATTCAATGACAGGCTACGGCAAGGCCACTTGCGAGTACGATGGCAAGAAAATAGTTGTCGAAATAAAGTCACTCAATTCCAAAACACTTGATCTCTCTACGCGCATCACAAACTTCTACCGCGAAAAAGATCTGGAGATACGTGGTCTTGTCGCATCACGGCTGGAACGGGGAAAAGTCGAGATTTCCATATATTCCGAGGATGTGAATACCACATCGTCATCGCGCATCAACACTGCGCTTGTCCGCGGATACGCCGAACAGATAAAAGCCGCTGCACAGGAAGCCGGTTTGGCCGTCCCGGACAACCTCATGGAACTGGTGCTGCGTATGCCGGATGTTATGAAGACCGATGTGCCTGCATTGGATGACTGCGAATGGCAGATTGTGTTACAGACAGTAAACCAGGCTATTGACAGACTGGAATCGTTCCGCCTTCAGGAAGGGGCTTCATTGCAGCGCATGTTTACCGAAAAACTCCACAATATATCTGCGCTTCTTGCCGAAGTGGAGCCTTATGAAGGAGAACGGATTGACAAGATCAAAAAGCATCTTGAAGAAAACCTCAAGACATTGGAAGAGAAGATAAGCATCGATCGTAACCGTCTGGAACAAGAGATGATTTACTACATCGAAAAGCTCGATGTCAACGAAGAAAAGACACGGTTGCGCAACCATCTGAAATATTTTTCCGAAACTATGGAAATTGAAAAGGCTCCTGGCAAGAAGCTGGGATTCATAGCACAGGAGATGGGGCGTGAAATAAATACATTGGGTTCAAAGTCTAACCATAGTGAAATGCAGATTATTGTTGTAAAGATGAAGGACGAGCTTGAACAGATAAAAGAACAGGTGTTGAACGTATTGTAAACAAAACACGGAATAAGCACAACCAACCATTCCAAATTCAAACAGCACATAACAACAATGATTTTACCGATATATACCTACGGGCAACCAGTGCTCCGTAAGCCGACAGAGGAAATCTCAGCCGATTACCCCGAACTCCGGATTCTGATAGAAAATATGTTCCAGACCATGTATCATGCCGATGGAGTAGGTCTCGCAGCACCTCAGATCGGGCTCTCGATACGCATGTTTGTCATAGATGCATCGCCGATGGAGGAAGAGTTTCCCGGGATAGACACAGGCCGCCGTACGTTCATCAATCCGACTATAACCAAAACATCGGAAGAAACCGTTACATATGAAGAAGGCTGTCTGTCTTTGCCTGGCATTCACGAAAAGGTGTCGCGCCCCGAAAAGATTACCATCCATTATTTTGACGAAAATTTTGCAGAACACACCGACACGTACAACGGCTTTTTTGCCCGAATTGTGCAGCACGAATACGATCATCTTGAAGGTCATGTCTTTTCCGACAGGGTATCGCCAATACGACGTCAGATGATAAGCGGCAAACTCACCAACATATCGAAAGGCAAAGTACGTTGTTCGTACAAAATAAAATAGATCATCAACCAAAATACCGGCAATTTGTACAGATACTTTCTCAATATGGCATATTGCGGCACGCCTTATTGCGGATGGCAGAGGCAACCTAATGGCACTGCAGTCCAGGAAGTTGTTGAACATGCTCTGTCCACCGTATTGCGGACACCAACGCCAGTGACGGGGGCAGGCAGGACAGATGCCGGAGTGCATGCATTGGGGATGACTGCTCATTTTGATACCGAAACGGTCATTCCTGATACAGCCAGGCTGGCGGCCAACCTCAACAGCCTTCTGCCGCCTTCGATAGCCGTCAACCATATACGGCAAGTGAATCCGGAACTGCATGCCCGTTTCGATGCCGTATCGCGCAAGTACGAGTATCATATAACGGAACGCAAAGACCCGTTTGCCACAGACCGTGCCTATCGGTTTCCTCGCAAATTGGACGTAGACCTGATGAACAAAGCAGCCGATGTGCTTTTCGAATACCGTGATTTCACGTCATTTTCAAAAGTGCATACCGATGTAAAGACAAACAACTGCAATATCATGTATGCCAAATGGGAACGTCGGGACAATTGCAATCTGATATTTACCATAGAGGCAGACCGCTTTTTGCGCAATATGGTCCGTGCAATAGTAGGCACGCTAATTGATGTCGGCATACACAAGACTACAATCGATGATGTACACCACATAATAGAAGCAAAGAACCGTTGTAGTGCAGGACATTCGGTACCGGCCGGCGGACTTTATTTCGTTGAAGCCAAATATAGCGAATAGGCAACTCCAAACCAACACTGCAAAACAAAAGGAAAATCGTAAAACGACACCGATATGAAAAACGAAAAGCAGCAAATCATAGATCTTATAAAACGTGAAGTAATACCTGCCATAGGTTGTACCGAACCGATAGCCGTATCGCTCTGTGCCGCCCGCGCAGCCGAGTTGCTCGGTTGCCGTCCGGAGCGTATTGTATTGCAATTGAGTGCCAATATCATAAAAAATGCAATGGGTGTAGGTATTCCAGGTACAGGCATGATAGGGTTGCCGATAGCCATAGCCCTCGGTGTGCTGATAGGAAAAAGCGAATACCAGCTCGAAGTGTTGCGTGACTGTACACTGGCTGCTGTCGAACTCGGAAAACAGTTCATTGCTGAAAACCGCGTAGGCATATCCCTCAAGGATACACCCGAGACTCTCTATATCGAGGCCAGTTGCACCTCCGGCGGACATACATCAACAGCTGTAATCTCCGGTTCGCATACCAATTTTTCATATCTGGAAAAAGACGGTAAGGTCCTGCTGAAACAGGAGTCCGGAGCTTCTTCCTCGACAGCTGTAAACGAAGATGTAAAACTCACTCTGCATCGTGTATGGGATTTTGCAATGGATACTCCTATAGAAGACATACGTTTTATACTGAAGACAAAAGAACTGAACGATGCTGTGTCGCGCATGGCACTTGACGGACATTTCGGACACGAAGTAGGCCGTACAATACGCGAAAGCGTTCACAAATACCGTATGTTCGGTGACTATACTTACATGCATATACTCTCTCGTACGGCAGCTGCATGCGATGCCCGTATGGCCGGATGTCCTATGGCTGTAATGAGCAATTCAGGATCAGGCAATCAGGGTATATCGGCCACAATGCCGGTGGTGGCCTATGCTGAAGACAACAATGCTACTGAAGAGCAACTTATACGGGCTCTCACCCTTTCCCACCTGACAGTCATTTATATCAAGCAGAGCTTAGGCCGACTTTGCGCCCTTTGCGGGTGTGTGGTTGCAGCCACAGGATCGGCTTCAGCCATTACTTATCTGATGGGGGGTAGTTACGAACAAGTGGAATATGCTGTCAAGAATATGGCTGCCACACTCACCGGTATGCTGTGCGATGGAGCAAAACCGTCATGCGCCCTGAAAGTCGCAAGCGGTGTATCTACCGCCGTGATGTGTGCCATGCTGGCAATGGCAGACAAGACTGTTACATCAGTGGAAGGCATAATCGACGAATCTGTCGACAAATCGATTGAGAATATGACCAAAATAGGACGCGATGGTATGAAAGCCACCGACAGTCTGGTATTGGATATAATGACTGGCAAGGACAAATAGTGACGTTTCTTCCGTATATCAGAAGTCTGCAGTCTGTTTATGGCATTTGCTTTTGTGACCGGTCTTTCCGTTTTGCCATACCGGCATTGATCGGAACCACTCTCTTTCAAGTGGCACGCGGTTTCCGGCGGGTTGTCTGTTCTTTATTTAAGTCGTCTCAGAACATAAACCCTGAAAACAATTCCGTTTGAACTTTGCAGTTATGTTGCTTGTTTCACAAATAAGACTGCTTGGGATCATCATATAGGTATTTGCCGTTCGATATTGTCTTTCGTAATGTTGTTTTGTGGCACATCCGCTTTGCTTTGTATATTTGCATTTGTCATTGTAACTTTGATAGTATGTTGTTGGTATTGAGTTGTAGCTTGAAGAGTCATTTGCAATGTAACGGCTTTTTTTGTCTGTGTTTTATCCCGAACCTCTATATTATTGATGGACAAGGCAGTATTTTTTGAAAGTATAAATCAAGCTGCTTTCAAAGGACAACCGTTCCTTTTCTTTGTCGATTACGAATTGTCTGACGGAAGATTGATACTTGATCCCGAACGGCAGACCGAAGTCGGATGGCAGATCGGCGGTCGGGGCAACGTATCGGCTTTGTCTCTGTGTTATGTACAGGGCAGCAGGTTTGTCCCTAAGCCGGTAAATGCAGGAGAATACGCCCGTAAATTCCGGTGCATATCCTATGCGCTTCATCGTGGCGATACTTTTTTGGCCAATCTTACCGTAAAAACCGCTCTTGACACCGATTTCTCGCTTGAAGAAATATTCTTGCGGAGCAGATCGCCTTACCGACTTCTGGTGCCAGGTGAATTTGTCTGTTTTTCGCCCGAAACGTTTGTCCGTATAGAGCATGGCAAAATAATGTGTTTCCCCATGAAAGGTACCATTTCCGGTAAAATACCAGATGCAGAAAACATCATATTGTCGGATTACAAAGAAACTTGTGAACACAATACCATAGTCGATTTCATCCGCAGCGATTTGGCTCGTGTCGGACGCAATGTGAGGGTGGAACGTTTCCGTTATATCGACCGTTTGGAAACCTCTCACGGTGATGTGCTTCAGGTGAGCAGTAAAGTGGTGGCCGATTTGTCAGACGGATGGAGGTGCAGTTTGGGCGACATCATACGCAATCTGCTTCCGGCCGGTAGTATTTGCGGTGCTCCGCGTGAATCCACTTTAAGGGTAATACGTGAGGCGGAAGGCGAACCTCGGGGTTATTATACCGGCATTATAGGATATTTTGACGGTGAGAATTTTGATAGTGCTGTGATGATTCGTTTCATAGAGCAGCGCAGTTCTGCAGATGGCAAAGAGACCGAATTGTATTTCCGCAGTGGTGGAGGCATAACTATAAACAGCGATTGCAACGCTGAGTATGAAGAGGTACTCGAGAAAGTCTACCTGCCATTTGGATACTGACAGAATTGAGTATATACATATAAAGACCTGTTCTTATATGGCAAAAACTGTTGAAGTTGCCGGTAATATGTCGGCTGTATGGTGCTTCTGATGATGTCATTTGTTGATAGGATATATTGCCAATCAACTGTTTACGGCTCTTTTCCTGACATAGGTAATAAAAAATGTTGTCGGAATGGTGAATTTTATAGAAACATTCTGTTGCCGTAACGGCGAATACCTTGACTTGGAATATCATCGTGTACGAGTGTTGCGTACATTGCATTCCCAAACCGTATGGGAGGAGATACTCGGGTGTCTTTACCGTATGGACAGACAAGACTGGCATAATGCTGGTGCGGAAATGCGTTGTACTGTAGAGTACAACGCTGCCGGTGTTTCTGGGTGGCGTGCTGTGAAATATGAAAAAAGAGATATAAGACGGCTGGTACCTGTGGTGTCTGATATTGACTACCATATGAAATATGCCGACCGATCCGGACTGGATCGCCTAAAGTCGTTGGTGGGGGATGGAGAAGAACCGCTGATTGTCCAAAAAGGGTTTGTCACCGATACTACGTTTGCCAACGTGGTATTCCAACGTCATGACGGTAAGCTTGTTACTCCGCGGAAACCTCTGCTCGAAGGTACCAAGAGAGCCAGACTACTGGCTGAAGGTATTATATATGAGCAGGATATAACACCAGATGAACTCGTAGAGTTTCGGAAGTTTTATCTGATAAACGCCATGCGTGACATAGACGGACTGTAGTTTCCCGGTAATGGATGCCGCTGTGTCATCCTACGGAACTGTCATATTGTCTTTGGTTTTTCCTGAGAATGACGGCAGCTATGACAGCCGACAGTATATTTGATGTCGGCTGAGCCATCCATGCACCGTCAAGGCCGAAATACGGAGGCAGAATCAGGATAAATGGTATAAGTATCAGTATCTGGCGTGAAATTGATAACAGTATCGACATCCATGCACGCCCGATGCTTTGGAAATAGTTGGTTGCCACTATATGGAATCCTACCACAAAGAATGTGCAGATGTAGATACGCAGCCCGTGCGATGTTACGGATATCAGTTTGGCATCGGAACTGAAACACCTGGCTACACTGTCGGGTACTGTCAAGCCTATAACACATCCGATGGATGTGATTATCGTTGCCACCATTATACATAACCGCAATGTTTCTTGGACTCTTGCGTGCTGTCCGGCTCCGTGATTGTATCCTATTATAGGTTGCATGCCTTGGCTCAGGCCGATTATCGACATTACCACCAGAGTCGTGAATGATGTGATTATACCAAATGCTCCTATAGCGTAGTCTCCGCCGTAATGCAGTAAGGTATGGTTCATCAGCAGGTTGACAAGCGATGTGCTGACGTGTAGCAGAAACGGTGAAAGTCCTATCGAAAGTATTGCCCTGATAGTCGGAAAATCTAATTTGAAAGTATCGGCTGAAAAATGTAGGGTATGACCTTTCTTGAAATAGAACCGCATTACCCATACCATTGAAACCGACATCGAAATTACTGTGGCGTAGGCAGCGCCGCGTATACCCAGGCCGAAAGCAAAGATAAATATCGGGTCAATGGCCACATTGAGTAAGGCACCTATCAGCAGTGTGTACATAGCATAGCGCGGATGTCCCGAGGCCCTCATTATATTGGTAAAGGCATAGCTTAGGGCTGTGAAGATATGTCCTGGGATGATTATGCGCATATATTCCCGGGCATACGGTATTGTCTGTTCAGTTCCTCCGAAAGCCGTGAGTATGGGATCGATGAATATGAAACATGACGAACTGACCAGAATGTAGAAAAACAATGTCAGGATTACCGTGTTGCTCAATATTATGTTTGCTCCGCGATTGTTTTTCTTTCCTAAAAAAAGCGATACTCTGGCAGCTGCGCCTTGTCCTACAAGCATACCGAATGCCCCGAGCAGATTCATTATCGGAAATGTAAGTGCCATGCCTGATATGGCCATCGCTCCCACACCCTGACCTATATATATGCGGTCGATGATGTTGTAGAGCGCATTTGTCAATGTGCCGATAAGTGATGGTAGGGAATAATACCAGAGCAGTCGTGGTATGGAAGCGGTATGTAGATCCACAGTCTTTTTTCTTGAGCTTGTTGTTTGGTGCAACCCGAAAAATATGGTTGCAAGATGAATTCTGCCCTGTTGCCGGATTGAGTCTGCTTTATGGTCAGAGAGTCTGACCGACCCGACATATTAATGAGAATAGCGAATGTTGGGTGCGGAAGCGGGCAGACTTTATGTTAAGTAGCATACTGAATTTTTGAACCCGAAATACAGAAAAGACGGTCAATTCATTGCAGTCGGAAATTTGTAGTCACTGTATGAATGATGCATACTCGTTTTTTCCGGGTTCCATATATCTGTTGTCAATCTTAAATAAAGAAAGAGCATTTGTATGCTCTTTCAGTCGTGTTTCGTTTATCAGTGTGTTGTCTGTGTCACAACGTATCAGCCTAAATAAACTTTCAATAATTTGTTCTTTGAATTCTGTCTTAGCTTGCGAATGGCCTTTTCTTTGATTTGGCGTACGCGCTCGCGGGTCAGTCCGAACTTGTCACCTATCTCTTCGAGTGTCATTTCCTGGCATCCTATGCCGAAGAACATTTTCACTATCTCACGTTCACGTTCTTGCAGCAGGTTGAGGGTCCTTTCTATTTCTTTGCAAAGCGATTCGTTGATAAGCGAAGAATCTGCTATAGGAGAGTCGTCATTCACCAATACATCAAGCAGCGAATTGTCCTCTCCTTCGACAAACGGAGCATCTACCGATATGTGACGGCCGGAGATTTTTATCGTATCTGAAATCTTGTCGATAGGAAGATCCAGTTCTTCTGCCAGTTCTTCTGCTGACGGGCGTCGCTCGTTCTCCTGTTCAAAACGGGAGAAAGCCTTGTTTATTTTGTTGAGCGAGCCAACTTGGTTGAGTGGCAGACGCACTATACGCGATTGCTCTGCCAAAGCCTGGAGTATCGATTGGCGAATCCACCACACCGCGTATGAAATGAACTTGAATCCGCGCGTTTCGTCAAATTTCTCTGCCGCCTTGATTAGGCCGAGGTTACCTTCATTGATTAGGTCGGGCAATGACAACCCTTGGTTTTGGTACTGTTTTGCTACTGAAACGACGAAACGGAGATTTGCCCGGGTAAGTTTTTCTAATGCGGCGCGGTCGCCTTTACGGATGCGCTGAGCTAATTTGACCTCTTCATCTACGGAGATAAGGTCTTCACGACCAATCTCTTGTAAATACTTGTCGAGAGAGGCACTCTCACGGTTGGTGATGGATTTTGTAATTTTCAGCTGTCTCATTCCTTGAACATATTTTTAGCTTGTAAAGTTACGGATTTATTCTGACTTCTGCAACTCAAATAGTGCCTTCGTTTTTCTTCCGCTCTTGTTTGTCTTGTTCACAACCATATTTATAGCACTATGTAAGACGGTGATATGAAATATGCCGTCACCGTTTATTTCCACACCATCGGTTTCAATATTGGTGGTATGTGTAGTTTGGATGGTTATTTCAGAACTTTCTATGGTTTCTGCCAATGGAAATTTATAGATTTCACCTCGGAAAAGGTAACCAAGACCTTTGATGATTTTTAAGAATGACGGAGTATGCATAGCCATAATGTAAAGCTTGCCGTCTGTCGGGTTGCCGTTTGTCTGTTTGAGTCCGCCTCCTGAATAACAGCCGTTGCCAACGGATATACTGAATATTTTGTCATCGATATGCTTGTCACCTCCGGTTATCTCCATTCTTGTAGGGCGGTAGCGGAATACTGCACTCAATACGCTTAGCGAATATATCCAGGCATATCCTCCCAATATCCGTTTCAGCCGATTGGTGATGTTGACTACCAGTCCGTCGAATCCGAATCCTGCGCCATTAATAAAGTATTGCTGTCTTTTTTCATTGTTGTGTGTGAATGTTATAAGTCCGACATCCACGCTTTCGGTGTTGCGCTGATACAAGGTGTCGATTATTTGGTTGCGTGTCATGCTGTTCAAACCCCAGTAACGGGCCCAGTCGTTGCCGGTGCCGTAGGGTATGAGTGCTATGGTGACAATGGACGGATCTGGGGTTCCCGATGTGAAAATACCGTTTACCACTTCGTTTACCGTACCGTCGCCACCTATGATGAGTATCTTGCTGAACCCGTTTTGCACCAGTTGGCGTGCAAGTATTGTTGCGTGGCCTTGGTACTCGGTGCTCTGGACCGAGAAATATATGGCCGCTCGTTTTAGTGTGCGGTATATGTTTATCCATTCTTTGCGCAGACGGCGTTTGCCTGCAGTCGGATTTACTATTACACCCCATTTGTCGTTATGGTTCGGTTCTCTATATGGTAAATCTGTAGGGCAATTGTTGTTCACGTGTCTATTATATATGTTTTGGATTATGTATTGCTGGCTTCCGAACCTGTGTCGGCATGAT
>JBJECG010000061.1:0-22371 GCA_051870875.1 Candidatus Aphodosoma sp.
GGCAGACCACGCCATGCAACGCACAATAGACATTGGACGTTATGTAACAGACAACACGGGTATCCCTACCCTCACCGACATTCTTTCAGAACTCGAAAAACCTGGACGTGACCCGCGTCAACCGGCAGAGGAATGGGATTTCGACCCGACAATACGCACCATTGACGACCTCCGCCCGGGAATGAGACTTGACGGCCAGGTGACAAACATCACCAATTTCGGGGCATTCGTCAATATCGGCATCAAAGAAAACGGGCTTCTGCACGTCTCACAAATAGCAGAACGGCGCATTGCCTCCCCCGCAGAAATGCTCAACATAGGGCAGCACATCAAAGTCAAAGTCCTCGACATCGACCGTGACCGCAAACGCATCGCCCTCGCAATGGACAAAAAGCTATGACAAACAACAACTCAAACACACTATAAATCTATGGAAATAAGACACTACATCGAAACGAACTTCGACCGTTTCATCTCGGAATGGAGCAGCCTCATCAGCATCCCCTCCATCTCCGCCAAACCCGAACACCACGATGACATGATACGTTGCGCCAACCGCTGGCGCGAACTCCTGCTTGCCGCAGGAGCCGACAAAGCAACCGTAATGCCAACCGACGGCAACCCAATCGTTTACGGCGAAAAACTCATCGACCCGGCCATGCCAACAGTGCTTGTCTATTCGCACTACGACGTAATGCCCGCCGAGCCGCTCGAACTCTGGAAATCAGACCCATTCAAAGCCGAAATACGCGACAACCACCTTTGGGCACGCGGAGCTGACGACGACAAAGGCCAGGCAATGGTACAGGTAAAGGCATTCGAGTACCTCAACAGCGAAGGTGAGCTGCGTTGCAACGTGAAATTCCTGTTTGAAGGAGAAGAGGAAATCGGTTCCCCATCGCTTGAGAAATTCTGCAAGGAGAACCGCGAAATGCTGAAAAGCGACATCATCCTCGTGTCAGACACCAGCATGATAGGAGCAGACACACCGTCGCTCACCACCGGGCTGCGCGGTCTGGCCTACTGGGAGATAGAGGTTACAGGTCCTAACCGCGATCTGCACTCCGGGCACTTCGGCGGTGCTGTGGCCAACCCTATAAACACTCTATGCAAAATGCTTGCCTCGGTAACAGACCAACACGGACGCATCACCGTACCAGGCTTTTACGACAAAGTGCTGCCGGTTCCCGAAGCCGAGCGCGAAATGATAAAAAACATACCCTTCGACCTCGAACGCTACAAGAAAGCCATCGATGTCGAAGAAGTTGAAGGCGAAGAGGGCTACTCCACCCTCGAACGCAACAGCTGCCGCCCGTCGTTCGACATCTGCGGAATATGGGGAGGCTACACAGGCGAAGGTTCAAAAACAGTATTGCCGTCAAAAGCATACGCCAAGGTTTCGTGCCGTCTGGTTGCCGACCAGGATCATCACGAGATATCGGAAGCCTTTGTCAAATATATCAATGCCATAGCACCCCGCAGCGTAAAGGTGAAAGTCACCCCGATGCACGGCGGCCAAGGCTATGTATGCCCTATCGACCTGCCGGCCTACAAAGCAGCAGAAACGGGATTTGAGATTGCATTCGGCAAAAAGCCGCTTGCTGCGCGTCGCGGCGGCAGTATTCCGATTATTTCCACTTTCGAACAGGTTCTCGGTGTAAAAACCGTGCTCATGGGTTTCGGTCTGGAAAGCAATGCCATCCACTCGCCAAACGAGAACTTCGACCTCGACATATTCCGCAAAGGTATAGTTGCGGTAGTCGAGTTCTACCGCCACTACAGCAAATAGCCATCAGGGAACAACTGCTGTATCAGTATCAGAATAAACGCTGTACCAATGCCGTTTGAACATTGTTTGAATGGCATTGGTACAGCGTTTATTCTGATTTATGCGGCATAAAAAATGCCCCCGATAAAGGACGAGGGCAACCTAAAGTTTTCACAACGGAATAATCCTTATTGTGAATTGCTTCAAATTTTATATGGTGCAAATGTACTATAAATTTGCCACATTTCCGCGCAATCTACCGAAAATAAATGAATCTCAAAGGCTCTGATTTTTATGCCGACAATAAAACGGAAATTTTTTTGCTACTTTGAGTTTTTTGTTCTTTTTGAGTAAAGATAGATATACCGTGTATGGCTTGTTGAGCAAGACTCGTATTCTGCTTTCTGTATCTTCATGTATTCCTGTGTTTTACTGTATTCAATGAAAGATTCTTCCCACTGCAATTGTCCTTTGTAGTACATACTTGTATTGACATCCCAGTCATAAAGGCGCGTATCTTCATTCTCGCACGAAGTCAACGTTAGGCACACGACGATGAGTGTCATCGGAAGCAATAGGTGTTTGAGCTTTTCCATAGTTTATTTTGAGTTAAGTTGTTGTTCAAGTTGTTTAATTCTTGCGTTGAGTATAGATATTGTCTCTGTTTTCATATTGATTGTTTCTTGCAACGTTGTTGTTTTTCGACCGTAAAGATACAAAATTTGAAAGCAATTCACAACTTGGTATTGTCTATGGTTTTCATATTCGCTTGGTTGTATGAAGGTTAAAAAATGTTTTTTATTTGTTAGTGTTGCAATTTTTTGTACTTTCGCGATCAGAAACAACCACACTGCCAAGGAGTGAAACATGGCAAATAAGACAGACGATACCATAATAAAACTGGGACACTCGATTCCGGTATCTGCATTCGCAGGCATTAGCGTTGCCGGTGGCTGTGCCATCCACGGAACACCGGATGACTCGTATACAGATAACAATGACAACAAACCAGATGCCATCAAAACAGACACCGCTGTCACGCCACCGGTTGGCCCATCTCTCGTATTATCGAATTTGACGAGAAATGTGTGTCGCGCATTTGCAGGGATGCTGTCTATAAGTATTTCTAAGATTCACGGCTGGACACTATTAGCTTTCGGGCGCGCCTCGCCCACAAGATGATTTTACACCATAACACAGCACCGAAGAGCTGACCGATTAACGAATCAACCTGGACTATCGCGTGCAAGGTTGAACAATTAATAAATATTCACGTTAAACACTTTACACAAAGGACATAGAATGAAAATAAAACAGATTATCCCATATAAACTGAAACTTATGTTCCCTGCATTTGCACTTGCAGGCGCCAGCATATTCAGCGGTTGTGAAAATAAAAATGAACCATTGCCCCCAAAACCTGTAAAGTTAGATACAGTTGAGTTATATTTTAATCATAAAAACGTAGTTGAAATTATATCAGCAGATACATTGGCAAAATACAGCACAGACAAAAAAATCGGTTCAATATATTACGTCGTGATTGAAGGTGCAACTTTCGAACACTTTGGCCCAAAGGTAATTCATAATATGAGAAATGAAATAGAAACTCGTTTTAATGAATCAGAAAAGGTAAAAGGTGGACGTGGCAATTTTAAGTTTGAGCCCGGCGCAGCCGCCCCAGCAGACAGTCTGTGGTTTACACAACACGGCTGGACAGTAAATCAACACCAGCGTTAAAAAATCCGGCAATCGCCGGATTTTTTTTATTGATATAATTCGCATCATTGATTAACATTATTACTATGACCAGAAAGCATATAATCTTGCCTATTTTTGTTATATTGATACGTGAATTCGGGATAAGATATAAGTAACTCTTAAAATTAGTTTATACCAAATCATTCAAGCAACTACAAATTTCAGCTGCTATGAATTTGGCGTTTTTCCGGTGCTTTTACCTCTATTCATCAGTTGTTTGGCCCGCTAAACGCTTTCTTCATAGTGCTAAAATCACTCGAAAACACGTCTGAATTCATTTTGCAGCTAATTTTTGAGAGTTACTTATCTCATAAAAGTTGGTAATATCGCAAATACGTTGTATTTTTTTACTCCAAATCGGTCGTTGGATTTTGCAGCAGTTTCGATGCTTATGTCTATAATCGCGAAAATGAAAAGTACACTTTTTCAAAAAGAAAAGTACACAAAACGGCAAAGACGCAACAATAAAAAATAGAGTGAATAAATGCTATTCACTCTATTTTTTATTAGCAATCAAACGGCGTTTAACGTCGATCAAGAGTCAAAATTACTCCGGTGCGGTATACAGCATTATATCTGTATAGCGCGCGTTGAAATTCATGTGGGTGTTAAACTCGACACGGTGACATTTTTGAAATGGGTTGCCAATGGCGCGATTGCAACCCATCCACTCACACAGTTCAATTATCTGCGATTTGTCGGATGTAAAATAGATAAATTGGTGTCCGGCTAAAATGGTCAGCACATCGAGATAGTAAGACAGCCTCCAGCTCATGTTGTACGTGCCGACATCTGTGCTTAAATACGGCGGGTCAACGAGAAACACTACACCGGGCACGTCTTTGTACTGCTCAACCAGTTTGCGATAGTCGCAAGATACGACCGTAATGCCGTCAAGGTAACCATCCGCAGACGGATAGTCGGTCTGGCGGACTTTGTTGTACAACGTCTCCTTCTGCATAGCTGCAATGCTCAGCTTGTATTTCATCGAAAACATCAAAGAAGAGGATACTGTAACAAAGTCAATATAACCATATTGTTGTTCTTCTTGTTTCAACCGGGCAAATATACGCTCACGCTTCTCTCCTTCTATACGTGCATCCTTTGCCAGGCCGGCGGCAATGGTACGCAAATCAGCCAACAGGGCGTTGGTGCGGGGTATGTTCTCCAGCCGGGAGCGGTAGTTGTCGAAGTCGTTGTATATGACGGTCGCATCCGGCTTCCGGCATTTGGTTATGTGCGACAGCAGGCCGGAACCTCCGAACAAGTCAACGAATACTGTATTGTCGGGGTACTGCTCAAGCACTTTTATGAACTCCTTGACAAACATGCGTTTTTGCCCTACAAACGGCAACGGGGTTGAAAGATACTGTTTTCTCATTGCAATAGTTTTTTAGTGCTACAAAAGTACTGAAACTATTATAAATTAGCGTTTTACCCCCCCCATTTACACTGCAAGAGAGTTGCAGCGTTTCATTGAAACGTCTGACAAGGTCATACACTTTTCGCTCGCTGACAGAGTATTCTTCAGCCAGCTTCGCGATGACATACGACACCTTGTTCCCGTCGTCAATCATATTGCAGTATTGGTCGTAAAGTTCGACATATTGTACATCATTCATGCGTATGCCGAGTTTTTTCATCTTCAACAACAATTCCTTGTTCAAGCTAAGAATTTCTATTACCTTCATACAAGGTTGTTTTTCGACCGTCCTCGCCCAGGAGGCCGACCTGAAGAAGCTGAACGAACGCCTCAGCATCGACCTGCGCCTTGCCGAACGTGTGCCTATTTCCGATGACTACTGGTACGAGACGTACCAGCTGCCGAAGCCAGACAACTACGATGAACTGATTGCCAGACGCGAGGAACAACGCCGTGCCGCACTTGAAGCGGTCAGCCGGTCCGGAAAGGACGACAATGAAAAGCCGGGCAAAAAGGAGAAGCTCGGCGCGCTGTCCGGTTTTTTCGCGTAAGCCCCGGCCGTGATCGGGGCCATACCGCCGACATTTACCCTGCCGACCGTCTGCCCGACCTCGGCGTTGCCACAGGCATAGAGTTCTCTCCGGAGGTCATCAACGAAGCCCTGCACGCCATATACCGCTGTGAGGTGGATGTGGAAAGTGAGATTGAGAGCAACCTTTTCAACGAGACGGTGAGGATTTTCAGCGGTGCCGTGGCTTTGGGCTTCGCCGATGCCGTACAGGCCGGAGGTCCGATACCGGACACGGAGTTCCAAAAGGCTCTCGCGGAGAACGTGGAGGTGTTCTCCGCTTTCCGCACGCACCGCATGCAGAACGACATCGCCCGGCTGATGACGGACGAACGCGGCGTATTGAAGTCGTTCCCGCGCTTCGCACGCGATGTGCAGCCGTATGTCAGCCACCGTAACAGGGCATGGCTGCGTACGGAGTACAGCACCGCCGTACTGCGTGCCGCTCAGGCTTCGGAGTGGAAGCAGTTCGAGGCGGAAAAGGACGTGCTGCCGAATCTCCGCTGGGTGCCTTCCACAAGTCCCGATCCGGGAGCTGACCGCCGCGTGTTCTGGAACACCGTGCGCCCCATCGGCGACCGCTTCTGGTCGCAGCACCGCCCGAGCGACCGATGGAACTGCAAATGTGACCTCGAACCCACCGATGAACCGTCCACCGCCGTACCGTCAGCTTCAGGCAAAAGGGATGAACCGTCGCCCGGACTGGAGAACAACCCTGGTAAGGACGGCAGGCTCTTCTCACGCAGGCACCCCTACTTCCCCAAGTCCTGCGCCGCATGCCCGTTCAACCCGCAGCCTAAACTGTTCGCCCTCTTCGCCGACCTCGCGGCTCAAAAAGACTGCGAAAAATGTAAGACCATGCTCGACATTGTTTCAGGCAGAAAACAACGTCTGTCAGAATACAGCGAAAAGGAATGGGAACACACATATACGCCCAAAGGCAGCACAGGCTTTGTCGTCACACAACGCGAACGGATAGAGGAAGCCGGGGCAAGCAAGGCCGAGAAAAAGAAATTTGAAAAGGAACTGCGCATGTGCAAGGTCATTGCCGACAACGGTCATGTCGTGGAGTACCTGCGGGGAGTAAACCGACCCGCAGGCCAGACATACGACATCCTGATGGACGGCATAAAGTCCGACCTCAAATGTATAGATGGCGGTGCCGGAAATATAGTGAAATACGCAAAAAAAGCTCTGACCGAACAAGGCGGCGAGGCTGTGATTTTTGAATTGCCGAATGCCGATGTTAAATATTTTGACGTTTTGAGTGAGGCAAGACGAAAATGTAATGGAAAAATATTCTTTTATGTAAAAAACGAGAATATAATAAAGGAGGTAAAATAAAAATGGGCACCCCCTCGGTGCCCTTTGGTGGTACACGGTCTTACAACCCTGTCCCTGTCTGATAATTTAACGTCTATCAGCATCAAGACACTGCAAATATACAACAAAAACTTTAATAAACAAGCGCATGACAAAGAAAACCGACAAAAACACTCACCTGGACAGGCCGGACAATGCCAACAAGCCAACCATACCGCCCGACAAAGAGAAAGACGAAAAGGCATATTTCCAACACCTCAACTACATAATGTACTGCGATGCCTACCCGTAACGGCACAAAAAAAAGCGACCCCGAAAGGCCGCTTTTTTTTCATTCCGCCATCCTCATGATGTCGTCCCGCCCGGGCAGCATCTCACCGAGAAGCAGGGGCAGATTGAAGAACGTCTCATCAATGATGGTATCCTGCTTCATATAGTATATCACATCGCAGAGACCGGCATGCAGGTCGCTCCAAGTCTCTATGGCGTCCCGCCGGCTGGCAGCCGGTATCTCTATCACCAGCTTGTCTTTCTCGAACCGTACCATCGTTCAACCCTCCCTTCCGTCAAAGTCCGACATCAGCTCCTGCCGCAGGGCTACGCTTGGTCAGGCAGGGCATTGATGCGGTCAGCATCGACCGCCGCAACGAGTGTTTGTGACAGGAGAAGATTTCTGTCAGAAACAGGCTCTGACTTCCTCCCGGTCATCGAAATGATATTTGGTGTCGCCTACGATCTGGTAGTCTTCGTGACCCTTGCCGGCTATGAGAATAACATCATCGGGGGTGGCCATGGAACAGGCTGTACGGATAGCCTGACGGCGGTCGGAATTGACAAGCACACGTTTCCGCTGAACAGCATCGAGACCGGCCAACATATCGTTGATTATGGCCTGCGGCTCTTCGTGACGCGGATTGTCGGATGTAAGAATGACACAGTCGCTTCCGGCCACAGCTTCACGCGCCATCATAGGACGTTTGCCTTTGTCACGATTGCCGCCACAGCCAATGACCGTGATCAGGCGGCCGCGACCGGCCCGTATGTCGTTGATGGTGTCGATAACGTTAGTCAGGGCATCGGGCGTATGGGCATAATCCACTATGGCAGTATAGCCTGACGGAGACTTGATTGTCTCGAAACGTCCGGAGACAGCATGGAGCGAAGAGAGAATGCGCAACACTTCTTCCGGCTCAGCACCCAACAAAACTGCCGCACCGTAAACGGCACAGAGATTATAGGCATTGAAGCGGCCTACAAAAGGCATGAATACTTCCCGCTGGCAGACATTCATCAGCATACCGTCAAATGAATCTTCGAGCACACGGGCAGTAAAGTCGGCGAGCGAACGGACTGAATATGTCTTTTTCGCGGCACGGCAGTTCTGAATCATCACCATGCCGTTGCGGTCATCGGCATTGACAAGGGCAAAGGCTCCGGCTGGCATGTCATCGAAAAAACGTTTCTTGGCACGAAGGTAATTGTCAAAGGTTTTGTGATAATCAAGATGGTCTCTGGTAAGATTGGTAAAGATACCGCCGGCAAATTTCAGTCCTGCTATACGGCGTTGGTCAACCGAATGGGAGCTTACTTCCATAAAGGCATATTCACAGCCGGCATCGACCATACGAGCCAGCAGACTGTTGAGCCCGACAGCATCGGGCGTGGTATGGGTAGACTCTACAGCCTCGTCCGCCACATAATTGACCACAGTGGAAAGTAGTCCGACTTTATATCCCATTCCGCTGAAAAGCCGGTAAAGCAAAGTGGCAATCGTGGTCTTGCCATTGGTGCCGGTAACGCCCACCAGTGTAAGCTGTTCTGAAGGGCGGCCGTAGTAGTTTGACGCAATACGACCCAACGCTTCAGCACTGTCGGGAACAACGACATACTCCACATCACAGGCGGCACCACTTGCAGGGATACGCTGGCAAACTACAGCCACAGCACCGGACTCTACGGCTCCAGCTATATAATCATGCCCGTCGACGGCAGTACCTGCGGCGGCCACAAAAAGCGAACCCGGGGTCACCTTGCGTGAATCGAACACAACCGCAGAAATCTCACGGTCTTGACCCAACCTACTTATACACTCCACTCCTTGGAGCAATTCTGAAAGTAACATAATATTGCTGATATATAAACCTTGATTGTCAACTATCTCAACTGCAAAATGACCGTAGCCCCCTTCACGACATTGCTGCCTGAGGCTATTGACTGGCTTCTGACACGCCCTTTGCCGTAAATCTGCACATGCAAGCCGGCCCGTTCCATGAGATAAAGTGCATCGGCAGCACCCATACCCACCACATTCGGCACCAGATTGTCAAGCACAGTCCGCTGCTGTTCGACCAACGACCTGCCGTCATCGGAAATGCGTACAGCCACCCATTCCCCATTATTATCCCATTCATAGTCCACATCCACCCTGCCGAGCGCATTTTCTATATTCTTGCGGTAGCCTGCCTTGACTTGAGGCAGGTTGGCACAATGAACGGAATCGGCAGTCCAACGTGGCAACTGTCCTATCTTCCTGTTTACCTTCTGAGCGTACACCTTTTCCGCCACATCCTTGAATACGGCACCAGCCATGAAAGAGGCAGACGGAAGCATACGAGGCTCTTTGACCACAACGATACAACTGTAAACGGGTTCATCGGCAGGAAAATATCCGCAAAAACTCACCTGATGGCGCACTGCACCTTTACTGCCGCCATACTGCAGTTGCGCAGTACCGGTTTTGCCGGCGATAGCAAATTCACGGCTTCGGTTCGGTTTGGCCGTGCCGTACTTCACCACGTCTTCCAACATGCCCTGCAATTTGCGCAATGTGCTTGACTTGCACACTGATGAATTGACTACATGCGGATGTTTCTCCATCACCACCCTGCCATCCTTCTCTATACGCTGTACAAGATACGGCCGCATAAGTTTACCGTCATTGGCAATGGCATTATAAAAGTTGAGGGTATAGATAGGGGGTATCTGGGTATTATAGCCTATAGACATCCAAGGCAAGGTAACGCGGCTCCAATATTTGTAGGATTTCGGATGCGGAATGACCGGTACAGATGCGCCGGGAATCTCAATCTTCATATCATCGGCAAAACCGGTGGCCATTACTGCATCAACAAACTCTTCCGGCTTGCTTTTGAAATGTTCGTCGATAATCCGGCTTGTTCCGACATTGCTTGAAAAAGCCAAGACTTCACTTACCGTCAACGAGTCATAGCCGCCACGTTTCCAATTGTGGTCGGTCATAGTCCTGTCGGCAAACTGCCATCTGCCATAATTTATGTCAAGCACATCGGATGTATCGCAAACGCCTTTGTCAAGTGCAATCATAAGGCTCATAGCCTTGAATGTGGAGCCTGGTTCCGACATATCGGCAACAGCCATATTTTTTGTCTCCTTATATGTACCTGATGCCGTACGCCCCAGATTGACCATAGCCTTTATCTGCCCGGTCTTCACCTCCATCATTACCAGGCAGCCGTTTTCAGCCTCAATCTGAATGAGTTTGTTGCGCAATGCCACTTCACATATATCCTGTATGTCAACATCGATCGTAGTAACTATGTCACAGCCATCCAATGCCTCCTTTTCCGGTACATACACCCATGTACGTCCGGCCCGCACACCACGCTCCACACCTGGCACGCCAGAAAGCAGCGAATCGTAATAAAGTTCCAATCCATACTGCCCGCTGCCACTGCTGCCGTAAACATTGCCTATTGTACGTGCAGCCATTGAGCCATACAAATTTTCCCGGTTGGCAAATTCCACATCATCAATCAATCCGCTCTTGTTCCGCCCCAGACGAAAAAGGGGAAACTGCTTCACCTCCTCCAGATCGATATAAGACACCTTGTCAGGATATATCCTAAGATATCTGTTTTTTTTCAGATAGGCGGCATCGAACATACTTCGGTAACCGGCCGGCGACCGGTCGCCGAACTTGCGCGACATCGCTATGCACAACGAGTCGATGTTCTCCTTGTACAGTCTGCCTCCTTTTGCATGCAAAGCCTCCACCCCAAGATCCATATACAGTTTGTAATATGGTATGGTGGCTGCCATCAGCTGCCCGTCGCAGGCATATATATTGCCGCGCTCGGGTTCGATTTCCCGATTTTTCCTTTCCTGTTTCTGTCCGGCTTTCAGCCATTCGGCACGCTCCACTGTCATGGTTAGAGCCATCTTGCCTATTGCAACCAGGAACAGCACACAGATAATGCAGCTAATCCACTTGAACCGACGTATGATAGATGTGCGTAAAGCCATAATTTACTTGCAGTGACAATTTCCGTGTTCTGTCTCAACTATTATTCCCTGATGACAACAACCGGGCTGGACGACTCTTCCACATCGCTGCCCTGGTTTTTCAGCTCACGCGACACCTCGGTGCGCCGGCCGGCTATCTTCAAGTCCCTGGTCAAAGTCAACGACCGGTATTTCAAATCAACGAGTTCGGCTTTCGACTTGTTCAAATCCCGCAATTCACGTTCATGCAGGAAACGATTGTTGATATACATCATAGCCAAAACGAAAAGCAGCAAGATGAAAAGATATTGCCGCTGTATATTTTCCCGCAAAAACGTATCGTCCTCCACCATAGCCTTGATCTTTGTAAAAAAGCTGCCATTGATGTTGAGGCTCTGTTTCTTAGCCATATATTCGGACGATTTGCCAGAACCGGAATCTGATATGCCACTGTTTTTCTTCTTGAACCAAACCATACATATAAAGGAAAGCCGGTAGTCATGACAATGATGCCACACGGAGTTTTGCACTGCGGGAACGGGGATTTGCCTCCAGTTCGGAAGAAGCCGGAGTTATCACCCGGTTATTGACTGCCGAAAGCGGCAGAATAGGTTTGCCGTAAAAGTCCTTTTGCAGTTTGCCTTCACAATTGCCTGTTTTGATGAAATTCTTTACCAGACGGTCTTCGAGTGAATGGTATGTCATAACTACAAACCGGCCGTCCTGCCTGAGGACTTGCGGCACCTGAACGAGCATCTCCTTCAGCGCGTCCATTTCATGATTCACCTCGATACGCAATGCCTGGAACACTTTGGCCAAATCTTTTTTTTCACGTTCCCGCTGGAAAAAGGGGGTGACTGTAGCCATAAACTGTCCGACAGTTGCATACGGTTCACCTGCACGGCGTACAACTACGGCCTTGGCTATGCGCCTGGCTTGCTGCAATTCGCCGTAATGGTAAAACACATCGGCAAGCCGCTCTTCGGTATAGGTGTTCAAGACGTCGGCTGCGGTCTGTCTCTGCGCCGTATTCATACGCATATCCAACGCTCCGCTGAAACGAAATGAAAAACCGCGTTCCTCCTCATCGAAATGATGGGAGCTTACACCCAAGTCGGCCATGATGCCATCAACTTTGCCGACCCCGTAATAGCGCAGGAAATTACCCAGATAACGAAAATTTCCCCTCACGAAAGTAAAACGCGGGTCATCCAAAGCATTACGATACGCATCAGCATCCTGGTCAAAAGAAAACAGCCGTCCGTTTTCGCCCAAATGCTCCAATATGGCTCGCGAATGGCCGCCTCCGCCGAATGTCAAATCAACATACACCCCATCGGGTTTGACATCCAACGCCGCAATACACTCCGAAAGCATGACCGGAACATGATATACATTTGACATACAATCAATTACTATTATTACTGGTTATACATCCCAAGCATGCGTATACCAACACGCAAAAACGACTTCAAAGTTACGCAAAATTTTCTGTATTCCGGCATTGATTTTCATAGCAAAAAAATTGACAATACAAAATTTTTGTCTTAGCTTTGCCATTCATAAAACCGCACAACCAGGCAAACACCTGCCTGATACCGCCGTCCACCTCCGGAACAGCATTATTTATTCACCTTAAAAATGACATCCATGTATCTGCAAAATGACGACATCCGCCTGAGAGCTCTGGAACCTGAAGATCTCGACGCCCTTTACAAATGGGAAAACGACACTGACATCTGGACAATATCCAATGCTGTGGAACCGTACTCACGGTATATTCTCAAAGAGTATATTGCCTACAGCGACAAGACCATCTACGAGAAGAAGCAACTCCGGCTGATGATAGAACTGAAAAACGCCGACGAAGCAATCGGTGCAATAGACATCTACGATTTTGATGCCCACAACCTGCGGGCCGGACTTGGCATACTCATAGAAAACAAATACCGCCAGAAAGGATACGCCGGAATGGCTGTGGATTTGGTCACGGAATATTGTTTCAACTTCCTGCACCTCAACCAGCTGTATGCCCACGTGACATCAACCAACGGAGCCAGCCGTATACTGTTTTCCAACCACGGGTTCAAACAGTCGGGAGTATTGCGCAGTTGGCTGCACGAAGGATCAAGCTTTGTCGATGTGGAAATATTCCAACTGCTCAAGAACTCCCCAACCGTCACACATACCGATTTTGCGCACAATGCACACTGCTGAAAAAACATTGCCGTCCGGTAAAAATTTCAAATTACAACCAACATATTGACGAGCAATCAATCATACATCAATCTCGGCAAGATGGCTTGTATGCAGGGATGTTATTATAAGTTACGGATCAATCTTCTTCCACCAATTAAAGATATTAAGCATTATCAAGAGCATCCTCTGCTCCAATGTTCTTGACGGCTTCAATTAATTCATATTGGGCAAAATATATAGGCAATCTATATATCCTCCTGTTCCTAAAAGCCAAAGAAGCCAATATTGGCGACAATGGCTCGCCTGTAATAACTACAATATGAGGTAAATGACCTTTCCTGCTCAATGAGTAGTTCGTGCGAAAATCCTGACATTTCCAAACCTAAAGCTTGACCGCCTGCGCATATTTCATGTAAGCCGAACATCTATTGGTTATCGAACTTGTTTTCGTCTGAATGTATTAAAAACAAGGCGATTTCAGAGTGTATCCTCCGAAATCGCCTTTGGTGGAGTATAGCGGACTCGAACCGCTTACCTCAACACTGCCAGTGTTGCGCTCTACCAGATGAGCTAATACCCCGTCTTCATTATTTCGGGTGCAAAGATACTCATATTTTTTGAATCACACAATATTTTTTGCAGCTTTATTCAAGGCAACCAAGAAAAACCGGCATTTTTGCTGACATTTGAAAATAATAGACTATCTTTGCCTGTCTCTACAAACAGCCAAGCCCCGCCACGGTTGTCAACATGCCAACAAACTTCTCGTCTGCACATCCGATGATTTGTCGCGGGACAATAGCCAACGGAAAAAGCGCATACAATACAAAAGTCACAACATCTTGGCATACATTGAAATAGCGATTGACAATATGCACACAAGTTTATTGCAGCAGATACTCGACAACCAGAAACGTGCCCAACATGCCCTTACGCTGGAAGATATGGGCATAACCCCAATGCTTGTACAGCAAATTTATGACTGGGCCCGCGACTACGCCTCAGACGGAAGTCTGGCCGACTATATCCCCGAATTGGCCCGTGCCGATGCCTCACGTACGGCTATAGTTGTCGGAGACTTGCTCGGCAATGAAATAGCCGTAGGTAACGGATTGGATGTGACGGCAAGCCTACAGTCCGTAGTCAAGCCTTTTCTCTACATCTTCGCACTGGAGCAAGGCATGGCACCACGCGACATATCCTACATCGAACCTACGGCAATGCACTTCAATGCCGATGCCGTACTCCAACCAGAAAGCCACCGCCGCGTACCAGGCCACCCTCTCAACAATGCCGGCGCCATAAGCAGTGCCGGCGCTATCCGTCGCTGGGATGACTTTCTGCACTTCATGCAGATGCTCACATGCAATCCCGGTCTGGACATAATAGAAGATGTATACCGAAGCGAAATGGCCACCAATGCCAACAACCGCGCCATAGCCATGCGACTGGTGGCTACAGGGCGGTTCCAGACAATCCAAGAAGGTGAAACGGCCCTTGACTTCTACACCAGAGCGTGCGCAATAGGTGTCACTACCCGCGAAATAACCAAAGCTTGCGTGGCATTGGCCAGGGGTGGTATAATAGACGGGCACCGCGTGGTGAACGAAAACAACGTGGTACGCGCCGTCAATGCCATGAACTCATTCGGACTGTACGAGCAAACCGGAGAAATATCACTACTGGCAGCCGGAGTCCGCGCACTCTCATGCAAAAGCGGCGTCAGCGGCCTCATCATCAACATCGACCCGGGACGCGGAGCTTTCTGCACGTACGGCCCGAAACTCGACCGGGCCGGAAACAGCGTATTCGGAAAATATGCCCTCATACCGCTGAACAACCTGCTGGCATCACCCTATGCCATGAAACTGACAGCCGACGAAATCATCAAATCCATATCTCATTATGATGACAAATAAACCCGTCTGACTTAATCTTATCTTAACCCACCGTAATCAAAGAGCACCAAGGAAATGGAAACAAACGAAAGCCAAACAAACGGAATCACGGCCACGACACCCGAAAACAGGAAAAATTACAAAGATCAGCAACACCGTACACACTTCAAGAAAGACGCGCGGATATTCTTCCGTGAAATATGGCACTACATAAAAGACCTGCTCAACATATACGAAGAATCCGACCCTACAACAACTATAGCCAATATTACCAAAGGAGTGGAATTCAGGGGTGACAACATCTGGCTTCTCCTCTTTGCCATGATAATAGCTTCGGTAGGCCTGAACGTCAACTCCACGGCAGTCATCATCGGTGCAATGCTCGTGTCACCACTCATGGGTCCTATCATGGGTGTAGGCCTTGCAATAGGCATAAACGACAACGGGCTGCTCCGGAAATCGCTCAAAAACCTGCTAACAATGATAGTGATAGCACTTATAGCATCGAGTTTCTATTTTCTTATAACCCCGCTGAGCGATGCACAGTCCGAACTTCTGGCACGTACGAAACCTACAATCTTTGACGTGTTCATAGCTTTCTTCGGCGGCGCAGCCGGGATACTGGCTTCTTCCCGAAAACAGGAGAAAATCACGGTAGTGAGCGGTGTCGCCATAGCCACGGCACTCATGCCGCCTCTCTGTACCGCCGGTTACGGTATCGGCACAGGCCAGCTCATATATTTCTTCGGGGCATTCTACCTTTTCTTCATCAACTCGGTATTCATCGCACTTGCAACATTCATTATGGTACGTTACCTCCATTTTCCGAAATGCAAATACATGGATGCCGCCCGCGAACGCCGTGTGCGGCGGTCGATAATGATTTTTGCCATCATCGTACTGGTACCGAGCATATTCACCGCATGGAACGTTATACGTGAATCCTCGTTTGACAACACGGCTCTACACTATATCGAAAACATAAAGACAAACCCCGTAATGAGCAAAGTACAGATCATCAGCAGCGAACGGAGCTATTCACGAAAAGGCAGCGAAATAAGGCTCTCGCTTGTAGGAGAAGCTTTGACCGGCGAACAGATAAGCGTTCTGCAGCAGCGTATGGCTGAAATGGGGCTGAAAGACACGAAACTGAAAATCAACCAAACATCCGGAGCTTCTCTCGACATAAAAACTCAGGCACGTATGCTGCAAGACTTCATCGAAGACAAAGACCGCATAATAGCATCAAAAGACTCCCTGGTACGCATACTCGAACAGCAGATAGCAGCCGAACGCAACCGGGCAAACGTCACTGCCGGACAACTTGCAGCCGAAATCACAGCTCTATACCCCTCTATCGAACAGGTAACCATGGCCAACGCAATAAAAGTCGACGCCAGGACATCGAAAACAGATACCATACCCACAATATCAGTCAAATGGGCCGAAGTCCCTACAGACAAGCAAGACCAACAACTCACCAATTGGCTTAGAGTGAGATTCAACAACAAGAAAATCGAAGTGACAAACCTGTAGATTATCAATAGAATCCCTGCAAATGCCGGCAGTGCTCCAGGAAAACGACACATAACTGCTCCGCCTGAGACTGTGCTGTTGCTTCAACAATGACATCTGACTTTTTGAGAATCACTTAAATACCATACAATTACTCATGGCAATCAGGAAATGTCAATGTTGTATTTCCGGTCTGCCTGCAAATCATTGTAACTCTTGCATTGGCATATTGCACGTCAGTCAATATCAATATACTTGGCATGTGATATAAGTGCGGTAAATCAATGGTTGAATGGCATAAACGGACAAAACAGTGGCATCATATTTACAACCTTGTCATATTGGGAATATTCGGCTTTCTTTACGTAAACGGTCTGCCTGAACTTTCATTTGCCGAAGCCATGTCAACCGGATACGGACAGCCGTCTGCATCGTATCCGTTTCCTGTCATGGTCTTGTGTTAATGTATCAAAACAAAAAAACATTTTGCAATATCAACAAAAAACCGTAACTTCGCGTGTTATTATGCGCCATGTGCCACACACGTGACACAAGAAATTGCTATAGCCACAAAATACAGGGACACACTCACAGCACAACAAAAACTTATCATATAACAACAATGAAAAAAAACATTTTAACAATTGCCACAGCAGTTATGATGCTCGCATGCACACAGACAGAACGTCAGAATCCGTTCTTCGGAGAATGGGACACACCGGAAGGAGTACCGCCATTCGAACAAATCAAAAACTCCGACTACCTCCCCGCCTTTGAAGAAGGCATCCGGCAGCAGCAAGCCGAAATAGATGCTATCATAGCAAACCCCGATGCACCTACATTTGACAACACACTCGCCGCACTTGACGCTTCCGGCAAGTTGCTTGACAAAGTATCGCTGGTATTCTTCAACATCACCGAAAGCGACGGAAGCAAGGAACTCGATGCCATAATGGAGGAAGTGCTCCCGAAAGTGAGCGGACACTCCGATAATATCTACATGAACCCTCAGCTCTTCGAACGTGTAAAAGCCGTGTATGATGCCAAAGACACGCAAAACTACACCACCGAACAGCTGATGCTTCTCAAAAAAGTATATAACGCATTCGTCCGCAACGGCATCTCACTTCCTGCCGACAAACAAGCCCGTATGCGTGAAATCAACGCAGAGCTCTCTGTTCTCCAACAAAAATTCGGAGCAAACATGCTGGCCGAAACAAATGCTTTCAAACTCGTGCTCGAAAACGAAGATGACCTTGCAGGTCTCCCGGAAAGCGTCCGCTCCGCCGCTGCCGAACAGGCAAAAGCCGAAGGGCTGGATGGCAAATGGATGATAGGACTTCAAAATCCAAGCCGCATACCGTTCCTCCAGAACAGCTCTCGCCGCGACCTCCGCGAAAAGGTATATAAAGCATATATCAACCGCGGTGCAAACGGCAACGAAAACGACAACCGCGACATCGTTATGCAAATCATACGCCTCCGTATAGAAAAGGCAAACCTGCTCGGATATAAGACCGCCGCCGATTTCATTCTCGACGACACCATGGCCAAATCCTCCGAAACAGTCAACGATTTCCTCCTCAACATATTCAACGCCGCTAACAACAAAGCCAAAGAAGAACTCGCCGAAATGCAGGCAATCGCGGACCGGGAAGGCAACGGAGTGAAAATCGAAGCCTGGGACTGGGACTACTACTCACAACTTCTCCGTCAGGAAAAATATGCCCTGAACGAAGACGAGTTGAAACCATACTTCAAAATGGAAAATGTTCGCGCCGGTGTATTCGCCGTAGCCAACAAACTATACGGCCTCAACTTCGAGAAACTCGAAGACATGCCTCTTTTCAACCCGGAAGCCGAATGCTTCCGCGTAACCGATGCCGACGGCTCTCTCATCGGAATCTTCTACACTGACTACTACCCACGTGCCTCCAAACGAGGAGGTGCCTGGATGACCAACTTCCGCGAACAGTACATCGATGCCGACGGCAACGACATACGTCCTGTGGTCATCAACATCGGCAACTTCACAAAACCGACAGCTACCCAACCGTCTCTTCTCACGCTTGATGAAGTTGAGACCATGTTTCACGAATTCGGTCATGGTCTCCACGGTCTGTTGTCAAAAGGCACATACCACATGGTAAGCGGTACGAATGTAGCCCGCGATTTTGTGGAACTACCTTCGCAGATCATGGAAAACTGGGCTTTCGAACCGGAAGTGCTCGCCATGTATGCCAGACACTACGAGACAGGCGAAGTCATCCCGGACGAATTGGTTGAAAAAATCGAAGCCACTTCCACTTTCAACCAAGGTTTCATGACAACCGAACTCACCGCAGCCGCAATACTTGACATGAACTGGCACGACCTGACATCCGCCGACAGCATCGAACCGCTCGCATTTGAGAAGGAAATGATGGACAAAATAGGGCTTATTCCCGAAATCGCACCGCGCTACCGCACCACTTATTTCAACCACATCTGGGCTGGCGGCTACAGTGCCGGATACTACAGCTACCTATGGGCCGAAGTACTGGACAAGGACGCTTTCCAGGCTTTCAAGACAAACGGTATATTCGACCCTGCCACTGCCCGCGCATTCCGCACTCTTCTTGAGAAAGGAGGAACTGAAGACCCGATGGTTCTCTACCGCAACTTCCGCGGTGCAGACCCCAATCCAGAAGCGATGCTCGTCGGACGCGGTCTGAAATAAACCGGACAGTTGGTTTATAAGAAAATACCGACTGTTTCTCAGTAATATGGCAGACAGGACTGAACCCCTGTCTGCCAACAAAAGAAAACAGGACTTCTGCGGTGCACATACAGATTACCAAACGCCTGATACCTGCCAATATTGCGAACATAATGCTATGCATTGTGCTGTACGTGGTTTTGTGGCTGTTACCTTGCATGACAAATACTGCCGCACACCAGGCACCGGTCAGTGTACCTGCACTTTTCCTGCAGCACTACACGCTATGGGTCATGCCTGCGTGGGCTGCATCATTGGCAGCTATGCTGGCATCGGCTTTCATACTGTACAGGCTGTGGCTTACGGCCCAGAAGTACCGGCTCGTACCAGTTCGGACATCTATGCCTCTGCTCATCGGAGCATTGTTTATATCTTGTATCGGCTACGTTCAATGTTTCGACCACAGATACATGGCACTCATCCTCTTTTTGGAAGCCATAAGGCAAATGATGGAGATGTACAGTTTTGAAAATCAGACAAAAGCAGCATTCAACACAGCACTGTTCATAGGCGCGGCTGCACTGTTTGAACCAATGTACGCATGGATGGTACTGCTGTTCGTAATAAGTTTGATAGTGTATAGAGCCGTTTCGTGGCGTACACTTACGAGCCTGATTGTAGGACTGGTGCTGTTGGTATATATGGTGGCTTGTTCTGCCTGGCTGGCCGGAGACATGTCTGTTTTGGAATCTTACATTTCCGGAATACTCGGCTTTGCCGTACCGGACTTGGGGTTATTGTCATGGCAGGACGCCGCACTTGCAGTCTTGACGGTTGTCTTGTGGCTTGTATCTGTATCGGACTACGTAATACGGCACAGCAACTATAATATGTATTTGCGGCTCAACTTCATGTTCATCAGTTGGAGTTTCGTTTTCGTGGTCATACTCATGGCATTCAGCGGAGACGGTTTACTGCACCTGATACCGGCAGCATTGGTCCTGCTTATATTGGACACAAGCCTCTATTTCACCGCCAACCAAAACAATATGGCAAATATAGTTTTCATCCTGACAGCTGTTACCATGATTGTTTATCGCATCACATGGCTGTCACTATTCTGACGAAACGTAACAATAACACTAAAAACACTCTATACCGATGCTTGAAATAAAAGACTTGCATGCCACTATCAATGGCAAGGAGATATTGAAAGGGCTCAATCTGACAGTTCGTCCGGGAGAGGTACACGCCGTCATGGGGCCTAACGGAGCAGGCAAAAGTACACTCAGCAACGTCCTCACCGGCCATCCGTCATACACCGTCACTAAAGGTTCCATCTCATTTTACGGACAGGATCTGCTGGCGATGCCCCCCGAAGTGAGAGCCCGCGAAGGTTTGTTCATGAGCTTTCAATATCCTGTAGAAATACCAGGTGTCAGTATGGTAAACTTCATGCGCACTGCAGTAAACGAGAAACGCAGATATCATGGTCTCGACCCTCTATCATCTTCTGATTTTCTGAAACTCATGCGCGAAAAACGCCAGCTCGTGGAATTGGACAGCAAATTGGCAAACAGAGCGGTGAACGAAGGTTTCTCCGGCGGGGAGAAAAAACGCAACGAAATATTCCAGATGGCTATGCTCGAACCGCGGCTGTCTATACTTGATGAAACCGATTCTGGTCTCGACATTGACGCCCTCCGGATTGTGGCAAACGGAGTCAACCTTCTCCGCCGTCCCGACAATGCATCGATCGTCATTACACACTACCAGCGTCTGCTGGACTACATCATACCTGATGTGGTGGATATACTCGTTGACGGCAGAATCTTAATGTCGGGGCCCAAAGAACTGGCATTGGAACTGGAAGAAAAAGGTTATGACTGGATCAAAAGCCAACTGTAGTCATGGAACAGCAGTTTTTAGACATATACAACGAAGCCGGCAGACAGATACAGGCTGGAGCAGCATCGGTATTCAACACACTGAGAGACGATGCAGCCCGGAAAGCACAGAAATTGCCGTTCCCCACACCACGCACCGAAGCATATCTATATTGCCCTATTTTTGAAGCCCTGAAAACCAATTGGGGCTTGAACGTCAGCCGTATGCTTTTCGGAATGACACCAGAGCAGAAGTTCCACTGTGCAGTACCAGGCATCAAAGCCACAATGTCATACATGGTCAACGATGTATGGGCGAATGCCGATGCCGAAATCGACCTCGGCAACGGAGCATACATATGCTCGATGCGACATGCCTCCGAAGCGCACAAAGATATTTTGCAACGTTATTTCAACACCATACAAAACGATGGTTCTGACGGATTCGCAATACTGTCAGACATGCTGGTGCAGGACGGATATATGGTTCACGTTCCGAAAAATACTACTGTGCAGATGCCTGTCCAATTCGTGAACATGATGCATGCCGGACAACCGCTGATGGGCATGAACCGTAACCTGATAGTGATAGAAGACATGGCTGCAATCGACATCATCGACTGCGACCATACAATGGACAAATCTCCATACTTCATCATGCGCCATACGGAAGTATTTGTAGGTAATGGAGCAAGATTCAACTATTGCATGATGGAAAACACGCACGATGATATGAACAGTCTGCGGCGCATGACCGTTTCGGCTGAAGCCGGAAGTGACACGCACATCAGCCTGTTTGAACTGGAAAACGGGCAGTCGCGCAACCACGTAGAAGTCAATCTCAACGGTCCGGGAGCGAACGTGTGGCTCGGCGGCATGTTGCTGGCCGACAAAAAACAGCGTACCGACAACTATACCGTCATACGGCACCATGCACCGCACTGTACCAGCCGTGAGCTGTTCAAATACATACTCGACGACAGCGCAGTAGGGGCATTCAGCGGACGGATTGTAGTAGACCACGGAGCTCAGAAAACCGAATCGTACCAGACCAACAGGAATATATGTATCA
>JBJECG010000062.1:0-4780 GCA_051870875.1 Candidatus Aphodosoma sp.
TATCTCAATTGCGAACGATGAACCGGCAGTGCCGATTGAAAGCATGAAGAGCGGTTGCATCCGGTGTCGGTCGTAAAGCATGGCTGCATTTGCAACTCCCTCAGTGCGTGATGCATAGTGTTTCAGGTTGGTATAGTGGGTGGTGATTACGCCATATACTCTTTTACTGTTTAGCTTGTCGAGCACGGCCTCGGCTATGGCTCCGCCGAGCTGTGGTTCGGTGCCTGTACCGAATTCGTCGATCAGAAGCATGGTGCGGTTGCAGCTGTGACGGATGAAGTTCTTCATGTTCAGCAGATGGGAACTGTAGGTCGAAAGGTCGTTTTCGATGCTCTGCTCATCGCCTATGTCTATGAACAGCGAGGTGAAGATGCCTGCACGGCTGCGTTCGCTGATGGGTATGGGCAGTCCGCACTGCAGCATGTATTGAAGCAGACCTACCGTTTTAAGGCATACGGACTTACCTCCGGCATTCGGACCAGATATAAGCAGTATTCGCTGCTTGCCGTTAAGCTTTATGTTGAGCGGTTCTATCTTGCGGCCCTGCGCCTTGAGCGACAGTTCAAGCAGCGGATGGCGTGCTTCGTGCCAGTCGATTTCGCATTGAGATGTGAGGTAGGGTTTGATGGCTCTGATGGAGAGCGAGAACTTGGCTTTGGCCGCGATGGAATCTATCGTAGCCAGAAAAGCGGCCGACTCTTCCAAAGCCGGGTAGACGGGACGCACCTGGTTGGTAAAGGCTGTGAGTATGCGTATGATTTCACGGCGTTCTTCGTTTTCGAGTTCGCGCAGCCGGTTGTTGATGGCAACCACGGAGGTCGGCTCTATATATACGGTTTTGCCGGTGGCTGATTCATCGTGGACTATACCTGGAATGTGGCGTTTGTTGACGGCAGCAATCGGTATCACCAAACGTCCTTCTCGCAATGTCGGGGATGTCTCTTTGTCTACCGCTCCAGAAGCTTGCG
Organism: Candidatus Aphodosoma sp.; assembly: GCA_051870875.1. Classification (GTDB taxonomy): domain Bacteria; phylum Bacteroidota; class Bacteroidia; order Bacteroidales; family Paludibacteraceae; genus Aphodosoma. The sequence continues at coordinate 969 of JBJECG010000062.1, forward strand.
CCTGGCGAAGTATGGCGTTCAGCGTCTTTGAAATACTGCTTTGCGTCTCATGAATCTGGTGCCGAATCGCGGCAAGCGCATCCGAAGCGTTATCCTTTACTGCGCCGTAACGGTCTATCAGCGCATCCGTCTCTCGCTCAATATCAGGAAACAGCTCTATGTTTTCGGCCAAAGCCAGCAGCGCAGGGAAGCGTCCTTCCCCGGAATGGCGAAGATAGGAGACAACGAGACGGAGCGTGGTGACGTTCAGCCGCAAGTCTACAACATCGTCCACATCGAGGAAAGTGCCCTCGGCTGCTGTTCTTGCTATTGCGGCACGCATATCAGCTATCGAACCGAGTGGCAGTTCGTTGTCCGATTCTGTTTGCAGAGCCATCATCTCGTCAATCAAGGTGAGAGAGCCTGCAATTATGTCGAAATCCGATGTGAATGTCAGTAGCTCCGTTATCTCCTCTCCGAGCTTGCTCACGCAGTTGGCGGCAATTAGCCGGCGTATCTTGTCAAAACCGATCTTGTGCTCTATGTCTGTAGGGTAAAGCATCGTAAAAATCCGTTTATTGTAAAAAACGATGTGTCAAAAATGATTGATACATCGTTTTTCTGTGTGTTCAGTTTGGTCAAATTCAGATTACTATATCCGTTTGATGTATGCCCTGCGCAGTTTGTGCTTGTCGTAAGGGAAATACTCGAAATTGGAGCGGTTCTTGGAGTTGTCCTCCAGGATGGCGGTCGTTTCGGCATATTCGATGCCGTATTTTTTGAAATATGGTATCTGATCGTGGAAGAACAGGGCATTGACTCCTTTGTTCTGATACTCCGGCAGAACGGCTATCAGCAGCAGGTCGAATGCTTTCATTTTTCTTGCTTTCAGGGCATTCAGTATCTTTATCCATCCAAATGGGAAAAGCCGTCCGCCCGTTTCTTTCAATGCGTGTGATATGTCTGGCATACCGACACCTACACCCACTATCTCGTTTTTTTCGTTTACTGCCACCGATACGAAATCGAAGTTGAGCAGGGGAAAGTACATGTTGCTGTAGTAGACCTTTTGTTTCTGTGTGAGAGGCTGGAAGTTGTACAGAGGCTGGTATGCCTTGTCTATCACATCCAGATACGTGTAGCCGTATTTCTTTTTCAGTTCGCGCACGTTTTTGATTTTGTCGATGCGGATACCGTATTTCTCCTTGACGATTCTGGCCACGCGGTCCATTTTCTCGGGTATCTCCTGAGGAACGTAGACGCGGTATTCCACCCAATCGGCTTCTTTGGTCAGTCCGTATGCTTCATAATGGCGTTCGTAGTAGGGGTAGTTGTAAAGGCTTGCCATAGGAGAGATGTATTCAAAACCTTGGAGAAGCAGACCCTGATGGTCGAAATCGGTGAAACCGACAGGCCCGTTGATTGAGTCCATGCCGTTTTCGAGACCCCATTGGACAACAGCGTCAAGAAGGGTTTTCGAGACTTCGGGGTCATCTATGAAGTCGAACCACCCGAAACGGGTTTTCTTGTTCTGCCAGCGTTCGTTGGCTATGCGGTTGATGATTCCGCAGATACGGCCGACTATATTGCCGTCGCGGTATGCAAGGAAGCACTGGAAGATGCAATGCTCAAGAGTCGGGTTCTTCTTTGGATTGAAAGTGTTGAGTTCGTCGAATTCGAGGCTTGGCGTGTATGCTTCGCATCCGGCGTACATGTTGTTTGCGAAACGTATGAATTGTTTCAGCTCTTTTTTTGAGGTTACTTTTCGTATTTCTATAGACATGTGCAGATTATTTTTTCAGATCTTGGATTGTCCTTATCATATCTTCGGAAGAAAATACGGCATTGCCGGCAACAAGGCAGTCGGCTCCGGCCTCGTATAGCTTGGCAGCATTGCCGATATTGACTCCTCCGTCTACTTGTATCATTGTCTTACAGCCTTTGCGGTCAATCATAGCGCGCAGAGCACGCACTTTCTCGTACGTATGCTCTATGAATTTCTGACCTCCGAACCCGGGGTTTACGCTCATAAGCAGTACCATATCTATGTCGGCAACAATGTCTTCGAGAAGCGAAACCGGAGTGTGGGGATTGAGGGTGACTCCTGCTTTCATGCCGGCAGCATGGATGCGCTGTACGGTACGGTGCAGGTGGGTGCATGCCTCGTAGTGGACGTTCATTATCATTGCGCCAGTGGCTTTCACCTCTTCGATGAATTTGTCCGGATCAACTATCATCAAATGTACGTCGAGAGGCTTCTTGCTCAGTTTTGTGACATATTTGAGTACCGGAAAGCCGAAAGATATGTTAGGTACAAAAACGCCGTCCATAACATCGATGTGCAACCAGTCGGCATCGCTGCGGTTGATGGTGTCGATGTCGCGTTCAAGACATCCGAAATTCGCAGAAAGAAGGGATGGAGAGAGTAATTTCATAATCAATCGAGATTCTGTGGATCGTATTATTTCGTTGATAATTACTGTATTGGTGAAAGTGTTTCCTCACTTGTTTTCAACTTGCAAAGGTACGTAAAAATCTGCGAATTTTGTAGCATTTTGGGAAATTTGATGATTCCGTTTTTGTTGTCTGCCGCGTTTTATTGATGTTCAAGTTGAAAGTTTCGGCTATTTTTACCGGAGTTGTTGCACGGATATCATTTTTTGCGTAAATTTGTACTGTATTTGAGTCAGGAGGATGATGCCATGATGCAAACTTTCATTGTAAACATGTCGGTATGCTTTTGGATATAGAAAATATCATAAAGACTTATGGTGCGCAGACCGTGTTGGATGATGTCTCGATATCGTTCGATACCGGGCGGGTGGTGGCTTTGTTGGGCCCGAACGGGGCCGGCAAGTCTACTCTGATGAAAATTATAACAGGTTATGTCACGGCGGATAGTGGCTCTGTCGCTGTTGACGGAGTTACGTCAGGAACCGATGCGTTGCAGCTGAAGCGGTTGATTGGTTACCTGCCGGAGCACAATCCGTTGTATACCGAGATGTATGTGCGTGAGTATCTTGGCTTTGTGGCGGAAATGTACGGCATAAAGGGAACCGGGCGGCGTAAAGCTGTGGAGGAAACCGTAGAACTGGTTGGCCTTGCACCTGAGGCGCGGAAGCGCATATTGCAACTGTCTAAAGGCTACCGTCAGCGGGTGGGGCTGGCTGCTGCCATCATGCACAATCCGCGGCTGCTGATACTCGATGAACCTACTACTGGTTTGGACCCCAATCAGTTAGTTGAAATTCGCTCGTTGATACGTAGCCTCGGGACTGACAGATTGGTGCTTTTCTCGACTCATATAATGCAGGAAGTGGAGCAAATGTGCGATGATGTGGTGGTATTGAACCGCGGGCATCTGATGGTGAACGATACTAAAGATAATTTGATGGCGCAGTACGGGACTATGGAAACGATGTTTCAGATGTTTACCAGGTGATAAGTAGGTTATGTAGGATTTATAAAAATACTATTCGAAATTCTATGAAAAACAAGGCATTGAAAACATATGCCCTAAAAGTGGGTATAATAGGGGTGATTTCGCTTCTGTTGCTCATACCGTTGTCGATGATTGAAGACATTGTTTACGAGCGTCGGCAAGCACAAAGAGCTGTTATTGACGAGGTTTCGGCATCTTATGCCGTTTGTCAGACTGTAAGGGCGCCTGTTGTTGTGGCAAGGAAATTTGTCAGTTCAGGTAATGACTCAGTTCCCGGAAAAACGAAATTGAAGGTTGTAAATCCCAAAAACGTTGATTACAAAGCCGATGTCGCAGTAGACGTATTGAAGCGTTCTGTATACAGAGTGATGGTCTACGATGCCAGGATCGG
>JBJECG010000063.1:0-78643 GCA_051870875.1 Candidatus Aphodosoma sp.
CTGCCTCCGACAAAGATCAGGTCATCGGCCCCGGATTCGGACGCCTTAACGGCATCGGATTTCGCAGCTTCGAGAGCTGCAGCTACAGTAGGATAGGCTTCGCCATGCAGGCCCAAAGACATGCCTCGCTCACGCAATCGCCCGGCATCAAGCGCACGTGGTATCCGTGCGTTTGTGAAATAATAGACTGCATTGCGTGGAAGCTGGTCCAGTATATGGGCAATGTCCTTGTCACCAACCATACCGATGACGATGCGCAGAGTGGAATACCGCTCCCCGGCAAGCTGCCCGACAACGAAACGCATTCCAGCCTCATTGTGTCCCGTATCGCACACCACACGCGGACAAGAGGACAACGTCTGCCACCGCCCCATAATGCCGGTAAGGCGGCACACATGTGCAAACCCGGACATCACAGCCTGTTCCGGTATGGCAAATCCGAGAGCACGAAGCCGATCAATCACCGTCAGAACGGTACGGCGATTGATATTCTGATAGATACCTTTCATCTCACAGTCGGGCAGAACGGCACCTGCCTTCTCCTTGTCGGCAAACCATACAGGCGCCCCCATTTCGGCCGCTTTCCTGCGGAACACGTCCTCCACCTCAGGCTGCGTTTCGCCGATGACAACAGGCACACCCCGTTTGATAATCCCGGCCTTCTCACGTGCAATCGACTGCAATGTCCCGCCGAGCAGATCGGTATGGTCAAGACTGATATTGGTGATTACAGAAAGTTCGGGCATTATGATGTTGGTACAATCGAGACGGCCACCAAGCCCCACCTCCACAACCGCCACATCAACCTCCGCCTTTGCAAAATAATCAAATGCCATGGCAGTTGTCAACTCGAAAAACGACGGATGCAATTCGGCCACCAGTGGCAACGAACGCTCCACAAAAGCACATACATCGGCCTCAGGTATCATCACGCCATTCACGCGGATACGTTCGCGGAAATCCCTCAAATGAGGAGAAGTATAAAGTCCGACCTTGTAACCAGATTCGGCAAGCACCGCCGCGACAAGATGCGAACAACTGCCTTTGCCGTTGGTGCCAGCCACATGAATGGTCTTGTAACAACGGTGCCTGTGCCCGAAATATTCATCGAGACGATATGTGGTGCCGAGTCCTGTTTTATAGGCGGATTTGCCCACATGCTGGAACATAGGAGCCTGATTATAAAGGATTTCAATAGCTTCGGAATAATTCATACCCATTTTTTGCAATAAAATCGCGCAAAGGTACAGCTTTTTTTCGTAACTTCGCTGGCAAAATAAGGAAAGAGCAGGCGAAATTTGCAGAAACCGGCACCCTTTCCCATGTTTCCAACAAACTATAAACCCGGAATGCCATGGCTACAAAAAAATCGACAAAAAAGAATTTCGTACTGGACACCAATGTTGTACTCCACGACTACAAAGCCATCTACAATTTTCAGGAAAACGACATCTATCTGCCAATGATGGTGCTTGAAGAACTTGACAAATTCAAGAAAGGCAACGACCAAATCAACTTCAATGCCCGCCAATTTGCCCGCGAGCTTGACGAGATAGCAGAGAACAAGGATTTCATGACCAAAGGGGCACCGCTCGGCGATGGCAAAGGACGCCTCTACGTGATGACACACAACGAGTGGCCCGATGCCATCAGCAACACTTTCAGAGAACGTACAGCCGACCACTACATACTTGCAGCCGCAATAGTAGTTGCAGCCGCACATCCGGCAGAAAAGACGATATTGGTCACCAAAGACATCAACCTGCGCATGAAAGCCAGAGCCGTAGGTTGCGAAGCAGAGGACTACATATCAGACAAAGTGACCAACGTGGACATCTTCGAACGCGACCACGAGACTTTTGACCACATACCGGCCGAGCTTGTAGATGCACTCTACTCCGAAAAAGAGGGTATACCTGCCGCGAAATTTCCATTCAAGGACGATATCGAGGCCAACGACTGCTTCGTTATGAAAAGCGACCGCGCCTCGGTCCTTGCACGTCACGTGGCCGTCACCGACACGATACGCAAAGTGGTGAAATCGCGTTCGTTCGGCATCGAACCCCGCAACGCCGAACAGGCTTTCGCCATGGACATACTGTCGGATCCCGATATACAGCTTGTGGCACTGACAGGCCGTGCCGGTACGGGTAAAACACTCCTTGCTCTTGCCGCCGCACTCGCACAGAACGAAAATTACGAACAGGTGATGCTGGCACGTCCTGTAGTGGCAATGTCAAACCACGATTTGGGTGCACTTCCGGGCGATGCAAACGAAAAAGTGGCGCCATATATGCAACCGCTCTACGACAACCTCAACGTGATAAAACACGCTCTCTCCTATTCAGGCAAAGAGATAGCCGAACTCGACAAGATGCAACGCGAGAACCGCCTTGTGATAGAGGCACTGGCATACATCCGCGGACGAAGCCTGTCAAACACCTATTTCATAGTGGACGAAGCACAGAATCTCACACCGCATGAAGTGAAAACGATAGTTACCCGTGCAGGTGAAGGTACAAAGATAGTGTTTACCGGTGACATACACCAGATAGACTCACCTTATCTCGACATGCAGTCCAACGGACTTGTATATCTGATAGACAAGATGAAAGGGCAGGATCTTTTCGCCCATGTCAACCTGATAAAGGGAGAACGTTCGGCTCTGTCCGAACTGGCAGGGAACCTGCTTTAACCGATGAATTGCAGGGAACAAGATTTATTTTCCCCCGGCACCTGCCAACAATCAGGTATTTCATATAATTTATTGAGCGGACAAAAGATACGTAATGTACCTTTCTGTCCGCTAACAGGAAAAGGGAAGGCGGAAGTCCCGGATACAAACCGGACTTCCGCCTTTTTGGTTTCACAATATGGCCAAAAGGCAATGACTGCAATGCCGTCTTTATCTGTCCAACGGACATAGTCTGCCGCCGATGCATTCGTAACACTTGGCGGGGAAATGATGCAGGAGTTGTGTGTTGTGTGTGGCCATGATGACGGCAGTACCCGATGTCGAAATCGCATGCAACAATGCCACAAGTTCAGAAGCAGTGTCGGGATCAAGATTGCCGGTCGGTTCGTCGGCCAATATCAGTTCGGGAGAATTGAGCAAAGCCCGGGCAATGACAATACGCTGCTGCTCACCTCCTGAAAGTTGGTGCGGCCACTTGTATCCTTTTTTCGACATGCCTACGGTATCAAGCACAAGTGCAATCTGATCTTCTATTTCACGACGGTTCTTCCATCCCGTGGCACGCAGCACGAATTCAAGGTTGTCATTGACACTCCGGTCAGTAAGAAGCTGGAAATCCTGAAAAACAATGCCTGTTTTGCGTCTTAACATCGGAATGTCACGATTGCGCAGCCTGGTCAGTTCCCAACCGAATATACGGGCCTCACCCGTCCTGACCGGAAGTTCGGCATACATTGTCTTCATGAGCGAGCTTTTGCCGGAACCGACTTTTCCGCAAAGATAGACAAACTCACCCTGCTCCAGTGCAAAGTCCACCCCACCCAACACTTCAATGCCTTCCTGACAGATGTCGACAGCCTTGTATTCCACTATTTTCATAAGTAACCCACAAAAAATTGGTTTATATCATCATATTCAAGTAACCGCAATTTTCCGGCCGCAATGAATTTTTCGTCTTTCCGGTGCTTTTGGTATTAAATAAAACAGGATACGTCCCTGCAAAACAGTCAAACAAGTTTGATGATTTTGCTCCCGACTTCCTCCATTTCAGTTCTATTCACCAGTCATTCTGCCAGCCAAATTCTTTTCTTTATATTCGGTAGAACATCTTCCGAAAACAGAGGTTGGCCAGTCTCTGGCAGCTATTTTTTTGCGAATAGCTTAATGTCAGTGCTTTACTATCCTGGCTTTGAGTATCTTGATATCTTCTACAGGACGGTCGGCAGTACGAGTGGCGACATTGGCAATTTTACCAATGACATCAAAACCCTCCACCACTTCACCAAACACGGTATATTGACCGTCGAGATGAGGAGTGCCGCCAAAAGTCTTGTAAGTGATGCGTTGCCCATCGGTATAACGGAATGCGGGGTTGCCTGTCGACTGACGGATACGCGCCTCAAACATATCGATCTCACTGTCGGAGAACGTCCTGCCTTCAACTATATAGAACTGGCAACCGCTCGACTCCCGGTTCGGGTTGACCATATCGGCCTGACGGGCTGCTGCAAGTGCGCCCCGTTTGTGATACAAGGCCGGGAATACTATTTCAGCCGGGATTTTATATCCTACATCGCCTGCCCCCAACCTGGTATTGGCATCGCAATCCTTTGACTGGGGATCTCCGGCCTGAATCATAAACTCCTTTATGACACGATGAAAAAGAATACCATCGTAGAAACCGTCTTCAACCAGTTTTATGAAATTGTCACGATGCTTCGGAGTTTCATCATAAAGTTTCACTTTTATATCACCCATAGAGGTTTCAAGAAGTACCAGCGTGGCTTCCGGTGTTTTTGCTGCAACATTCATAACGATGGAAATTAAAAATGATAATAAAATTATTCGTTTCATAGGAATGGATATAGATTATACTGTTAATATTCAGCGTAATTGTCTGATAATTTCACATACGGTATTCCTCAAATCCGACAACCGGCGGCTGCCTTCCAGCCGCCAGTCCGACACAACCCTACGGACAGCCTTTACATAGTCGTGGCAGACCATATCGGCAGGCAATGCAAGCAGCAGACAGACCAATGCAGCCCCCCAATGCAGATACGCAAAGGCTATAACCGCCAATAAGACAATAACCAGCGGACAGAGCAACATGGATATGACAAAACGGTACGAATTGACAAAAGCACGATCTTCGAGATTGTGGGTGGCAAGCCATTGCAGCACAAGTACCGGCAAATCGAGAATCATACAGCAAAGGGCGTAAGGAAACAGCAGGATAAGCAACAAAGCCCGCCATATAATTGCGGTCTTCGATTCCGGCCACCGGTATAGCGATTCATCATCGATCTTCAGTTCCGATCTCAATTCCGCAAATTCGGACATAGCCGAGAGCAACGATGCGGCCATCTCCGGCTCTGACTTTTTCCAACGATTGACATCATCTACAGTCTGACGATTGACCTGCATACGATTGTACGGAGTATCAGAGATCTGCCGTTCTGCCAACAGCCCGGCATTCCGCAAATACGAGAGATCAAGCACAGCGGCATAATCTCCGTCATCAGGTACACAATGGAACTGCCGCTGCATTCGCGGAGCCAGTTCTACACGAAGAGCATTGACAAGTTCAGGATAGTCCAGACCGGAATGTGCGTTGACAAAGTCGGATACATCCAAAGCGTCGCCCACATGCACTGCCAACGAATGGCGGTACCGTGTATAGCTTCCGTACTCTATTCCCATCGGCACAATATATACAGGCTTCCTGCCCTGCAAGGCATCGTTGCACTGAAGGGCAATGCGGAATATGCCTTTGGTAAGAGGCAAGAGGGAATGCTGCATACGGTGCGTGCCTTCGCTGAATATGCAAAACGGCACGCCAGCCTCGAGGACATGGACAGCCCGCGATATGATTTCTTCATTCTTCTTAAGATTGCCCAAACCATCGCGCCGACGCATGATAGGCATTATCTTAAAGAAATACAGCAATTTGGCCACCAGCGGTTTACGGAATATATCGGCACGCGACACAAATACCGTAGGCCGTTTGGTAGCGGTCAGCACCGTGAGGGCATCCATCAACGCATTGGTATGGTTCGGAGCCATAATGACAGCTCCATCAGCCGGTATTTTGTCGAGACCGACATATTCGACAGGTGCGTATGCCGTGCGGAACCACACATTCATGCAGTGTCGCAGAGATTGGTAAAGAGGGTTTGCCCTTTCAATAGACATATAATACAAATAACTTGAAGAGACAGACAAGCCGGAGCCTAATCCCCCGTCCCGCCTATCTCATACACCTTTCATTCAACACGGATGTGCCTCCCGAGAGATAATCCGATCATCAGAAGTCATCTTTCAGCCGAGCCGGATTTTTCCAATAAACCTCACCGGCTTCAAACTCGGCAATGGCACGAAGCGTAGGTTTCGGGAGCTGCTCGTAATAACGTGAAATCTCAATCTGCTCACGATTCTCAAACACCTCTTCGAAGTTGTCATTGGAAGTTGAGAAATCAGCCAGCTTCTTGTCCAACTCATGTTTGACATCCACACTGATCTGATTGGCACGTTTGGCCAAAATACGCACTGTCTCGTAGATATTCCCTACCGGCTCACACAGAGCGTTCATATCACGGGTAATGGTATTGGTCGGAGCATTAATTTTTTTTGAACACATAATACTATATCTGGTTTTATATTTTACTTCATCTTTGGCAGCCTTGATAAGGCACCGCCCAACTCGGGCATCGGACAAACTTCTCTAATCGAGCTTGACCACCTTACGGGCTTCACGCAATATCTTGTCGGCTTCCCTGGCATGTTTGCCTGAAGGGAACTCGTTGATATACCGATAATATTCATCTATCACCTCGCTGTACCGTTCAATTTTCTTTTCCTGCACCGAAAGTGAGGCTTCGGCCGCTTTTGACCGCAGTATCAAGAAAAGCAAGTCATCGCGATACGATGTTTCGGGATATTCACGCAACACATTTTCGGCCGTCACCACACATGCCTTATAGTTGTTTCCTCCATACAGGCCCAGATTGTAATACAGTCTGGAATTCAGGAAACCCTTGTAGGCCAATTTGTCCTCCAATTGGGCCACATATCTGTAACATTCATCCAATTTCCGGCTTTCGGGATACAATTCTATAAATTCATAAAACGAACTGATGGCATTGTGGGTTTCGGTTTGGTCGAGACGGGCATCCGGCGATTCAAGATAGTAGCAGTACGCCACCTTGAAACGCGCCTCTTCAGCATATGTACCTCGCGGGAAATTACGCAGGTAAGCCTGAAAATACTCGCTTGCAGAATAGTAGTTTTTTTGCCCCATATAAGATTCAGACAAAAGGTAAAGCAATTCTTCGGCTTGCGGCGTTCCACGGTAATACTGCACTATATCCTCAAACAGCATGGCACTTTTCCCGTATTTTTTCTCCTGGAAATAATTCTTCCCGGCTGCAAACTTCACTTCCGGATCAGTGGATTTCTGCAACCGGACAAATTCGCCGCAAGACACCAGCAACAATGGCAATAGGGCTACTATCAGGAGTTTACATTTCATAACGGACAATATAAATCAAGTCATGGACGGATACTGCTGTCACCCGAACACTTTGAAAGGCAAAGTTAATAAAAAGTCGTTATATATACAATAGCACGCCAAAAGAGCACGGAACGTCAAGAAAACAGGCTCATCCAACCTGTCCATACCAACCGGACGTGATATGCTCCGAAAATGTCGGCGGTGCACCGGGCAACATACCCCGGGACACCGCCGGCATTTCCTCCAACGGATTGGATTTTCATTCGCCATCATTCAACCTTCCGGTCGCATGCTCCAACAAGAGAGTCATGGTTGGCTGGTCGCATATTTCCGGCGGGCCGAAATATTGTACCGGACCCGGATATACGTATGAGGCAGACGAATCAGCCCATTCGGCACGGTGTGCGGCGAAATACCTGAACGGGGCCGCTTCAAGACTTACCAACGCCTTACGGATGACAGGTTTCATTTCGCCGTGGCGCCGTTCGATATTCATCATCATGGTTATCGGTATTCCGCCGGGGATCCAATCGGAAGCCGGAGCCGTAAGATTGCGTATATTGGACATATATCCGGTCTTGCCCTCAGCTATGAGGATGGCGGCCGTATATCCCAGCGAGTAGCAGTAATCAGCATCGAAATTGGACGGTAAAGCGCAGCGGCCTTCGTATCCGAAGAAGTGGCTGACGGTGGCGAACTTACCTTTGTAGATACCTTCTGCCTTGAGTTTCGCCAACTTTTTGGCTGTCATTTCGATGAGGAGTTTTTCGGTTTCGATGAGTGACAGCTGCACGTTGCCGTGAGGGTCGCGGTCGAGCATTAGCTGGCGTGCGATGCCCCGTGGCAAGTCGGTATAAGTGGCTGCACTTTCAGGGGTGAGTTTTTCCTTGACGTACCGGCGTTTGTCTTCATCGGAAGTCAAGGCATTGAATTCGTCGTTAGCGGCGAGCAGTTCGTTGAGTTCGGCGATGAGTTTCTTCATTGCCGGCATGAACTCAATAAGACCTTCGGGGATTAGTACGGTGCCGAAGTTCTGGCCGTGACCGGCACGCTTCACCACCATTCCCACTATATCATCGACTACATCGTTCAGTGTCATGTTTTTTGCCAGTACCTCTTCACCGATGATACACATGTTGGGCTGTGACTGCAAAGCGCACTCCAACGTGATATGTGAAGCCGAACGTCCCATAAGCCGTATGAAATGCCAGTATTTCTTGGCCGAATTGGCATCGCGCTGGATATTGCCGATCAGTTCGGAATAGACTTTACAAGCGGTATCAAAACCAAAAGAGGTTTCTATCATATCGTTTTTCAAGTCGCCGTCAATCGTCTTAGGGCAACCGATAACCTGAATACCGGCATTTTTCTGCATGAAATATTCGGCCAGAATGCAGGCATTGGTGTTGGAGTCATCTCCACCGATAATGACTATCGCCTTAATGTCAAGCGATTTGCAGATCTCTATGGCGCGGTCGAACTGACGTTCTTCCTCCAACTTTGTTCGCCCCGAGCCGATGATATCGAAGCCGCCGGTATTGCGGTACTCGTCTATGATTCCGGCTGTAAGTTCCACATACAGATGGTCTACCAGGCCACTGGGGCCTCCCAGAAATCCGTACAGACGATTGTCGGGATTGAGACGTTTGAGGCTGTCGAAAAGGCCGGACATCACATTGTGCCCGCCTGGAGCCTGGCCTCCTGAAAGTATCACGCCAACATTCATGACGGGATATTCCCGACGAACCCCGGCATGAGCCCGTTCAAACCTAATAACAGGCATGCCATACGTATTCGGGAACAAATCTTTGATTTCTGCCTGGTTGTCGACTGAAGCCGTAGGTTTGCCCCCAACAATCACAATGCTTCCACGCAACGCATCGGGCAATTTGGGCTGATAATTCGCCCTTGCCAATTGCAACGGACTTTTTTTCATCTTTTTAGACAAAACTTTATTGACAAGCAGCCCACAATGATCAGTTAACATGATTTATGCCAATACATGTAAAATCCGGGGCTGCAATACGGCATGCAAACATACCGTCAATAGTACAATATTAAATTCTGATTTTCCAATTGCAAAGGTAAATAATAAATTCTATACATACAATAAACATGCGAGCAATTTGCCGTATTATTTTTGAAAACAACGCTATGCCAACATGTTAGGCCCAATGCAACTTTACATGTCGATGTCAGCGCACAAAGCTGCAAAAATATCGTATAAAATACAATAAGTACCGGCATTAAACGCATATACATTACAACTTCACGGCACAGTCCGAGTTCTTACTACCATACACAAAGACAGACTGTCCGCCCGTACTGCGAACGGGCGGACAGTCTGTCTCTACAATATATATCACTGTTACAAACAGGCGGCTATTTGTCTATCAGAGCTATGACATCGCCTTCACTGACAAAAGCACCCTGTTCGCATTTGGTTTCAACGATTACGCCGTCAAACGGAGCGGTGAATGCCATAATGCCCTTTTCGTTATGGATTGCATAAAGGAATTCGCCCTCCTTGAATTCTTTGCCCTGTGCCGGAACAAAGTTTGTACGGGCCGACAATTCCCAGAGCACACGGCCAACGCAGCTTGCCTTAACTTCCTGTGCATTGGGGTGCAGCATTTTGACGGAATTGATCTGACACGATGCGGCCTTGTTCTTGGCGGCGATTTTCTCTTCAAGTTCTTTGTTGAAACGCTTCTTGGCCTCACCCGACTTGTATTCACGGTATTGCTTGTCGTGCATTGCAAACTCAAACAGTTCCTCATCATCCTGTCCGCGGTCCCAACCAAGTTCTTCCATTTCCTTGATGTATTTAGGCAATACATTCGGATAATTGTCCTGAGGATTTCCGTCGAAGAACTCAAGGTTTTTGGCTTTGGCAAGATCAACGATCTCCTTGTCGAGTTTGCCTGGCAGACGACCGGCCTTGCCAAGGATCATATCCCAAGTGTTGGCATCGATCATAGACCAGCGTTCCTGCCCCTTGCTCATGGCAAACACGTTCATAAGTGCCACATTCTTGACGTATTGCGAGAATGGCGTGACAAGAGGCGGGTTGCCGAGTTTAGGCCATATGTATTTCACTTCGTCGAAAAGCTGCACGAGCAATTCGTCTTCGTTGAGTTCGGGTTTGCCCTGAGCCTTGAGGTTGGAATTGATTGCCGCATGCACACCTTTGAGATCGGCCATAAGCGATCCCATCATGCCGCCGGGGAGTCCGCATCCGACGAGAAGCGATGACATGAAACGGTTTCGCGGGTCAATGAAATATCCCAGGAAATCATCAACGAAACTCTGAGTAAGGCGGCGTGCTTCCATATAAGCCTTCATATTGATCTCAGGCACTGAGAAACCAGCTTCCTTGAACATCTCACGGATTGTGATGACATCGGGGTGTACCATACCCCATGAAAGCGGTTCGATAGCCACATCAAATATATCACCTCCGGCTTTTGCTATTTCAAGCATAGATGCCACCGAGAAACCCGGTCCTGTATGGCCATGGTACTGTATGATGATGTCGGGATGCTTCTCCTTGATGGCTTTGACAATGGTGCCGAGCACAGTAGGGCGGCCTATACCAGCCATGTCCTTAAGACATATTTCCTGCGCGCCCTCGGCAATAAGCTGCTCTGCCATATTGATGTAGTATTCGGCAGTATGTACTTGCGAGTGGGTAATGCACATTGTAGCCTGAGCGGTCATTCCAGCCGCCTTGGCCCATTTGATGGAAGGTGCAATATTGCGTACATCATTCAGGCCGCAGAAGATACGGGTAATGTCAACACCCTGGGCATGCTTTACCTTATACATAAGTTCACGCACATCGGCAGGCACCGGATTCATACGAAGGCCGTTCAAGCCGCGGTCAAGCATGTGGGTCTTGATGCCGGCTTCATTGAAGAACTTGGTGAACGTACGCACCGAAGCATTGGGGTTTTCGCCGTAAAGGAGGTTGACCTGTTCGGCTGCACCGCCATTTGTCTCCACGCGGGCGAAACACCCCATATCAATGATAACGGGAGCCACTTGCGCCAACTGGTCTTTCCGTGGCACATATTTTCCCGACGATTGCCACATGTCGCGGTAAACCAAGCTGAATTTGATTTCTCTTCCCATAGTAGTCTTTTAATTAGATTTAGATAAGTAACTCACACAAAAAAACAATATCTCAAACCGAGGGAATTCACCCTTACGTTTGACGCTGTAAATGTACTGTTTTTTTTTGAATAATCTTCGGTTTATCATTATATTTTACAACATCTTTTTAAGAACGTCCCTTCAACTGCGGATTTTATTGCAAATCAGAATCAAAATCATATGTGCCAATTAAAAACAGATACTAATTTCAGTGTCAGATACCATTTTATTTCAAAATCAGATTTCGTAGCACCATACGTCCAACACCCAAAGTCACCGATACCGACCAAAAATCCCAAAATACCGCATTCGGTCCCTATATAAAAAAACCGTGCATCAACGAGTCTTTCCACAGACACATTTATGCACGGCCGATTATCATACGCCATTCACATGATGTTTTCACTAAAAACCAGCGAATATCCGCTACTTGGAACCCTCATGTGCTCCGCCGGTAAATTCGATTACCACTCCAGTGATCATGATGCCTTTTGTTTTTGAACTGCTTTTGTCGCGATTGGTCTCCTCAATGTTTACATTGATTACGACCTGAGAGCCCGTCAGACCGGCCTCTTCAAGAAATTTGCTGTATGCAGATTCAAACAACTGCCGTTTCCTGAACGTCTGCCAGAAAACGTTCTCCTTGTAGAGGTACAAACTTTTGACCGTTTTCACTACCCTGAAGTTGTTTTCCTTCAGCACGACCTGGGTCTGGGTCATGTTTGAATTTTCGGAGTGGAAAACATACCCTCCGGTTGCACAACCAGACAAAAGCATTGTGGCGGCAACGAGCAATACGAATACATGTTTTTTCATAATACCATCTCTGTTATACGGCATCGAGCCATCGCCTTTACGATTGTTTTTGTCAGGATGTTTAGTTTGAGTCCCCCAAAACGCCTGAAAAGTTTATAACTGATTTAATATCCGTGTCTCTTTATCAGCGGAAAGAGCTTCCTACCAATGACAGCTCACGCAATACTGTGTTTGATAAAGGGCAGCATCATGATTGCATGATGCTACTCCTGTAATTACTTTCTGGGAGGATTGTTATCTCTTCCACCACCAGATGGATTGCCTGTTTTCGAAGGCCATCCTGCACTGTCTTTTAATGTTGCCATGTTTGTTTGAACGTTATAAAATTACTCCTACTCTATTTAAGGATTTTCGGAAACCTCCTTATTGCCGGAAACGGGGCCAGACCGGTATATCCATAAATTCGCGCACGTACACGAAAACAAGCATGGACATACTGAATGTCGTTTTCTATTCTATGATGCGTGTACTATATATTCTTGTTTATTCTACCATAGGCCAATACATTTAACATTTTTGCAAATTTAGACAAAAAAAAACACCATCCAACAAATCCTGATGTATTAACTTTTCCTTAACATAAATCAAACCCGGCCCGACAAACTGCTGCGTCAGGAATTCCGACATACCGGCCATGACATACCTAAGCAGCCCACAAGGACAAGAACAAGTTTCTGTCATCATATTCAAGCAACGACAATTCCCGGACTGCAATGAATCCAACAGCCAATTTCAAAGGGCTACTTACCGGACGGAAAGCGGCACTTTTTCCGAGACCCCCGACATAAAAACCAAACGACCGTTTCCGTTTTAACAATAAATTCGTAACTTTGCCAGACTTTTCAGGCGAAAACAGACAAAAAGTATGGAAACCAAGCAGCAACTATTGGACAGACGATACATGCGTATGGCCCGGATCTGGGCAGAAAACTCGTATTGCCGGCGCCGGCAGGTGGGGGCGATACTCGTAAAAGACAAAATGATAATATCCGACGGATACAACGGTACCCCCTCCGGTTTTGAAAACAATTGCGAAAACGGGGACTTCGTGTCCCTCCCATACGTACTGCACGCCGAAGCCAACGCCATAACCAAAGTGGCACGTTCAAACAACAGCAGTGACGGGGCGACCCTCTACGTAACCGCCTCGCCGTGCATTGAATGCGCAAAACTTATCATCCAGGCCGGCATAAAACGGGTGGTCTACGGCGAAGAATACCGCATACGCGCCGGCATAGAACTACTGCAGCGCGCCGGCATATCAGTCGAATTCATAGAAGTTGACAGCCACGATCCAAAATAGCAGATGAAACAGAAAGCACTATACCCCATAATAATATCAACAGCCATCGTGGCGGGCATAGCCATAGGCTACGGGCTGTCGATACGTGCCACGCGCAACATAGTCAACACCATCGGCAGCCAGACCACGTTTGCCGGGAAGCAGCAGTCAAACGGCAAGGCCGCCGAACTGCTCAACATAATAGACCGGGCATACGTAGACACCATAGACATGGCCAAGCTCAACGATGCCGTGGCCATGACGGCACTCAGCCAGCTCGACCCCCACTCCAGCTACATACCGGCAGAAGACCTGGCCTCCGCCAACGAACAGCTCGAAGGCTCGTTCTCGGGCATCGGAGTACAGTTCAACATAATGGAAGACACCATATATGTGGTTGACGTTATCTCGGGAGGTCCGGCCGAACGCGGAGGCCTGCTCCCCGGCGACCGCATAACCGAAGTCAACGACACCCTGTTTGTAGGCAAGGAACTGAACAACGAAAAAGTATTCCGCAAACTCCGAGGAGAAAAAGGCAGCTGCATAAAGATAGGTGTCGCCCGGCGGGGCACACCCGAAAAGCTGACATTCGACATTGTCCGCGATGACATACCTGTACACAGCGTCGACATAGCCTACATGGTCACAGACGATATCGGACTGATAGCCGTCAACTCATTCGGGGCGCACACCTACCGCGAATTTCTTGAGGGCATCTCCAAACTGCGCTATCTCGGCGCACAGAAACTCATTATCGACCTGCGGGGCAATACCGGCGGATACCTCGAAGCGGCAGCCAACATGATAAATGAATTCCTGCACAAAGGCGATCTGATAGTATATGTTGAAGGGCGTGCATACCCACGTGCAGAAAGCCGGGCCAACGGTACAGGATCGTTCCAGAGCATGCCTATAGCCGTCCTTGTCGACGAATTTTCGGCATCGGCAAGCGAAATATTTGCAGGAGCCGTGCAAGACAACGACCGAGGTCTGATCATAGGCCGCCGCTCGTTCGGCAAAGGGCTGGTACAGCAGCCATTCACATTTGCCGACGGCAGTGAAGCCCGCATCACTGTAGCCCGCTACTATACACCATCCGGACGCTGCATCCAAAAGCCATATACACGAGGCAAAGCCGAGGACTACGAATCAGACATATGGAACCGATACCTGCACGGCGAGTTCTTCTCAGCCGACTCCATCCACCAGCAGGATTCCACCGAATACCATACCAAAGGCGGACGTGTGGTATACGGAGGTGGAGGCATCATGCCCGACATATTCATCCCGCGCGACACATGTGAAATAACAGCTTACTTCACACGCCTGGTAAACAAGGCTCTCATATATAAATTCGCATTGAAATACACAGAACAGCACCGCGCCCGCCTCAGCCAGTCTGCCGGATGGCAACAGTTGGACGAATATCTGACTTCGCAGAATGCGGTAAACGAACTGACCGAATTCGGACGGCAAAACGGCGTGCCGTTTATACAGGCGCAGTTCGATGTATCGCACCGCCTCATAACACGCCATCTGCACTCATACATAGTCCGCAATATACTGGGAGACGAAGGCTTTTATCCGCTCACATACCGAGATGACCCAGAGGTGCAACGTGCAGTGGCTGAATTCAAAAAAACGACCAATCTGCCGGATCAGACAACTCCGGCGAAAAAAACGAACTGACAAGCATGGATTACTTACTCCTGATAATAGGCTTCGCTGTACTTGTATTTGCCGCCGACTGGCTTGTTGACGGAGCCGGAGGACTGGCCAAAAAGCTCAATGTGTCGGATCTTGTCATAGGTATGACGGTAGTAGCTTTCGGCACCTCAGCTCCAGAACTTGTTATCAGCCTGATAGCCACCGGAAGCGGTTCCAACGAGATAGCCCTTACCAATGTGCTCGGCAGCAACGCCATCAACACCCTCGTCATTCTCGGAGTGTCGGCACTCATATATCCGATAGTCTGCAAACCGTCCACATTCCGCTATGAAATACCGCTCAGCCTCTCAGGCGGAATCCTGGTCCTCTTGTTCGGCACCAACTGGTTCGGACTGACCACCGGACTGGAACACGGATTCACAGGTCTTACCCGTTACGACGGCGTGGCACTGCTTTCGGTCATGATCGGATTCCTGGCATACTCCGTACACCAGGCACGTATACACAAAGACAAGATCAAACCAGAGGAGACATTTATGCCGATGCCTATATGGAAAGCCGTCTTGTTTATGGCAGGCGGACTGGCAGGCCTTATTTTCGGCGGTGAACTCATAGTGGACAAAGCCACTGCCATAGCGAGTTCGTGGGGAGTAAGCGATGCCGTCATAGGAGTGACAATAGTGGCTCTCGGCACATCGCTTCCCGAACTGGCCACATCTGCCATAGCAGCTTTCAAGCATAACACCGATCTGGCAATAGGCAACGTCATCGGATCCAACATATTCAACATATTCCTCATCCTCGGCATATCCTCCATTGTCAAACCTTTGAACATCTACAGCAACTTCATTGCCGACACCGTACTTGCCGCAGGCTCAAGTCTGCTGCTTATGATTCTCATAGCCCTGAACAGGCATCACAAACTCACACGCCTGAGCGGCATTGTCATGCTTGCCGTATACGGCATCTATCTATACTATTTGTTGTCAAACATCTAAACCGACAAATATATGTATCGTTTCGGACTTTCCCTGAGTGGAGGCGGAGCCAAAGGGCTGGCTCATCTCGGTGTAATCAAAGCCTTAGAAGAACATGACATGCGCCCTGAAATATTGTCGGGTGTAAGTGCAGGCGCCATAGTCGGAGCACTTTATGCCGACCGCAAGACACCGGAAGATATCTGCAAATTCTTCAAGGAAACCAAGTTTTTCAGCTTTGTGAAATTCAACCTCCGCCGGCGCGCATTCAACGGGCTGATGAACCAGAGCAAATTTGAAGATATGCTCAATGCCGAACTCCAAAGCAAAACATTCGAAGAATTGAGCATGCCCCTCGTAATCAATGCCACCGACATCACCGACGGTTGCAACGTATATTTCTCTACGGGATCGCTTGTCGACAAGATAGTCGCATCGGCCGCCGTTCCCATCTTCTTAACGCCCAAAGAGATAGACGGGCACCAATACGTAGACGGCGGGATATTCAACAACATGCCGGTGCGAGTCATACGTTCGCGATGCCGTTATCTTGTAGGATGCCACGTCAACCCGATAGTGAAAAGCGAACCCATCAACGAAGTGCTGAAAGTATTCGAGCGTGTCTACGACCTGTGCATCCAGTCGAGCACCGTACCCGAAAAGGCAGTCTGCGACCTGCTGTTCGAGCCCATAGATGCAAAAAACTACGGCATTTTCGACATCGACCATACCGAGGAGATATTCAACGTAGGCTACGACTACGCATCGCGGGTACTGGACAAGACCGATCTGTCACACATCAACCGCTGGCTCAGCCGGGAATAATCGGAATTTCAGGACAAATCAAGCTATATTATACGACAAGACCCTTTCGGTTTATGCCACAGACAGCGGCATCCGAAAGGGTTTCACGCTTATATCATACAAATTCTCCGGGTCAATCTACGGCAGGATCGTATTTCATCGCTTCCACAAGACGGGTAACGACATCGAAAGTAGCCTTTGGAGCATCTTTGATGAAATCGAAGTACTGAGAAGTATTGTCATTGACAACTCCAGGAGTGTCACTTACCACACGCAAGCTGACAAATGGCGTGTAATAGAGATGGCATACATGAGCTATTGCCGCACTTTCCATATCCACTGCCTGGCAATCAGGAAAACGCCCGCGTATGGCATCGAGCGTCATGACATCGGATACAAACTGGTCGCCTGTACATATAAGGCCGAAACGGACTTTGTCGGAAACCACCTTACGGGCGGCATCCAGCAGCGTCTTGTCGGATTTGAAGAAAAGCGGCAACCCCTGCACCTGCCCCCATTCGCCTTCACCGCACCATACATCATGATAGCAGGTATCTGTAGCCACCACCACATCACCGGGCCTGATACCTTCGCCTATGCCTCCAGCCACACCGCTGTTGATGACATAATCGGGACGTTCGGAACGTATGACTTCAGCCACACGCACTGCAGCATTCACCTTGCCGATGCCAGACTGCATAAGTATCACACGCTTGCCGGTAATCGTACCGATACAGCAACGCACGCCATTATGGGTGTCGGTGGTTGCATTTGTCATTATATGGCTCATCAGGTCGTACTCGCTCTGCATAGCCACTACTATAAGTACAGTCATTGGTATAAGTAATTCAAAAACCAGTTTATATGATTTACATGCAATTTTTCAGGGCAGCAATTGATTTACTGCCTTTCGGCACTTCGTGCATTATCCCCAAAAGATGATACGGCCGACATAACCGGCTCCAACAAACTTGCCCGTGCAATGGAGAAGCTGCAATTCCGGCACCCCAGCGTAACCCAGCCCATCCGGCACCCCAGAACCGTAATATCTGCGTGGTATCAGTAACCCAGTATCTTCAACATGGATTTATAGGACTGCTCTTTTGCAAATAGCTTGGTATAATATTCCCCATCCTCGTCCACATCAATAACAACGAGCTTCGGACCTGGTATCAGACAGTGGTGTATACCTCCATAACCGCTGAGGCTCTCCTGATAAGCGCCCATGTGGAAGAAACCCACATACTGCTCTTCACCGCCGCTTATTTTCGGCATGAATACGGCATTGGAATGCGCCTCGGCATTGTAGAAATCCTCGGAATCACAAGTCAGACCGCCGAGATTGACACGCTCGTACTCCGAATTCCAGTTATTGACTGCGAGCAACACAAAACGTTGGTTCAATCCCCAGGTGTCCGGCATTGTGGTGATGAACGACGAGTCAATCATGTTCCACTTTTCACGGTCATTCTGCTGCTTCTGATTGATGATATTATAGAGCATCGCACCGCTTTCACCAACTGTATAGCTGCCAAATTCGGTAAATATACGCGGTTCCGGCACATTGTTGTTCTGACAGATGATCTTCACCTGGGCAACAATCTCCTCAACCATGTATTCGTAGTCGAACTCAAAATCAAGATGTGCCTGAATCGGCATGCCCCCCCCGATATTGAGAGAATCAAGCTCAGGGCATATCTTGCGCAGCTCACAATAGAGATTGACAGCACGCGCCAACTCATTCCAATAATACGATGTGTCTTTGATGCCCGTATTGACGAAGAAATGGAGCATTTTAAGGTTTACATGGGGATTGTTCTGTATCTTTCTCTGATAATAGGGCAGTATGTCGTTGTAACGGATGCCCAGACGCGATGTATAGAACTCAAACTTAGGTTCTTCCTCCGATGCTATGCGTATGCCCACATTGAGCGTGCCGACCTCGTTGTGGTTGAACAGATCAAGTTCAAACTTATTGTCGAGAATCGGTATCACGTTTACAAACCCCCGTTTTATAAGATTCTGTATGTTCTCCACATACTGGGGACGTTTGAATCCGTTGCACAGTATATATGTAGACGGGTCAAGCTGTCCGGATTCATGAAGAGCCTCGAGAATATTTATATCAAATGCCGATGAAGTCTCTATATTGACCTTGTTTTTCAGCACTTCCTCCATCACGAAAGAAAAATGCGAACTCTTTGTGCAGTAGCAATAGTTGTAGTCAGCACTATAGTCCACCTTGGCCATAGCCACATTGAACATGCGGCGGATACGCTGGATATTGGCCCCTATCTTAGGCAGATAACATAGACGCAACGGGGTATCATACTGCTTGATGATATCCATCAACGGTATTCCATACCATTCCAGCTGGCCGTCTTCCACACTGAATTCTTCATTCGGGAATTCAAACGCCTGCTGTATCAAATCAATGTACTTATTCTTCATACGCCTGAAATTTGCAATCCGGATCGCCCGGATCTGCCGGAATTATACAATGCAATCGAATCGGATTGCAAAAGTACAAAATATACGTGACACGGCAAAACGTTTCATTTTCCGACAGACAGACGATGAAAATATATTCAAAAGCAGATTTGTCACATTTTATGAAACAATATCACATCCAAAGCACCGTATTTCCAGCCTACAGGCGTATATTGTGTCTTGATTTTTCCATTATTATATCAGGCATGTGACCTTTCATGATTCAGGTTGACAGCATAGTTTGAAGATTGTCTCTTCCATTTCCAGAGCTGCAAATGGATACAATTGAATTTCACCTCCGGCTATCACATTGACAATGTGATAGCCGGAGGTGAAATTCCTCTTTTGTCGTACTTGGAAATGTAGTGTATTCTACTTTATGAATCTCTATATTTCGGCAAACAGCTACGTAAAAGCATCCCACTTATCCTTACTTATTTCAGCCACGACCTTGAATTGCCTTAATCAAACATCACCCCTGGATTCATACCGCCCAAAGAATTCCAAACGATGCCATAGTCCTCTTTCAATATACGAGCTTTCGCCAACCAGAATGCGTGGCAGAAGCCCATACCTTTAGGGAAATCTTCCAATTCGGCATAAGCCTTTGCTTCCGCTTCATCTACACAAGCCTCATATTCGGCAGTCCACTCTACCGGATCATGTTTTAGATAAGCATCGCCTTTACTGCGTATATTATCCAACTCTCCCCGGTCTGCATATTCGATATTACATCTGTAGAAATCAAGTTCATGGCAGAGTTCCTCTGTCAAAGTCAAGTCATGCCCGGTGCGTGCTTCCTGACAACGAAGCATCTCTATTTGTAGAGATAGCAGTTCACTATACAGCCTTGGATGTTCGCAAATCTGTTTTGCCATACGAGAAGCAGCCTCATAGACATTGTTTTCCATGTGTTCATAGTCTGCAAGATATTTCAGAATACCAACAAGTTCACGAGCCAAAGATGCGTTTTCCACAACCTTACCTCTATTGAAATCTTTGGTATTCTCTTCGGCAATAATAACTAATCCACAGCATACTTCCCACCATCCGAATGTATTCTTACCATCCATCGCAAGATTTTTCACGATGTCACGAGCCTTTTTCAGTTCGTCTCGGTAGTTAATCTCAGGAGCTTGCAACTCCTGAGCATTAATTTCTTGACTGTACCCTATCATAGCTATCACTTATAAAAGTTTTTAAGTGGAGAAGTGCCAACTTCAGCCGGAACACTCTCGCCTTTGAACATGGGATTATACAATACATAATCAGTACTTTCCTTACCCTCTACAACCAGCGCATTCTGAAGCAATTTTCTCAATTCGGCAAGTCGTTCCATTTTTTCATTGTATAGAACATCTATAAGAGCCTTGCAATTTTTCAAGGCCTTATTGTGCTCTCGGTAAATTCTACCATACGCCACAGCCCCAAATACAAGAGATGGCAAATCAAGGGCAGCAGACGCTTGATCTATTGATAAATCAACAACTTTACTTCGCATTTCAGAAAGAGCTTTCAAATCATATTCGCATTGAGATACAGTTGTTGGAAATCTGCCGTCGGAATATGATTTGTTGTCATCATCAGATTTGAGGAAAACAGCCTTGTAAACCACCCCATTTTCACCCTCTAAATAATAAGTTTCAAAATGGTATGGGGCTTCTTCCCTGGCAAAAGCACAAACTTTATCATACAGATTATACACATCTGTCATATAGCTATCCAGAATTTTCGCGCCCGAACTTTTTGCCCGTTGGAGTTTTGTATTTTCCATAAATGAGATACGAGCATCCTTTTCAAACCGAGGATATGTGATATACGGTTTTACGGCCTTAGCATCACTTGGAATGTACTGCGCTTTATTCTCTTTAGAGAGTTTTATGTCATAGAATACATAAATTGCAGATGTTCCTTTTGTATTTGCCAAGAAAAACATAAGTTGCTCGCATCCCTTAATAGGCAAGGTGACGGTCTGAGGTTCCATAGCAGCAAAGACAGACAGTTCGGCTATCACTTCACCGTTTACACCGACAAGCAGTTTTTCGGGGTCATACATCGCAGGATCTTTTTTCACTTCATCAAGGCTTTTTCTTTCTTCAAGCAATCCGGGGTTTGCATTCAGACAGCCAACAGTAAATGTTACACTATTGTATTCTCCGTAAGTGTTAAAGGCTGCGCAAGAACTTTCAACAGCAGTACCGCCTGCCGCAATTACCATAAAGGCAGCCGCTCCTGTCATTGTGGCACCTATATATGAGCCGCCCACTGCTCCCAATGGTATGAATGTAGAGCCGACAGCGGCAGCACCTATAACGCTACCCATTGCATCTTTGTCTTTGTTTTTAGGGTCATCGGGATCGTTGCTTAAAACTCCCAAGCATCCGGCATCCAATGAGAAGTGCGATGATGTCTGCAAGATAAATCCTTTATATACAATCTCTCCGGAAGGCAGTCGCCAACCTTTTCTCAAAGACTCACCTGTCAAACATATAGACTCTTTGGAATCAGCAAAAGGTGAAGCAAAATGAATGTATGGTTTGCCCAAATCTATCAAATCCACCTCCGCAGGAAGGTCTGGTTTGGCGTGTACAAACAATTCGTTTGCTTTCGGCTCGCCACGATATAGTATCAAATCGCTACAACCGTATGCAGATGAACCTGTGACAGAACCATATCCTCTACACTCGAACCTCAATTTACGGCACTTGTTGATTGGCACTACATAGTGCCTGTTCATCATTGTACCATAAAGGGTATCGACTAATACCAGCTTATCATCGGCGTAGACTTTCAGCACATCTTTGTTCATATACCAGCTTTTGCCTAAAAAACCTGTGGTAAATGAGATGTAGTCAAACTCATTGCCTAAATCAAAATTGACATCAGAATCGGTCGAGTCATCCATAAACCAAGGGCGTTTGTAAAGAATGAAGCCCTCACTATACCTCACTCCACCCATTGAGAATGTAATATAGTCGGATGTGCCATCGTAAATCTGTTTGTCAACGCTTGCTTTACGGCTATAAGGCGCAATATTTGACATCAACGGACAAATATCAGGAAGTGATTTTAATTTTGGGTCAATGGTTGATTGTCTACTAATAATTGCACCGTAGTTACCTACTTCCGCATCAGCGGCCAATGCCGGTTCCATTCCTGCCGGATAGACCATCATGTCAGCGAAACCAATTCTCTGTGCCCATCCGCCACCATCTTCTGTCCATATTTTCAGACTTTCACAGCCATCTATATCAAGAGTGACTTGCTCCGCCAAATCGGATGCATTCCATTTCTTCTCATAGATGGTCTTGCCATCTGCTGCAACGGCTACCCAGCCACTGCCATCCGATTGGGTTCCTACGGTACCCAATTTGAATGTAAAGGTCTTATACTTTTTCTGAAGATTGAAGTATGCCCACGAAGTCATATTGCCTTGAATGGCCATATCCAACTGGGCCAACAGTGCGTATGTATATGACTGATTGCCAATAGTTATTGATTTCGGGCCATTCTCTTTGGCTCTGCCATACCCTTGTTCGCTGTATGTTGGCGCAACAATGTCGATATAGGCATTGGAAAAATAGCAAGGAATATCCTTAATCAATTGCGCAGGCTTGGTGGCTGGTTTTATAATGTTTTGCAGTTCACGTGGCGTTTCTCCGCTTTTCCATAATACAGCCTCAGCAATGGCAACCATAGCTACACCTTGAGCCATATTGAATGTTATCTCTCTTGCCCCTTTGACATCCAAGGTGTATCTCCGGGGTATATCGTATGGGTGCAACACCTTATCAATGACCTTTTTGCCATCCACTTTTACTGTCATTATGTATGGGTCTGTAGAAATGCCTGTACCCTCAGATGCTGTACCACCGGCAGCTGGGCCCATTACGAAAGTAAACTTTTCGTATTTACCTCCAATATCGAAAGTGGCAAAGCCTTGCGCCTCATTTATCAACACACTATGCCTACCAATCGTAAAACCGCCATACCATGAGTAAGAACCTGAGGTGCGAATCTTCTTAGAAGATGTGCCGTTGTACTTATACACTTCACAATATCTACTATCTTTTGGTGCGTGAGCGTTAACAAGATAGGTTTGCGCCATTGCCGATAATGACACAAATGTGATAACCAATGATAATACTAATCGTTTCATATTATATTTCCTTAATCAATTTCGTGTGGTGTACCGGGGCATGAGTGTCAGTGCCTACGTACTTGCGCCGGAGTTCCTTAATGTGTGACTGGACAGTGGTATTCCTGCAGACCGCACACTTCACATTCGTATGTTTCTTTGTATTCAGTGTCGTGATACAGAAGATTATAGTCGCTGTAAAGATTGGCTGTTGTCGTTTCTATATGGTTCTTTACATTTTCCCGATAGCGACAACACCCAATATTAATGGTTTGCTGCTCATAGTTTTTTTGCTTAATTATGATTAGAAAGCAAAGGTACGAAATATTTTGGTTTGTAACAAGGTTGTTTGTCAACCTGTTGGTTGAATTAAATTACCGTTGAGCCGGGAAAACTCGCAAATCTGTCAACTTTTTTCAGTTCAGGCCTGTCTTTTCCTCCAAGAGCCGTTTTTGCCAATATGGCCGGATTTTCTGTCCTGAGAAAGACAAGACCTATGCCTATTCGCCTCCGACTACAAGCGATGAAACGAGTACGGTGGGCATTCCGCACGATACCGGGCAGTTCTGCCCTTCCTTGCCGCATGTCCATGAGCCGGGATCGATTTTCAAGTCATTGCCTATCATTGTGATTGCAGCCAAAGCCTCCGGGCCGTTGCCGATTACGTTGATATCCTTTATGTATCGGGTCAAGCGTCCGTTTTCTATCATCCGCCCCGACTTGACATAAAATGTAAAGTCTCCAGCTCCTATCTGCACCTGTCCGTTGGAGAAACAATCGACATAAACGCCGTGTCTGACAGACGCGATAATATCATCGGCAGTATGCGGACCGGGAAGCATATAGGTGGAACGCATCCGCGGGACAGGTGCACAGCGGAACGATTCGCGACGGCCGTTGCCTGTCGGCCGGACACCGTAGTGTCGTGCTGAAATCCTGTCGTGCAAATATGAAGTCAGCCGCCCCTCCGTGACCATAAACGTCTTCTGCCCCTCCACGCCTTCATCATCATAGTTCACCGCACCACGGTCACCGGCACGTGTACCGTCATCCACTACCGAAACCATCGGATTACATATCATATTCCCCATTCTGTCGGCAAATATGCTCGTTCCCAAACGGTTGAAATCAGCCTCAAAGGCATGTCCTATGGCTTCGTGAAGCAATATGCCCGAAGCTCCGGCTCCCATCACCACAGGCATTTCACCACCTTGGGGGCGAACCGCATCAAACAACACTGCCGTATTTTCCACAAGCTCCCCGGCCAACGCATCCATCATTTCGTTTGACAAGAACTCCGCACCTATATGGTATGAGCGTGATACCGTTCCTTGTTCGCGACGGCCATTGTGCTCCATCACGCATTGTGCTCCAATCATCGCCATCGGAACGACATCCGCATACGCCTGTCCCAAGCTGTTGGCGAACAGCACGATGCTTTCTCCGTCACTTTCATTGACGGCAACCATTATCACTCTGTTGTCGGCATCGCGGACGGTTTTGTCGAAACGCATAAGGTACGGTATCCGGTTGTCCGCACTCATCCCGCCCCACGATGTTTCCATCAGATAGCGGCTTTCAATTTTCGGGAGTTCCGTTATCGGCGGCACACCGGAGCCTGTAACGGCAGCGGATATTCGCGAGGCGATGCGGGCAGCCCGCATAAGCTCTTCGAATGTCGGTGTTTCTGTATAGGCATAGCCTGTATGGTATCCTGATACCACACGGACACCGGCTCCATATTCAATCTGCTGCGACGCCGAATCCACCTTGCTGTCAATCATCCTCAAATTGTTTGACACGGTGTGTTCGAAATATATATCGGCATAAGTGGCACCATGAGCCATAGCCTCCGACAGCACAAGTTGCAACTGCCCTATCGTAACCTCAAAATGCACCAGAGCCTCTTGTAAAGTAATTGTTTTATATGCCATAGTCTGCAGTAATACAATCAAGCTATATTTTGTACGTCAATTATAAATTCAGGCGTTTTTTACGGATATCATAAACCTGTCTTCTGACAATTGCCACGTGATGTAAATTTCACAAAGCCATTGTTTCCAGACAATTGTAGTTGTCGGCGTATCTTCGCCTCCAAATTATCGTTGACCGGAGCATCGGATGCCGCTTCTTCAATTACAGTGTTTCCGCATATCGGGCAATACACAGGTGAGCCGGTATTCCGTCAAGGCCCACTCTATCCGGGATGTCCTTTTAGCCCTGAATCAGTGATGTATCAAAATACAAATAAATCACCACCGACTCATATAAGCATGCATTGTTCCACACCAGCCACCGATACTTCCGCCTTTTACAGGTATTCTCCATCTGAACAAGCATGTCGCCACAATCAGTTCATATCATTATACTCACGTAACAGCTGATTTTTGCAAATTACCCAACCTGCCTTCGTGAACAAACAAGGGTTATGCCGTAGGGCACAACCCTTGTTTCAGACGGAGATGTTTATTTGTCAGACAATGAATTTGCCAGGTCACTTGTTTAGGGTTATGGCAAGACGAACGGTGCAGTCATCGAAGTCGAGGTCGGTTGCGTTGTCGAGTGTATCAACCAAAACAATCGAAGTGGCCAGTACCTGTGATGCGATATAATCATTGAAGTTGACAACAGCATCGTTGATCCGGTCAAGACGGCAGATGCGCACATTGATTTTGTCGGTAATCTCGTAGCCGTTGGCTTTGCGGATATTCTGGATACGGTTGACCAGTTCGCGGGCTATGCCTTCCTGACGCAGTTCCTCAGTCACAGTCACATCGAGTGCAATAGTGAGTGTACCTTCGTTAGCCACAAGCCATCCCGGCATATCTTCAGTGGCAATCTCCACATCGGCAAGTTCGACAACCACGTCACCCGATGCGAGGTGAAGGGCGGCAGCTCCATCACGCTCCATTACGGCAATGTCCGCCTGGTCAAAAGCATTGATTGCAGCGGCGATTTCCTTCATCTGCCTGCCGTATTTCTTACCAAGAGTCTTGAAATTCGGTTTTATGCGTTTGACAAGCTGCACCGGCGATTCGTCGGCAAGCACCACCTGGAGTTCCTTTACATTTACTTCGGTCTTGACAAGTTCGGCGATATAGCTGATTTGGCGCAATGTCTTCTCATCGGCTGCAGGTATGACGGCGCGCTGCAGCGGCTGACGTACCTTTTTCTCGGCCTTACGGCGCAAGGCAAGTATCATGGACGATGCTTGCTGGGCCAGTTGCATACACTCTTCAAGATTGAGGTCGATAAGAGACTCGTCGGCAACGGGGAATGTGGCAACGTGTACAGAGTCGAACTGTTCGCGGCCGGTCACAGCGTTAAGATCGCAATACAGACGGTCGGCAAAGAACGGAGCTATGGGAGCCATGAGTTTGGCGACTGTCACAAGACAGGTGTAGAGTGTCTGATAAGCCGAAATCTTGTCGGTGGAATAACCGCCGCCCCAATAGCGTTTACGATTGAGACGAACATACCAGTTGGACAGGTTTTCGCAGACGAAGTCGCTTATGGCGCGTCCGGCACGAGTCGGTTCATACTGTTCGTAATAACCGGTGCAGTCGCGCACCAAAGTGTTGAGCAAAGAAAGAATCCAGCGGTCGATTTCAGGCCGTCCGGCGCAAGGGATTTCAGGCTCTTTGTATTCAAAGCCGTCGACATTGGCATAGAGGGCAAAGAAAGAGTATGTATTGTAAAGAGTTCCGAAGAACTTGCGGCGCACTTCTTCGACACCCTCTTCATCAAATTTCAGGTTGTCCCACGGTGACGAATTTGTCATCATGTACCAACGCAATGGGTCGGAACCGTATTTTTCGATCGTGGCAAACGGGTCGACGGCATTGCCAAGACGTTTGGACATTTTGTTGCCGTTCTTGTCAAGCACCAAGCCGTTGGAGATAACGTTCCTGAATGCCACTGAATGGAATGCCATAGTACCGATGGCGTGAAGCGTGAAGAACCAGCCACGAGTCTGATCCACACCCTCAGATATAAAGTCGGCCGGATATATAGATTTGTTGTCGAAAGCCTCTTTGTTTTCAAACGGATAGTGGATTTGGGCGTATGGCATCGCACCTGAATCGAACCATACGTCGATAAGGTCAGGTTCACGGTGCATAGGCTTGCCATCAGCACTGACGAGCACTATCTTGTCGACATAAGGGCGGTGGAGGTCTATGTTTTCAGAGTCATAGTTCTCCTTGCTCATGTCGCCGATACGGAAATTCTTATACGGGTTTTCAGACATAATACCGGCTGCTACCGACTTCTCTATTTCACCAACCAGCTCTTCGACGGAACCGATACATTTCTCTTCCGACCCATCCTCCGTACGCCAGATAGGGAGCGGAGTCCCCCAATAGCGCGAACGGCTGAGATTCCAATCCTGAAGGTTTTCGAGCCATTTGCCGAAACGTCCGGATCCGGTGGACTGAGGTTTCCAATTGATGGTTTCGTTGAGGGCAATCATTTCATCGCGGCAAGCGGTGGTACGTATAAACCAACTGTCGAGAGGATAGTAAAGCACCGGTTTGTCGGTACGCCAGCAATGCGGATAGTTATGGACGTGTTTCTCTATACGGAAAGCCAAGCCTTGCTGCTTGAGCATCATGCAGATAGATACATCAAGCGTCTCGTCCTGATCGGTAAGCGCAGGGTCATAGGCATTTTTCACGAAACGGCCTGCAAACTGCGAGTACTTTTCCACATCGACGTTTGCATTCACAAAGTCGGCATCAAGTTCATCCAACACAAAAAACTTGCCGGTAAAGTCAACCATCGGGCGGGTTTCACCCTTGGCTGTGAGCATTGTAAGTCCAGGCACACCGGCACGTTTAGCCACAAAGGCATCGTCAGCTCCGAAAGTAGGGGCGATGTGAACGATACCGGTACCGTCTTCGGTTGTCACATAGTCACCCTGTATGACGCGGAACGCGCCATCACCGGGATTAACCCACGGTATAAGCTGCTCGTATTCAGCACCCACCAAATCAGGACCCATGCACTCGCCGAGTATACGGTAAGGTACGAGTTTGTCGCCGGGCTTATATTCTTCCATGGAGAGTTCCGCAGCCTTAGGATTGAACATTGCCGAGAGCAACGGTTTGGCAACTATATAATTGGCTCTAATGCCATTATACGGGTTGAAACTTTCCACTGCAAGGTATTCGATTTTCGGGCCTACGCAGAGGGCGGTATTCGACGGCAGAGTCCACGGCGTGGTAGTCCATGCCAAGAAGTAAGTATCGCCTTCCAGACCGGAGAAAGCTTTGAGTGATCCTTTGACTTTGAACTGGGCGACACAGGTGGTGTCCTTGACATCGCGATAACAGCCGGGCTGGTTGAGCTCATGGGTCGAGAGCCCGGTACCGGCGGCAGGCGAATACGGCTGTATGGTATATCCTTTATAAAGGAGCCCCTTGCTATACAGCTGTTTGAGCAGATACCAGAGGGTTTCGATATATTTGTTGTCGTAAGTGACGTAAGGATTTGACATATCAACCCAGTATCCCATCTTATGGGTAAGGTCTTCCCACTCGCGGGTGTATTTCATTACATCTGAACGGCAGGCAGCATTGTATTCATCGACAGAAACTTTCTTGCCGATGTCCTCTTTTGTGATGCCGAGGCGTTTTTCCACGCCAAGTTCGACAGGCAGTCCATGAGTGTCCCATCCGGCCTTACGTTTCACCTGAAAGCCACGCATGGTCTTGTACCGGCAGAAAGTGTCTTTTATGGTACGTGCCATCACATGGTGAATGCCCGGCATGCCGTTTGCCGACGGCGGGCCTTCATAGAAAACAAACGAAGGGGATCCTTCACGTTCGGTTATACTGCGATGAAAGAGGTCTTTTCCGTCCCACTCCTTGAGCACTTCCTTGTTTACTTCGGAGAGATTGAGGCTACTATATTCCCTAAATTTCTTCATATCTGATTAATGTATTGCTTTGCACTGATATATAAGGTGCAAAATTACTATTTTTTTTGCAAAACAGCAAGAATCAACAAGCAAGGCACGAAAAGCCATGTATGACAAAAACAGCTTGACGACAACAAATAAAGACACCCGGAATCCAACGTCATACGTCAGGCAGAAATGACACTGTCCGCGAAAAGACAGGCAATGATCCTTTCGCGGACAGCGCATCCGTGATTTTGACGGTTGTATAGAATATCAAGAGCTTATGCAGAAAGGTATAACCTCCATTTACTTCCGGATGGCAGCAATGCCCGGAAGGACACGGCCTTCGATGGCTTCGAGAAGAGCACCTCCTCCGGTGGAAACGTAACTTACGCCGTCAACAAGGCCGAATTTGTTGACGCACGCCACGGAATCGCCGCCGCCTACGAGAGAATATGCGCCTGCCTTTGTGGCTTCAACGACAGCTTCAGCCACAGAACGGGAACCATGGGTGAAATTGTCGAACTCAAAGACTCCGGCAGGGCCGTTCCAAAGAATGGTTTTGGAATTTCGGATGACTTCGGCAAACTTCTTTTCGGTGGCAGGTCCTATGTCGAGGCCTTCCCAGCCGTCGGGTATGTCATTGACATCTGCAAATCGGGTATTGGCATCGTTGGAAAAGTCATCGGCTATCTTGGCATCTTCGGCAAGGACGAGATTTACGCCATTAGCCTTTGCCTTAGCCATGATGTCGAGAGCCAGATCAAGTTTGTCGTCCTCACAGACAGACCGGCCGATCTTACCGCCCTGAGCCTTCACGAAAGTATATGTCATGCCTCCTGCTATGATAAGGTTGTCGACTTTTGTGAGCAGGTTCTCGATAATGTCGATTTTAGAGGATACTTTGGAACCTCCCATAATAGCGGTGAACGGGCGTACTGTCTGCGACATGACTTTTTCGACAGCTTCGACTTCACGGCGCATCAGGAAGCCGAACATTTTGTGTCCGGCATCGAAATAGTCGGCAATGATGGCAGTAGAGGCATGTGCACGGTGAGCCGTGCCGAAAGCATCATTTACATAGCAGTCGGCATACGATGCGAGATGCCTGGCAAACTCTTTCTGTGCAGCTTTCATGGCTTTCTTGGCAGCCGCTTTCTCGTCATCGGAGGCATCATCGGCCAGACCGCGCGGTTTTCCTTCCTCTTCTGCATAAAAGCGGAGGTTTTCAAGAAGGAGGGCCTGACCGGGACGCAATGCGGCGCAAGCGTCGTCGGCTTTGGCACAATCGGGGGCAAACATTACGTCAATGCCGAGAAGCCCGCTTACACGTGCCACGATGTGTCGCAACGAGTATTTCTCATCGGGGTTTTTCTTAGGCCGCCCCATATGAGAAGCTATTATAAGGGAACCGCCGTCGGCCAGTATCTTTTTCAGAGTAGGCATGGCTGCACGGATGCGGGTATCGTCGGTGATATTGAAGTTTTCGTCGACCGGCACGTTGAAGTCAACACGCACAAATGCTTTCTTGGAAGCGAAGTTAAAATTTTCGATGGTCATAACTATAATTGTTTAAGTGTTTTTCCATAACGATCACTTGTGTTACAGAGCAACCAACACCCCCAATTCAGAGAATAAGGTTGTCGACAGGACAGGCCACTATATCGTGAACACCAAGCGCACGCAGTTCTTCGATACTGTCCCACAAGCGAGCGCAATCCATTATGGCAGTAAGATTGACAGCAGAGTCACCGGTAGCAGTAGGGACAACAGAAAAGATGGAGTTCAGATTCAATAGTTTGGCCACATGTTCCACTTTATCAGCTGGGACACACATAGTAACGTATTTCTTAGTAGAGGCAGCAATTACAGAATCGATGCGTACCAGCAATTCATCTACAATAAGACGTTTGACGGAGTCTATCGAAGGTGCGACCATAAATACGGCTTCGGAAAACATGACTTTTTCCACCTCACGCATGTGTTCGTTCAGCATCACCGATCCGGAAGATACTTTTCCGAACACGGCATCAGCCAACCCGGTACTGACACAACGATACAATCCGTCGTCCATACGCCGAACAGCAGCCTTGATATTGTTCACCTTGAAGAATGAGGAGATTATTTCGGGATAAGGAGTCGCTACAGCCTTATTGTTGAACCAACGTAATCCTTCGTATTTGACGCCCAACGGAATCAACAGGGAAAGGGAAGACTTGTCGAATCCCAAACTACGTTCGGCACAATCTTCGGCTATGCCGTACTGACGCATAAGAAGTTCGTTGCAAATACAAGCGTCAACCAGACCATCCATAACGATTTTCGCCGTCTGCATTGTATCAACAAAAAATACTTCCGCAGGGAAATTCAACGAACGCGCCAACAAGACCCCGTCTTCAACTCCGCTGATTCTCACACCTACCTTATCAAGCAACGACAGAGATTCCGACTTTATTCGTCCGGCGGAAGGTATAGCTATTCTCAACATATAATGAGTTCATATAAGTAACGTACACAGATTCGCTGCACAAAGGTAGTCATTTTTGACCGACAAACAAATGTTATTGGCAATTTTATCATGCCATAGCCGGCAAGTCCATTTCTTTTACAGCCTCAACAAACCGGCCGATATTCAGGCAAGGCAAGACTTTCCACAACAATTGTTCCAAATACGGATACAAGACAGACGACTGTACGGCAGGATTGTCCTTAAAAGGAATGAATTCACATGCAAAAGCCATAATATTCAAGATAACACTTACCACCAAAGCCCACTTCAACATGCCGAACAGTCCTCCGAACAAACGATTGACACCTCCAAGCATAACGGCTTTGAGCAGACGGCTGAGTATATATGCCATCAGATTTACGCAGACAACGACAGCAAGGAATACAATGACATACGCGACAGATGCCGATACGGACAGACTCCACCCCGTACACTCCACGATGTACGGAACGAGCCGAGCCGACATGTACCGGGCCATGTAGATTCCTACGATGACAGCCGCCAAGGCCGCCATTTCACGCACTATGCCGTGTCTGACACCTTGAACGAGCCCATACACCATGGGCAACAGAATAATAATGTCGATGAAATTCAAAACGGTATCGGATAATAAAAGGGTGAAAAATACGTAACGAGACCATGTTTTTCATACGACAACACGGTCTCGTCCTTTTTTGTCCTATTGCGAAAAACGGCCTGACGACACGGGATTCAAACCATCACAATGTTTTCTTCACTTCCACTTCTTCATACGCTTCGATGATATCACCGATACGAATGTCGTTGTAGTTTGCAATATTCAGTCCGCATTCGTAACCAACAGACACCTCTTTCACATCGTCTTTCATACGTTTGAGAGATGCAAGTTCGCCAGTATATACCACAATACCGTCGCGAATGAGGCGGATTTTGTTGGTACGTTTGACTTTGCCTTCCTTGACCATACAACCGGCAACTGTCCCGACTTTGGATATCCTGAATGTTTCACGTATTTCAAGTGTAGCGGTGATTTCCTCCTTGATATCAGGAGCGAGCATACCTTCCATGGCGGACTTGATTTCTTCGATGGCATCGTAGATGATGGAATACAGACGTATATCCACACCTTCGCGTTCGGCAATTTTTCTGGCATCGAGCGACGGACGCACCTGGAAACCCACGATAACTGCATTGGAGGCAGTTGCGAGCATCACATCGCTTTCGGATATCTGTCCTACAGCCTTATGTATGACATTGACCTGGATTTCTTCGGTAGACAGTTTGAGCAAAGAGTCGGAGAGGGCTTCGATTGAGCCGTCGACATCGCCTTTGACGATGATGTTAAGCTCCTGGAAGTTGCCCAATGCGATACGGCGGCCGATTTCGTCCAGAGTAAGGTGCTTGGATGTACGCAAGCCCTGCT
Organism: Candidatus Aphodosoma sp.; assembly: GCA_051870875.1. Taxonomy (GTDB): domain Bacteria; phylum Bacteroidota; class Bacteroidia; order Bacteroidales; family Paludibacteraceae; genus Aphodosoma. Next base: position 33,352 of record JBJECG010000063.1, read on the forward strand.
CGCGGGCGAGCTGTTCGCGTTTGCTGGCAATCTCGCGGGCTTCGTGGTCTTCATCGAACACATTGAAATTGTCGCCAGCCTGAGGTGCACCGTTCAATCCAAGTACAATGACAGGCTCTGCCGGGCCGGCCTGCCTGATGCGCTGGTTACGCTCGTTGAACATGGCCTTGACACGTCCGTAAGCCGTACCGGCCAGCATAACATCGCCCACGTGAAGAGTACCATTGCTGATAAGTACAGTAGCCACGTAACCGCGTCCCTTGTCAAGCGAAGATTCGATAATTGATCCGGAGGCCTTACGGTCAGGATTGGCCTTGAGGTCAAGCAATTCGGCTTCGAGCAGAACTTTTTCGAGCAGTTCGTTGACACCGATACCTTTTTTGGCCGAGATATCCTGCGACTGGTATTTACCGCCCCACTCCTCAACCAGGTAGTTCATGGCAGCGAGGGCTTCCTTGATCTTGTCGGGATTTGCAGCCGGCTTATCGATTTTGTTTATGGCAAATACGATAGGCACACCGGCAGCTGAAGCGTGATTTATAGCCTCGACAGTCTGAGGCATCACATCATCGTCGGCAGCCACAATGATGATGGCAATGTCGGTGACTTTGGCTCCACGGGCACGCATGGCTGTGAAAGCCTCATGTCCAGGGGTATCAAGGAAAGTGATATGGCGGCCGTTCTCAAGGGTAACGTTGTATGCTCCGATATGCTGTGTGATACCGCCCGCTTCACCTGCAATCACGTTGGTTTTACGTATATAATCGAGCAAAGAGGTCTTTCCGTGGTCGACATGACCCATGACGGTGACAATAGGAGGACGCGGCACAAGGTCTTCCTCATCATCTTCTTCCTCATGGATGGCATTGACAACTTCAGCGGCCACAAATTCGGTTTTGAATCCGAATTCATCGGCAACAATATTGATGGTTTCAGCATCGAGACGCTGATTGATGGATACGAACAGGCCAAGATTGAAACAAGTCTGGATGATACTGGTAACGGGGACATCCATCATGGCCGCGAGTTCGTTTGCAGTAACGAATTCCGTAAGTTTCAGAGTCCGGGCTTCCTGCATTTCGTGTTCCTGTTCCGCCTGCATACGCTGGACAGCGGCTTCACGTTTTTCCTTGCGGTACTTGACACCTTTCTTGACGCCTTTGTTACCTTCGGTGAGACGGGCAAGGGTTTCCTTTACCTGGCGTGCCACATCCTCATCGTTGATCACCGGAGCATGCACGGCCTTGACACCGCGCTTGTTCTTGCCTCCGTTTTTACCGGCACGTTCGGCCACGTTATGATTTCCGGCGTTTCCTTGCTGTGTCTTGTTGATGTCGACACGGACACCGCCACCGATACGTTTCCGCTTGTTTTTCCTGTCGTTTCCGGCAGTTTTCAAGTCGATTTTGTCTATTACATTAGGAGCTTGGAGCTTAGGAGTCTCAGTAGTAAAGACATCGCCGTTACCACCACGGCGAGCAGATTCTTCCGGATGGTTTGCAGATGAGCCATGAGCATCTTTCTGCTGCCGTTCTTTGGCGATGCGTTCTTTACGGCGTTCCTCTTTTGTCTTTTTCGGAGGACGTGTATTGTTGTTGATGGCAGACAAGTCGATTTTGTCGACCACCTTGATGTTGCTGTTGAGCTTAGGTATTCCCAATGAGAACGGTTCCTGTCTTTCAGATTCCACAGATGTCCTGAGTCCGGCACCGGGTTCAACGCCGGTCTTTCGGGTATCGGCCGTATCGTCTTTGTCGGATACAATCGCTCCGACTCCTGAGGAATCCGAAGCTACAGCGTTTTCAGTGGCGGAAGTTTTTTCTTCTGCCGGAGTTGTTACAGACTTTGGAGTTTCATGTCCGGCAGCAGACAGGGGTTGTTCAGGCTCAGACTCCTTCATGTCCACAGGGGCTGCAGTTTTTTCCTTCTTTGCTGCGACTGCCGGTCCGCCGTCTTCAGCGGCTGCCGACTCCATTTTTACTGCCGTAGCCAATTCCGACACATTCTTCCCGTCAACATCAGAGGCTGCCTGAGTCTTCTCGCGCCGGGCAATGACATTGCCGTTGGCATCAAGTTCCACCTTATCGATAATTTTCAACGTTTTTGTCTCTACCTTTATCGTTTCGGGATTGACCGGTTTCTTTTCGGCAGCCTGCTCTTTCTTCCTGTCTTTAGCAGCCTTTTTTTCCTTGTATTCGGCTTTCTGCTCAGGAGTTGCAAACTCCTCCATGAGCATGGTTTCCTGTTCCTTGGTAATCTTGGCATTGATATCGTCTTTGACATCTTCGCCTTTCCTTACAAGGAATTCGACAGCCGTACCGGAGCCTATGTTCAACAATTTTACTATCTGTCCTAATCTTGCCATATTGTTTTTCTCCTTAATCTTATCTGAGTAAAGTGTTTATAAATCATTTGCTTGTGGTGAATGCGGGAGAGCGGTGTGTGTGAATGCAATACAGGAGCTATTCTCCGGCTTTTTCCGCATCATCTTCAAATTCGGCACGGAGGACTTTCAGTACATTGTCTATTGTCTCTTCTTCGAGGTCGGAACGGCGCAGAAGCTCCTCCCGGGTAAGGCGCAACACACTTTTGGCTGTATCACATCCTATACCTTTAAGGACATCAATGACCCAAGTGTCGATTTCGTCGGCAAATTCATCAATATATATGTCTTCTTCATCGACTTCGATATCGTTGCGGAACACGTCGATGGTGTATCCGGTAAGCATGGTTGCAAGTTTGATGTTGTTTCCGTTCTTGCCGATGGCGAGCGATATTTCTTCGGGGTGCAGATATACGTTGGCGCGTTTGTTCTCGTCATCGAGTTCGATTGTCTGCACTTTTGCCGGGCTGAGTGCGCGTGCTATGTATAGGCTGATGTTGGAGGTATAGTTTATGACATCGATGTTTTCGTTGCGCAATTCGCGGACTATGCCGTGAATACGGGCTCCCTTCATTCCTACGCATGCGCCTACCGGGTCGATGCGGTCATCGAAAGATTCGACGGCGACTTTTGCCCGTTCGCCGGGGATGCGCACGATTTTCTTTATGGAAATAAGTCCGTCGTGAATTTCAGGGACTTCAAGTTCGAACAGGCGTTCGAGGAACAACGGTGATGTTCGGGAGAGATATATCTTGGGATTGTTGTTTTTGTTGTCGACGTTGATGACCACGGCACGCACCTGCTCTCCCTTGCGATAGAAGTCGGTAGGGATCTGTTCGTTTTTGGGGATAAGCATCTCATTGCCGTCGTCATCGAGGAGGAGGACTTCTTTTTTCCAGACTTGGTACACTTCACCGGTCACGATGTTTCCGATAACATCGGCATAGCGTTCGTAGAGTGCACTTTTCTGTATTTCGAGGATCTTGGAAGCTAAAGTCTGGCGCAGGGTCAGGACTGCACGGCGTCCGAAATCAAGAAATTCGACTTTGTCGAACACTTCTTCACCGACTTCATAGTCCTCGTCGATTTTCATGGCTTCGGAGATGGTGATTTCCTTGTTCGGGTTCTTCAGGCAGTCGTCTTCGACGATGACACGCGAACGGTTGATTTCGCAGTCGCCGGTTTCGGGGTTGATGATGACATCATAGTTGTCATCGCTGCCATACATTTTTGATATTACGCTACGGAATGATTCTTCGAGGATGTTGATGAGAGTGGATCGGTCGATGTTCTTCAAATCCTTGAACTCCGAGAAAGTCTCTATCAGATTTACAGTCTCTTTTTTAGCCATCTTTATTTCAAATTGATTGTGTATTTTGTATATTTTATTTTTTCGTATTCAAATGAGACGCGGTTGACGTACTGGCGTTTGCGTTTGTCACCTTCGCGGCGTTCCATAACCGTTTCATCGATGGAGAATCCTGCTTCGGATACTTCGGCTACGACTCCGCGATGTTTCGTACCGGTTCCGTCGAGGACTTCGACTTCGCGTCCGATGCTGTTCTGCCATTGGCGGAGGACTTTGAACGGCGATGTCAGGCCGGCAGAGCCGACTTCGAGTGAGAAGTCTTCGACTTCACGGTCGAGTCCGGATTCGAGGAAACGGCTCAAATCCGCACAGAAATCTATGTCAACGCCATCGGCAGAGTCGATTTCAACGGCAATATTGTTGTCGGCAGAGACACTTATACCGACAAGGAAGTAACGTGTACCTTCGATTCTGGCGTTCACCAAATTTTCGATTATCTCTTTCTGTATCATAATGATATATTTTGCTGCCGATGAGGAGTACGGGATGCGGTGTCAGCCATACGCCCCTTACAAGCACGGATAAAACCATTTACAAGAGAAGGGGACTACCCGTCCCCTTCCCAAATCAACCGCAAAGGTAATATAAAAATCTGTAACTGCCAAAAAATCTGCAAAAAAAAGGCTGAAATACCGTTTACGACAAACAGCACGTTACAGTTTATCCGAGATGTCTGACAATGACAGTCCCATCGGTATTTATTCTAAAGTATTGTTACAACTATCGCTGTATCCGGAAAACGATCAGTCATGGCAAATAGAAATAACACAACAGCACCGACTTCCCCAGATTTTCTACGTATTCAGGATTTGTACCTGCGTATCAACAGATGGTATTGGTTCGTCATTTCCAATGAAACATTTTCCAAATCCGCTCTGCGGATAATATCGTTCAGCAAGTCTGCTTAAGTACCGTACAAGCGACTCACAAATATCAGTTCGTGTCATACCATTCAATCAACGACAATTACATTCACAAGACAAGGGCGATGCACCGGAGTGGAATTTTCCGATGTATCGCCTTGTCCATATTCAAGGTATAAAACAAACCGAGGGAGCTGAGATCAAAGGCCGGCTCCTGTCGGCAAAAGGAATCAGATTGTCTGTTCGATGTTCCAGACGAAAGCACGGACTCCGACTTCGAGATTCCGTTTGTCGAGCTTGTGGACAGTGGAAAGGAGTTCGGGTACACGGTCGTCGTCGACAACGGTAATGACAGCCGAGTTCATTTCAGGCCAGGTGTGTGTGCCACGGCGAGGTTCACCGCCGTTGGTGCCGCGTCCCTGCACCTGTTCGAAGAAAGTGAAACCTGATATTTTCAGGTTGTCGAGCAAAAACTCCACCCTTTCGGTATTTGCCTGATTGAATACAATAAATACTGCTTTCATAGAGTATGTTGTTGGTTAGACAATCGGCCGGACAAGGCCCAAACAGGCCAAGGCCGGCGATTGACGGTTGTTTTATTTGTCGTTAAGTTGCATGAATATGAAGTTCTGTCGGTTTTTGGCTTCCTTGTCACGTTCGCCATGACGGCTGGTTACAGCATAGAGTACCGGCACCACGATAAGTGTGACAATAGTGGATACTGTGAGACCACCGATAACCACTATACCCATAGGCTGCCACATTTCGGAACCTTCGGAAGAACTGGCAGCCATAGGCACCATACCGAGTATGGTAGTGAATGCGGTCATAAGCACCGGTCGCAGACGAGACTGTCCGGAAAGGGCTATGGCTTCGTAAAGTTCGTAGTCGCGGTCACGCATGAGGTTGATGTAATCGACAAGCACGATACCGTTTTTCACCACAATACCGACAAGGAGAATGACACCGAGGGCACCGATCATATCGAGCGAAACTCCTGTAATGAAGAGGGAGAAGATGACGCCCGGCAATGCAAACAGGGCGGATGTCATGATGATGAACGGTTTGTTGAGATTCTCGAACTGCGATGCCATAACGATATACACAAGCATGACAATCATAGCCAACAGCATACCCATGTCGGCAAAAGTTTCCTGCTGGTCTTCGTATGTACCGCCAAGTGTTACGATGACACCTTGCGGCTTGTCGATGGTGTCGACCACTTTCTGCATAGAGGCGGCCAGTTCACCAAGCGATACGCCTTCAGGAGTGACAGATACAGTCACAATACGCTGACGGGCCTTACGTTTGATCTCAGGCGGAGCCCAATACTCTTTCACTTCGGCCAACTCGCGGAGTTTGACCTGTTTGCCATAAGCATCAACGAAGGTCATCTCTTCGATGTCGCTTGTACTGTCACGGTACTTTTCCTGCAAGCGGACTATAATGTCGTACTCTTCACCGTCTTCCTTCAGATAGCCGGCAGTAAATCCGTTCACACGGTTACGGACATACATTGACATGGTAGAAGTATTCAGTCCGTGACGGGCCAGTTTCTCTTTGTCGAACACGATCTGCAGTTCCGGGCGGTCTTCCTCACGGTCGATATTCACATCACGTGCACCCGGCAGCTCCTGGAATGCGCGCTTGTACTGTTCGGCCAGAAGGTTTGTCGCATCGAAATCATAGCCGTATATTTCGGCATCGACGGTATTGTTGCCAGATGCGCCGCCACTGCTTGTGGATACGGTGTAAGTATTGATTTCGGGAGTGTCGTTGAACACACCGCGGATGGATTCGGCAATTTCCCAAATTGAACGTTCGCGTTCGTTTTTCTTCGGGCAACGTACGGTCATCGACATCTTGTTGTTGGTAGACGAGGTAAAGAGCGAGCTGATACCTCCGTCATCGTCAGAGCCGACAGAGGTGGAAATCAATATGATTTCGGGAGCGACCTCCCGCATACGTGCTTCAAGCTGGCGGGCTATGCGGCTTGTTTCCTCGACACGTGTACCGCGCTGCAATTCTACGGTAATGCTCATACGTCCATTGTCCTGCTGCTTCATGAAGTCGGTACCTATCTTACCCATCATGACAGGGATGAAAGAGAGAACGAGGAATGCCACAACCAACAGGAGGGTAACGGTCTTGTGCTGCAGGCACCAACGCAATGTGTTGGCATAAAAGACATCGAGTTTATCAAGGAACCCTTTCACGACAAAACGCTGATACCAAGAGTTGCGTTTCTTCTCCTCGACCAGGTTGCCCTCGTCATCGACAGAGACTTTGCGAGCTTTCAGGAGTTTGGAACAGAGCATAGGTGTAAGCGAGATTGCCACCACCGTAGAAGTACAGCAGACGAATGTTACAATCCAACCCAACTCCTTGAAGAGGATACCGGCCTGACCGGGGAGGAATGTAAGCGGGACGAATACCGCCACAATAACCAATGTAGTGGCAATAACCGACACCCACACCTCGTTGGTAGCGTATATGGCAGCCTCACGCGGATTTGAGCCGCGCTCGATATGTTTGGTAATATTCTCAAGCACAACAATGGCATCGTCAACCACCATACCGATGGCAACGGAAAGCGAACAGAGGGATATGATGTTGAGCGAGCTGTCGACCATCTTCAGGTAAATGAAACCGACGATAAGCGAAATAGGGATGGTAACGCCGACAATCAATGTTGCACGCCACTCGCCGAGGAAGAACAATACCACCAGTACGACGAAGATAAGTGCGTACATTACCGATTCGGTCAGACCGTCAATGGCGAGAGAGATGTCGCGCGACGAGTCGTAGATTTCGGTAAATTCGATGTCAGGGGGCAATTGTTTCTGTATCTTGGCAAGTTCCTTCTTTACATCGTTACAGATTTGCACGGTATTGGCACCGGACTGTTTCATGACAACAAGCCGTACACCATCGCGGCCGTTGAGTTTTTCTTCGAGAGTAACATCCTTGATAGTATCGCGGACAGTGGCCAGGTCCCGCACATACACCTGCCGGCCGGCAGGAGTGGTTGTCACCACGATGTCTTCCATCTCGGAACTTTCGACATATTCACTCTGGACACGTAGCTGGTACTGCTCCCGGCCTGTCTTGACAGAACCAGAAGCGAGGTTAAGGTTGTTGGCACTTACAGCCTGCCCCACTGCCTCAACGCTGAGATTGTAAGCCTCCAGCTGCTGGGGGTCGAGATCGATATAGACATAACGTTTCGGAGCACCGGCCAAAGACAGGTTACCGATACCGTCGATACGGTTGAGGACGTTGACAACGTTGTCATCCAGTATTTTCTCCAGACCGGGATAGCTCTCATCGGCAGTGATGGCATACTGCATGATAGGCATCATGGATGTGTTGAACTTGAAGATAAGCGGACGCTGCACGTCATCGGGCAGATTGTCGAACACCATGTCAATAGACGACCTGATATCGTTGACCGCCTCATCGAGATCGTACCCCCACTCAAATTCAAGGGTAACGACCGACATATTGTCCTTACTGGTAGATGTAATCTCTTTCAATCCTTCGACAGAGTTGAGACTGTTTTCGAGCAGCTTGCTTACGTTAGTTTCAATTTCCGAGCCGTTGGAACCCGGGTAGATGGTCATCACCGAGACATACGGCGGCTCCATCTCGGGGAACTGGTCGATAGGCAGCGTCATATAGGAAAAGATACCTATGATAATCACAGCCAGAAATATAAGCGCAGTGGTGATAGGCTTATCAATCGCCGTTTTATATATACTCATAGTTGTTAATTGTTTTTAGTCGTCAATATTTTGCAGATATTTACAGACGGCGGTTATTCGTTGATGATTTCGAGTTTTACGCCATCGACAAGGCGACCCTGTCCGATAACGACAATTTCATCACCCTCGTGGATTTCATCGGAAATGATTTCGACATGGTCATCGAAACGTTGTCCGAGACGGACAGCCACACGTTTTGCATAACCGCCGTTGTTTACAAACGCATACCGGTCATTCGAGCCCTGCAGTTTAAGGACAGACTGGTACGGTACCACCATGGCATTTTCCTCGCCGAGGTCAAGACGTGCGGCGACATACATGCCCGGACGGAGTGCGGCATCGTGGTTGGCGATTTTCACTTTTACGGTAAACGTATGGCTTGCAGCGTCAACGGTAGGGAAGACGGTTTCGACCACGCCTTTGAACAGACGGTCGGGATATATGTCAGATACGAGAGATACGTTCATTCCCGGCCTGACTTTCGGGAAATAGCCTTCGGGTACTGCAATCTCGGCCTTGAGCGTAGAAATCTGTGTAAGCACCAGTATAGGAGATCCGGCATACAGTTCGCCGTCTTCGTAATTTTTGACAGCCACCACGCCGTTGAACGGAGCTTTCACATAGGTATTGGACTCGAGGAAGTCGAGGTTTTCCTGTGTCTGGTCGTACGACAACTTGAGTTGGTCATACTGCTGTTGTGTTGCGCTACCTGACTTGAGGAGGGTTTCGACACGGGCCAACTCCACGCCAAGATTGGCGAACTGCAGTTTGGCCGTCTTGTATTGCATCTGGTCCATACGGACTATCATATCGCCTTTTTTCACATTGTCGCCCTCTTCGACAAATATTCTTTCAATCTTGCCGGTAACAGAGGGTGCGACATTCTGGGTTTCATAACCTTGCAGGATAACACTCAAATTGAGCTGGCGAGCCACCCGGGAGGGTTCGAGTTTCTGTACCCTGACTTTTTCGATTCGCTGTTCTTCAGATTGTTCCTCGCCGGTTTTTCCGCAAGCCACCAATGAGAGCAGCGCCAAAGCAAATGTTGATAAATAACCGATTGATTTCATAACGCTATTTGTGTATTGTTTTTGTTGTCGTTAGTTGGATGACGGTATTTTCACGCCGTTTTATTTGTTAAGTAATTTTTTGAGAGCTATCTGCGCATTGACCAGATTGAGTATCGACTGGACGTAGTCGCTTTGGGCAGTCAGCAGCGTGGTGCTTGCATTGGTAAGTTCCAGACTTGAGGCATAACCCTGCTCAAACTTGTTTGAAGTGCTGTTGAACACCCTCTGGGATACATCTATATTGAATTTCTGGATATCGAAGTCCTCATAAGCAGAGGATAGGTCGTAGCAAAGCTGTTTGTGCTGGACGAGCAAACCGTCGCGGGCATCCTCGAGCGAATTTCTGGCGGACTGCAAGGCAAGTTTCTGTTCGGTGATACCGGCAGCACGCTTGCCGCTTGACCATATAGGCACACTTAGCGACACGCCCACTGCATTTGGCGGAGTCATGTTCATACCGGCATCCTTACCAAAATATGTCTTTGCCGAATACTGGTAGTAGGCACTGATGGTGGGCACGTATGCCATGCCTGCAAGGATAACGTTTTTCCTGCCGAGCTCGACATTCTTTTCTGCCAAACGGTAGGTGGTATTGTCAGCCAGAGAAAAGTCGGTCTTCAGTAATTCGAGTGCGGCCCCGACATTCAGCACATCGTCCAGCCTGTCGGTGAGCACCAGGGTTTTGTCGACACCTACAGCCAGTTGCAATGCCAGGGCATTGTATATCATTTCGAGCGACCGGCGGGTCGAGTTGATTGCGCTCCGCATGCTTGCCACCTGCACCTGAATCTGATCGGCGGCAGTCTGCTCCGCAGCACCGGCCTTGACCGAATTGCCGGTGATCTCATAGAGTTTGTCGAGATTGAGGAGCGAAGAGTCGAGCAGCGTCACGGTCTTCTCCATTGCCAAAGCGGTGATATAGTACGTTTCGACGTTGGATACGATGTCAAGTTCCGACTGTTCGTAATTTATGTTCTGCATGTCTATGGCCACATTGTTGAGCAAAGCGCCGACTATCATCTGGCCGTTTACGGCGATTGAGGCAGTGATGCTGATAGTACCGGAAGGATTCATCGGGATTTTCATACCATTTCCAAAGTCGATTTCATACCCCAGCATTGACTGGTAGTCAAGTTTCCCGTCGACCTGAGGAAGCATCTGGGCTATGGTCTGCCAGCGTGCCGCGTGCGCCTTGCGCACCTCTATGTCTGCATTGCGCAAGGTACGGTTGTTGACAATGGCATATTGACGAGCCTCTGCCAGCGACAGGTGCAGTTCCTGACCTTCTGACGGCCGGCCGGCGGGAGCCTGGGCACTCGCCATTGTCCCTAAAACCGCAAGGCCCAACACTAAACTAAAAAATTTCTTACTCATACCTTTTGAGATAATAGATATTGTTTTACAATTTGTTTTGTTCTCTACATTCCCCCCTGCACAAACCCTTACAGACAACCAAGCCTAACGGCCGGCCAGATATACATCCAGCCCCTCCGACGTACATACCGAACGCAGGAACATATCCAGCAGGAATGTGATTTTACGGGCATTTGTCCACTTGTCGTTCGAAACCGCAAGCATGTGGCTGAAGCCTTGCGTCATGAAGAAAGCCGTCATATCCACATCCAAGTCGTTGCGGAAAAGCCCCTGTTCCATACCCAATTTCAGGATATCCACCATAAAACCGCAAATATCGGCATCGTGTTTGGTTCTGTGATCGTGGAACAACTCGGGATAATACTTTTCCAAATCGAAGTACATGGCCGCATGTTTCTCCATCACCATCGGTGCGGCAAAACGCTTGAATTCCGCAACCAGAAACTCAACCACGTTTCCACATTCCGCCACCGAGGCATGCACCTGCAGATCTTTCTGACGGAAACGCTCCAAAAACTCTGCCACAAGGTCGTTTTTCTGACGGAAATTGGCATAAAAAGTCTTTTTCGATATATGCAACTCGTTACATATATCATCGATACTTACGCTCTTCACGCCATACTTGAAAAACATTTCACCGGCAGTCTTGATGATTTTTGTCTTTATATCCGTATCCACGTCCGCTTGATTTCGACAAAACCACAGCACGGCAACCGTCAACACCGGTCCCCGGAGACTGCAGCTCCATCCGTTAACACCGCAAAGATACATATTAGCGCCATACTATTTACAAAAACCAAGTTAATATATAGTTAAATATGATAAAACAGGTATATAATGCTCATTTTCAACGGTACACAGGAAACTATATATATATATATCGTTTCCCGATGCTTGCAGTTTTATATTACCCATGTTAATTTAACATTAAAAATCCGTCAAAAGAGGTGGATTTAACATTTCCGTTTCATCTCAACGCTGCATTTACTACGTGGAATGTGCATTGGAATGCAAAACCCGCAGCAGCTCTTTTCCGATTTTCCACATCCTCCGCCATACTGGAACACAACACACCGGAAACCATATCGGCACATCCATCGCATCCTCATCTTAGAACCGGCATGCCGCCATTTCCCGCGTTTCGCAAATTCGGGAACCGATGAATGCAAAATCGGAATATATATTGTACCTTTGCACCTTGATTATGAATCTTACACCAATCACACACGAATGGCAACAGAAACGACAGAGATATACAGTGAGAATGCCGTATTGGTAGGGCTTATCACGCCACAGCAACGTGAAAACAAAGCAAAGGAGTACATCGACGAACTGGCTTTCCTGGCCGATACCGCCGGAGCACACGTACTGAAAAGATTCTTCCAGAAGCTCGACTACCCGAATCCGCACACATTCGTAGGCGAAGGCAAACTGGCAGAAATAAAGGAATACATCAAACGGCACGAAGAGACCCCCGATGAAGTGGGCATGGTCATATTCGATGACGAACTGTCGCCGCTGCAACTGCGCAACATAGAGCGCGAACTCCAGATAAAGATACTCGACCGCACCAACCTTATCCTTGACATCTTCGCCAGACGGGCGCAGACGGCACATGCCAAGACCCAAGTGGAACTGGCGCAGTGCCAATACATGCTACCCCGCCTCACCCGCCTCTGGACGCACCTTGAACGGCAGCGTGGCGGCATAGGCCTGCGAGGTCCCGGCGAAACACAGATCGAAACAGACCGCCGCATAATACTGCAGCGTATATCGCTACTCAAAAGACACCTCGCGGACATAGACAAGCAGATGAACACCCAACGCCAGAACCGGGGCAAAATGGTGCGTGTAGCACTCGTAGGATACACCAACGCAGGCAAATCAACCATGATGAACATGCTCGCCAAAAGCGACGTGTTCGCCGAGAACAAACTTTTCGCCACTCTCGACACAACAGTCAGAAAAGTGATCGTTGACAACCTGCCGTTCCTCCTGGCCGACACAGTAGGATTCATCCGCAAACTGCCCACCCACCTCATCGAATCGTTCAAAAGCACCCTTGACGAGGTTAGGGAGGCCGACCTTCTCGTACACGTCATAGACATATCGCACCCCAACTTCGAAGAACAGTACGAAATAGTAAACAAAACGCTCCTCGATGTCTGCCACGAACAGAAACCCACAATCCTCGCATTCAACAAAACCGACGCCTTCCGCTACACACCAAAAGACGATGACGACCTCAGTCCGATGTGCAGGGAAAACTACAGCCTCGATGACCTCAAACGTACATGGATGGCAAACCTGGGAGACAGCTGCGTATTCATCTCCGCAAAACAAAAAGACAACATCGAAGAACTGAAACAACTGCTCTACAAGCGCGTAAAGGAGATACATGTAAAACGTTTCCCATACAACGACTTCCTGTTCCAGAAATACGACACCGACTGATGAAACACACCGCACTGCTTACCATAGCACTATGCACCTGTACGCTGCTCCTCAATGCCCAAACCGACACCACCGCCACCGCCGATGACGAACTTGAGCAATGGCTGCAACTTTACGCCACGCCCGTGACAACCGGCACGATTCCACCCGACAGCAGCACAGCCCATCCGGACACGGCTACACCGGCCGACACATTGAGAGCAGAGAACGGCGTCCCGGCTCCGGCAGACAGCATCAAAACCACCGGAAACGGGAAAAAACAGATAGATGCCACCATAATATCAGAAGCATTCTCAAAAAGCAAGTCGCTTCACTCACAAAAAGGCTCCACGGGAAAAAGCAAAATTACAACCGTCACGGAAAAGGCCGGACAAAAGCCTCAAAAAAAAGGCTCCACCTCCAAGACCAACAAAACACCACGCCCCGTCATACCCGACATTCCGTCAGGGAAAGCGGTACTGCTTTCTGCCGGAGATTCGGCTGCAATCAAAAACAATGCCCTCACCGGCACAATGACAAACCCCATGTTTATGGACTGGGTAATGGGTCTGCCACCATACAGCAGCAAAACACTCTCAAACTCCGACTCCACAGTCACCGCCACACGCAACGGCGCGAGAAAGGCAATAAGCATAACCGAACCGGAACTATACGACTACCATGTCAGCCAGCTGCCGGAATCCACAGAACTGAACAGCCGCAAACTGAAAAACGCCGATGCCGACAAGCTGGCGCTCCAGTCCGACAAGCTGAAAGTCAAAAAAAACACGACCATCAACATCGATTTGCCAGACCTGCCAAAATGGAAAGCCGGCGCAAGATTCCAGCTTCAGGCATCGCAGAACTACATATCGCCCAACTGGTACAAAGGAGGAGAGAGCAATCTCGCCGGCCAGCTTTATGCAATGGGGTACTGCAATTACAACAACCGGAGCAATCTGCAATGGGACAATAAAATAGAATGGAAACTCGGAGTGAACAGCACGATAAGCGACACTCTGCGCATGGTAGGCGTCAACGAAGACCTATTCCGCATAAACTCCAAACTCGGCATGAAAGCATTCAAATCATTCTTCTATACAGCGGAATTCGACTTCCAGACATCTCTCTTCAACGCATACAAGCCACAGACATACATCCGTACATCCGCGCCGTTCTCACCCGTAAGGACAAACCTTTCGCTCGGCATCGACTACAAATTCAGGGAGAAACTATCTGTATTCGTGTCACCGCTGTCATACAAACTGATTTATGTGGCCGACACCACACGGCATGCTTCTGTCCGGGACGATGAAACCATAGCCTGCCTCAACGGTATAACCGACGGTTCACGTATGCTCAACCAGCTCGGAGCACTGCTCCGTATAGGATGGGCGCACCAATTCAACAATTCGATAGAAATGGAAGTGAAATTCTCATTTTTCGGCAATTACGTAGGGCAACGGAAAGGTATCGAAACCGATTTGGAAGTCATAGGCAACTTCCTTATCAACCGGTTCTTTTCAGCCAAGGTATCGCTCAACCCGCGCTTCGACTCCACCGTAGCTACTGCCGACGGACAAAAGCCCAAGCTACAGTTCCGAGAACTGGTCTCGGTAGGCTTCAACTATGTATTGTAAGGACAAAAGCACCCGGCCTGCACATTCACAATAAACTACGTACAGGATAAGGTTTCATGGCATTTATTCTCAAATAGCCATATTGCTCGTTCCATTCCGTATAGACTTCAAAAAACGTATATGAGACTCACAAAAAACAGTCCATACCATTATATTCAAGTAACAGCAATTTTTACGATTCGCCGTGACAGTCAATCTCATTAGGAACCTGACGTGATGCACGGACATTTCAAACACATGGAAAAACTCACACAGCAATTTGTAGTAACCCATCAGGACACCGCTCCTGCACTCGGGTCGGGAGACCTGGAAGTGCTTGCCACCCCGCGCATGATAGCCTGGATGGAAAACACTGCCATGAAACTCTGCAAACGCCATACTGCAAGCGGAGAAACCACAGTAGGCATATCAGTTGACGCATCACATACCAAAGCCTCTCCGGTCGGAACCACCGTAACTGTTGAAGCCACACTCGCATCTGCAGAAGGGCGCAGGCTCACGCTGGAAATCACCGTGTCCGACACCGGAGGCAACCAACTCGGCGCGGCACGGCACGAACGCTTCATAGTCAATTCAGAACGTTTCATGTCCAAACTCTGACACAGGCAAAACGCCACCGCATGCAAGCCAACACCGTGGCACAACTCTTTGTCAGCAAATAATTATTGTAGCTGCGACACTATGGATAAAAATTCGTAACTTTGCAGCGTAGTTCAGGGACAGGCATGGTACCACCTATGACATGATTTCCGGACAACGCCGCACAGGCGGGTGCAGCGACCGGGCCGGACACCCGGACAGTCAAATACAAAACACCAACATATACAAACAGTTCACTATGGAATCACCATTCAAAGTATTTTCAGGCTCATCGAGCCGTTACCTGGCAGAAAAAATCTGCGACAAACTCGGTTGCGAGCTTGGCAAATGCACTTACCAACGTTTTTCTGACGGTGAATTTACCGTCTGGTACGATGAGACCGTACGCGGTTGCTACGTCTATCTGGTACAGTCCACCTTCCCCACAGCCGACAACCTCATGGAACTCCTGCTCATGATAGATGCGGCAAAACGCGCTTCGGCCTACAAAATCATAGCAGTGATGCCATACTTCGGCTGGGCCCGTCAGGACCGCAAAGACAAACCCCGCGTTGCCATCGGTGCAAAACTTGTGGCCGACATGCTATCCACCGCCGGCGTTGACCGCATAATCACCATGGATCTGCACGCTGACCAGATACAGGGATTCTTCGACGTACCTGTCGACCACCTCTACGCATCGACCATCTATGTACCGTTCATCAAAAGCATGCAACTCAAAAATCTGGTCATAGCTTCGCCCGATGTAGGCGGCTCGAAACGCGCACACACCTATGCCAAACACCTGGATGTGCCGCTCGTACTTTGCCACAAGACACGCGAAAAAGCCAACGTAGTGTCAAACATGAGCATCATCGGTGACGTAAAAGGCAAAAACGTGCTCATAGTGGATGATATGGCTGACACCGCCAATACACTTTGCAAAGCGGCAGACCTCATGATGGACAACGGAGCTGTATCTGTCCGGGCCATGGTGACACACCCTGTAATGTCAGGCAAAGCCATCGAAAACGTGATGAATTCCAAAATGACAGAACTCATCTTCACCGATTCGATTCCGTTCGATGCCTCCAAATGCCCGAAAGTACATGTCATTTCAGTAGCAGAGCTATTTGCCGATACCATCAGGAAAGTTTACCTCAACGAATCCATTTCATCACAATACCTGCTCTGATCACACATAACAATACAGCCGGCTCACGCTGCTGTATAAGGAAGAAAGCAGAAAGTCCGCCGCCATATCAGGTGCAGACCTTCTGCTTTTTTGCAACAAAGACGCCGCTACAATTGCCGGTTTCGTACAAGTTTTCGGGAAATATGAAACTTATTTTTCCAAAAAACAATTTTACCCCCCCCATTATACACCCACAGTGGTTTATTTTACATATACAGAAAGTACATATATAATTTTCATTCATTCTAAATTTGCGGTATGGAACTGAAGACTTTAGGGCGGAACATCCGCAAGGCACGGCAAGCCAAAGGCTTGACACAAGAGAACACCGCAAATGACTTAGGCTGTTCTTTGAATACTTACACAAAAATCGAAAGAGGAGAAACCAATGTTCCTTTTCTTCGTTTGGTTCAAATCGCCAAGTACTTGGATATACCTTTATCCGATTTAGTACGTGAAAATGCGGACTATGACATAAAGGGAATGGCAACTGACATTGCACTCATACGCCATGAACTGCAAACGATAAAGATCATGCTGGAACGCTGATTTCACCAATATCAGGTTTGCAATCACTGTAAGTAATACGCATCGTGGGTTCCCGACTTTGTAGCTGAAGTCGGGAAGCTTTTTATTTTTCCCTATATAATTACGCCATTGAGAATGACCTACACCGACATAATCGACTGCGCCATACAACACGCCACTGATGCCGGCTGCAACGCAGTAAAGGCAATACTCAACCACGAAACCACAGAAAGCATTGAATGGCGCAACGGCGAACTCAACTACATAAGCAGTGCAGACAGCCTGAATCTGACAATCGGGCTGTATGTCGACGGACGCTTCAGCATAGCCGACACCAACCGCCTTTCACCAGCCGACCTTCACAGCTTCATCGCCACCAATGTGGCAAACACCAGGCTGCTTGCTCCTGACCCTTGCCGCAGGCTGCCAGACCCTTCGCTGTACTACCGGGGCAAGACCGACTGTCTCGACCTTGCAGACAACGGCTACGACACCGTCACATTCGATGAAAAAAGCCGTTGTACCGAAACTACATGCAAGGAAATGTCCGACAAACGCACAATATCGGCAGCAGCATCTTTCGATGACATCAAAACCCGCACCATAATGAAAACCACCAACGGTTTCCATGGTGAATCGGCCTATACACGATACTCTCTGACTGCCACCGCCAGCGTAAAAGGCATGGACGACGAACGCCCCGAAGACTTCGGCTACACAGCCGATACACATTGGCACAGACTTCTGAAGACAGGTATCGGGGCAGATGCCTTGCGCAAAGCAGTTGCCAAAACAGGGGCAAAGCGCATCGGCACAGGACGCTACACGGTAGTGGTAGACTGCCAGGTATCAGGCAAACTCGTCCAACCGCTCATCAACGCCATAGGCGGCCAAGCCCAGTATTACAAAAACAGTTTCCTCCTCGGGAAAAGAGGTTCCAAGATAGCATCACCCCTACTCACATTGACCGATACCCCCGTCAGACGCGGCATGATAGGTGCGACACTGTTTGACAATGACGGCATCGCAGCCGCCGACCTGCCTCTAATAGAACAGGGGATACTCAGCAATTACCTTATATCACAGTATATGTGTCTTAAAATGCAACAGACCGGCCGGAATGACTGCGAAGCCACACGCGGGGCAACCACCATCCTTGAGTTCGGCAACCGCCAAGGCTCACAGGCCGACTTGCTCCACACCATGCACAACGGACTGTTAATCACCGGTTTCAACGGTGGCAACTGCAACGGCACAACCGGCGACTTCTCCTACGGCATCGAGGGCTTCACCGTCGAAAACGGCATCATAGCCCGCCCCGTTTCAGGAATGCTGATGACAGGCAATATGATTGAACTTTGGCAGAACCTCCAGGCCGTAGCCGACGATGCCCCCGCCTACGTCACATGGCACACCCCCACCCTGCTCTTTTCCGACATCGCCATCAACTGACAACGTTGCCATTCAATCTATAAAATATCTCAAAAAGGTTGTATCGCTATAACCTTCTTGCGATAGGGATAGAGAAAAACTTAGCCACCATTTTACTGTGGATTTTTATATATTGGCTCGCCATGATTATCCAATGATTGTGGTTCGGACGCGCAAAAAGAGAGAATACTTGGATACTTTACACCATACGGAAGTGGCCTCGAAGTCTACAATGCCACGTTGTTTGTGAGCAAGGCGAAAAGGACGGTAGTTGGAGAGTGTTTTTGACACAGTAATTGTGAATAATGCCAGATGAATAGGTGGAATTATATCCGTCAGTGTGCGACATCGGTGATTGCGTGTTGGGTTTTGATACGTTTCCTGATTGTGCAACCGATAGCTGCGCAATTGAGGAGCCGGTTCTTTTCTCCACCATAAGTTCTTGGATGGTGTGGAAAATGGTGACGAGTTGCTTATTATGAAATTGCAACGTGGTAACGACAATCGGGATACGGGTTATCGTGATTATCGCCACCACGTTTTGATGGCTTGAGTTGTTGCATTAATATCAAAAAACGTTATCTGTCAACCACTTTCCAGAGGATACCGTCAATTTTGTATTCCGTGATGCCAAGACCGTTGACGATTTTCACATAGTCGGAAGCATCGGCATTGCCACCTCTTGGAATGGTGTACTCTTCGTTGCTTGTATCGAAAATTCCGGGAAGAACATTTTCGTACCATGTAGAATACCCTACACGTTCTGCATTGGGAGAATATAACGTTACGTCTACACTGACATCGCTCTCAGCTGAATAGACTATCAGGCTGTTGCTTCCAGAATTGTCTTCAACTGCGTTAAACGTCATTGAAACTTCAGCGTGGTTTCTTGTACACTTTTCACAACGCTTGTAGTGCTGCGGTTCCATAAAGTGCCATTCCGTTACAACAAATTGAGCCGTGTCGTGTCCGGCAGTTGCAAAAGTCATGGTGTCACCTACAGAATACGGCGCAAAACCTTTTATTTCGGCTGAAAGAAGCTCCAAGTCGTACTGACCGCCGTTGCATGCGCAAAGCAACATTGCCAGGAATGCAAGTGATAAATTCAAGTGTTTCATAGTGGTATGGTTTTAATGTTTGACGAAAATTTTATCGCGATGGACTATTCGTCCATCAACAGAAGCAGTTACAATGTAACAACCCTCTATCAGGCCTGAAGTGGCGATTCGCACTTCTCCTGACACGCGCTGACGGGTAGCAACCAAAGCACCATTCAGATTGTAGATGTCAACATTGGCACAAACATTATCGCCAACTGAGACTGCTCTGTCGTCATCGGGTCAGCACAGTCTTTTTGCCGCCGTCGATGTAGATGTGCCCCGGCTGCATGCTGGAGCGTGGAACTGGTCGCCCAAGGAGGTCGTAGACGAATGGGGAGAAAACAGGAGCTGGGGCGATAGCGGGCGTGGCGGATAGAGCGGATAGATCGATGCGGGCGGCGGAGATGCCGAACGGGAGCCAGTGGGTGAGCCAGATGATGGCGGTAACGGGGTTGATGGCGATGCTGCGGACATAGTTGTAAGATATGCCGGAGTTGCGGACATCGAAAGTGGTCCAAGTCTGATGTCCATCGAAGCAAGTGAGGCCGCATGGACCGAGAGTGGCGAGCCAGAGATGGCCGTAACGGTCGACGGCGATGTCCATTATGGTGTTGCTACAGAGCGGAGAGTTGTCCGAGTTGTAGTTGGTCCAGGTGGTGCCGTTGAAACGGGTGAGGCCATGTCCGAATTCGGGACCGTCAACGGGCAGCTCATCGGAGCGGCTGTCATCGCACGTGGCACACCAGAGATTGCCGGAGTCGTCGAAGACGATGCTGCGGGAGAAGTCGGAAGGGATGGGGCAAGTGGATTTATCGAAGATAGTGAAGCGACCATCTTCGATACGACAGAGACCGTGAAAGTGGGTACTGACCCAGAGGGCAGAACCGTAGGACGCTATGTCGGTGATGCGGTCGGTGGGCAGAGGAGAGTCGGTAGCGGTATAGGATGTCCAGGAGGTGCCGTCGTACATGTATAGACCATGAAACGGGGTACCGATCCAAAGACGACCTGCAGGGTCAACGTGGATGACATTGATGGTATGGCGACGGAGCGGTGTGGCGACAGCGGTGAAACGGGTGGTGTCGGATGCGGAGATGCAGATGAGGCGGATGTCGCCGCTATCGTTGGGGGCTATCCAGAGGCGGTCGAAAGGATCGATGTAGACGAGGGACGAGTCGGATGCATCGAGGAGATGAATGAAAGTGCCGGCTGTGTCGCTCCGGACGATGCCGTCGGTGGTGGAGAGGATGGCGTTGCCGTCGCGGTCGGCGACTATATTGTTGGCATTGTCGATGGAGTGCGGTTCAGTACCGAAATCGATATGCTCGAATATGCCGTCGGAAAAGCTCCAGAGGCCGCTGCGACGCATGCCGACCCATATGGTACCTCCGTCGCAGACGACCTCGGTGACAAAATCGCCCGCGATACCGGATGGGACCTGGTATGCGGTGCTGTTGCCCGCCATGTAGCGGACGAGGCAGCCGCGGATGTCGCCATACCAGAGGTCACCGTCGTGGTCGAAATCGAGAGCCGTGGTGGTGCGGAAAACATCGGTGGATGAGACAGAGACTCCGTCGGAGCGGTAGAGACCGCCATCGGCGGCTATCCACTTGGTACCGTCGGGGGCGATGGCTATGTCATTGATGAAGCCCTGTATATCGTTGCCGATGACGGTGATGCGCTCGTCGGGTGAAATTTTGCCGAAGCAAAATCCGCCGAACCATACGGTGTCGGCAGGGTCGACGGCGATAGCCTGGAAGATACCGTCGGAACGGATGTCCCACCGGGGAAGGGAGTACGGATGGAATCCGGAGTCATCGTATCGGTAGATGGTTAGGAGGCCGGCTATCCAGAGTCGGTCGTGGCGGTCAACGGCGAAGTCGGAGTTGTAGTAGTCGAAACGCAGGTGACCGGTAGTGGAGTTGAAATTTTGGAAAGTGCCGTCGCGGTAGAGATCAATGCCGTAATTGCGGCCACCTATCCAGAGTTGGTCGCCACGGCAGGCGATGCCGGTGGCGTGGTTGTCGGTCAGGCCGTCAAGATGGGTTATGATGGTAGATGTGCAGGAGGTTTTGTCGTAACGGACGATGCCGCCACCGCGGGTGGAGATCCAGAGAATATCATCGGTGAGGGCAATGTGGCTTATCCAGCGTTGGTCTGTGAGATTAATCCAGTCGGTGAGCTGGGCGCGGATGGGGAAGATGGCGGTAAGGATAACGGCAAGCAAAGCAATCATCCTGTTAAATAATACCTGTTTCATAGTTATGGCAATTAAAAGTTTAAACTAACATTATTAATCAAGAATTTATTCCTCAGTCAAAATACAAACGACAAATCCCAGCATATCATGGTTTTAATGATACTTTTTTTACATTGATTTTTCCATCAATCGTCAGACGAACCAAATAGACATTTTCACCATTAGGCCTAAGAGTGAATGTATGTGATCCACGATTCAGAATTTGGTTGCTGATTGCTGTATTAAGAATATATCCTGACGTATTCAACAAATCTAATGATACAGTAGACTGTTCATTCTGTAGATTAACCAGTACTTCAATTGTGTTTGCAGAAGAATACACGTTGAATTCAGTCTCATTGCTGTATGAATAATTCTCAGTCATATTATCAATAGATTTGGTATATTTAGTCATTTCTGCTGATAAAATACGTCTTACTATTTCTTTTGCATTTGTCAATATTGGACGATATATAATGACATCTGAATTATTCAATTTATTCTTCGCCAAAGCTTGAACATCTTTTACTATTGGGACATATTTATCATATACCAAATCTTCAATAAGAAAAACGGAAGCAATCTCATTTGAGGCAACTTTTTGATACAATACATCCATTAAGTTATTATTACTACGACACAACGACAAAACTTTTCGATATGCATCGCAATCCTTTATCAAATCAGGATTACTGTTAACAGATTTATCAAATGTTTTCTGCCAATTGTCATAAGCAGTTTCAAAAGTCTGTCTTTCAGTTTTGTTTATGGCACTAATCTTCCTATTTATCAGTGTCTTTTCTTCTTGGGTAAAGTCTATATACTCTACCAAGACTTCATTATTCGCCACCTGTTCCTCCAATGACAATGTCATTGCACCAGATTCCATTGGAATATAATACTCAACAATCTGACCATATCCATCAGTTCCACCTATAGCATTTTTCGGATGAAAAAACCTCATCAATTGGCCAGCCTTACTTTCCCAAGAATAACCATGCGCATTACAATCAGCGCCTTTTGTAATAGAAGCGTGAGTATATTCTTTTATGCTACCATCGGGATTTATTTGTGCCCAAAGGGCTACTTTCCCATTATCAGCATTAGCTCCTGTACGTGTTAGACCTCTCCATGAATAATAAGAATCAAATGCCATCAAGTGAGTCTTTGGATTATAACGATCATACGTCAGTGAATCATAATAAAACGAAGAAGACGTACTGGATGGCCATTCCCAACTAGACGTTATACCTCCTGTCCAAGCTATGCAATTATATTTGCTGGACGCAGGACTTGATTGTATAGCATCATCTGACTTTAACAAAGGGAAAAATTGAAGCACCTCATCGGCAGTCTTACATCTTGCGTACACATCACATTGTGTAGTTGGGGAATAAGAACTGTGGGTCGATAATAATACGCTATGTACCGTTCTCGTATATGCTGTCTTGACACGTGAGTTATGTCCCCAAAATAGACTTAAAGATGTATTATAATCGTCATTAAAACAATATATTTTACCTGGTATTGAACTACCTTCTTCTACCCATAGAAACGGGTCACCCGTACCCTTACATGTGAATGAATTGTATGTAATACCCGAATTTTGCACGCTACGTACACCCCTGCTGAAAATTGGGATGTTACTGTAATAGTTTTGACAGTTTACATTCAGATTACAAAAACCAGATTGTCCATTTTTGTATGAACGTACTCTAACGTAATACGTTCCCGTTTCAGGAATATAAATACTCAATGATGCCATGCAGTTACTATTCGACAATGCCGACCATGAATATTGGAACGGTTTAGATGAACTGAAGCATTCAAGTACATGGGCAAAATTATCTACACCTGTGGTTAGTAAAAGTACGTATTGTCCTGCCACGAATGATACTATTTTGTAAAATGTATATTTTATAGGAATATCCAAAGCATACTCAAAATCATACAGAGGATCATCATAAACAATAGAGGACAGCATTATATCTTGTCTATTCCCTAAAGTAGAATCCATTTCGTTCCGCCTACTATGCATCACAGTCGATGACTTCTGCCTTTCTGCAAGAATTGTCTCTCTATATCGTTCATACATATCATTAGATATTTGAGCATTTGTAATATTTGAGGCAATTTTCACGTGTTCCACGTTAGGAACATCCGGAGCAGTTCCAAATATGGCGATTTTATTGATACCTCTATGCAATGGGATAGCTGGATGTCCCGATATGGTTACATTTTGCCAATCTCCTTGATTGAATACTAATTGTCCACAACTGTTTTGGTTTACACTAACATCATATGTGGCAAATGTTCCATCTGGTAATTCCGTAGGACAAACCCAAAATGCAACCTGATAATTTCCACTTTGGGGCATTTCAACTTCAAATGTAATGGAAGTCGTATTTTCATCAGTTTGTACAATAGCCTGTTTAATAACACCTTCGCCACCCAATCGGGTATTATTTTGAAAGTAATTCGTTATTGCCAGTGACTGTGCCTGTACACCTAAGCCATTTATAAATACATATATAGCAAGCAGATAAAAAAATTGTTTCATGACAGTAATAAAATTTAGATGATAATAACTCCAACTACAACAAATAATATGTCGTAGAAAAAGCGACTATATGCGTGTTGAATGGATAATATTCGGAATGATACGGACACCAATGTCCTATTTCCCCTGCCTGGCCGACAGACAGGGAGAGAACTAATCGCCGATGTAGGGCAGATATCGGTGCGAAACGGAGGTTCTCATCGGAAATGGCATGTGCATTTTTGCATGTTGCAAATATATATATTTTTTTTTGGCTTTGCAATACCTTTATAAATATTTTGGTTGTGTGCGGTAGGGTACATTTTACAATTTGGGGGCTGCAAGATGGTTGTTTGTCAGAAGTTTTTCGTACCTTTGCAGTCAATTTGCAGTAAAGCAGTATATCATTTCCACAGAATCTATAGAAAAGGCCTTGCAATGCATCGGACAGCGTGTCGGTACAGGACGCCAAGTGTCGGAATACGGGAACTATAACAGATAAAATAAAACATTAGAAGGTATGATTTATTCACACGAAGTGGAAAACATGTGTGTGGTGGCCAAAGGTGCCACTCATGCTTCCGCCCCAATCCCGCAAGAGGGTAAGTGGGTCCGGGCCAAAGAGATTAGAGACATATCGGGTCTTACCCACGGTGTAGGTTGGTGCGCCCCCCAGCAGGGAGCCTGCAAACTGACCCTCAACGTAAAAGATGGCATCATCCAGGAAGCTCTCGTCGAAACCATCGGTTGCTCCGGCATGACACACTCTGCTGCCATGGCTTCGGAAATACTTCCGGGCAAAACTCTTCTCGAAGCACTCAACACCGATCTGGTATGCGATGCCATCAACACCGCCATGCGCGAACTCTTTCTCCAGATAGTATACGGCCGTACCCAGTCAGCCTTCTCTGAGGGCGGTCTGGTTGTAGGCGCTTCACTCGAAGACCTCGGCAAAGGCCTCCGCTCCCAGGTTGGCACCATGTTCGGCACACTGGCAAAAGGAACACGTTACCTTGAAATGGCCGAAGGATACTGCACCCGCATGGCCCTTGATGCCGACGGGGAGGTGATAGGATACGAATTTGTCCACCTTGGCAAATTCATGGATATGGTGAAAAAAGGCATTGATGCCAACGAAGCGCTCGAAAAGGCAAAAGGCACTTACGGCCGTTTCAAAGACGCTGTCCAATATATAGACCCACGTAACAAATAAACTGACAGGAGGATAACAATTATGGCAAAACATGAAGTGAAATTTGAAAGTCAGGATCGTCGTATCGACCATATCCTCAGTGTATTGAAAGGTTACGGAATCAATTCTATCGAAGAGGCCGAAGCCATCTGCGACGCCAAAGGCATCGACCCGTACAAAATGTGCGAAGAGACACAGCCTATATGTTTCGAGAATGCCAAATGGGCATACGTGACAGGTGCTGCCATCGCCATCAAAAAAGGCTGCAAATCAGCTGCTGACGCTGCTGAAGCAATCGGAGAAGGTCTGCAGGCATTCTGCATCGCCGGCTCTGTGGCTGATGACCGCAAGGTGGGTATCGGACATGGCAATCTCGCAGCCCGTCTGCTCCGCGAAGAGACAAAATGCTTCGCATTCCTTGCAGGGCACGAGTCATTCGCAGCAGCCGAAGGCGCAATCAAGATAGCCGAGATGGCAAACAAAGTGCGCAAGGAGCCTCTCCGTGTCATTCTCAACGGACTTGGCAAAGACGCTGCCAAAATAATATCGCGTATCAACGGCTTCACATATGTACAGACACAGTTTGACTACTACACCGGTGAGCTCAAGGAAGTGTCACGCAAGGCATATTCCGACGGACTCCGCGCCAAGGTTAATTGTTACGGCGTTGACGATGTGCGCGAGGGTGTGGCTGTAATGCATCACGAAGGTGTGGACGTGTCAATCACCGGCAACTCGACCAACCCGACCCGCTTCCAACACCCGGTGGCAGGCACTTACAAGAAAGAGTGCAACATCATGGGCAAGAAATACTTCTCGGTAGCTTCGGGCGGCGGTACCGGCCGTACTCTTCACCCGGACAATATGGCAGCCGGCCCAGCTTCATACGGCATGACCGACACCATGGGACGCATGCACTCTGACGCCCAGTTTGCCGGTTCGTCATCAGTACCTGCACATGTGGAGATGATGGGATTCCTCGGCATGGGCAACAACCCGATGGTAGGTGCTACCGTAGCCGTTGCCGTAGCTGTTGAAGAGGCCTGCAAATAATCCGGCAACGTACCATTGCATGTATCCGAGCACTCTTACAATAACAGAATTATGACAACATCAAAAGGTGGAGAAGCCGGATGGCCTTCAAAGACAGGCAATCCACCAGGGGGAGGAAGAAAAAACAATCCTTCCGGAAAATAATTACAGAAGGGGTGCATCATGCAATCATGATGCACCCCTTTATCAAACACAGCATTGCATGAGAAGCCATTGGCCGGGAACTTTTTCCGCAGATAAAAAATACACGGCGACATACAAAACGGATTCATCGCCAGCAACTGAAAACCGTGAGATGAACACCCTGGACTGCAAAGCGAAGTTACATCAATTATGGAACACGGAAACTGTTTTCTGAGGAAATCCTTCCTGACACATCCATTGACAGAACTTATCACAACTAATGCAATAGAAACACCTACAACAATCCGCCATCATGAAAAGACTCGTAATATTCGACCTCGACGGAACGCTGCTTAACACGATTGGCGATATAGCGGCAGCCGTAAACTATGCCCTTAAAAAAAACGGATTCCCGACTCATGATGTAGCGAAAATCAAGAGTTTTGTGGGGAATGGCATCAATAAGCTTTTTGAGCGGGCACTGCCTGAAGGGTACAAGACTGAGGAGTGGGTGCTGAGGATAAGGCGCGATTTTGTGCCTTACTATAATGAGCACGGAGCGGAGATGACGATGCCGTTTCCGGGGATGGTGGAGCTGCTGTATACGTTGCGGCGGATGGGAATTGAGGTGGCTGTGGCATCGAACAAGTACCAGTATGCCACGGCGATGCTGATGGATACGTATTTTCCTGAGATAGACTTTGTTGCCGTATTCGGACAGAGAGACGGGATACCGGCAAAACCCGACACCCGCATAGTGGACGAAATACTTGAAACTGCAAAAACAGCGAAAGCCGACACGCTGTATGTAGGCGATTCGGGCGTGGACATGCAAACCGCAATCAATGCCGGGATCGATGCACTCGGCGTGACATGGGGGTGCCGCTCGCGCGAAGAGCTCGAAAGTTTCCACCCTGCGGCTGTAATCGACTCGGCAGAAGAAATCCTGATGTGGACCACCAAACTGTAAACATCTTCATCCTGTTCCCGCTCACCCACCGATGAATATAAACCTGTACAGCATACTGTTTGCCGTCGGAACGGCCGCAGCCTGTTACTACATACTGTTTCAGTGGCAGAAATACGGATACGGCACCGGAAGATACGAACTGTTTGTCTGTATAGAATTCATATCCATATTCTTTGGTGCGCGGCTCGTACACTGCCTCTGTTACGAACCCGACTATTTCACCCATCATGTCACCGAGATATTCCTGCCCATAACCATCGGCGCATCAGGCGACTGGCATTTCACAGGCTTTCAAGGGCTGGCAAGCCACGGCGGGACGTTGGGTGCAATAGCCGGAATACTACTATTCCGGCTCACCACACGATACGATATCCGCCCCATATTGGACTGGACGGCAATAGCCACGCCGCTTTTGGGGGTGTTCATCAGAATGGGGAACTTTTTCAACCAGGAGATAATCGGGGTGCCGACGGGGAAAGAGTGGGGCGTGGTATTCGAGAGGGTGGATTGTGTGCCGAGACATCCGGCACAACTGTATGAGGCGGCGTTTTTCGTGGCATTGTTTGTGGCGACGGCTTGGGCGTACAGCAAGCGGGGGTATATGAGGGTGAGGCCGATGTTCTATTTCGGGGCGACTATGACAGCAGCGGCCACATTCCGCTTCTTCATAGAATATCTGAAAGAACCCCAGACTCCGGCTGAGGTGGGTATGGCGATGAATATAGGGCAGCAGTTGAGCCTGCCTCTGATATTGGCAGGTTTGTCGGTAACAGCCGTTACAACCGGGCGCAGACGGACCTGCAAAAACAAATCCGCAAGCAATCTCGGATAACGGAGTAAAAAATATAAACTATTGATTGCCAATCAAAAATAAAATCGTAACTTTGCGTCCCAGTGACAATTAGGTGCCAATTGTCGTAAATACACCAATAACATATTGGTTATCACTTCATTGTAGGAATATATAAAATATTCTTACAATAGGTGTCCGATGTGTGTTTTGCGCATGAATATTATTCGCAATTTTTCACTCATATGAAAACCATCAAACTAAAACAAGGTCTCAACATTCAGATGGCAGGTGCAGCCGAGCCAAGGTTGTCGGCAACGATAACCGCTCCGGTAGTCAAAATAGTGCCTGACCACTATGAAGGAATCACACCTAAAGTGGCGGTCAAGGCGGGAGACACCGTAAAAATCGGAACGCCCGTCCTTTTTGACAAAAGCCATCCCGAACTGAAAATTGTATCGCCTGTAAGCGGCACTGTGAAAGAGGTAGCTCGCGGAGAACGACGCAAACTGCTGTATGTGTCAATCGAACGTAACGGGACAGAACAGGAAACACTTCCCGCTCTTGACGCAAAAACCGGCAGGGAACAGATAATCAAGGCAATGCTTGCGACAGGCTTTGCAGCCATGCTACGCCAGCGTCCATACGATGTAATAGCCAACCCAGACAAAACCCCTAAAGCAATCTTCGTATCGGCATTCGATTCCGCCCCATTGGCCCAGGACTATAATTTCGTACTTCAGGGCGAAGAAACCGACATACAGGCCGGACTCGACATACTTGCCGCCATCGCGCCCACATACTATTCGGTTTCGCCCGCCACATCCGCATCACTGAAATCGATGAAAGGTGTGGAAATCAACGAATTTGAGGGCAGACACCCTGCCGGCAACGTAGGCGTGCATATCAACCGCCTCAATCCGGTCAACAAAGATGAAGCCGTCTGGACAATGAACATCCAGGACGTGGCACTTATGGGCCGTTATGCCAATACAGGCAAGCTCGACCTGACACGCCGCATAGCTGTAGCAGGACCGAAAATCAAGCAGCCAGCTTACATCGCAGCCGTAAGCGGTACCCCTGTCAGCTCAATCATCGAAGGCAACGTAATGAACGATGAACATGTCCGCATCATCAACGGCAACGTACTTACCGGACTGAAAGTGAACGAAGGTGATGTATTGTCGCCGTTTGCAGGCATGGTAACCGCCATTGCAGAAGGCGATGAAGCATGGGAACTCCTGGGTTGGGCCATGCCACGTTTCAACAAATTCTCAAGCACATGCCTATATTTCACCAAATTACAGCGCATGCTGTGCCCCAAAAAGCAGTTTGAGTTCGATGCCCGTCTTTGCGGGGGCGAGCGGGCATTCATCATGAGCGGAGAGTACGAACGGGTATTCCCGATGGACATAATGCCCGAACAGCTGGTCAAAGCCATGATAGCCCACAATCTTGACCGCATGGAGCAGCTCGGAGCCTACGAAGTGGCACCTGAGGACTTTGCACTTTGCGAATTCGTATGCACATCGAAAATCAAGACTCAAAGCATAGTGCGCGAAGCACTCAACTACATGCGTAAAGAGCTCGAATAATCCACCCGAAAAAACAAAAACAAGATAATTATGAAATTCTTAAAGAACATCGTTGACAAGCTCGACCCTACATTCTCAGAAGGGGGAAAACTTGCAAAACTTCATTCGGTGTACGACGGATTCAAAACGTTCCTCTTCGTTCCAAACGAAACGTCCGAAAGCGGGACTCACATCCACGATGTGACTGACTCCAAACGTACCATGATAATGGTAGTGCTCGCCCTTGTTCCTGCCATGCTCTTCGGTATGTGGAACGTAGGACACCAGCACTTCCTTGCCATCGGCCAGGATGCAGGGTTCTGGATGCAGTTCTGGTTCGGTTTCCTTGCCGTGCTTCCTACCCTTTTGGTATCTTATATCGTAGGTCTCGGCATCGAATTTACCGTGGCTCAAGTCAAAGGCCATGAAATCCAGGAAGGATTCCTCGTTACCGGATTCCTCATTCCTCTTATCGTGCCGGTCGACACTCCGCTTTGGATGGTTGCCATCGCTACGGCATTTGCCGTGATATTTGCAAAAGAAGTGTTTGGCGGTACCGGCTACAACATATTCAACGTGGCTCTTATCACCCGTGCATTCCTTTTCTTCTCCTACCCTACCGCCATGAGCGGTGACCAAGTGTGGGTCCGCACACGCGATGCTTTCTGGTGGGCCGGAGGCCAGGCTGTAGACGGATTCTCCGGAGCCACACCATTAGGCCAGATAGGTACGGGCAAAGAAGTGATCACCGACACTCTCGGCAACCCCATCTCATTCGCCGATGCCTTTATGGGATGGATACCAGGATCTGTAGGCGAGACTTCCACACTCTGCATACTCATAGGTGCCGCCATTCTGCTGGCAACAGGCGTGGCAAGCTGGAAAACCATGCTTTCCGTATTCGCCGGCGGCGCTCTTACAGCACTCATGTTCAATCTCTGGGGACCTGAAGGCAATGCCGTGGCTGCCACTCCATGGTACATGCACCTGGTATTGGGAGGATTTGCATTCGGTGCCGTATTCATGGCCACCGATCCTGTGACTTCCGCACGTACCGAGACAGGCAAGTGGATATACGGCTTCCTCATCGGTATGCTCGCAATCATCATCCGCGTACTCAACCCCGGTTATCCGGAAGGCATGATGCTTGCCATCCTGCTGATGAACGTTTTCGGCTGTTTGATAGACTACTGCGTAGTTCAATCCAACATCAAGAAACGTTTGCGCCGAGTTGCAGACAAATAATCTCCGTGTACCTAATTTCAAAGAAGAAAAACACAGAAAATATGGAAACTAAAAAATTTAAATGCAAGGTGTGCGGCTATATACACGAAGGCAGTGCAGCCCCGGCCGAATGTCCGGTGTGTAAAGCTCCGGCTTCGGAGTTTGAAGAGATAATCCCGAAAAAGAAAGGCTTCAATACAGGCTCCAACAGCTATACCATGATATATATGGTGGTGATCATTGTCATAGTGTCGCTGCTGTTGTCCATAACTTCCGGCGTGCTCAAAGGCCGTCAGAACGAGAATGTGAAATTAGACAAGAAGAAACAGATACTCAGCTCTCTGCCGGCAGTTGACTTCCAGAGTGATGCGGCCAAGACATTTGCCGAAACCATAGTGAAGTACGTGATGCTCGATGCCGACGGCAATATAGTAAAGGAACTTGACGCCGTCAAGGACTTCGACTACAAAATAGCAGATGGCGAATATCCGGTGTACATAGCCGCAGTGGACGGTGCCACCAAATACATCCTGCCGATGACCGGAGCCGGTCTTTGGGGTGCCATATGGGGATACATAGCACTGGACGATGACCGCAATACGGTATACGGAGTATACTTCTCCCATGCAAGTGAAACTCCGGGTCTCGGCGCTGAAATCGTAACGCCCAAGTTCCGCGATCCGTTTGTAGGCAAGCACATGCTTGATGCCACAGGCAAGTTCGTGTCGATAGCCGTTATGAAAACCGGTCAGAAAGCCGACGGCATGGAGCAAGTGGATGCCATTTCGGGCGGTACCATCACATCGAAAGGCGTTGAGACCATGCTCGCTTCAAGCATCGGCCACTACAAGGCATTCCTCGAAAGCGCAGCAGCAGAGCCGGCAGCCGGAGAAGAAACCGCAATTGAAGACACAGCAGCCGGAGAATCCGGCAACAATATGGTTGAACCCGAAAACATAGGAGAATAACAATCATGAACGAACAATTGAAAAACACACTGCTCGGGCCGTTGGCCAAAAACAATCCGGTGGCAGTACAAGTATTGGGTATCTGCTCGGCTTTGGCCGTAACGGTAAAACTTGAGCCTGCTTTGGTTATGGGCCTCTCCGTTACCGTCATCCTTGCTCTTTCCAACGTGGTCATCTCACTCATCCGTAACACCATACCGAACAGCGTGCGTATCATAGTACAGCTCGTGGTGGTGGCTGCTCTGGTGACCATAGTGTCGGAATTTCTGAAAGCTTTCGCTTATGATGTAAGCGTGCAGCTCTCGGTTTATATCGGCCTCATCATCACCAACTGTATCCTTATGGGCCGTCTGGAAGCTTTCGCCACAAGCAACAAGCCTTGGGCATCGTTCCTCGACGGTCTCGGCAACGGCATCGGATATTCGATCATCCTTATCATCGTAGCATTCTTCCGCGAACTTCTCGGCTCCGGTACACTCCTCGGTTTCCGTATCATCCCCGAGTCGTTCTACGCAGCGGGTTATGTCAACAACGGCATGATGATGATGCCTGCCATGGCTCTCATCATCGTGGCATGCGTCATATGGGTTCACCGCTCGTCCGACAAGGAGTTACAAGAAAAATAAATCATCAAGAAATAGTTATATATGGAACACGCATTAAGTTTATTCGTCCGCTCGATTTTTGTCGACAACATGATTTTCGCCTACTTCCTCGGTATGTGTTCATACCTGGCAGTATCGAAAAACGTCAAGACTTCTGTAGGACTTGGTTTGGCAGTGACATTTGTACTGTTCATCACACTCCCTATCAACTATTTGCTTGACACATACGTACTTCGTGCCGGAGCTCTGTCATGGCTCGGCGAGGGTTTCGCCACTCTCGACCTGAGCTACCTGAGTTTCATACTTTTTATCGCCGTTATCGCGGCTATAGTCCAGCTTGTTGAAATGGTTGTTGAGAAATTCTCCCCATCGCTCTATGCTTCACTCGGCATATTCCTGCCGTTGATTGCCGTGAACTGTGCCATCATGGGAGGAGCCCTGTTCATGCAGCAGCGTACCGGTTTGGCCGCTACCGACCCTAAGGCCATCACCGGCATCCTGGATGTATTCTCGTTCGCTCTCGGTTCAGGTCTCGGATGGATGCTTGCCATAGTCGGCCTTGCCGCCATACGAGAAAAAATGGAATACTCCCAAGTACCGGCTCCACTCCGCGGTCTCGGTATCACATTCATTACCGTAGGATTGATGGCATTGGCATTCATGTGCTTCTCCGGCCTGAACATCTAAAAACAGTATGTCGAACAAAAAATAAAAACCAACTATCATGTTATTAGAAATCAATACAATGGCAACAGTTACAAGCCTTGTGGTCTTCCTGTCGGTAGTCATACTGCTCGTCATATTGTTGCTCATTGCCAAACGCTACCTGGTAGCATCGGGCAATGTAAAAATCAAACTCAACGGCGAAAAGGATGTTGAGGTGGCAGCCGGAGGATCGCTCCTCAATGCCATGGCAAACGCCGGAGTATTTCTTCCATCAGCCTGCGGTGGCAAGGGCTCCTGCGGACAGTGCCGCTGCCAGGTCGACGAAGGCGGAGGAGAAATCCTTCCCACCGAAACCGTCCACTTCTCACGCAAGCAAGTAAAAGACAACTGGCGTCTCGGATGCCAGGTCAAAGTCAAAGGCGACATGGCTATCCGTGTACCTGAATCGGTTATGGGAGTCAAAGAGTGGGAATGCACCGTCATCGGCAACCGCAACGTTGCCACATTCATCAAAGAGTTCAAAGTGGCCCTGCCTCCCGGCGAACACATGGACTTCATTCCCGGTTCCTATGCACAGATAAAAATCCCGGCATATGACATGGACTATAATGTCGACATCGACAAATCGCTCATCGGCGACCTCTACCAGCCGGCTTGGGAAAAATTCGGATTGTTCGGCCTGAAATGCAAAAACACCGAGCCGACCATCCGCGCCTACTCCATGGCCAACTATCCTGACGAAGGCGACATCATCACCCTTACAGTGCGTATTGCCACACCACCTTTCAAACCGAAAGAACAGGGTCCAGGCTTCATGGACGTACCTTGCGGTATAGCTTCATCGTATATATTCAGCCTCAAACCGGGCGACAAGGTTATCATGTCAGGCCCTTACGGCGACTTCCATCCTCATTTTGACTCAAAACGCGAAATGATATGGGTGGGCGGCGGTGCCGGTATGGCTCCTCTCCGCGCACAAATCATGCACATGCTCAAAACCCTCAATACCCGTGACCGTGAAATGCACTATTTCTACGGCGCACGTGCCATCGACGAGGTGTTCTTCCTGGACGATTTCCTTGCATTGGAGAAAGATTTCCCGAACTTCCACTTCCATCTGGCTCTCGACCGTCCGGATCCGAAAGCTGACAGTCTTGGCGTGAAATATACTCCCGGCTTCATAGCACCTGTGATGGGCGACACCTACCTCAAGCAGCATGATGCTCCTGAAGACATAGAATACTACCTCTGCGGACCTCCCATGATGTCAAAGACCGTAGTTGACCTGCTCCACAGCCTCGGCGTGGAAGACGATATGATCAGCTTCGACAACTTCGGAGGATAGACACATCCGGAAGTACAAAGACCTACCGGCTCATCAATCAATACCAAAGTCCGTATATCATGCAAACTAAGACACACGGACTTTGGTATTGTTTATACAGAAACAAAAAAAGACATTTTCCGGCTGTCCATATATGGATTTTCCCTACACGGTACAGCTCACACAATACAATCTCCTATAAAAAAGCCAGCTAACAAACCATGAATACCGGATCCTCTACACGCGAAAAAGAAATATACAAAGTCACACTCCTGGGAAGCCTTGTAAATCTCGTTTTACTTGTCTTGAAATTTGCTGCCGGTATCCTGGCACACAGCTCTGCGATGATAGCGGATGCTGTCCATTCATTGTCAGACTTCGTCACGGACATTGTAGTCATAGTGTTTGTACGGATATCTGGAAAACCACAAGATGAAGGACACGATTACGGACACGGAAAATTCGAAACACTGGCCACTGCAATCATAGGAATCATACTGTTTGCTGTCGGAGCAGGAATACTTGCAAATTCCGCCGGCAGCATTATCGGTGTATGTAAAGGCAGGGAACTTGAAGTGCCGGGAATGCCGGCATTGGCAGCTGCCGCAGTGTCGATAGTATCAAAAGAAATAATATTCCGCTATACGGAACAGAAAGGAAAAACGCTTGATTCAAAATCCCTTGTCGCCAATGCCTGGCATCATAGGAGTGACGCTCTGTCCTCCATCGGCACACTCATCGGCATTGGCGGCGCGATATTTCTCGGTGGCAAATGGAGCGTTCTTGACCCGATTGCAGCTTTTATCGTCAGCTTGTTCATCTTAAAGGTTTCCGTAAAATTAATAAAACCTTGTATCGATGAATTATTGGAGAAGTCACTGCCCGAAGAGATGGAGAACAAGATTATGGATATTGTCCTTTCATACCCTGAAGTGAGTTCTCCCCACCACCTGCGTACACGTTATATCGGCAACAATATAGCTATAGAACTCCATATCAGAATGAATGGTACAACAAGTCTTGAGAATGCCCACAATACCACCAAGAAGATAGAAAATTCACTGAGAAAAGAGTTCGGAAAAGACACGCATATAGGCATACATATGGAGCCCGCATGAAAAAGAAACGCTTTGCCACAAGGCCCAATACAAAAAGCGGCATCCGGATAAGCTGCATGGCGATTCCGGACGAACCGGACATGCTCCGTGCCATACGTTACAAAAAGCGCGGCCTGAAATGTTCAAACCGCGCTTTTCTGTGACTCCAGCAGGATTCAAACCTGCAACCTTCGCATCCGTAGTGCGATGCTCTATTCAGTTAAGCTATGGAGCCGGGACAACCGTTTTCCTGATTGCGGGTGCAAAGGTACTACTTTTTTCGCTATACACCAAATTTTGGGATGACTTTTTCAAAAATATTTCATACGGAATATCCTTTCGGTCCATAATTCCATAAATATCAAATAGATAACATCACCAACCTCCTGACGGCTTTGATTCCGAAACTACATTGGTCAGTATAATCATATTATACAAACACTTTTACGCCTCGCGCTACACCTGTCTTTTCATGTCCAGAATTGATGAAAATGATGTACCGGACCATGGCCGTGGCCTATTTTGTAACCGGCACCGGCGATGATGGCTGCGGCAATGTAGTCTTTGGCAGAACGGGCGGCTTCGGGGAGGAGCTGTCCTTTGGCAAGGTAGGCGGCCAGAGCTGAGGAGAGGGTGCAACCTGTGCCGTGGGTGTTGGGGGTGGAGAGGCGTTGGCCGGCGTATGGAACAATCTGGTCGGTAGTGATGCAATAGAGGTAGTCGATGAGGTTTTCTTCTGTGAGATGTCCGGCTTTCAGAAGCACCGAAACGCCGAATTTCCTGCCAAGCCGACGTGCGGCATCAGGCATTTCGGACTGCGAGCCAATAGAGCCGCCAAGCAGTATTTCCGCTTCCGGAATATTCGGCGTGATGACCGATGCCATCGGTATCAAAACACGGCACATGGTATCTACTGCCTCGGGACGGATGAGACGAGAGCCAGAGGTGGCGACCATGACAGGGTCGAGGACAATGTGACAGACGGAATAACGGCCAAGAATGGCGGCGATAGCTTCGATGGTTTCGGATGAGTGGAGCATGCCAATCTTAATGGCATCAGCACCGATGTCGGAGAGAACAGCGTCGATTTGAGCTGAGATAACATCTACGGGTACCGGACAGACATCCGACACGCCAAGTGTGTTCTGCACCGTGACGGCAGTGATGGCAGACGTAGCGTAACACCCGCAAGCCGAAATGGTTTTGATGTCGGCCTGTATGCCGGCTCCACCTCCCGAATCGCTTCCGGCAATGGTAAGGACGCGGTTGTAGTGTTTCATAAATGTAATTCGGATCTTTTGAAGATTTACAAAAACAGTTGCTTTATATCCATTGAGAAGAAGTCTTCAACAGCAATACCTCCATCGCCAACGATAAATGAGGCTTGGGGAGAAAACTGCTGTCGGAATTTATCCAATCCGTCGGTCCGTTTCCCGGCATTGCTTTTCACCTCGATGGCTACGATTGAGCTGTTTTTGCGGAGAATGAAATCCACTTCGTTGTTTCGTTCGCGCCAATAAAACACCTCGAAGCGATAGGCGAACGCCTGACTGATGAGGTAAGCCCCGATGCCCGATTCAAATATATGCCCCCACGTTCGGCGATCTAAGATGGCCTGATTGAACGTTTGAGGACAGTAGATCATTTTCAAGGCATTGTTATAAACTTGCAATTTCGGGATGCTGGCTTTCCGTCGGGCTGAATCGACGCTGAATTTCTGCAGGCCGCATAGCAGTCCGCTTTCATCCAACAGATTG
Source organism: Candidatus Aphodosoma sp. (assembly GCA_051870875.1). Taxonomy (GTDB): domain Bacteria; phylum Bacteroidota; class Bacteroidia; order Bacteroidales; family Paludibacteraceae; genus Aphodosoma. Next base: position 71,202 of record JBJECG010000063.1, read on the forward strand.
ATATAACCGGCCAATGTAGCAGTATTGCCGGTATCTTGAAGGGAGCCAAGCATCTTAGTCAACGACAACAAGTTGCCTGAATAGGCAGCCCCGAGTTCAAACGTTTGGCGCAGTAATGCAGGCTTACCGATAGGGGTATCCATCAGAATATCCTTGTTGATAGTAGCATCAATGATTGCAGCCTGAATATATTGACGAAAGCGGTCATCATCGCCAATCAACGAGGCCGCACCCGGATAACCTCCATAGAAGAGGTATTGGTCGAGCGTAAAGCCAAAACACTCTTTCATTTCCAGATAGTTCCAATGGCTCATACGTATTTCTTCAAACCGCCCGGCAAGCGATTCGGACAATCCTTTTTCCAACAAGACACGGCTACTGCCAAGTAGCAACACTTTGATATTGCGATCGTGGAACGTATCGTCATCCCACTCTTTTTTAACAGCTTCGCTCCAATTGGTTATCTTCTGTATCTCATCAATGACAAGGATTATGCCATCAAAACCGCCGTTAGCTTTCAAACTGCGCACAGCAGCCCAACAATCAGAAACCCAATTGCCGTTTGAAGCAGGAACATTGTCAGCAGAAAAGAATTGATAAGGGATATCAATGTCTTGAAGTACCTGTTTGACAACAGTAGATTTGCCTGTCTGCCGCGCTCCCATTACCACTTGAATGAACTTCCGCGGTTCTTGAAGTCGGTTTGTAATCGTTTGATATTGTGACCGTTTATACATACATTACATTTTACGCAATGAAGTGCATATTTTTACGCAATGCAAAGGTAATAATTATTTTCGACAATGACATCTATTTGGATGTTAATAAATTGCGAGGTATTTATGCAACTGTGGCTATGTCATATTTTGGAATATGACATAGCCACGTATTTTGTATAGATGCTAAAACCATCCGGGGGTTAGCGGAAGGCGTCCATGGATGCATCCCAGTCTTTGTAGACGGGCTGGCGGTCGTGGCGACGGATAGCCGCCTCCACATCCACAGCCTTACGCTCGTCGCTGACCTGAAACTGCTCAAGGGCCTGCGGGTAACAGGCATAGCCGCCAGGTTCGGTCTTGCTTTCGGCACTCATAGTGGTGACACATATGCGGCAGGCGTTGTCGCGGAACTCCGGGGCCTCACGGGTGGATATGCTTATGTCCACATCGTGGTCAAAGATACGCATGGCGCACATAGCCTGCACAAGTTCGCGGTCGGTCATGACGACATTGGGCTGGAAACCGCTCTCCGACGGACGCATACGCGGAAAGTTTACCGAATATCTGGTCTTCCAGTATGTATGTTCCAGATAACGGAGATGACAGGCCATCATCGTTATGTCGGTACGCCACTCTTCAAGACCGATGAGCACACCCATACCTATTTTATGGACTCCGGCCTGTCCCATGCGGTCGAAGCCGTTGAGCCGCCAATCGAAGTTGGATTTCTGGCCGCGGGGGTGGTAGACGTTGTAGCGGGCGCGGTTGTAGGTTTCCTGGAAGCAGATGACACCGTTGAGGCCGTGGGTGACGAGTTCGGCGTACTCTTCGGCGGCAAGGGGCATGACTTCTATCTGGAGGTTGCTGAAATACTTTTTGGCCAAATCAAGGGCTGTGGCGAGGTAGGGGACTCCGGCTTTGGCTGGGTTTTCGCCAGTTACGAGGAGGAGGTTTTCGAATGGGGCGAGCTTTTTGATGGCCTCGTATTCGCGTACCATTTCGTCGGGGGTGAGAATGGTGCGCTTGATTTTGTTGGCGGAGTTGAAGCCGCAGTAGACGCAGCCGTTGGCGCAGGAGTTGGTGAGGTAGAGGGGGATGAACATAGAGATGGTTTTGCCGAAACGCTCCATGGTGTAGCGTTGGGCGAGTTGTGCCATAGTTTCGAGATATGGCGCGGCGGCAGGCGATATGAGGGCTTTGAAATCCTCAATGTCGGGATGCCGCTTGCCGAGTGCACGCCGCACATCGGCATCGGTTTTATCCATAATCGAACTGGTGGTTTCGACCCACGAAATCCGATCCAATACTTCTGAAAACATTTTCTTAATTTATGATGCGGTATGCCGTGACCGTCTAAAACCTGCCGCCACGGCACAACCGGAACAGTCTACAATCAGATTTTCTTTATATCACGGCTGAGGCGCATGGCGCAGAAGTTCGGGCCGCACATTGTGCAGTACTCGCCGTCGAGGTGGCGGCCGGCGGTAAAGTATTCAAGGGCGCGGTCGGGGTCGAGGCTGAGATGGAACTGGTCGCGCCACCGGAATTCATAACGGGCCTTGCTCAGGGCGTTGTCCCGAATCTGGGCACCGGGATGGCCTTTGGCCAGGTCAGCTGCATGGGCGGCGATTTTGTAGGTGACGACTCCGGTACGCACATCATCGCGGTTAGGCAGCGCCAGGTGTTCCTTCGGGGTGACATAGCAGAGCATGGCAGTGCCGAGCCATCCGATTTGGGCTGCTCCGATGGCCGATGTGATGTGGTCGTAACCCGGGGCGATGTCGGTGACGATAGGGCCGAGGGTGTAGAACGGCGCATTATGGCAATGCGAAATCTGACGTTCCATGTTCTCGCGGATTTTGTGCATCGGCACGTGGCCGGGGCCTTCGATAAATGCCTGAACGTTGCGTTCCCAGGCGCGGGTGACGAGTTCGCCCATGGTGTCAAGTTCGGCAAACTGGGCCTCGTCGTTGGCATCGGCGATCGAACCCGGACGGAGACCGTCGCCAAGCGAGACGGCGACATCGTACCGGGCCAGGATGTCGCAAATGTCATCGAAATGCTCATAGAGGAAGCTCTCCCGGTCGTGAACCAAGCACCATTTGCTCATGATGGAACCGCCACGGCTGACAATGCCGCAAAGGCGTTTGTCGGCAAGACGGACGTTCTGACGACGGATACCGGCATGGATGGTGAAGTAGTCCACTCCCTGCTCGCACTGCTCGATGAGAGTATCGCGGTAAATTTCCCATGTGAGATCTTCAACTTTGCCGTTGACCTTTTCAAGAGCCTGATAGATAGGCACTGTACCCACAGGCACAGGACAGTTGCGCACAATCCATTCACGTGTTTCATGTATATTGTCGCCTGTTGAGAGATCCATCAGCGTATCACCGCCCCAGCGGCAGCTCCAGACAGCCTTTTCCACCTCCTCGTCGATGCTCGAAGTTGTGGCGGAGTTTCCGATATTGGTATTGATTTTCACGAGGAAGTTGCGACCGATAATCATAGGTTCGCTCTCGGGATGGTTGATATTGGCAGGCAGCACGGCACGTCCGGCGGCTATCTCGTCGCGCACAAATTCCGGCGTGATATAAGATTCGATGCCGAGTTCGCGGCAGTTCATGTTCTCTCGGATTGCCACATACTCCATTTCCGGTGTGATGATGCCCTGTTTGGCATAATACATCTGCGTACAGCAACGCCCTTCTTTCGCACGGTAGGGAAGAGCGATATGTTCAAAGCGCAGATGGTCGAGCGAATGATCGTCACGGCGCATGCGTCCGTATTCCGATGTAACCGACGGCAGCTGTTCGACATCGCCACGGTCTGTAATCCAGCTTTCGCGCATACGCGGCAGGCCCTTCTTCAAGTCAACTTTTATGTCAGGGTCGCTGAACGGACCGCTGGTATCATAAATACAGACAGGAGCATTAGGTGTCAAGACCTTCTCGCCGTTGACCATTTCCACCGACGGCGTAAGGTTCACACGTTGCATACCCACCTTTATGAAAGGGAATAGCGAGCCTTGCATATAGGCTTTTTCAGCATGTGCGTAAGGTTTGTTTTTATCTTCTGTATGTTCCATAAAAATCTTGTTTGAATATTGTGATATTAAAATATTCCGTTCCGGCATGTTGTCGTCATTCCGGTCTGTCAGGATGCAGGTTAGTCCAGGAATGCGGTAAGCGGCGACGATGCGGATGCCTGCATATCAAAAGTCACAGTGCCGAGACCGGCTTCGTATGCACGACGGCCGGCAATGACAGCCTCACGGAATGCGACAGCCATAGCCACAGGGTCGGCAGCCACGGCAATGGCCGTGTTTACAAGCACGGCATCAGCTCCCATCTCCATGGCAGCCGCGGCATGGCTCGGTGCGCCTATACCGGCATCAACTACCACCGGCACACCTGCCTGTTCTATAATGAGGCGGAGAAAATCCGCGGTGATCAGTCCGCGGTTCGTTCCGATAGGAGCTGCAAGCGGCATGACGGTTTTGGCACCTGCCTCTTCAAGCTGACGGCATAGCACGGGGTCGGCCTGACAGTAAGGCAGTACGTTGAATCCGAGCCTGACGAGCTGTTCGGTAGCACGGAGAGTTTCAACCGAATCCGGCAACAGATGCCGCGGGTCGGGATGGATTTCGAGTTTCAACCAGTTTGTGCCGAATGCTTCCCGGGCCATCCGGGCTGCAAACACAGCCTCTTCGGCATTGCGCACACCGGAAGTGTTGGGCAACAGCTGGATGGAGGGCGACACGATGTGACGCAGCATGTCATCGTTTTTGTCATCGAGTTCTATACGTTTCATGGCAACGGTCACCATCTCCGTACCCGAAGCACCGATAGCCTGTTGCATCAACTCATTGTCAGGGAACTTGCCTGTTCCCAGAAAAAGACGGGAGGTAAACTCACGTCCTGCAATGTTAAGGTTTTGCATGGTTTTGTATGGTTTGTTCTGTTATTTGTCCGTCCGATAATTTATTCCGCAATGGCCGCAAGCAACGCTTCCGTCTCCTTTACAGGGTCTTCAGCGCGTAGGATGCAACCGCACACAGCCACGCCGTCGACTCCTGTAGCCATAACTTCAGCCACATCTGCCACCTCGATACCGCCTATAGCCACCACCGGCACACGTCTGACGGCATCAAGTGCTGCAAGAGCGGCACGATACCCTCCGGCACCGAGCAGTGCGCTGATGTTCTTTTTCGTATCGGTATATTTATACGGGCCTATCCCGAGATAATCCGCTCCTTCAGCCACCTGGTGCAATGCCTGCTCCGGGGTGTTGGCCGTACCGCCGATAATGAAGCCATCGCCAAGGATGGCGCGAGCCTCGCGGATGGGCATGTCGGTAAGGCCGAGGTGAACGCCGTCGAGCGAGCAGCGGCGGGCGAGGCCGACATTGTCGTCGACAACGAGAACTGCGCCGAAGTCGGCACAGAGGAGTTTCAAAAGAATGGCAGCGGCTTCGAGCTGACGTTCGGGCGCATCTTTCCACCGGAGCTGAATCCACCGGCAACCGCCCAGAAGTGCCAGATGCGCACCCTGTATGATCTGTTCGATAGCGGTGCCGTCGGTGATAAACTGCATAGGCGACCAACGGCGGCCACGGATGGTGATTTTGTTGTTCATAATGGCTATCCTCCACAAGCTGCTTTGATGATGATGATTTTGGCATCGGGATGCAAAGGAGTGGCAGCCCAGTCGTCGCGCCGAATCATGCGGTTGTCGACGGCGACGGCTATGCCACGGTCGGGCAGCTGCTGCGAGGCCACGACATCGGCAATGGTGGCGGCATCGGATACCTCGACGGGCCGGCTGTTGATAGTAATGGTCATAATACAATCAAGTTTATAAAATACAACAAAATAAGAAGCACCTCGTCCGGGCGAAGATTCCTGCGGGAGGAACGGCTCAGAAAGAGGTGCTTGTATGGTTGATCCGGCATCAGATACCGGTAAGACTTCACAAATCCCTACGACAGCACTAACTGTATCAGGTTCATAGAGTATAATCTCAGCCACCGCGCATCAGCAGGCGTGTGGCACCCCTTTGCTTAACAGGTGCAAAGTAACGAAAAAATTCTGAGACCGGGGGTATGTTTTGTGTTAAAAAATCAGGCAGAGGAGGAAGAGATGAAGATAAAGGGGAAAGGGGAAGAGAGGGGAAGTATTCGGGGCGGCATCGGCCACATTGCCGTCGATAATCAGGCGGGCGATGTAGTCGCCTGAGGCGAGGCCTGAGATGCTGATTTGGGCGTTGGGGCTGCCGGCAGGCATGTCGACACTGCGCACCATGCCGAACTGCTTATGCCACAGCTCGATGCGGTATGCTCCATCGTATGGAGCCTCGTAACATCCGGAATTGGCGTTGTAGCGGCTCCTGGCCATAAGCGAAGCTGTGGCATCGTCAAGCTGATCCGCCTCTATCGCCGACATATCGCCGGAACGGACTACGACAGAGAAGCCGGCAGTACCCTCTGCGGGGTTGCGGGGAATATGGATCGCCACATTCAGGACCTGATACGATGCCGATACTTCGTTGTATGGGCTACAGCCGTTGCCGTCCACAAGAAGGACGGTCATAACACCCGCTTTATCGGGGGCGATATTTACGGAAACTCCGTAACAGGTTTTCGTACTCTGCATAGCCGAGCCTGAAACAATCCATATTATATTATCAGTCGGGCCAGCGACAGGATTCCCGATAGTGAATGTGCGGACTTCACCGGGAGAAAAGAACGGACAAGCGGACTTTGACGCAACTTCCATCTTTGGTTGTCTAAAATCCACAAGATCGACCTCCTTTGTCATTTTGTAGCTGCAACAATTTGGATTTAGTCTCTCGTCTTGACAATGACAAACATTCTCGAACCTGTTGTTGATTGATTGCTTTCTTCGCCAACTCATCGGTTTGATTTGTTACAATATCAGCACATTGTATTTTGTTGTTTATTACATTCGATGCGTAACGCCAATATCCGTCAGCACCTTTGTCTATGATATATCCGTCAAACGTTTCATACCAAGAACCATATTCATCTCCGACAAGGCGAATTGTAATTGTGTCGCCATTCGGTTGCATAACTATGAACGGTTCGGCATTTGCTGGTTCGGCATTTATATAGACTACGGTCAATAAAAACGCAAGCAAACATATTACTTGTTTCATAATCAAGCGTTTTTAAGAGTTAATTTATGGTTATATTTTTGACACGAGCAATAAAACCGACAAATTTGTGAGTACGGAAGAAGTCATCGCATTCTATACACATTCGAGGCGGCTCGTTGAAAATGAGTTCTTCGCCTTTTATGTACTTAGTCGGGGCTACTTGGGTATCTCGATCTTGCGGTGTTGTGGGCGGGTAGGCATTAAAATCATAAAATGGAAGAGACCACTGTCCACCAAACACGATGGACTTATCGCAATTCCAAGCTGAGACGTCTATGCCAATACCAGATTCCAGTTTGATCTTTACAACGAACTGATTCCCTAACGAGTCTTCATAAATACAATAATCACTCATAAAATGGTAGTCAAACTTGAGTTCGCTATAATTTTCGAGATCGCGTTTTAACCAGTCTATGGTATGCATCGGATCTTTAGTGCCGCACACCTCTATACCGGGAGTGAGGTCAATCTCCATCTTGTATTTGGGTTGTTGTTCGCATCCGGTGAGCATGAGGAACAGCACGGGAAGCAGAAGAATGTATCTGTT
>JBJECG010000064.1:0-77882 GCA_051870875.1 Candidatus Aphodosoma sp.
AAGCCATGGAAGGAGTACGTGTACGTGTCATATACGACTTTCTGGGAAGCTACCACCTGCCGCCTCTTTGGCGCACCACACTCCGCGATGCAGGTGGCTACATACAACCGTTTCTCGAAGCCAACAACATCTTCGGATTTCTCATGCTTAACTACCGAAACCACCGCAAGCAAATAATCATCGACGGAAAAATAGGCTATACAGGCGGAATGAACATGGCCGAACGGTACCGACGGGGAAACCGACTCGGCAACTGGCGCGACACATTCATACGCATCGAAGGTCCGGCAGTACACGGACTACAATACAACTTTTTGGTGGACTGGAGCTTTGTCGACGGAAAACTCATCTCCGACTTCAAATACTATCCGAAACCTCAACGATTCAACCGTGAAAATTACATACAGATAGTGGCTTCAGGTCCGGATACCGACTGGGCCAACATAAAACAAGGAATACTCTCGGCTATCTCCAATGCACAGCACCAGATACTTATTCACACTCCGTACTGCATACCACCCGAAACAATACTAAGCGCACTGGAAACAGCCGCACTTTCGGGCATCGACGTAAAAGTGATGATACCCGAACGAAACGACTCACTGTTGGTAGCCGCAGCAGGTCGCAGCTACATAGAAGGAATGCTGAAAGCCGGCATTAAAGTCTACTACTACCGATACAATTTTCTGCATTCAAAAGCCATTGTAATAGACAATTACATGTCAATCGTAGGTACTACGAATATGGACAACCGTTCATACGAGCAAAACTTCGAGATAGCAGCATTTATCTATGACTCAAACACCGCAGCCACACTTGTACACAACTTTGAAAAAGACCTCAGCATATCGCGCGAACTAAATATAAACGTATGGCATCACCGCAAAAAACGCAAAAAAATCATTGAATCCGTGGCGCGACTTTTCTCTCCTCTATTATAACAAAAAACGGCAAATCATTTTCCGGACAAGCATAAACAATTTATTTATAACGCATTGTATAATTGTTCCGAATATAATCATTACCTTTGCATCTTGGTAAAAATTCAAGTTTAAATACATTGTTAATCTGAATATCAGACATATATGACCGACTACGATGTTATTGTCATAGGAGCGGGACACGCCGGTTGTGAAGCAGCATCGGCGTCCGCACGCCTCGGAAGTCGAACTCTGCTCATCACAATGGACATGAACAAAATAGCCCAGATGAGCTGCAATCCGGCTATAGGCGGAATAGCCAAAGGTCAGATAGTACGCGAAATAGATGCCCTCGGCGGACAAATGGGTATTGTCACCGACATGACAGCCATACAATTCCGCATGCTCAACCGCAGCAAAGGTCCGGCCATGTGGAGTCCGCGAAGCCAGTCAGACCGCGCACACTTTATAATGAAATGGCGCGAAATGCTCGACCAGACCCCGAACCTCGACATCTGGCAGGACGTTGTCACTTCACTGGTAATCAATGACAATACAAAAACTGTAACTGGCGTACATACAAGTTTCGGCACAAAATTCTCGGCACGTACAGTCGTACTGACTGCCGGCACATTCCTTGACGGACTTATGCACATCGGACGCACCAGAATCAATGGAGGACGCATATCCGAACCGGCATCATACGGCATAACCGGACAACTCTCTTCTTACGGACTACGTACCGGACGAATGAAAACCGGCACACCTGCACGTATATGTGGCAGAAGCATCGATTTCACCGCCATGCAACGTCAGGATGGAGAAACAGACTTCCATAAATTCTCATTCCTCGATTTCCAGCCACGACCTCTGCCACAACGCCCCTGCTGGATCACATTCACAAATACAACGACACACGACATACTCCGTTCCGGACTGAAAGACTCCCCTCTCTACAACGGACAGATCCAATCCATAGGACCACGCTACTGTCCGTCAATAGAAACAAAAATCGTAACATTTGCCGACAAAGACCAACACCAACTGTTCATCGAACCCGAAGGATACAACACACAGGAATACTATATCAACGGATTCTCTTCATCACTCCCGGTCGACATACAATTCGCAGCCCTTCGTACAGTACCCGGACTTGAAAACATGACAGCCTACCGTCCTGGATATGCCATCGAATACACTTATTTCGACCCTACCCAACTCTACCACACACTCGAATCAAAACTCATACACAACCTCTATTTGGCCGGACAAGTCAACGGAACCACAGGTTACGAAGAAGCTGCCGGACAAGGACTGGTAGCCGGAATAAACGCCCACCGGCAATGTCATGGAGACAAACCATTCACACTTGGCCGTGACGAAGCATACATAGGGGTACTTATAGACGACTTGGTGACAAAAGGTGTCGACGAGCCATATCGCATGTTCACATCACGGGCAGAATACCGCATACTGCTCCGCCAGGACGATGCCGACATACGCCTAACCCAACGCTCATACGACTTAGGGCTGGCAGATACACACCGGCATCAGCTTATGATTGCAAAAAAACAGCAAATAGACGATTTCACTGACTATACAAAAAGCACAGCTGTCAAAGCCGGCGACATCAATTCTCATATCGAAGCACTCGGCTGTACGCCACTCCATCAAAGCACCAAGCTGTACGATTTGATTCTCCGTCCGCAAATCAGCATTGCAAGCCTCACCCCGATTTGTCCGGAACTGAAAAAAGGGTTGGAACTGATTGAAGAAAAACGCAAGAAAGAAATCATTGAAGCGGCAGAAATCATCATCAAATATTCAGGCTATATCGATCGGGAACGCATGATAGCCGACAAATTGCAACGCCTTGACCATATAGCCATTTCCGACCGGTTCGACTACTCCACTATCCAGTCACTCTCCACCGAAGCCAGGCAAAAGCTGCAACGCATCCAACCCCAGACCATCGGGCAGGCAAGTCGCATACCCGGAGTGTCGCCAAACGACATAAACGTACTATTAGTACTTTTAGGACGATAAATACACATATGTTCCACGTGGAACATATCAAAATACAAACTATAAAACATATAGAATACAACTATGACTCCGGAAGAAGTGAAAAAGCGTATACGCGATGTCTACGATTTTCCTGTAAAGGGAATTGTTTTCCGCGATCTGACGACCGCTATCAAAGATGCCGAATGCGTGAAATTTTTTGCCGATGAAATGTATAAACTGTATTCCGACAAAGGTATTACTAAAGTGGTCGGCATAGAATCGCGTGGATTCATCATAGCCCCTATAGCAGGATACAAATTGGGTGCAGGCTTTGTTCCAATCCGTAAAAAAGGAAAACTCCCCGCCGATACAATCGAGATAAACTATACAAAAGAATATAGCGTAGACACAATTCAAATTCATACTGATGCCCTTTCTCCTGACGATGTGGTGCTCATCCATGATGATCTGTTGGCTACAGGAGGGACTATGGCTGCAGCATGTGAACTGGTACGTAAATTCAATGTCAGAAAAATATATGTAAATTTTCTCGTCGAACTCGACAATCTGAACGGCCGCCAAATGTTTGACAAAAATATTGAGGTGACTTCACTCATACACTATTGACATACAAACCACATATATGAATGACCGCATTGAACATATCAAGGCAATTGTTGCAGCCATGCCGACAACACCTGGAGTATACCAATACTTCAACGAAGAAGGAGCGATCATATATGTAGGAAAAGCAAAAAATCTCAAACGTCGTGTCAGTTCTTATTTCAATAAAACACACGACTCAGTAAAAACAAACATTCTTGTAAGCAAAATACACGACCTTCGTTACATCTGTGTAAACACCGAAGCCGATGCCCTTTTGCTCGAAAACAATCTTATAAAACAATACCAGCCAAGGTACAACATTCTGCTCAAAGACGGTAAAACGTATCCCTGGCTCTGCATTACCCGCGAAGAATTTCCTCGGATATTCAAAACACGGAAAATATTTCATGGTGCCGATTATTACGGGCCATATCCCAGCTCATATACACTTGATGTCCTGCTATCCCTGATACGTGAGATATACCCTATCCGTACATGTCGGCAAACTTTCACATCCGAAAACATACGTCTCGGACACTATGAACTTTGTCTGCAATATCATATTAAAAACTGCAAAGCCCCATGTATAGGACTGCAATCGAAAGAAGAATACAACAAGATAATCGATGAAATAAGAGACATCGCCCGCGGACGTTCTCACATCATCACACAATATCTGCTCGAAAATATGCAGGCACTGGCCCGGGAATACAAATTTGAAGAAGCACAACTGCTAAAACAAAAATACGACGCCATAATAAATTACCAGTCAAAAACCGTCATAACAACTACATCTGACAACAACATCGATGTCTTTGGATATGATGATGACGGACAAAGCGCATATATCAATATTTTAAGAATCAATGGAGGATCTGTCACTCAAGGTATTACGATCGAATATAAGAAAAATCTTGACGAACCGCAAGAAGAGATACTTGCATTGGCAATAATAGAACTCCGTGAACGGTTTCATAGCAAATCACATCAGATAATCGTACCTTTTATCCCTGATATAGAATTAAATGACGTAGAATTTATAGTACCGCAGCGCGGAGACAAACGCAAATTGCTTGATCTCAGCATGCAAAACGTCAGACAATACCGTGTAGACAAATACAAGCAAAACGACAAACTCAATCCCGAACAACGCACAACCCGGTTGCTTCAAGATATAAAGAATGTGCTGCATTTACGGCATCTGCCCCGACATATCGAATGTTTCGACAATTCCAACATATCCGGTACAGATGCCGTAGCGGCATGTGTGGTATTCCGCAACGGAAAACCTGCAAAAAAAGATTACCGCAAATTCAATATACGTACGGTAGTAGGTCCTGATGACTATGCTTCAATGGCTGAAGTAGTATATCGCCGGTATAACAGGATGAAAAACGAAGGTACGCCACTACCCGACCTTATCATCACCGATGGTGGAAAGGGGCAGATGGAAGTTGTGCGCCATGTCATCGAAGACCAACTTAATCTCGACATCGAAATAGCCGGACTTGCCAAAGACAACAAACACCGTACAGCTGAAATACTGGTAGGTTTTCCTCCTAAGGAAGTAGGACTGAAAACAACCGATTACACTTTCAAGTTTCTGGCATCAATACAAGACGAAGTACACCGTTTTGCCATCACATTCCACCGCAAAAAACGAAGTGCCCGGCAGACAACGTCGATCCTCGATACGATACCCGGAATAGGTGAAAAAACAAAAACAGAGCTCCTCCGGCACTACAAATCAGTGAAACGAATCTCTTTGGCATCAGAAGAAGAATTGGTAGAAATTATAGGAAAAAACAGAGCTTCAATCATTTACAATACATTTCATCACAATTTGACCGTCTGAGAATCGCATAAATTTTTCAAACTGTACATCACTTCAGATACAAACAAAAAATAAAACAGATCACTGCTGCATCACATTGAATGAAAATACTGAATTCAACGCATAAAATCAATAATTGAAAATCAAATACATTATCTATTAAAAAACTAAAATCAGATAAACAATGAAATTTTCATCAGCCTTTTGGACAGCCAACATAGCCGAAATGTTGGAACGCACCGCTTATTACGCCATATTTGTAGCTATTACACTATATCTGTCAAATATCTTGGGATTCAATGATATTGAATCGGCACTTATTTCAGGAGGCTTTTCGGCAATGATGTATTTTCTGCCTATCTTTTCCGGAGCATACGCCGACCGTATAGGTTATCGCAAATCCATGATAATAGCATTTACGCTTATGCCTGTCGGATACATGCTCTTAGGTCTTTTGCCCTATATGTTCGAAGGTCTCGGGCTGGTTCATTATGCTGATGCTCCGAAAGGTGCAGCATCATTGGTTTCAAATCTGATAACCGACAACGAATATACAGGGCTCTGTGAAAGCCCTCTCCGTTGGCTGGTTATACCTGTCATGCTCATATTGGTTGTAGGAGGATCATTTATCCGCAGCATCATCCGTGCATCCGTGGCACGTGAAACCACAACCGAAAATCGCGCACGAGGTTATTCCGTATTTTACATGCTTGTCAATATAGGTGCATTCAGCGGAAAAACAATAATCGACCCATTTCGCACATGGATTGGAGAAAGAGCCTACATATATGTCAATTTCGTATCAATGGCACTGTGTATCATTGCACTTGTCATGGTAATATTCATGTATCATTCTGTCAATACTGCCGGACAAGGCAAATCCATGAGTGAAATAGGACATTCTCTCATCAGAGGACTTACCAACAAAAGACTGCTTTGCATAATATTCATTGCCACAGGATTCTGGATGTGCCAACAACAACTATATGCCACTATGCCGAAATACGTCATACGTATGGCAGGTGAAAATGCCAGACCAGGTTGGATAGCAAATATCAATCCACTTGTAGTGGTACTTATGGTAAATACCATTACTAAATGGATGTCTCGTTTTTCAGCTCTTACATCTATGGTTGTAGGTATGATACTGGTACCTGTAGCAGCTCTCGTCATGTCGACAGGCAACTTGCTCGGGTCTGAACCAATATTCGGAATGCATCCAATTACACTCATGTTGATCCTCGGTATCATGCTTCAGGGTCTGTGTGAATGCTTTATTACACCACGATATCTCGAATATTTTTCATCACAAGCACCGAAAGGTGAAGAAGGCATGTATATGGGACTTAGTCAGATGGACTCTTTCTTTTCATCCATCCTCGGCTTTGGACTTTCAGGTATCCTACTCAGCAAATACTGTCCTGACCCAAATCTTTTTGAAACCCGTGAAGCATGGGCTGAAGCAAGTGCCAATGCACATTATATATGGTATTATTTCGCAGCCATAGGTATGATAGCAGCCATAGCACTTGTCATATTTGAAATAGTTACCAGAAAAATAGATTCTAAAAAAAACTTATAATGAAAATATTTGACATTACCGACTCAAACCACTGTCCCACTACGGCTACAATAGGATTTTTCGATGGTGTACATAACGGACATCGGTTTCTGATTGATACAGTAAAACAAGAATCAATATGCCGTAATCAAAAATCAATGATTGTCACATTCGACAATCATCCGAAATTACTGTTCGAACCACTTTGCAAACTCAAACAACTGACATTGACAAACGAACGGATACCGCTTCTTGAAAAAACCGGTATCGATTATACTTTGGTGCTCGACTTCAATCAAAAACTGGCATCGTATACTTCATCTGAATTTATGGACATGATGAAAGAAAGATTCTGTGTCAACACACTGGTTATCGGTTATGACCATCACTTCGGAAGTGATATCAGATCATCTTTTACGGATTACAGACAATATGGTAAAACTATTGGTATGGAAGTAATTGATGCAAAAGAATTTACCGAAAAAAACATAGCTGTAAGCAGTTCGAAAATACGTAAAGCACTCGAAAACCGCGATATAATTACCGCAAATGAATATTTAGGCTACAATTACACAATCAACGGAACTGTTGTCGATGGAAATAAAATAGGAAGAACCATAGATTTTCCAACAGCAAACATATCTGTCGACAAAATGAAACTCATTCCATCTGATGGAGTTTATGCGGCAAAAGCCATCATAGATTCTCACATCTACAAAGCAATGGTAAATATAGGCAACCGTCCAACCATATCAAACGAAAACATTACTACAATAGAAGCACATATCATAGACTTTGACGAAAACATTTACAACAAAAACATAACAATAGAATTTGTAGATTTCATTCGTGGAGAAAAAAAATTCAATAACATACAATTGCTTAAACAACAACTAATTACAGACAAAAACAACATTATTGATATTGTAAAAATATAAATACGGAAACAATATTGAAAATAAAAATTTCAGTACATTTGGCCAAATCAAACAAAAGTATTACCTTTGCAATTGGAAAATGACAGTTGTTCGGTTGTCATTTTTCATATGAATTTTTGCGAAAATAGCTCAGTTGGTAGAGCATAACCTTGCCAAGGTTAGGGTCGCGGGTTCGAGTCCCGTTTTTCGCTCTTGAATCTAAGAAAATCGGGATTTTCCCGATTTTTCTGTATTTAATGACATATAGTCTGCTGCCCGGATGGTGAAATGGTAGACACGAAGGACTTAAAATCCTTTGGCCATTGCGGCTGTGCGGGTTCAAGTCCCGCTCCGGGTACCGAAAACAGGGCTGATACTTTTCAAATCAAGTATCAGCCCTATTTTTTGGCATAACTACATTAACAGAAAAATATTTGTACCACCATGTCAATAATGATGTTGAAAACTTCGTAAACAACAAATGAAAACTTTGTACATAATGCTATTGCAATCGATGAAAAAATTTTTACACAAATACATTTTGACAAAACAATGAACATCCGGAAAAAAACAACAATTACATAACAATAGATTATAAACATATAAAACTTATTGTATAGTAATTACATAACTCAGTTGTAAACATTATCAACATCATTATATCATCATAAAATATTTATTTTTTCAATGAATAAAATCATTATGGATATAATATGTCAGTAAACAAAATTGTCATATTTGTTTTGTTGCACTATTTGGTTGGCAACAACCACCGTGCAAAATACTGTAATCCGAATATCATATCTGTTTGTCTGATTGAAAATGAATCATGAAAAAATATTGAAAAAATATACTTAGGTATACAAATTGCAGTGGAAAAAGTAATATTGTCAGTCTGATTATTGAAAATGATAATGTGGCGATAAATAGTTGTTTTGTTACTGACTTGACAATCAAATAATTAAAATAAAACGATCAATAAATAGACAATTTTGGTACATTATTAGCAATATATTCTGTATATTTGCACTGTATTTCGTAGATTCTGTTTATACTGTAGCAACGATAAAATTATTAAATACAAAATATTTGTTTGATTATGAAAAAACAGACTTTATTATTTACGCTGGCATTGGTAGTGCTGACGTTTTTTGGTTGTAAACCTCCGAAAGAGTTTATTGACAATGTAAAAGCTACACCAAACCCTGCAGAATATAAGGCAGGTAAAGTAGAGGTAGTGTTTGAAGGAAATTTTCCTGACAAATACTTTACCAAAAAGATGACTATGGAAGTAACTCCTGTCATTACTACAGCCGATGGCAAGCAATACCGGGCTTCATCTGTGAAATACCAGGGTGAAAAGGTAAAGGACAACAATCAGGTAATAAAGTACAAAGTTGGTGGCAAGTACAAACAGACTGCTGTATGGGATTATGAAAAAGGAATGGAATCTTCCATCATTACTCTCGAAGCTACTGTAAACACTGGTAAAAAAGAATACAAGCTTGATCCTATAGAAGTGGCAAAAGGTGTAAACATTACTCCTATGCTTGTATCACTTTCTCCTGCTACAGGCGACTTGAAAGCTATCATCACCCCTGACAAGTTCCAGCGGATTATCGAAGAAAAAACGGATGCCCAAATCAAATTTCTTGTCAATCAAGCTAATATCCGCAGTTCTGAAATAAAGACTGAACAGATTATAGCCCTTACAAAAAATATTGAAGCAGCTAAAAAAGCTGAAAATCGTGAAGTTAAAGGTATTGAAATAAGTTCTTATGCTTCTCCTGAAGGTGCTTTGGATTTTAATGAAAAACTTTCTGCAAATCGCGGTAAAAATTCAGAAAGCTATGTCAACAGACAGCTTAGCAAGTTCAAGGCTGAAGCAGCCATAGACTCAAAAAGTACTGCTGAAGACTGGGAAGGTTTTCAAAAATTGGTAGAAGAATCATCTATTGAAGACAAAGCTCTCATTATCCGTGTTCTTTCCATGTACTCTGATCCAGAACAACGTGAAAAAGAAATTAAAAATTTGGCTGTAGCTTACAAAGCTATTGATGAAACCATTCTTCCTGAACTCCGTCGTTCTAAACTTACACTTACTGTAAATGTTATCGGCAAATCAGATGCTGAGATAGATTCTCTCGCAAAAGTTGCTCCTGCCGAACTTAATGTAGAAGAGATTCTTTATGCTGCCACACTTGTCAAGGATATGTCTGCAAAGCAGGCTGTATATACTAAAGCTACTGAACTGTATTCTTCTGATTCCCGTTGTTTCAACAATCTTGGTATGGTTCTTTACGAACAAGGTAAAGTGGAGGAAGCCGGTCGTGCATTTGCAAAAGCTCTTAATATTGCTCCTAAATGTCCTGCCATCAACTTCAATAACGGTCTCATTGCTCTTGCAAAAGGCGACATTGCCAAAGCTGAAGAGTTTTTCGGCAATGCAGGCGGTGTAGGTGAAAGCCTCAATTTTGCAAACGGTGCCATTGAAATCACCAAAGGCAACTACAAGAAAGCTGCCGAACTTTATGGAAACAACGCATCTAACAATGCTGCTCTTGCCAACATTCTTAATAAAAACAATGGTGCTGCCCGTAAAGCTCTCGACAATGTTGAAGCTCCCAATGCAACTACTGCTTATCTTAAAGCTGTTCTTGCTGCCCGTACCAACAATACTAAAGAGTATAAAGAAAATATTGCTGAAGTTGAAAAAGATGCTCAACTCAAAGACCGTGCTGCAAAAGACGTTGAATTTGCCAATATGAAATGATCCGGATATATGGCAGATAAATTTCGAAAAGAATAAATAAGTGGATTGACTTAATTAAAAAAGGACTACCGGCTTATAAGCCGGTAGTCCTTTTTAATGGTTTGAAGTGGAAAATCATATGATCCGGATAGCGGTATATTATTTTGTTACGGTCAATATAATTGCTTTTATCTTTTATGGCATAGACAAACGTAATGCATGTAAATCGGTTTATCGGATACCGGAATATATGCTTTTGTTGCTTGCATTTGTCGGAGGATTTTTAGGTGCATGGCTTGGCATGAAATATTTTCATCATAAAACATTACATAAGAAATTCATTTTTTTAATATCATTGTCTGCTTTCATTTGGATAGTGATTGCCGTATACTTTTTGGTTTTGTCTTATCGAAGATTTTGACTACTTTTGCCCGTTGGTTTTATTTTTGTCCTGTTTTTGTCTGTTCTTATGAAATATACATTTGACCGTACAGTCCGCATGGTAGTTTCAATTGTTATATTGATAGCTCTTGTATTGTTGTTCAATCGTTTGAGCAGTGTACTGCTACCATTTTTAGTAGGATGGCTCATTGCTTATCTGCTGCATCCTATAGTATCTTTTGTACAATATAGGATAAAAATCAAAAACAGGGCAATATCGGTATTTCTGACACTTTTGTCTATGGCTGTGATAATAGGTGGACTGATATGGGCTTTGGTTCCTGTAATATCTGCCGAGGTAAGCAAAGCAACTGTATTGGCCAACGAATATCTTGCCACTCCGACACATGCAAAATGGAGTAATGGAATGATGGTATGGTTTGATAAGTTGATAGGCGATATTAAAGCTGTTGATTTTGTGAATGTAGATAATTTGAAAGATGCCTTTGAAAAACTGATACCTGGTGTATGGACTATAATATCTGGTACTTGGCAGGTTATGGCAAGTATGTTTGTAGTGTTTATCGTATTTTTGTATATAGTCTTTATTTTGTTGGACTATGAGAAGATAAACGAAGGTTTTCGTTCCATGCTACCTCTTAGGCACAAAAAACTGATATTGGAAATATTCAATGATGTTGAAATTGGTATGAACAGATATTTTCGAGGTCAAAGTCTGGTAGCATTGATAGTGGGCATATTGTTTGCAATAGGATTCAGGATAGTAGGTTTGCCTATGGGTATCACAATAGGATTATTCATAGGTCTGCTCAATTTGGTACCTTATTTGCAAACTATAGGCATAGTTCCGGTCATACTTCTTGCATTGATACAAAGTGCTGAAACAGGTACCAATTTTTGGCTCATAATGGGTGGTTGTGCTATTGTATTTATTGTGGTACAGGTTACTCAGGATATGTTTCTTGTACCTAAAATCATGGGACGTGCAATGGGACTTAATCCTGCCATAATACTATTGTCGCTGTCTGTATGGGGTTCATTACTTGGTATGGCAGGCATGATTATAGCTTTGCCTGTTACCACACTTATGATATCGTATTACAAGCGTTTTGTAGTCAGAGGTGAAGTATATGTTCCTGAAAACAGCAATGTCGGCAGTACAGACAAATAGTCAGATGAAATTATTATTTTGCAATTGAATTTATGACGTGATGGATCTTATTTTGTTGATTATAATATTTGCTGTCGTTATTGTCATATCATTTGTTACTGTTATTGCTTTTGTCCGGAAAGCAAATCATTTGGAAGCAGACAAAGTTTCCATTATTTCGGACAAGGAACGGCTGGACGGTGAATTGAACATGTTGAAAGGACAATTATCGTCTGTAAGGGAGCAACTTGTTGCTGAACGTACCGTTAACAGTCAGTTGCAGCAGCGGCAGCAAGAGATGCGCCAGGAATTTGCACATTCTGAAGAACAGCGTAGGATGGAACATGAACGTATAGACAATGAACGCCGGACAGAGTTTAACCGGCGTACGGAAACATTGAAAATAGAATTTCAGAATATGGCTGAAATGATATTGAAGGCACGTTCTGAAGAACTTACAAAGAGCAATGACGAACGTCTCGGATTGCTTTTGAAACCGTTGAATGAACATCTTAAAATGTTTAGGGAGCAGGTGGAGAAAGCGTTTGACACTGAAATGCGTGACAAGAACAGTCTTCGTGAAGAGATACACCGTTTGACGGAACTAAATACTAAGATGAGTGTCGATGCCAATAATCTTACCCGTGCGTTAAAAGGTGACGTAAAGCAGCAGGGTTGTTGGGGTGAAGTGGTATTGGAACGTGTGTTGGAGTCATCTGGACTGACAGAGGGACGTGAATATCATCGTGAAGTAGTGGTGCAGGATGATGAAGGCACTGTTTATCGTCCCGATGTAATAGTCAATTTACCTGATAACAAGCATATTGTGATAGATTCCAAAGTATCGCTTGTAGCATATACCCGTTGGGTTGAAGCGGAAAATGACGAAATGCGCAAATCAGCACAGAATGATCTGATAATGTCGGTCAACAGTCACATCAAGCTTTTGAGTGAAAAACATTATGAGCGTGCAAAGGATTTGAATACACCTGATTTTGTATTGCTTTTTATGCCTGTTGAAGGAGCGTTTTCGGTTGCCGTGCAAACGCAGTCTGATATCTATTCCAAAGCATGGGAACGTAAGATAGTAATTGTCAGTCCGTCTACATTACTTGCCACAATGCGTACCGTAAGCAGCATCTGGCAGCAGGAAAACCAGACACGCAATGCGCAGGAAATAGCCCGTATAGCTGGAGCGCTTTATGACAAGTTGGCTGCCATGAGGGCTGATTTTGATGATATAAACAGCCATCTGGAAAAAGCGCAGAAATCATATATTGCAGCAATGAACAAATTGTCCGATGGTCGCGACAGCATTTATTCAAAAGCCAACCGTTTGCGTGATCTCGGTGCAAAAACCACCAAACAACTTCAGCAACAGTGAATGTTGCAAAACGTTTGCATCCATTATTCCAAAATCAATGCATTAGCCTTATGGAACAGATTAATCGAACCGATTTTTTGCATCTGTATCGCGATTTTATGAGTGATGAAGGACGTATGTTGCGTCCTGAAATACTCCTGAAACTTAAAACCGACTTACGGCGGATAGTGACTGAATACGATGTCCCGCTTTCTGTTGTAGCCCGTGCCATGCGTGTAGCCATGATTTCCCATCGTGAAATACAGCTGGGGCATCATACCATCGAGGCGGTTTTGCTCTACGCTCCTATCTATAAAAGCGGGATAGATATGGCTTATGTCATTGAACATTACGGACAGTCGACTGCAAATATAGTCGAAGGTCTTGTCAAAGTCTATGACCTTTATGAACGTCATGTGGCTGTGGAAACCGAAAATTTTAGAAAACTTCTTATTTCGTTTGCACGTGACGTAAGGGTAGTGATGGTAATGATAGTTGAAAGGCTCGATACCATGCGCAATCTTGCATCATATCCTGTAGAACAACAGCAGGAGATAGCACGTGAAGTATCATATCTTTACGCTCCGTTGGCTCATCGTATGGGTCTTTATGCCATTAAAACGGAACTTGAAGATTTATCATTGAAATATACTTCGTATGACATATACAAGGATATTGCCCGCAAACTCAATGAAACCAAACGAAGCCGTGATGCCTACATTGCCAAATTCATAGAACCTGTAAAGGCTCGTTTGCAGGCCGAAGGATTGTCTTTTGATATAAAAGGTCGTACAAAAAGCATTTATTCCATTTGGAACAAGATACGCAAGCAGCAAGTACCGTTTGAAAAAGTATATGATCTTTTTGCTATCCGTGTCATCATAGATTGTCCTTTGGAGAAGGAAAAAGCTGTCTGTTGGCAGGCATACTCTGTAGTGACCGACATGTATACGCCAAATACAAACCGCCTTCGTGACTGGATTTCGGTACCAAAACAAAATGGTTATGAGAGCCTTCACATTACTGTGATGGGGCCTGAGGGCAAATGGGTTGAAGTTCAGATACGTACGCGCCGTATGGATGAAGTGGCCGAAAAGGGCGTGGCTGCACATTGGAAATACAAGGGCGGTAAGAGCGATTCGGCTTCCGTTGACCAGTGGCTTGGCAATTTGCGTTCGATGTTGGAGCATAATACCGAAAATTCGGATGCTGAAATTATCGACGAATTCAAGATGCAGTTGTATGACGACGATATTTTTGTATTTACTCCGAAAGGTGATCTCAACCGTTTGCCTAAAGGAGCGTCTGTCCTCGATTTTGCATTCAACATCCATTCCAATGTAGGAACGCAATGTGCCGGTGCACTTATCAACGGCAAACATGTGCCCATCAAGTACGAATTGCATAATGGAGATCAGGTGGAAGTCATCACTTCGGCACAGCAGACTCCGAAAGCCGACTGGCTCAATTTTGTAAAGACTTCAAAAGCCAAAAACCGGATACGGCAGACTCTTAAGGAATTGGAGCATAAAGAGGCGGAAAGCGGACGTGAGACACTTATGCGCCGTTTGAAAAACTGGAAACTTGAATACAATGATTCGTATATGAATCGCATAGCCCGTAAGTTGGGTTACAAGACATTGACCGAATTTTATGTTGCTATCAACAAGAATCGTGTGGATCTGGCGGCTGTCCATGATGATTTGGCGGCAATGGAAGTCGAGGAGCTGCAGCCTGCAGCAGTATCAAACCGTTCTGCCGAAACCTATTGTCAGGAAACAGAACTACAGAAAATATCATCGAAATCCGATTCACTTATTATCGACAGCAATCTCAAAAATGTGGAATACTCGCTGGCACGATGCTGTAATCCTGTTTTCGGTGACGAGATATTCGGTTTTGTATCGGCAAACGGAGGCATCAAAATCCATCGTAAGAACTGCCCGAATGCCCCACAGATGATTTCCCGTTTCGGTTATCGTATAGTCGGTGCACAGTGGAGCAGTGGCGGCACCACAGGTGAATATCCGGTTACCATACGCATCATCGGACATGATGATATAGGTATCATTACCAATATTACATCCGTCATTACCAAGGAATCTGGCGTGAACATGCGTTCTATTTCAGTCGACTCACACGATGGTCTGTTTGAAGGTAATATAACGGTAATGATACATGAAGCCCGTCAATTGGAAAGTTTGTTCAGGAAAATCAATGCCATAAAAGGAGTAAAACAAGTATATCGTTCATGAAAACACATATTATCAACATTGGGGATGAACTGCTTATAGGTCAGGTAGTCAATACAAATGCCTCATGGATGGCAGAGGAACTCAACAAGTGCAATATCAGCGTTACAAATATCAGTGTAATATCGGATGGAGAGGATGACATCATCCGTCATCTCGATTTGTCGCTTGCCGAAACCGATGTGGTATTGATTACCGGAGGACTTGGCCCTACAAAAGATGACATTACCAAAACTGTCTTGTGCCGGTATTTCAATGATGAATTGGTCACGCATATCCCGACACTCGAAAATGTGCGCAGATTTTTTGAGCGTAGAGGGCTGCCGTTTACCGACATCAACAAGGCACAGGCTCTTGTGCCGTCGCGATGCAAAGTGGTGTTGAATGAGGTGGGTACGGCACCGTGTATGGTGTTTGATCACGAAGGCAAGACAATAGTCAGCATGCCTGGTGTGCCGTTTGAAATGAAGTGGCTGATGACTAACCATATACTGCCGATGCTGTGTGCCAAACTCGGCTCTGAAGCCATAGTACACCGCACTGTATTGACATTCGGCATAGGCGAATCGTTTCTTGCAGACCGCATAGCATCGTGGGAAGATGCCTTACCTTCATATATCAGGTTGGCATATCTGCCCGAGGCCGGCAAAGTGCGTCTGCGACTGTCGGCATACGGTTCAGACCATTTACAGTTGCAGTGTGAAGTGGAAAAGCGTATAGGACAGCTGCATGACATTATCCCTGATAATATTTACGGTTATGATGATGACACTGTCCAGTCTGTTGTAGGACGTCTGCTTGCCGGTAGGCATGCCACTTTGGCTA
This sequence comes from Candidatus Aphodosoma sp., assembly GCA_051870875.1. Taxonomy (GTDB): domain Bacteria; phylum Bacteroidota; class Bacteroidia; order Bacteroidales; family Paludibacteraceae; genus Aphodosoma. The sequence continues at coordinate 16,590 of JBJECG010000064.1, forward strand.
CTGCCGAAAGTTGTACAGGCGGATTGGTGGCAAATACCATAGTGTCAGTACCCGGGGCATCAGAATATTTTGTTGGTGGAATAGTCGCATACGACAATCGGATCAAAATATCGCAGCTTGGTGTGCCTGAAGGTATTCTCGGTCGTCATGGTGCAGTGTCTGAAGAGACAGCCTTGGCTATGGCTCGCGGATGTCTGGCAGTATTCGGTGTTGACTACGCCATTGCCACGACCGGCATATCCGGACCCGGCGGAGGTACTGCCGACAAGCCGCAGGGTACCGTATACATAGCCGTTGCATCAAGTGCTGGTAAAGCGGTCTGCCGCCGGTATGTATTCCAGACCATACGTACCGAACACCAGTGCCGTACTGCAAACCAAGCACTTTTCGACCTTTGGCAGATGCTGAAATAGATAATTCGTATATTGCGTATAATCCCTGGTACTTAATTGTTAGATACAATGATTTCAAAGATATTCAATCCATATGTCGTCACTATATTGATGCTTGTTGCCAGTAACCTGTTCCAGACTTATGCCTGGTACGGTCATCTCAAAAACATGAATGACAAGAGCTGGTTGGTGGCGGCCTTGGCAAGTTGGGGCATTGCATTGTGTGAATATCTCATAATGGTGCCTGCCAACCGTATAGGCTTCACAGTTTACTCGTTGCCGCAATTGAAGATTATACAGGAGGTGATAACGCTGAGTGTGTTCATACCATTTGCCATCTTCTATATGGGGCAGCCGTTCAAGTGGGATTTTGTATGGGCTACCGTATGTCTGCTGGGAGCCGTGTATTTTATGTTTCGTTCGTGAGATAAGGGGTTTTCAACCAAAAATTTTTGACGGATGTATCTGGCCATTCGATTATTTTCCGGAACTGTATTACCTGTTATTCCTCGGGTAGAAAGCCTTTCGACTACTTCATGGGTAGCAGTCACTGTGATTATGATATTGCTGGTACTTATGACTGTATTTGCAGTCAACAGACATCAGTACATGTCACAATTGCGTAATTTGGCCAACAATCGTGAACGTGTGATGATTTATGATGTGGAACAGAAATCCTTATTGGCAGGTGTTCTGCTTTGGGTTGTGGTGATTATGAGCTATGCACTGCTCATGTTTTCATTTTTGGTTTTTGTTTCAGGATTGTCGGATATATCATTGCCGCATTACTTTCTGCTGGTAGTCGGCAGTGCACTGTTTTTCGGAGTGAAATGGTTGCTGTTTAAGGCTCTTGGCGCAGTGTTTGGCATTCGTGACAGAGAAAGCAATTATACACAGTCATATTTCATCATCATTGCATTGTCCGGCATTTTTTCGCTTGTTATAGCCACGGCTTTTATTTATACTTCGGGCAGTATGGCAAATATATTATGGTGGGTGTATTTTGTTTTTGTTATTCTGTTTTTTATTTTTGTATTCTTCAAGGCTATTCAAGTTTTTTACTGTGGAATAGGTTCGTTATTTTATATTTTTTTGTACCTTTGCGCTCTTGAAATAATGCCCGCCGTGTTAGTGTGGAAAGCGGTTGTAATGGTCTAATTAAAATCAGTCAATATTTTGAAAATCAAAAATATATTGGTTTCTCAGCCACATCCTGAAAATGGAAAATCACCATATTTGGATATAGCGGAAAAACATAATGTCAAAGTGGTTTTCCGTCCTTTTATAAAGGTTGATCCGATATTGTCCAAAGAGTTTCGTACACAAAAAGTCAACATTGCCGGGCATACTGCCATCGTTTTTACTTCACGTGTGGGTATTGACCATTTTTTCCGTCTGGCAAAAGAGCTTAGAGTGCCGATAACCGATGATTTGCGGTATTTCTGTATTTCCGAAGCGGTGGCACTTTATCTGCAAAAATATATCAATTACCGCAAGCGCAAAGTGTTTTATGGCGCGACAAGCAAGTTGGCCGATCTTTTTGCGGTTATGGGCAAACACCCGAAAGAGGATTTTCTTGTGGTACTTCCCGACAATGACAACGATGACGTGATGGATATGATACGTCAGAACGAAAAGTTGCATTGCGATGTAGCGTTGATGTACCGTACTGTCAGCAACGATTTCGGACCGGACGAACAGTTCAATTATGACATGATTCTTTTTTTCAGCCCCCAAGGTATAGCGGCGTTGAAGAAAAACTTTCCTGAATTCAGCCAAGGTGAGATAGTGATAGGTACTCTTGGTACTGCCACGGCTCAGGCTGCCACAGAGGCAGGACTGCGTGTCGACATCCCCGTTCCGTCACCGCAATATACATCTATGTCGGTGGCAGTGGATGCCTACATTAAGGAAAACCACAAACGCCGCTGATAATATTGCGTGGCGGCATCCTATGTAAAATTACAGAATATATAGAAAAACCGGTTTCTTGTTTTTATATTGACAGGAAACCGGTTTTTTTGTATTTAAGGTTTGGTGTTATTTCATTTTGGCGGCATCGGCTACGAAAGTGGCCAGGCCTTTGTCGGTCAGGGGGTGGTTGAGCAGTCCCAGGATGGCGGGCAGGGGACAGGTGGCTACGTCTGCTCCGGCTTCGAGACATTTTATGATGTGGTTGGTGTGGCGGATGGATGCTGCCAGTACTTGGGTTTTGTAGCCGTATGTGCGGAATGTGCGGACTATTTGGGCTACAAGGGTTACGCCGTCTTCGGATATATCATCAAGACGGCCTACAAACGGACTTACATAAGTGGCTCCGGCTTTGGCTGCCAAAAGGGCTTGGCCTACGGAAAAGACCAGCGTACAATTGGTGGCAATACCTTTTTCCGAAAAATATTTTACGGCACGGATGCCGTCTTTGGTGCATGGCAGTTTGACGGTGATGATGGGGTTGATGGCTGCGAGGCGTTCACCTTCACGGATCATGCCTTCATAGTCAGTGGCAAAAACTTCGGCACTCACGCTGCCGGTCTTTACTATGCCGCAAATGGTGGCATAGTGGTTCATGATGGCTTCTTCGCCCTTTATGTTCTCCTTTGCCATTAGCGACGGGTTGGTGGTTACGCCATCGAGTATGCCGAGGGCATTGGCTTCGCGGATTTGTTCCAGATTGGCTGTGTCGATAAAGAATTTCATAGAAATGACAGTTAAATGTATTTGTGAATGCTATTTGATTACTGCTGTTGCAGTTAGCTGTAGCGTTTTGTGCGGCTAACCAAATAAGCGGTTGCAAATTTAGCGAAAATCTTCGGAACTGACTAATAAAAGGATGGTTCTGTTTTTACAAGAACGGCAGTAAGGTGAAGATTTTTACTGGTTTCATTATTGGTATGATTGTTGGTCTGGTAATAAGTCAGTTATGTTTATTGAAGATAAACGTCACGGAAGATAGGATTGGATGTCGGCGGCAATTCGTTGATGTCCAATTTATTTGTCAGTTTTACCGGGGTATTCTTGTATTTCGCCACTTTGGCGGAAGTGCCTACTGTCCAAAGTTTGCTGGCTTCGGGAGTTGGCAAAAGTCCGGCTTTGGCTTTGCTGTTGGCATATCCGTCATTGTCCTTGCCGAACATGCTGGTTATCCTTGGCTTGTGTGGTAACAAAGGGAACAGCCGTTTACGTGGCTCTTGTCATAATCATGGCAATGGTTCCTGGATTTGTATTCGGATCATTTTGCTGAATAACACATTGTTGCGGCAATATCACCAAACCATGATATAAATGTGGCGGAGTATTCGAACTTCGCCGTAACCGGCAATCTTTTGGATGGCGGATTGGTATGAGTAATGCTTGTTTTGAAATTTATTTGGGTTGTATTGATAATTTGTGTATTTTTGCTACGCTAATTTAATTACTATATAATCTGACATCTATGCAAAGATTTTGTTATTTATCTGTTTTAGCCGTTTGTCTGGCACTGGTTTTAGGCAGTTGCGAACCTGAATCTCCCGAAGAAAAGGAAATTTGTAAGGTAACCGGAGATGTCCGTCCTGCGTGGTATGACGAACACCCAGAAGCCGGTACAACAGCTGCGTTTTCCGTGAAAACCGATGCTATCCGTCTTCATTTTTACGGATGGAGCTTGGAAGAGGATTCATTGGTCAAAGTGACTTTCCCGGAAAAAACCGACGGTTACCGCCGGGCTATACTGACTTATCGTATGGGCGGATGGAACCAAGGTCCTGCCGACTGGGATATGACTACCCAGATTTGCTTCAAAAGCAACCGTACTGGTGAGATAATGGAACTTCAGCGAGCCTTTACACCGTATGGCGGTTCTTTCGGTCCTGACTGGAGCAAGACCTACTATATGGACATGACAGAGTTTCTGCCGGATTTGACAGGTGAAACCGAGTTTTATATCTATTATTGCGGTTGGGATGCCACTGATAAAAAAGCCCATACGGTCACTCTTACGTTCGATTTTTATGAAGGTGTGCCGGAGAAGCGGACCATTTTTCATGAGACTGTCTATTCATCGCGTGCTACAGGTACTACAGGCTATCGTTCGTGGTGTTATGGAGTGGAAGGATACGACATTGAGGATGAAGCCCGTTTCGGTCTGCGTAATCTGGAACTGCCGTCCGATGTCAAATCGCTTATGATGCGTGTGGCGATCAGCGGTCATGGCCATGACCAAGGGAAATTTCCGGACAGGAAAGGTTACCGCACCCGTAATGCCGCCGAATTTGACGAGAATTTCTACCAAATAATCATCAATGGCAAAAACAAGGCTACCGGACATATATTTTGGGACAATAGTACTACGTATCCGCAAGCCGGTACTTATAAGTACAATCGTGCCAATTGGGGCCCCGGTCTTCCGCTCAACACCCAGTGGTGGACTATTGAAAATCTTCCTGAAGACGGCAAGCTGTCCATTGATTTTGATCTGGACCGTTTCATTTCAAAAAATACCGAACCTAATGCCGATGGTGTAGCCCAGTATATCGTTTGGGTCGACATTTTCGGTTACGACAAATAAAACCACAAAGTATCGGCAACATGCAGCGAAAGGCAGCGTACCGGGAAAAACGGCCGTTGTCTTTCACTGCTTTTTTGTATGTTTTTTATCGGAATATTGTATCACTTTGAATCCTCTGGCGGAGAGGCGGCGGTATATGCTGCCTTTTTGGACATGGATGATGAATGCCGGGAGCTCTGTTTTGAGAAGTGACAGCAGACGGGCGGATTTTTCCTGAACGTCGGGATACGTGCGGTTGATGGCATCAATTTTTTTGACCAGAGGTTTGCCGAGTTTCGGGTCTGCCTTCAAAATGGCGTTGTTTGTCGAACGGATGATGTTATCCATGCTTTGCACGCCGTCCAGGTCGCGGTTGTCAGGAGTGTAGTCGCCTATAAGGTGTATGTTGTATGCCATAGTCACGAAAAACCGTGCGTAACTGGCATCGCGTCCGCCATGGGCAAAGCCGAAAAGTTCTTCTGTCCTGCGGTTCATCAAGGCGTTGCGGCGTTTCTGCTCCGCTTTCAGTTCTGACTTGAATATGCGGATGTTCGATTCCGCATTCAGATCCTGTGTCTCGCAGTACGCGCGCACTTTTTCTTCCAGTTGGCCGTTCCATGGTTCGGCATCGTATCCCCAGTGAAACAGCAGCCGGTGTTTGCAGGTGAATCCCGGATGTTTTTCTTTCAGACCGCTGTAAAACGGCTCGTGCCTGTCGATCATATCTGAACTGATGAATTTCATCCAGTTTCTCAGCTCCGTATCAGGTTCAAATCCGAATACCTCCATCATATCGGATACATGCTCCTGCCATGAAGAGTGTGCATAAATACTGGCATTCATCGTGACAATGGCAAAAGCCAGTATCAGCAATGTCTTGTGTACCATAGGACAGAGGTATCTCAGCAATGTCATGGGATATCGTATGCCATCATTTACGGCTGTCATCGTTGTCTGTACATCTCTTCGTAGTATTTTTCGTATTCTCCGGAAGTAATGTTTTCCAGCCATTCCTGGTTGTCGAGATACCATCGGACTGTTCTTTCTATACCTTCTTCGAATTGAAGGCTTGGCTCCCAACCCAATTCCGTCTGTAGTTTTGTAGAGTCTATGGCATAGCGGGCATCGTGTCCGGGGCGGTCAGTCACGTAAGTGATCAGATTCAGATCTTCTCCTTCTGCACGTCCCAGCAGACGGTCAACGGTCTTAATCACAACTTTGATGATATCTATATTTTTCCATTCGTTGAAACCGCCGATATTGTAGGTTTCTGCTATCTTGCCGTTATGGAAGATAGTGTCGATGGCCCGGGCGTGGTCTTCGACAAAAAGCCAGTCGCGCACATTCTCGCCTTTACCATATACAGGGAGCGGTTTACGATGACGTATATTATTTATGAAGAGAGGTATAAGCTTTTCCGGAAATTGATAGGGACCGTAATTATTCGAACAATTTGTCACTATCGTCGGCATTCCGTAAGTATCATGGTAAGCTCTCACAAAATGATCGCTTGAAGCCTTGCTTGCCGAATAGGGCGAATGAGGATTGTATTTGTTCGTTTCGTAAAAGAAGTCATCACCATACGCCAGATGGTGTTCCGCAGAAGAGGCCGTGGTTGAGAACGGAGGTTTTGTCCCTTTTGGACGGTTCATCTCCAGAGCTCCATACACTTCATCGGTAGAAATGTGATAGAAGCGTTTTCCTTCATATTTTTCAGGCAAGGACTCCCAATATAATTTTGCAGCCTGCAAAAGGGCAAGAGTCCCCATCACGTTGGTACGGGCGAATGTGAAAGGGTCTTTTATACTTCTGTCGACATGGCTTTCGGCTGCCAGATGGATGATGCCGTCGATGCGTTCATCATACATCAGTTTGAGGAAAGCATCGAAGTCGCAGATATCCATCCTGACGAACTTGTAGTTGGGTTTCCCTTCGATATCCCTGAGGTTGGCAAGGTTTCCGGCATAGGTTAGTTTGTCGAGATTGATGATGTTGTATCCGGGATATTTGTTCACGAAGAGCCGTACTACGTGGCTGCCGATAAATCCGGCACCGCCTGTTATTACGATATTTCTTGATGCCATGTTATTTTTCGTTTTTGATGTTGGCGACACATTTTTTCAGGGATTCGGTCCAGTACGGGATACGGATGCCGAATGTAGCCTTGATTTTGGTTTTGTCGAGAACCGAATACGATGGACGTGTGACGGGACTCGGAAACTCGTTGCTGTGGCAGGGCTGTATGTCACATGCCGTATTTCCGGCGTACTCGGCTGTCATTTTCGAAAAGTCAAACCAGGAACACACTCCCTCGTCGGAGTAGTGGTAGATACCGGCCTTGCTGTAACTGTCTGCTTTTTGCTCCATGTTGTAATCGGCAAGTACCTGTTTTATGGCATTTGCCAGATCAAGAGCATAGGTTGGTGTGCCGCATTGGTCGAACACCACTTTCAGCTGAGGTCTGGTAGCTGTAAGATTCATCATGGTCTTGCAGAAGTTTCTGCCGAACTCGCTGTAAAGCCATGCCGTCCGTATAATCACATGCTTGCATCCTGTGGCGGCTATCTTTTGTTCTCCATGCAGTTTGGTCAGGCCATATACACCTGTAGGGGTTCCTTGCTGGTCTTCCTTGCAAGGAACGTTATAGGGCTCTTGTCCGAAAACATAGTCTGTGGAAATATGCACTAACAGGCCGTTCGCCTCTTTTATCGCCCGGGCAAGGTTTTCCGGCGCTTCCGCGTTGAGCTTTTCCGCCAGTACCTCATTGTTTTCCGCCGCTTCCACATTGGTATAGGCGGCGCAATTGACTATGACATCTACAGACTTGTCGGTTACCATTTCCCGCACAGCCTGCAAATTTGTTATATCCAGGAATATGGTTTCTGCTCCCTCTGTCCGGTTGATATCCGTAAAGAAATAGTTGTCGCCGCTTTCCCTGGCAATGATACGCATCTCGTTTCCCAACTGTCCGTTGGCTCCTGTAACCAGTATGTTCATCTTATTCAAATTCCGGATATAGATTTACATGATAGTCGAAAGGGGAATCGAAATCCTTAAGGCGTGCATGTCTGGTGTCTTTTTCGGACAGAACTGCGCTTGGTGTGGGGACTTGCCAGTCAATGCCCAGACTATCGTCATTGATGCTGATGCCGCCATCGGCTTCGGGAGCATAGAAATTGTCGCACTTGTACTGAAAAACGGCTGTTTCGCTCAACACGGCAAAACCGTGTGCAAAGCCGCGTGGCACGAAAAACTGGCGGTGGTTGTCTTCTGTCAGTTCGACAGTCACATGGTGTCCGTATGTGGGGCTGCCTTTGCGGATGTCGACGGCCACATCGAGTACCCGGCCTCTGACGCAGCGTACGAGCTTGCTCTGTGCGAACGGCGGGCGTTGGAAATGCAATCCGCGCATGACACCATAGGATGACATGCTTTCGTTGTCCTGCACGAAATTGATTTTCCGTACTTTGGCTTCAAACTCCCGTTGCGAAAAACTTTCAAAGAAATATCCTCGTGTATCGTTGAAAATACGGGGTTCGATGATGACCACGCCTTCTATGTCTGTTTTTATTACTTCCATTACATTGGCTATAAGTGTTGTTTTTCTGGTTTGTCCATTTCGTCTGCTACTTTCAGCAGGTAGCGGCCGTATTGGTTTTTCAGCATCGGTTGTGCCAGTTGACGCAGTTTGCCGGCTGTGATCCAGCCTTGCCGGTATGCTATGCCTTCGAGGCATGCTATTTTCAGACCCTGGCGTTTTTCGATGACTTCGATGAATATCGATGCTTCGGCCAGTGAGTCGTGAGTGCCGGTGTCGAGCCATGCGAATCCGCGGCCGAGTGTCTGCACTTTCAGTTCGCCTTGTGACAGGAATTCCTGGTTTACAGTGGTTATTTCCAGCTCGCCTCGGGCCGACGGCTTGATGTGCTTGGCTGTATCCACTACTTTGTTGGGGTAGAAATACAGGCCTACCACAGCGTAGTTGGATTTCGGGTGCTGCGGTTTCTCTTCGATGGAGAGGCAGTTCCCTGTTTCATCAAATTCGGCTACTCCGTAGCGTTCTGGGTCTTCGACCCAATAGCCGAATACGGTGGCTTTCCCTTTTCCGGCATCGGCAACCGCATTTTTCAGCATGGCTGAAAACCCCTGTCCGTAGAATATGTTGTCGCCCAGGACGAGGCAGACTGTGTCATTGCCGATGAATTTTTCGCCGATTATGAAAGCCTGTGCCAGTCCGTCGGGTGATGGTTGTTCGGCATATTCGAATCGGACACCGTAGTCTGATCCGTCGCCCAGGAGGCGTTTGAATCCTGGCAGGTCATAGGGAGTGGATATGATGAGTATGTCGCGGATACCGGCCAGCATAAGCACAGATATAGGGTAGTAGATCATCGGTTTGTCGTATATCGGTAGCAGCTGTTTGCTCACTCCTTTGGTGATAGGGTAGAGGCGTGTGCCTGATCCGCCTGCTAAAACGATTCCTTTCATAGTCCTTTGGATTTGGTGATGTTGGAGATTATCAGGTCTGGGATTTTTGCATTCAGTTTCATGTCTTTTGTTTCCTTCAGGAGCATGAGGCGGTGAATGTCTGTTCCCGCCATATCGTACATGCCTTCTCTGAGAAGCCTCTCCGATTTCTTTTTGGCATCGGTACCGTAGACGCCGAATAGGGCGAACAGATCGAGTTGGAAACGTACTTGTGATTTTTTCAACTGCCGGTAGTCTTGCCTGTCCATATAGACATAACGCTCGGGGTGTGCCAGGACAGGGTAGTACCCGGCTGACTTTATGCCTGCCAATGTTTTGCGGAAACCCATCGGCGGATTGAAATACGATGTTTCTACCAGCAGTTGGTTGCCGTCGGGACCCAGTGTCAGAACATCGCCGGCCATGAGCCGTTCCTCAAACAGCGGGTCGAGCATATATTCGGCTGCAAGATGCAGTTTTACAGGCCCTGAGTAGGCTTTCTGCAACTCTTCAAAACGTTGTTTCAGACGGGCGGTAGAGTTTGGTATGTCTGACATTACATGTGGTGTAAGCCAGACGCATCCTATGCCCAGTTGTTCGTAAAGGTTCAATATTGACAGTGATTCGTCGATATTTTTCACACCATCGTCAACTCCGGGCAGTATATGGGAATGCCAGTCGGTGAATCCGCCGAATACACCGCTTCGTTCCAATGTCGTATATTTGTCGAACGGCCACATTGCGACACAATAGTTGTTATGGTTATTGCATATACAGGCTTGAAAAGCTACAAGCCAAGCATATATTCTGCAAAAGTAGCCATTTTCCGTGTATTATCAAAATATATTGAAATGGCATTGTGAAACCAGGCAGTTGACTTGCCTGTATTTTCCGCAGATATCCGGCAAAAATACGTTGGCGATAAGTTTTATCAAAGCCGTTTTTCCGCGTGGTGGTCTGCTTGTCATTTATCTTGGGGAGATGTTTATGTACAATATCGGAACCAGTATAAATAAATTAGGCTCGGGCATGCTGTTATACCGTGCATTTGTAGTACCTTTGCACTTACAATGCAGCATGTTATGAAAAAATGGTTGGCAGTCGGTATTTTGTTGTGGATGGCAGTTGCTTTTGTGCTTCAACTGGCAGTGGGCAATTGCCACGTGTCATTCATGGCGTTTCCGGTCAATGTCGCAATCATGGCGGTGCTGGCGGGTCTGCTGTTTGTTGCCGTCAGGGAATGGGGTGACTCTGTATTCGTCAGGCTGTTGGCTTCGCGGCAAATGAGCGTTGCCACGCTGTTACTGGTAGCCACTGCTTGTATGGTGCTTGGTCTGGTACCGCAGGATACGGGGGCGGTGGATGCACGTATAATATCGGCATTGGGTTTTGACCGGTTCACATCATCGTTGGTCTTCTATTTTGTCATGTTGCTTTTGATGGTGCATCTGATGGTAGTGACGATGCGGTACAATAAAAGCCGCAGGATGGTGTGGCGTTTCAGGATTAACCATATAGGCCTGCTGGTGACACTGGCCGCTCTCTGTTTCGGTGCTGCCGATACACACAGGTTTCGGGCTGTAGTACCAATCGGCGGGACTGTGGAGCGTGCATTTGACAGTGAGGGTATCTCACATCGGCTCGGATATACGTTTACACTTACGGGTTTTGATATGGAATATTACGGAAACGGAACTCCCTCCAGATTTTCAGCCGATGCCATGGTAAACGGCAGCCATGCCAATATAACGGTCAATCATCCGTGGAGGGCAACATGGAAGGATGATGTATATCTTGTCGGATATGATGTAAAGGCGGGGAAGGATTCGGCATACTGCATAATGGAATTTGTATGCCAGCCCTGGAAATATGCAGTGGTATTGGGAATGGTGATGATGGCTGCCGGAGCCGTTCTCATGTTCTGGGGAGGACGGGCAGGAAAGGGGGTGGCGGTATGAGTTGGGATTGGTTTTATATATTCGTCATAGTGTCTGCCATATTTTTTGCCGGAGGGGCAGCGGCGGCGCTTTTCGGAAAAAGCAAAAGCAGTTCGGACACGGCCCAATGGCTGACATTGGGCGGTATGGCAGTGCTGGTTTCATTTATCACGGCAATGTGGATATCACTTGGCCGTCCTCCGATGCGTACAATGGGCGAAACGCGACTCTGGTATTCGTTGTTTGTAGTCGTGGCGGGATTGGTTACTTACAGACGCTGGCATTTCCGTTGGATAATGCTTTTTACCGGAATATTGGCTACAGTTTTCAATATTGTCAATATAGCCAAACCCGAACTTCATGACCAGAGTCTGATGCCGGCATTGCAAAGTTTCTGGTTTATACCGCATGTCACCATTTACATGTTCGCTTACGGCATACTGGGATGTGCATTCGTTTTGGCCGTGGCTGGATTGTACAATTCCAAAACCGATTACCTGCCGTCTATTGACACACTGGTCTACATAGGCACCGCCCTGATGACCGTAGGTATGCTTATGGGTGCCGTTTGGGCAAAGAAGGCATGGGGAGACTATTGGACATGGGATGCCAAGGAAACTTGGGCGGCCGCTACATGGTTCTCGTATCTGGTATACATACATTTGCGCCTTGCGGCACCGAAACGGAAAAAATGCCTTTACATAGTGGTAGTTGTCAGTTTTGCAATGCTCCAGATGTGCTGGTACGGCTACCGGTACTTGCCGGCATCGCAATCGAGTATGCACATATACAATACTATAATTCAATAATTCATATAAAATGTTTAACCGATAAATTACAACAAGATGAAGACGAGTTCAAAAATCATCATTGCCGTTTTGGCAATAATAGTTGTAGGTGCAATAACGTACCGGGCGGTCAATGTTGCACCGGATTCCGATTTGCCGGCAGACCGGCAGATGCTGGAAATCATGGCTGACGGAGGATGTGCGGAGTGCCATACCGCTGATCCGGAGCTTCCATTCTATGCCAACTGGCCGGTTGCCAGAAATGTGATAACCGAAGATATTGTCGAAGGTTATAGATATTTCGACATTGCACCTATGCTCGATGCCGTTGAAAACGGCAAGGCCGTCAATGAAGTGGATCTTGCCAAGGTTGAGAAAACTATCGTTGACGGTACCATGCCGCTGGCAAAATACTACCTTGTGCATTGGGGGGCTTCGTTTACAAGCAAGAAGGAGAAGATGGCCCTCGACTGGGTAAAAGGGCACCGTGCCGCATTTTATCCGAATAATCTTGCCGCTGCCGAATTTGCCAACGAAACCATCCGGCCTGTTCCGGACAGGGTGGAATGCGACCCGCTGAAAGCTATGCTCGGCGAAAAGCTCTATAACGATACACGTCTGTCAGGCGACGGTACAATATCATGCGCATCATGTCACGATATAGCTACTGCCGGTGTCGACAACCAACAGTTTTCAGACGGCATCTACGGGCAGCTTGGAGGTATCAATGCCCCGACGGTGTACAATGCCGTATTCAATTTTGTACAATTCTGGGACGGACGTGCCGCCACTCTTGAGGAACAGGCTGCCGGCCCTCCCCTCAATCCTGTGGAAATGGGAAGTGCCTCGTTTGATGAAATAGTAGCCCGGCTCTCTGCCGATGAGGCATTTGTGAAAGCATTCAATGAAGTTTATCCCGAAGGTATGAGTGAAGCTACCATCACCAATGCCATTGCCGAATACGAACGTACTCTCCTTACGCCGAACTCGGCATTCGACCGCTATTTGAAAGGCTACAAAGATGCCCTTACCGCAGAAGAAGTCGAAGGTTACAACCTTTTCAAACAATACGATTGTGCCACTTGCCATGTAGGTGTGAACATGGGCGGACTCAGTTACGAACTTATGGGGCAACGTGCCAACTATTTTGCTGACCGTGAAATCAATGCCAAATCCGGTCTGACCGACAGTGACAACGGCCGTTGGGCGCAGACCAAAGTAGAGCGGGACCGTTTCCGTTTCCGTACTCCGGGTTTGAGAAATGTCGCATTGACATATCCGTACTATCACGACGGCAGTGTCGGAAATCTTGAAAAAGCTGTGGAAATGATGGCTGAGTACCAGGTAGGTAAAACGCTTGACGCAAGCCAGATCAGCAAAATCACCCTGTTCCTCAACACTCTTACGGGTGAATACAACGGCAAAAAACTCACTAATTCCAATTCTCAGGATAACTGACGCCGAAGTATCGTATTTGTCAGTTGTAGTGGATGACAATTGAATAAAAGCATCACACTTGTCGTTCGGTTTTTCTTGAACGGCATGGGTGATGCTCTTTTTTATTCCGGGTACTGCATCGTGACGCAATGCAGGGAACCGTGCTGGCGTATGAGTGGACGACAGTCAATACCGATGATTTCTCGGTCGGGATATATATTGGTAATAGCTTTGAGAGCCATGCCATCGGCAGGAGTATTGTATGTCGGCACAAGAACAGCTCCGTTTATTACCAGATAGTTTGCGTATGTGGCAGGAAGACGTTCGCCGTTGTGGTATACCGGTTCTGCCATTGGCAATGCGACCAGACGGTATGGTAGGCCGTCAGCGGTGCGGAATGACTGCAGTTGCTGTTCCATACTATGGAGCGCATTGTAATGTTCATCGGAAATATCGGTGCATTTCACGTATGCAATGGTATTTTCAGGGCATAGCCGGGCCAAAGTGTCAATGTGCGAATCTGTGTCGTCACCGGCAAGATAGCCGTGGTCAAGCCACAGCAGACGCCCGGCTCCGAATGTGTTGCATAGATACCGTTCTATCTTATAACGGCTCATCGTGGCGTTGCGGTTGGGAGAGAGCAGGCATTCCGATGTGGTCAGCAGAGTGCCTTTGCCGTCGGATTCAATGGAACCCCCTTCAAACACAAAGTTGCGGCAGTTGCGCAGTGACCCGAAAAGGTATCCGGCATCGAAAAGCCGTGAAGTGATGAGATTGTCACGGTCGGCGGCAAACTTCATCCCCCATCCGTTGAAACAGAAATCAAGTATCACTGGTCTGCCGTCTTCAATTATGGTCAGGCCGCCGTGGTCCCGCGCCCAGGTGTCATTGGATGGTAGTTGGGCGAACGTTACATTTTTCATGTTGACATGTCCGGAAATGTATTGGCGTATACTTTCGGTTTCCGGTGCAACGATCAGAAGCTGTTCGTGTTCTGCAATGTGGTGTGCTATATTGCGGAAACAGAGCGACACTTCATCAAGCATATCAGCCCAGTCGGTATTGGCATGGGGCCATGTAAGCTGTACAAAACGCTGCTCAGCCCATTCGGCTGGAAAATATCGGTGCATAATTGTATTTTGTTAAAAAAGCCGGTGTTTGAAACAGGGTAGATCCTAAAAGTCGGATACGCATAAAAAAGACTTGAAAAGCAGTTGGATTTTGGTGAAAGACAAGTCGGTTCACTCTGTAGATGACAGAAAAAACCAGAACCTGAACAAGTACTGACAGGCACTGGCTCCTTTGTTTTTATTGACTGATGTGGTTATTGGGCAAGATAAATTTCAAGTTCACTGTACGACGGGTTGCGGGCAACGATCACACCATTGCGGTCAAAAAGGATGGTGGCAGGTACGAATGTTATTTTCAGACGGGAAGCCAAGGCACAGTTCCATCCCGTCAGATAAGAGACGTCGATCCATCCTCCGTCAATATTCCGGATGGAATTCATCCACTTTTCGCGTTCGGTGTCAAGCGATACGCCCACCACTTCAAAACGGTCGCCCCGATAACGCGAATAGAGCTGTTTCAAGTCAATCATATTGCGCATGCACGGGCCGCACCATGATGCCCAGAAATCCACAAGTGTGTAGTCATGTCCTGCAAACACTTCCTGCAGACACACCATATTGCTGTCTGGATCGGGTATCATGACCTCGGATATGGTTTTCCCTATAACCGCCTCGCTGATGCCGTGGCGGAATTCCGCCACCTGATCGTCATGCTTGTTTTTTATACCATTATACAGCACATCGAGATTGTCGGAAGAGAAGACAGTGTAGAAACCTGAGACTATGTTGCGGGTTACGGCATGGTTGATGTACGGCAGCAAGGCATTGATCATTACGGAATCACGATGTTCGGCCGCCAGTCTCATCATACAGCGGCGTTCGGCCGCCGGGCAATTCAATGAACTGATACTGTCACAAGCATCCTGGTAGGCTGCCATCTCGTTATGGCAGGTCCTGTACATCTCGTTCAGGGGAGTGCCTTTTACGTCTATGAAATAGTTGGTGTCTACCATCACTTCGATGTTGCCGGCTTCAAGGATCATGTTGCATTCCAGACCTGTATGATCTCCTTTCTGTCCTGCTATTGAGAACAGTACCATAGACGGTTCGACGGGAGCAACGCCTTCAATTTCAAAGCTGCCGTTGCTTATCAATGCGCTGTCAAGCGGCATGGGGGCGCAACCGTCGGATACGGCATAGATGAATACTTGCTCGCCTTCCAGGTCAGAGGCTTTCACCGAACCTGAAACTACATAATCCTGATGCACATGATGCGAAGTGCATGCAGAAAACAGCAAGACTGATGCTATTGCCGACTGAACGAGATACTTCATAATTAAGAATAGATTTTTCAAATGTGTGGTGTAATTGCAAAATCAGATGTCTCTCACTCGTATGAGATACTCTGCTATTTGTACTGCGTTGAGGGCGGCCCCCTTTTTTATCTGGTCACTTACACACCAGAAAGTCAGGCCGCAAGGGGTAGTCAGATCCTGACGGATACGACCGACAAACACCTCATCGCGTCCTGAAAGGAAGAGGGGCATAGGGTACTCTCGCTTTTCTGCATCATCGAGTACCACTATACCGTCAGCCGCTGCAAACGCTTCGCGCGCTTCTATGTCACTTACAGGCCTTTCGGTTTCGAGCCAGATACTTTCGGAGTGGGCGCGGAGCGAAGGTACCCGCACACACATGGCACTGACGGATATATCGGAGTGCATGATTTTTCTGGTTTCATGATACATTTTCATCTCCTCTTTGGTGTAACCGTTGTCAGTGAACACATCTATTTGAGGTATAAGATTGTATGCCAGCTGGTATGCAAATTTTTCTACTGTTACAGGTTTGCCTTCCGATATCTGGCGGTATTGCTCTTCCAGTTCCGACATAGCTTGTGCTCCTGCTCCTGAGGCGGCCTGATAAGTCGCAACGTGTACTCGGCGGATGTGCGACAGCCGTTCTATAGCCTGCAAGGCTACGACCATCTGGATGGTGGTGCAGTTGGGGTTTGCTATGATACCGCGGGGTCGGTTGAGGGCATCGGCGGCATTTACTTCTGGTACGACCAAAGGCACATCATCGTCCATGCGGAACGCACTTGAATTGTCAATCATCAGAGTCCCGAACCGGGTAATGTCATCGGCAAACTCGTGTGATACCGATGCTCCTGCCGAAACGAAAGCCACATCCACCCCCCTGAAATCATCGCCGTGACGCAATTCTTGAACTGTATGCTTCTTGCCGCAGAATTCGTATTCCGAACCTGCACTGCGCCTGGAACCGAACAACCTCAGTTCCGATAACGGGAATTTCCGTTCTGAAAGCACACGGAGAAACTCGTTCCCGACGGCTCCGCTTGCACCTACTATAGCTACTACCATAATCAGAAATCAACAATATAATGCCATTTTTACAAAATCGCAGACAAATTTGTGTATCCGGTCAAAGATATGTAAATTTGCACATATAAGACAACTTCATACCATGTTACAAAAATACGGAATAATTTTGAAATACGGAAATAAAAAACGGCTTTTATTTGCATTGCCGCTATTTATGTCTGCAATAGTGGCTTATTCCCAAGCCGATACTGTAGTACGGCCGCGTTTGGTTTCTGTTGGTATCCTGTCCCCGGCAGAAATAATAGTACGTTTCAACAAGCCTGTTATACCCGACAACGATATGATTTCCTGTTACAACCCCGATGTCGTTGCGGTGGAGTGGGACAGAACGGCAGGCGAAGCGGTCCTGGCACTAAACCATGAACTGGACTCGCTTGGAATTGAAAAGTTTGACATACGGGGTCTGTCCTGCATTGACGGATGTCGCATGTCCGACACTGTCATTGAGGTGTCATTGCCGAGGAAAGCACAGTATATGGATATTGTAATCAACGAAATAATGCCGTATGTCGACAGCACACAGAGCAAATATATCGAAATCCTCAATGCCACAGACTATTTTTTCGACCTTGCCGCACTGTGTTTGTGCAATCCGGATTCAACCGGGAAACCCAAAAACACGAGGCGTTTGACAGCCGTCAGTACGTTGCTTGCACCGCACCGGCTGGCTGTGGCAGTGCAGAAACTGCATCTGCTCCATACAAGGCGGGGATTGTCTGGCGATGCCGTTTATCTGGAAGCCAAAATGCCGTCATTTGCAGCGGCTTCGGGAGAAATATGGCTGTGTGACACGGCATGCCTGAATATCGACAAACTGCAGTACACAAAAAAGATGCACAATTCGGCACTGCGCGACCTGCACAATGTGTCGCTCGAACGACTCTCGGCTGTACGGGCCACAAACGATGCCGCAAATTGGCACAGCGCATCTACCGGATGTGGTTACAACACTGCCGGATGGCCTAATTCACAGTTGTCCGACGGCTCCAGTTGCCTTGAAAACCTGTCTTTTACATGTCCTGTCCCGCAGTTCTCCCCCAACGGCGACGGCTACAACGACCTGCTTGTCATAAACTACAGGATGCCATCTGCCGGATACATTCTTACCGCCGACATATACACCCGCACAGGAAGTCATGTCTCGCGTATCATTGACCGCCATCTGTTGGCTCTGCAAGGCACATACACCTGGGACGGAAAAAACAGCGGCAATATGACGGTTGAATCAGGTTTGTATGTCATGGTATTACAGGCCGCAAGCCCCGAAGGGCGTGTTACAGTCCGTAAAATAGTGTTCAGCAAACTTTGAAAACGGATTCTTGTCTGAAAATTTCGCTGTCGGCAGATCGCGGAATCCTGGCAGTACAATCCGACAGGGAAACGATACTGCCATGAAAGATCTTTCCCGAAAATCAAGCAAACTTCAAGTCGGGAACACCTGCTTTTGCCGGATTCTCCAGACAACAAACCGGTTCCTGAAGTGCCGTCAGACGATGGACATAGTTCCGGCAATAGGGCAAAATTGCACGTTAATGTTATTTGTATATAAATAACATCTGTAGTTCCGGTAAAAATAATTACCTTTGCAGTGCTGGTTATGGTATCAAGGCAGTAAACAGTAATATGCGTCATAGGCTCATGCAAATATTATCGGTGGCACTTGCCGTTTACATCCTGTATGTAAGCGGGGGGACCAACATATACCATTATTGCTGTGATGCCTGTCGCAGTTACGGCCATAGTATTTTCATCACTGTCACTTGCGAGGAAGTACACTCGCATTTCCACTGCTCCGGACATGGCTGTAGCCATGGGCAGCCCGCTTCGGCACCGCATTCGCACGATGATCTCTGTTACCACCTGACCCAGACTGCCGAGCACTGTGATGTCCACCATATTGATGCGCCGCAGCTCACAGCCGGACAGCGTACCGGCATCATTCCCATAATGCCCCTTTTGGCAATCGTGCAGGTATCGGCAGTTGGGGAGGGGAACGTTTTTGCCGTGACCCGTGACCTGTATGTCCGCAATTTCTCGAATGCGCCGCCGCTTCTTGACGGACGGTCTGTCATTACGCTCAAGAATTCCTATCTTATTTAGCATCCCTGTTCCATGTTGGAGATCGTCTCTTGGCTGAGGCGGTCATGTGCTGTTTGTACATGCACCATCCGGTGCAAATGCCGCAAATTTTCCCTGACAACAATTTAACGTAATGAACACTATGAAATACTCTATATTCACTCTACTCATGTTTTTGACCGGCTTTGCAGTCGCAAAAGCCGAAACAATCTCCGTATACGGAACACTGACTGACCCGGCAGGCGACCCCGTTATCGGTGCCGAAATCCGCTGGGCAAATACATATCTCGGAGTTGTGTCCGACATTGACGGCAACTTTGTCATCAACTCCACAGACCTGACCGATACCCTTGTCATCAGCTATCTTTCGTATGCCACTATTTACATCGACATACGCACTGCCGAAATGCCTCTCAAGCTCACAATGCAGGAAGACAACAAAGTGCTTGACGAGATACAGGTGGCCGGACGCAAGGCATCTACAGTCACCAGCCGTGTAAGCGCATTGCAGACAACCAAAATCACCGGCGACGAACTGTGTAAGGCTGCCTGCTGCAACCTGTCAGAGAGTTTTGAAACCAATGCCTCTGTCGATGTGGCATATGCCGATGCCGCTACTGGAGCCAAAACTATCAAACTGCTCGGCTTGTCGGGTACATACGTTCAACTACTCTCCGAAAATACTCCCGGAGTACGTGGCCTGGCACAGAATTTCGGCATGGAATACATCCCCGGTGCCTGGATGGAAAGCATTCAGGTCAGCAAAGGCACATCATCTGTCATCAACGGATACGAGGCCACTACCGGCCAGATCAACGTTGAGTATCTCAAACCCCAACGCCAGGATCCCATTGCCGTCAACGGAATGATCAGCTCTGCCCTCCGTGCCGAACTCAACGCCACAGGTGGCTGGGCCGTCAACGAAAAATGGAGCACCGGCGTACTTGCCCATTACAAAAACGAAAGCTTGCAGCACGACAACAATGGCGACGGATTCATGGATCTCCCTACCGGCCAGCAGGCCAATCTGCTCAACCGCTGGTATGTAAAGGACGGCGATTACACCGGACAGATACTGGTCCGTGGCCTTTACGATGAACGCAACGGCGGACAGACCGATAGATACATTCTGAAAAACAACATCGAAGACCCGTATCACATCGGGTTGAAAACGTGGCGGCTGGACGCATTCACGAAACACGGCTGGGTATTCGACCATGAAAAAGGTACAAGTATCGGATTGATTTTCTCGGGTTCGTATCACAACCAAAACAATGTCTACGGCCATCGCCGGTACGTGGCTGACCAGGGCAACTTCTACATGAACGCCATATTTCAGACCAACTTTACCGATGAACATAAGCTGGTAGCCGGCTTGTCCCTCAACTTCGACGATTACAACGAAACTCTCGACATTGCCGGAGAGCAAGGTTGGGACGTCGGCCGGCGCCATTTCAATATGGATCGCTCCGAATGGACTCCCGGTATCTTTGCCGAATACTCGTATATGTACGACGAAAAGCTATCCATCCTTCTCGGACTCCGTGCCGATTACAGTTCCACTTACGGCTTTTTTGCCACTCCGCGCTTCAACATCCGCTATTCGCCATGGAAGTGGTGGAACCTGCGCGCCTCTGTCGGCCTCGGCTATCGTTCGCCGAACATCTTCTCCGACAACGCCTCTCTACTGCCAAGTTCGCGCAGGATAGTCCTGGCCGAAGACCGTTACAATCAGGAACAGGCCGTCAATGCCGGCATCAGCACCACTTTCTACATCCCCATCGCAGGCCGTGAACTACAAATCTCAGCCGACTACTACTACACCCACTTCATCGAATGCCTCGTAGTTGACATGGATAGCGACCCCCACGCCACCATCCTTACAAATCTCAACGGCGGGAAATCCTATGCCGGCAACTTCCAGATCGAGGCGAATATGGAAATCCTCAAAGGCTGGACCATGACTGCCGCATTCCGCATGACCGATGTGAAAACCACTGTCAACGGTCAATTGCGGGAGAAAGTGCTTACACCGCGATACAAAGCCCTCATCACTACTTCTTACCAGACCCCGCTAAAACACTGGCAGTTCGATATCACAGCCCAGTTCAACGGCGGAGGCCGTATGCCCGACAACTACATGCTTGCCGATGGTACACCGTCATGGTCAAACACTTACAGGTGGCATCCTCAGCTTATGGCCCAGATCACACGCTACTTCCGCACCTGGAGCATTTACATCGGAGGTGAAAACCTCACCAACTTCACACAGCAAAACCCCATCATCGATGCTGCCAATCCCTATGGTCCGGATTTCGACGCCTCCATGGCTTGGGGGCCGATTCACGGCTGGAAAGTATATGCCGGATTCCGTTGGGCTTTGGGCAGAAAAGAAAAATGAAAAGAAAATACATTATTCAAACTCAAAAATAACCGAATAAACACATGAAAATTATGAAAAGAATCTTTGTTATGCTTGCCGTCATTGCATGTACGGCGACAATGGCAGTAGCCGAAAAACAGACCGTATCTCTCTATGTCCCTGACATGGAATGCAACAACTGCAAAAGTAAGGTCGAAAATGTGCTGGCATATGAAAAAGGCATTCGCAAGCTCGGTTTCGATGTTCAGAAACGTCTTGTAACTGTCACGTATGAAGACAGAAAGACAAGTGTCGAAAAATTGCAGGATGCACTTATGAAATATTTGAACTATAAGTCTGTCGTTGTAAAACAGGGTGAGGTTATTGAACATCAGCACGGCAACGGAGCCGGTCACGACCACCATCATGACCCTCAGGATTAGTCCGTTTTACATTTTCTGAACATTGGGGACAATACGGATTACATTCCTGTGCAGTGGCATCCCGTCCTCGTATGGCGATTAAATTCTTCAGAAAGGTCAATTGTTGATGGAAAAATTGTAGTACCTTTGCAACATGGAATGGTATTTTATCAAAACTCAAGTGTATAATTAAAACTCAAGGTGTTATGAAAAAGTTCTTACTTGTTGTTGTACTCGCAGTGGGTGCAATCACGTTTGCAAGCGCACAGCCTCGCGCTATCGGTGGACGTCTCGGTTATGGTGTTGCAGTTTCTTATCAGCACGGATTAGGTGAACGCAACATGGTAAACCTCGATGTTGACTTCCCCGGTTTCTATGGTATCGGCGCAGCTGCCACTTACGACTGGATTTTCCCCATCACCTCATGGCAGGAAAAAGGTTCATGGAACTGGTATGCCGGTGTAGGTGCCGGTTTGGCTTTCAACTTCCACAACTACATGAGCGTCGGTGTTGCCGGCCGTATAGGAGTTGAATATAACTTCTGGTTCCCGATGCAGCTTTCGCTCGACTGGCGTCCTGTCATCGGTCCGAACTTCTGGTTCGACCACGGCAATCACAACAGTGTAGGTTTCCACTACAACGGCCTCTACGATGGTATCGCCCTCGGCATCCGTTACCTATTCTAAGTTGTTGATTCTTATAACAAACAGCAGACGGCCTCAGTCACCATACTGAGGCCGTCTGCTGTTTTTTCCCGACTCCGAAAATCCGGACTGTCAAAACCACAAAAAATTTCGATAATCCAATAATAATTACTAACTTTGCAAACCTGAACAATATAAATAAACAAAACAAATACAATACAATGGGAAGAGCATTCGAATATCGTAAAGCACGCAAACTCAAACGCTGGGGAAACATGGCCCGCGTATTTACCAAACTCGGCAAGGAAATCACTATAGCTGCAAAGTCAGGCGGCGGCGACCCTGATACCAATCCGCGTCTCCGTGCACTGATGGCCACCGCAAAAAAGGAAAATATGCCTAAGGAAAACGTCGAACGTGCCATCAAGAAAGCACTCTCGAAAGACTTCGCCGACTACAAGGAAATGAATTATGAAGGCTACGGCCCTCACGGCATAGCAATCTTCGTTGAAACAGCTACTGATAATACAACCCGTACTGTGGCAAATGTCCGCAGCTACTTCAACAAACTCGGCGGAAACCTCGGCACTTCTGGCTCGCTCGAATTCCTTTTCGACCACAAATGCGTATTCCATATTGCAAAGAAAGACGGTATGGATCTCGATGAACTCGAACTCGAACTCATCGACTACGGTGTGGATGAAATCTATGAAGACGAAGAAGATGTGGTACTCTACGGCGAATTTGCCCAGAACTCAGCCATACAGAAATATCTGGAGGAAAACGGCTATGAAATCACATCGTCAGAATTTGTCCGCATCCCTAACGACACCAAACAGCTCAATGCCGAACAGGCAGCTTCGGTAAACAAACTCATCGAGAGACTCGAAGAAGACGAAGATGTCCAGAACGTGTTCCACAATATGCAGGAGCCGGACGATGAATAACCGTCAGCCGACATGACTATCGATTTCATAAAAATGCACGGGCTGGGCAACGACTATATATATATAGATTGTATATGTCGTCCTCAGCCCGTTGGTTTGACAGCCGGTATCATCCGCCGGCTTTCCGACCGACATACAGGCATAGGAGCTGACGGCGTAGTGTTGATTCTGCCATCGGCGAAAGCCGATTTGGAGATGCGGATGTTCAATGCCGACGGCAGTGAAGGGGACATGTGCGGCAATGCAATACGGTGTGTCGGCAAATATGCGGCTGATGCCGGTTATACCGGAGCAGACAATATATCCGTTGATACCAGGTCCGGAATCAAATACCTTACGCTGCACCGCACAGACGGTAAGGTCGGCTCTGTTACGGTCGATATGGGCTTCGCCTCGTTCTCCCCTGCCGACATTCATCTGGCTGACAACTGCGAATACATTGACCGTCCGGTAGTCTATCAGATGCCCGGCGGTGACAGGACATTCCACGTAACTGCCGTATCTGTCGGCAATCCGCACTGCGTGATACAGACCGGTGACATTGATACTTTTCCGCTGCATGAGTACGGATCCGGGTTTGAGAACCACCCCCTGTTTGCCGACAGGGTCAATACCGAAATAGTACGCCGGCTGTCACCGGTACATCTGGCTATGCGTGTATGGGAACGAGGTTCCGGCGAAACGATGGCCTGCGGGACGGGAGCTTGCGCTGTCGTTGCTGCATTCACCAGAATAGGCTTGACTCCTGCCGGAAATCCGATAACGGTATCGCTCCGCGGAGGTGACCTTACGATAACATGCTCTGCCGATTTCCACATCACCATGACAGGTCCCGCCGAAGAATCATTCCGGGGCTCGATAACAATACAACCGTACTGACAATATGAAACTCAATATCAATTACAAAAAACTCGAAGAGAACTATCTCTTTACCGAAATAGCACGCCGTACAGCCGAATTTGTCAAAGCCAACCCCGACAAGAAGGTCATCAAACTCGGTATAGGCGATGTGACACGTCCGCTGCCACGCTCCGTTGCCGATGCCATCATACGTGCGGTGGAGGAACTGAAACATACCGAGACTTTCCGTGGCTACGGTCCGGAACTCGGCTACGGATTCGCACGCGAAGCTGTACGGAGATACTATGCCGGATACGGAATTGAGATTGATTCTGATGAAATTACCATTGGCGATGGTATAGGCGAAGATATTGCCAACGTCACCGACATATTTGCCCATGGCGAAAACACCGTATTGTTGCCGGATCCGGTCTATCCTCTCTATAAGGCCACTTCACTCATGGATGGCCAGAATGTCATATATCTGGAATGCAACAAGGAAAACGGCTTCCTGCCGGCACCGCCCGATTTCCCGTCCGACATGATTTATCTCTGCTCGCCCAACAATCCCACCGGAGCCGCATTGGACCGTGCCCGCATGCAGGCTTGGGTCGATTATGCCAACAGTTGCGGGGCAGTCATTCTTTACGACAACGCCTACGAGCGTTTTATCACCGACCCGGACTGTCCTCACTCCATATTTGCCATTCCCGAGGCCCGTACTTGTGCCATGGAATTCAATTCCCTGTCCAAAACGGCCGGATTCACCTGTGTCCGCAGCGGATATACCGTAGTCCCAAAAACATTGGTACGGGACGGCATCAGTCTCCTCCGCCTGTGGCAACAGCGCCAGACTACCAAATACAATGGTGCGCCGTATATGACACAACGCGGGCTTGAAGCAGCCTTGAGTCCTGAAGGATTGGCCGAGGCCGACAAGAATATCGGGTACTACAAACGCAATGTCAGGATCATCACTTCCGTCTTGGAAAAATACGGTATATACTACACCGGAGGACACAATTCGCCGTACATCTGGCTGGAATGCCCGGATGGCATGTCATCATGGGACTTTTTTGATATGCTGCTCGAACGGGCCAATGTAATCGGCACACCGGGTGTTGGTTTCGGCCAATATGGCGAAGGCTATTTCCGCCTCACGACATTCAATACCGCCGAACTCACATCCGAAGCAATGCAGCGGATAGACAGTCTGCTCGGTGAAATCTTGAAACGGTAACATAAAATTGCAGAACTACGGAAAATATGGACACAATGAAACGGAAAATCATCACACTGGCCATTGCATCATGTATGGCCGCCGTGTCGTCGCTGTCTGCCCGGATGGACACAAAAAGCGTTGGGCTTCACCTTGCAAAGTCAGGTGTATCCGAATCCGTCATGACAAGCTACATCGACCGCACATTCGGACAGGACGGAGTTTTCTCTTTTCAGAAAGTACGGTCATATACCGATAGCTATGGCACTACGCATACTGATTGCCAACAATATTTCAACGGAGTTGCCGTAGAAAACTGTATCCTTATCGTTCATTCCGAAGGCGGAATGGTACTGGGCATCAACGGGCAGGTAGCCGCAGCCGGACAGATGCGTGGATGCAAACCTGCTGTCACGGCAATACAGGCTGTGAACCGTGCAAAATCGGCTGTAGGAATCAAGTCTGCTGCCAGACCTTTTGCAGACCTTGTATATACCCGTTGTCTCGACAACGGAGGTGACGAATGCTATCGCCTGGCTTACCGTACACGGCTCACATCTCTGCGTGACGGAGTTGATGTCATGGCTTACATCGACGGTTCCGACGGATCTTTGCTTAAAACTCGCAGTATGACACTTAATGCGGCAGTCGGGTCTGAAATAATCACCCGCCAGCTCGAATTGTATTATCCTACCAAGGAGGGTTTCGATCGTGTGAAACACGACATCCGCATGACTGGACGGACTGACGGTACATACACTTTGTCCGATGACGAGCGCAAAATCTACATTCATATGGGTCGTACGGTGTCCGGTGTCGACAACCCTGCCGACCTCGCACCCGATGAATATATCAGACAGATTCAAGCCAATACCCCGCTCCAGATGTCAGGAAATGCCGATGAATGGTTAGTCCTTGACATCAAGGATGTCACAATCGACACGATAGCCAACATCCGCCAACTGGCCGACGGATCCGACCCCGTAAGACTTGACACCGTCCCCCTCCGCTACATCTGCACTATATCCGACATCGACAGGACAGAACTTTTCCGCGTTCCCAACTACACTCCAAACAAAGCTATTCCTCCGTTCACATACTCCATGTCGGTCGAACTCTACACCAACACCACATACTACCTCAACTTTATTCGCCTCATTCCCACAACACCGGCCGAACTCTCTTTCATTAACGACACCGTCATGTCAATGCCCATACGACTGGAGAATGCCGGAACATTCAAGTTTGACAACGACTCCGTATCAGGCAGCATATCCTTGGGCTCCCGTATCAACCATGCGCTTGATGTCCAAAATGCCCTCCATTCGGCATACGAGTACTACAGAGATGTGCACAATCGTATCGGTTTTGACAATAAAAACACTCCGCTTCACGCCTTTGTTGACCTTCAGGATCCTGTCTTCGGCACAACCCGTTCCAACGCATTCGCATGGGCTGATGCCCCGTATTTCATAGCTACGGGAGTCGGCGACGGCAGACGTTACAACGATGTGTTCACTTGTTTTGATATGCTTGTTCATGAATTTACACACTTGGTTATCATGACAAACGGACGTAACGGCCTGGTTACTACAGGTGAAACCGGAGCAATCAACGAAGCAATCCCCGATTGCTTTGCCGTTGCCGCAGACTTCTTCAAAAACGGCAGCCGCGCCAATTGGCAGATAGGCGAAGAAGGTGTGGTTTTGCAAGCTCCGAATATGCGCGACCTGTCGAACCCTAAAATGAGCGGCGGAGGCATGTCTCTCAATCTCACTCACCCGCAGCCCGACACCTACGGCGGTGAATATTGGATGGACCCCAAAGACATCAATACCGACAACGGCGGCGTACACATCAACAACGGGGTCTTCAACTATTGGTTTTACCTTATAACCGAAGGAGGCAATGGCACAAACGACAACAACAACGAATACTCCGTCTCCGGATTAGGCGTCAAGCAGACCGAAAAACTGCTTATGGATGTCGTACTCAACTATATCACTCCCGAAATGACCTACTCCGACATGTACAACGCCACCCGCATGGCTGCCGAACATCATTTCGGTGGTGCCGGGGGCGACACTTATAAACAGGTGACAAATGCCTGGCAGGCCGTTGGTGTCAACGAAACCACATCTGACGTTGAACAACCCATTGAAAAAGAATTCAATGTCTGCTCATCGGGCGGAAAAATTATAGTTGAAGCCGGACCGGGTACTGTTATATCTGTCTACAGCATCCTCGGACAACTCTTCACATCGGTTGTCGCCTCTGAAAACACCACTGTCATCGAAATACCCGAATCGACAGCCAAAGTCGTGATTGTAAAAGCCGGAAACCAAGTAAAAAAAGTAGTTCTTTGATCTCCTGTAGAATACGCTGCAAATGCATGCCGTTTATTCCGCAGATTTTTGTAACTTTGCGCATGGTATGCGATAATGCGCCACATATCATATAATAGATAATTTTAATCCAGAAAATCTGATATTTATGACTCTCGAACAGTTTCGCAAGGATATAGCCGGCGGCATCCCTGACATCCTGCCTGCACCAAAGGCTTATGATCCAAGTATCAACCATGCTCCGAAACGTAAGGATATCCTTACTCCGGAACAGAAGGAGTTGGCATTGAAAAACGCACTCCGTTATTTCCCTCAAAAGCATCATGCCGAGTTGGCTCCGGAATTTGCTGAAGAGCTCCGCCTCTATGGCAGGATATACATGTATCGCCTCCGTCCTGACTATGAGATGAAAGCACGGAATATCAATGACTATCCCGCCCGTTCGCGCCAGGCTGCTGCCATCATGCTGATGATAAACAACAACCTCGATTATGCCGTAGCGCAGCATCCTCACGAGCTTATCACATACGGAGGCAACGGTGCCGTGTTCCAGAACTGGGCACAATACCGCCTCACCATGAAGTATCTCAGCGAAATGACCGACGAACAGACCCTCGTCATGTACTCCGGCCATCCTATGGGATTGTTCCCTTCCCACAAAGATGCTCCGCGTGTCATTGTCACCAACGGTATGGTTATCCCCAACTATTCTAAACCCGATGATTGGGAGCGTTTCAATGCCATGGGCGTAAGCCAGTACGGTCAGATGACAGCCGGATCATATATGTATATCGGTCCGCAAGGCATCGTTCACGGCACGACCATTACCGTGATGAACGCTGCACGCAAGCACCTCAAACCGGGTGAAAAAGACTTCCGCGGACAGATATTCGTCTCTGCCGGTCTCGGCGGCATGTCGGGAGCACAGCCTAAAGCCGGTGTCATCTCCGGAGTTGTGGCTGTTATTGCCGAAATCAACCCCAAAGCAGTCAACACTCGTCACTCGCAAGGTTGGGTAGACGAAGTATATACCGACCTCGACCGACTCATACCACGCATGCTTGAAGCATCGAGGAACAAGGAGGCTGTATCGCTCGCATACCAAGGCAACGTGGTTGACCTCTGGGAGCGTCTGGCAAAAGACGGCATCGAAATCAATCTCGGTTCCGACCAGACTTCACTACACAACCCATGGGCAGGTGGTTACTATCCTGTCGGTTACTCATACGAAGAGAGCAACCGCATGATGGCCGAAGAACCCGAACGGTTCAAGGCAGCCGTACAGGAATCGCTCCGCCGTCAGGTGGCTGCCATCAACAAGCTGACTGCCAAAGGCATGTATTTCTTCGACTACGGCAACGCCTTCCTGCTCGAGTCATCGCGCGCCGGTGCTGACGTTATGGGCGAGAACGGCCGCTTCCGCTATCCGTCATACGTGCAGGATATCATGGGCCCGATGTTCTTCGACTACGGTTTTGGCCCGTTCCGTTGGGTTTGTACCAGCTGCGACCCTAAAGACCTGGCTACTACCGACCGCATCGCAACTGAAGTGCTCGAAGAAATCCGCAAGACCGCTCCTGCCGAAATTTGCGGCCAGCTCGATGACAATATCCATTGGATCAAGGAGGCCCAGAAAAACAAACTCGTTGTCGGTTCCCAGGCACGTATCCTGTATGCCGATGCCGAAGGCCGCATGAAGATAGCCAAGGCGTTCAACGATGCCATCGCTTCAGGCGAACTTTCTGCTCCGGTGGTACTTGGCCGCGATCACCACGATGTTTCCGGTACCGACTCGCCTTACCGTGAGACTTCCAATATTTACGATGGATCGTCATTCACTGCCGATATGGCCGTGCAGAACTGCATCGGCGACTCGTTCCGCGGTGCCACTTGGGTATCAATCCACAACGGTGGCGGTGTAGGTTGGGGCGAAGTGATCAACGGCGGTTTCGGTATGGTAATCGACGGCTCTGCCGACAGCGAACGCCACCTCAAAGAGATGCTCCTTTGGGACGTAAACAACGGTATCGCACGCCGCTCATGGGCCCGCAACGAAGGAGCTATGTTCGCCATCCGCCGAGAGATGGAGCGTACTCCGGGCCTTGTGGTCACAATGCCAAACATAGTAAAAGACGAGCAGATCATCAAAGATGCCCTGAAGTAAAGGAAAACGTTTTCAACGATTCAGATAATCCAAGCTAACATAATTTGTAATAGTCAGAACAAGTCTTGACTATTACAAATAAGACAAGAAAGATTATCGGTCGGTAATTCTCTATTTTATATATCTTTGAAATTGAGAGGGTGTGCCATAATAAAGTTTATGGCACACCCTGTATAGTATCAGGTCAGATCCGACAATGGTGACCATCTTATCGTTCCATTGCCGTCCGTGGCCACGCCCTTGAAGACCTTGTGGGCATAGCGGTGCAGGTTGTGGCATACGGGTATCATTGTAGAGTCCACAAAGCAGATGCCACAAAAGTTTCGTATCGAACTTTTGGGGCATTTCCTCACATCCTCTTACAATGCCGGGAAAACTCACTCTTTCACGGTATTTCTGTTTCAGTTCCATCGGTTTTTTGCAATTTTTGATGCTACGGATTAAACTTTGTTTTTGCCGTACAGTCTATTTGGTGTAATTCGGCAGATAAACGCCGATGGTGTTATTGTCCGAGTAGTTGCAATATTCGTTTGTATAAATGTTTCTTATGAAAAAGCTGTTGTCAGTCAATTTTCTTTTCTTGTTTGTCATATTTCCGGTGATAGCGGGTACCGTTACGGGGCGTATCGTTGATGACAATGATTTGGCGCTTGATTATGTCAATGTGATGTTGGTTTCCAAAACCGATTCCTCTGCGGTCTATGGTTCGATTTCCGATGCCGACGGACGGTTTTCTGTCACAGGAGTCCCGGCAGGACGCTATACCTTGAAAATAAGTTTTATTGGGTACCAGACTGTAAGCCGCGACATAGAGGTGGTGTCGCTCGATGCCTATGTGCGTGCAGGCAAAATTGTGATGACGGAAGATACCCGCATGCTCGCCGAAGTGGAAGTGGTGGGGCAGGCGAGCCAGATGCGTTTTGACATCGACAAGAAAGTGTTCAACGTTGATCAGAACCTTGCTTCAAGCGGGGCATCTGCATCCGAAATGCTGGAAAACATACCATCTGTAGAAGTGGACAATGACGGCAACATATCGCTCCGCAACAACAGCAGCGTAGAGGTTTGGATCAACGGCAAACCCAGCGGACTCACAGAGGACAACCGCGCCCAGATATTGGAGCAGATGCCGGCCGGAAGTATCGAAGCAGTGGAGATTATCACAAACCCGTCGGCCAAATTCAATCCCGAAGGCACGGCAGGAGTCATCAATCTTGTATTGAAAAAAGATCGGAAGGCCGGCTATTACGGCTCTGTTACAGCCGGTGCATCCTATAATATCGGCAGCAAATATCCCGGTGCCAACGTAGGTGCTAACTTCAACTACAACAGCAAGTATGTCGACTTCTATGTCAATGTCGGTTTACGCTACAATAACATGACAAGCAACAGTTTCACCGACCGTTACTCGTTGCGCAAGTTAGGCAATGGGGTTGACACCCTCTCATTTTTGCATAACTCCACTTCTGGCTACCGCAACTTTATGGGACTGTTCGGACGTGCCGGACTCGATTTTCATATCAACGACCGCAACACTATCAGTCTGTCGGGTATGGGGCACGGAGGACCTATGAAGTCCAACACGCAGAACAATTATACCGATATCATTTGGGACGGACCGGACACCACGTTATACACACGTACCAATACACAGGACGGTATGCACACATCGTACTCCGTTTCACTTGATTACCTCTACGAAATTGACCGGAAAGGCTCGGAATTCCGTACAGGAGTGGAGTATTCGCAGAACAGCCGTAGCGGCGACTACTACTACCGCCAGGAAGTCCGGCAGGGCGATGCCGCCGAATACAATCAGATACAGAGCCAGGACGGATCGTACCAGCGTGTGGAATACCGCGCCGACTATACTCAGAAATTTGGATCTGACATGAAGCTCGAAGCCGGCCTCTACGGTTCCTGGAATACCAGGATGGATCCCTCACGTACTTGGAACGAACTTTCAGACATCGGGAAACAGCTTTTGCAATACAATGACTTCAAGTACGACGAATGGATCGGAGCCCTCTATGCCACATACGGTGCCAAGTTCGGCGGTTTCAGTTTCTCGGCGGGCCTTCGCGGCGAATATACCAATACTCGTGTCGCCACGCGTGATGCCGAAAACAGCACATATGATGTCACCAACCGCAGCTATTGGCAGCTTTACCCGACAGCGTTCGTTTCCTATGCGTTCAACGGAGGCCATGAGTTGCAGGCCAACTATACACGTCGCATCAACCGCCCGAGAGGCCGCCAGATCAACGCTTTCCGAAATATGAGCGACTCTACGAACATCGAGTTCGGAAACCCTCTCCTGATGCCCGAAATATCGTCTGCCGTTGAATTGAATTACCTGAAAACATGGGAAAACCATGCTCTGACTGCCAGTCTGTACTATAGGTATTCCGATGATGTGATAGAACGTGTACGCTATCTCGATGCAGACAATGTGATGAATACCACATTCGAGAACATTTCACGCCGTCAGAATGCCGGTATCGAACTCGTGGCAAAAAACAAAGTGGCGAAATGGCTCAACATCACCACCACGCTCAACGGTTTCTATTCCGTCATGGAAAATGTATATTACGATACCAATCTCGACGGCACTCCGGATTTGCTTTATCCGCGTCAGGACAATTTTGCGTGGAGCGCACGCCTTATGGCAAATTTCCTTATTCCTATGGGCTGGTCGGCCCAGCTGACAGGATATTACCGTTCGCCTAATGTAGTGGCGCAAGGTAAAACCACCCACAATTACTCTATCGACCTCGGCATACGCAAGAGTTTCCTCAATCGGACGCTCAATCTCAGCATCACCGCACGTGACATTCTCAACTCCCGGCGTTGGGCGACTACGACTTATGGTGACAATTTCTGGCAGTATTCCGAATTTATGCCTCATGGCACCCAATTCTCCATCTCGCTTACATACAATTTCGGCAATCAGGGTCTGGACAGGAAAAAACGTTCTGCCGGCGATGGCAATGCTTTGGGATCTGACACTTTGGACGGTATGGACGAATACTGATTCTTCTTATACATAAAGGCGTCGTATCAAATACAATTTTTGATGCGACGCCTTTTGTCGTTTGCCGGAGCAATGCGCAATGTGCCTGTCGTCAGATAGTCAGGATTGTGTAGCCGTTATCTACAAGTTTTCTGATACTTGCGTGACCGCGAAATTCGGAAACCAGTGGTACGCCGGCTTTTTGCAGATTCAATGTCTGTTTGAATCCCTTGCTGCAATATTCGCAAGCTGTAATCGAGGACTTCACCCCCATGTACAATGCGTGCATCGGATGTTTTTCCTGCTCGAGCTCGTGAATCCATTTCGTGCCGGCTCCTGAAAAGATCACCTTGGCGATGTCGCCGTTTTCCAAAGCTTCGGCTGCCATGTACAAAGCATTGGATACTCTCCCGAGACTTTCGAGTGATTCTGTGTCACAAAGGACAATAAGTGCAAGTTTCATAGCTGTATGAATTTTAAGTGTTGAAGTAAATGTACCTCCGTACATGCAATTCACGTGCCACAAATATGGTAACTGTAACTTAATTTTCAGAATGTCGTTTCCAGGATGGTAATGATGTTTGGCAGTTGCAGATATGTACCGGCCTGGTTGCCACCTTGTTTTTCTGCTTTTCCGTGGCTGCCGGCACCCGTCTGTCTATCAAACGCCGATGAAGTACTGAGCCGATTAAAAGCCCATATCCCATTCTCTCTGCATTGTGCCGCCAAATGCCAACGTTTTTTGTGTGGGCGGGTATTCATGGCGCATGGTTTGGTCTGAAACATCAGCTTCTGGAAGGTATATGTCAACAGAAGAGGCAACGTTACAGAGAATGATGCAGGGGGCAGATCAATCTTGGACTCAGGGACATCTGCGTCTGGGTTTCCCAACGGACCTGCGTATAGGCCGTAAGTACGGGGTTGTGCAATTGAAGTATACAACAGAAGCGGGGCAATACCGGTATAAGTATTTGTCCCGCTTCTGAATTTGATACAACCGGTGGTCGGCTATTTCATCAGTTTGTGCATCTCCTCGCCCATCAATTTCACTCCTCGCTCTATGATTTCGGGGTTGACATTGGAGAACGATACGCGGATATGCTGGTTGTTCTGGTAGTTTGCGCTGAATGCAATGCCTTTTACGAATACTACGCCGCGTTGTGAACAGGCTTCGAAGAACTTGTCGATGTCAACGTTTTCTGGTACTCTTGCCCACAGGAAGAAACCTCCTTTAGGGGTTACGAATGTCATTTCGGGGCAGTACTTGTGCAGACTGTTCACCATTGCATCACGACGTTCTTTGTATGTTTTGCGGAGTGAGGCCACGTAACGGTCCATGCGTCCGGATTTCATGAAGTGGTATGCGAGCATCTGAGAGAGCTGCGGAGTGCAGGCATCCATTGACTGTTTGGCTATTTCGGCGGCTTCGTACATTTCATTGGGGATGACTGCCCAGCCGAGACGGAGACCGGGACCGAATATCTTTGAGAACGAGCTGCAATAGATGATCTGCTGTTCGTTGGCGGCATAGGTTTTCATCGGCACTATGTCGTTCTTGATTTCCTCATCGTAGTACAGCTGTCCGTATGCATCGTCTTCGAGTATCATCACATCGGGGTGTTCGGCCATCACTTTAAGGAATTCCTCACGGCGTGCACGGCTGTATGTCAGGCCTGCAGGGTTATGGAATGTTGGGGTGGTGTAGATGAATTTGGGATTCTTTTTTAAAGCCTCTTTCAAATCGGATATGATTATGCCTTCACCGTCCATTTTTACACCGGCAATACGGGCCTGGTATGAGCAGAAAGCTCCGGCAGAGCCGCAGAATACGGGGTCTTCGGTTAGCATCACATCATTGGGGTCGAGCAGAAGTTTCGACACTATGTTCATCACCTGTGTCGAACCTGTTGTCACTATGATGCGGTTTTTCTCCATGTTGAATCCACGGCGGGTCATCTCCTCGGTGAGGAGTTTTACAAATGCCGGCATACCGTCGGTCGGTCCGTATTGGAGTGCTACGTCCATATCCGGACGGCTCATTTCCGCTACCATCTCTTTAAGGTCCTGTACAGGGAAGAGGTCTTCGCCGGGCATACCGCCGGCGAACGAAATTACATTGGGATTGGTCACTGCTTTCATCATGCCGCGGATAGGCGACGGGCGAAAGCTGCCCACACATTTTGCATAACGCATAGTCTTGAAGTGTTTTATTGGTTTAAGGTTATTGTTCAAGCATTGTACCGGATTTGTCCGGCATTTTAGGTTCTCTGCGGTGTGATTTCCAGTCTGCCGGCACTACTTTTTGCCTTCTTTGAGTGATACGGTAAGGTTGAATACTGGATTGTCCGGAGTGGTGTCAGGGTCGGTATTGAAATATCCCACTTTCAGAAACTGGTATTTGTCTCCGGCTTTGGCATCTTTCAGATAAGTCTCAGCTCTGGCTCCTTTTATTGTACGGAGGGATCCGGGGTTGAGCAGTTCACGGAAATCGCCGTCTTCGGCCGACGGGTTTTCGCATGCGAAAAGCCTGTCATACATACGGACTTCCGCTTCGATGCTGCTGTTGCATTCCACCCAGTTGATGGTGCTTTTCACCTTGCGGTTGCCCCCTTCCGTGCCTGATTTGGTATTGGGGTCGTAAGTGGCGTAGACTGTGGTTATATTTCCGTCGGCATCTGTATCGCAACCGGTTGCCTGTATTATATAGGCATTTTTCAGACGGACTTCTCGTCCGCCCGGACTGAGCCTGTAGAAATCTTTGTCGGCTTCACGGCGGAAATCACCACGTTCGATCCACAGTTCGCGCGAGAATGGCATCACACGTGTGCCGGCATCCGGGTTGTCGGGATTGTTTTCGGCTGCGAGTTGTTCGGTCTCGCCTTCCGGATAGTTGGTCAGCACCAATTTTATCGGATCCATTATGACGCAGACTCTGGGGACACGAGGCTTCAAATCCTCACGTGCCGCTGCTTCGAGGAGCGATATATCGTTGAGTGCCTCATATTTGGTGTAACCGATTTTGTCTATAAAGGCGCGGATACTCTCGGGTGTATAGCCGCGGCGGCGGAGTCCGCATACTGTCGGCATACGAGGGTCGTCCCATCCGTTGACCAGGCCTTCCTGCACCAATTGCAGGAGTTTGCGTTTGCTCATGACGGTATACGTGAGGTTCAGGCGGTTGAATTCTCGCTGTTTCGGACGGTAGCTGCCTTTTACAAACTGGTCGAGATAATAGTCGTACAGCGGGCGGTGCACCTCAAATTCAAGGGTGCAGATAGAGTGTGTCACACCCTCGAAATAGTCGCTTTGCCCGTGCGCAAAGTCGTACATGGGATAAACTTTCCATTTGGTGCCCGTGCGGTGGTGTGGGTGTGTGGTGATGATACGGTACATGATAGGGTCGCGGAAGTGCATGTTGCTGTGTGCCATGTCTATTTTTGCACGGAGAACCATTGTCCCGTCGGCAAATTCGCCGCGGTTCATGCGCTCAAACAGGTCAAGACTTTCCTCTGCCGGACGGTCGCGGTAAGGACTGTTCATACCCGGTGTGGTAGGCGTACCTTTCTGCCTGGCAATCACCTCCGCGCTCTGTTCGTCAACGTAAGCCTTGCCTTCGCGGATAAACTGTTTTGCAAGCTCGAAGAGTTTGTCGAAATAGTCGGAGGCGTAGTAGATGTTGCCCCATTTGAACCCGAGCCACTTTATGTCTTCCTGGATAGCGTCCACGTATTCCACGTCTTCCTTTACCGGATTGGTATCGTCGAAACGGAGGTTGCATACGCCGCCGTAACGTTCGGCTATGCCGAAGTCCATGCAGATGGCCTTGGCATGGCCTATATGTATATAACCGTTGGGTTCCGGCGGGAAGCGGGTTTGTATCCGGCCTCCGTTTGCACCTTCCTTTATGTCATTTTCCACTATTTGTTCGATAAAGTTTGTGCTGCGGCGCGGCTCATTGTCCTCATTGGTCGTTGTCATGGTTTGCTTGGTTTATGTAAATCAATGAATTTTGGCCGGTGATGCGGAGGCATACAGCCGGTTTGTATTGCCGGCAAAAACCGGGACGCTCTTATTTCCGGAGGACATTCCCATTGCGGCGGTGTGCGCCCTAAGTGGAATATAACGTGCGTTTTACGGCTTAAACCAGTAATCAGCGCAAAATTAGTGAAAAATATTGATATGGGCGTATTGAATACTGTTTTTTTGACCAAATGAAAAACAATGGAAAAATAGTCGTGAAAAATTTTGCAATTCCAATAAAAAGCAGTACCTTTGCATCCGCAAATGGGAGGCGGTGCCTTTTTGCAGATGGATGAAATGCGAAAATAGCTCAGTTGGTAGAGCATAACCTTGCCAAGGTTAGGGTCGCGGGTTCGAGTCCCGTTTTTCGCTCTCAGTTGCCCAAATGGCGGAATTGGTAGACGCGCTAGTTTCAGGGACTAGTAACTGCAAAGTTGTGCAAGTTCGAGTCTTGTTTTGGGCACCACATAAAAGCATACGACGCGCAGGTGGTGAAATTGGTATACACGCTACTTTGAGGGGGTAGTGGCCGCAAGGCCGTGTGAGTTCGAGTCTCATTCTGCGCACCAGTTACCGGAAGCGGGGAAAGTCTGGAGAAGATTTTTCCCGCTTTGCTTTATGCATCGGGTTATATTCACAATGATTGCATATTCCGTATCAGTTGAAGATGGGTTGGTGGAACCGTTCTTTCAACAACTGAAACGAACATATTCCAGTTCAAGGGGTGAATCATTGGCAATCTGCAGTGAAACTTCGGGAATTTTGATTCATGTGCACTATTTGGACTACGTTCTGCATTTGTCTCTCAGGCATATTGCTTGTCCCGGTCGGATAACCCGTCTTTTGATTGTATGTAATATGCTTGTTTTGGGCAAATTGCGCTGGAAAATCAATTGGCAATCAATATTTTGAAACTTTTGCCGTATGTGCTTTATTTTTCCGCCAGCTGCCGTTGTTTCCGTTTCCTGACAAAGAAGCTGCGCAGCAGTCCGAGTGATTCGTCGGCCAGTATGCCCGATATGACTTGCGTTTTCGGGTGCAGAGGTGACAGCGTGTGGCGCGAGTAGCCTTTATGCGGGTCGGCAGCACCGTATACCACACGCTGTATCTGGCTCCAGCCTATGGCTCCGGCACACATTGTACATGGTTCGAGTGTCACGTACAGGGTACATTCTGTAAGATATTTCCCGCCTGTGACATTTGCTGCAGCGGTTATGGCCTGCATTTCGGCGTGGGCTGTCACATCGCACAGCGTTTCGGTCAGATTGTGCGCGCGGGCTATGACGCGGCCGTTCCAGACCACTACCGCCCCTACGGGGATTTCGTCTTCGTCGAATGCGGCCTGGGCTTCAACAAGTGCCTGCCGCATGAAATATTCATCGGACATCATGACACGGTCATTGGTTTTTCGACAACTTTTTTTTCAGGTATGGTGCGGTGGCCCCCACTCCGGCCTCCGCCACTGTTTCGGGTGTGCCGCATGCTACTATCCGGCCTCCGCCGTATCCGGCCTCCGGCCCGAGGTCGATGAGCCAGTCGGCCTGGCAGAGGACATCGAGGTTGTGTTCGATGACTACAACGGTGTTGCCGCGTCCTATCAGACGCTGGAGCACTTCCATCAGGATTTTTATGTCTTCGAAGTGCAGTCCTGTAGTGGGTTCGTCGAGGATGTACATAGTGCGTCCGGTGTCGCGTTTGGCGAGTTCGGCGGCCAGTTTGACGCGCTGGCTTTCGCCGCCGGAGAGTGTAGTGGAGCTTTGTCCGAGACGGACGTATCCGAGGCCGACTTCCTGCAGCATTTTAAGTTTGTGGACGAATGCGGGCATGTTTTCGAAAAATTCCACTGACTGGTTGATGGTCATGTCGAGTACGTCGGCTATCGACTTGCCCTTGAATTTCACTTCGAGCGTTTCGCGGTTGTAGCGTTTCCCTCCGCATGTCTCGCAGGGGACGTATACGTCGGGCAGGAAGTTCATTTCTATTTTTTTCATGCCGTTGCCACCGCATGTTTCGCATCGTCCGCCTTTGGTATTGAAGGAGAAGCGTCCGGGTTTGTAGCCGCGTATTTTCGCTTCGGGCAGTCCGGCAAACAGGTTGCGGATGTCATTGAAAACTCCGGTGTATGTGGCGGGGTTGGAACGCGGGGTACGTCCGATGGGCTCCTGATTGACCATTACGACTTTGTCTATCTGTTCCATGCCTTCTATTCCTGAGTATGGCAGCGGTTCTTGGGTGCTGTGGTAGAAGTGCCGCATGAGGATGGGACATAGTGTACCGTTGATGAGCGATGATTTTCCGCTGCCGGATACTCCGGAGATGCAGGTGAGGGTGCCGAGCGGTATTTCGAGTGTCAGATTTTTCAGGTTGTTTCCCGAGGCTCCTGTCAGCCGCAGGTATTGGCCTGTGCCTGTGCGGCGCGATCCGGGTATGGGGACCGTTTCCATGCCCCGCAGATACCGTGATGTGAGGGTGTCGGTATGAAGCATCCGGGCGAGTGTCCCTTCGAATACTACGTTGCCTCCGAGACGGCCTGCTCCGGGTCCCATGTCGACAATATAGTCGGCGGCGCGCATCATGTCCTCATCGTGTTCGACCACTATGACGGAGTTGCCCATGTCCCGCAGTCCTTTAAGCGAGTTGATTAGGCGCGTATTGTCGCACTGGTGAAGGCCGATGCTTGGTTCGTCGAGTATGTAGAGTACGTTTACGAGTTTGCTGCCTATCTGTGTTGCCAGGCGTATGCGCTGGCTTTCTCCGCCGGAGAGCGAGGCTGCCGAACGTGACAGAGAGAGGTATCCGAGTCCTACACCGAGCAGAAATCCGAGTCGTGTGCGTATTTCCTTCAGTATTTCAGCCCCGATGGTCTGCTGCCGGTGGTCGAGGTGCGGCTCGGTGTTTTCGAGCCATGCGTGGAGCTGGTCGAGCTGCATGTCGCTGAGTTCGGCGATGTTCTTGCCGGCGATGCGGAACGAGAGGGCTTCTCTGTTCAGCCGTGTTCCGTGGCAGTGCGGGCATTCTGTCTGTGTATAGAATCCTTCGGCCCACCGCTGCCCGTTGTCCTCTCCTTCTTCCTGCTGCCGTTCGATGTAGTGTATGAGGCCGTCATATTCCATGCTGAGGTGTGTGTCGGTCTCGTCTGTCTCTATGTCTATTTTGTCTGGGGTGCCGTTGAGTATCTCGTCGAGCGCAGCTTCGGGCATGTCGGCGATGGGGGTTCTGGTGTTGCATCCCCAGCGGTCGCAGATTGCACTTATCTGTTTGAATACAATTGTGTCCCGTTCTTTCCCCAATGGGACAATGCCGCCTTTGGCTATTGACAGAGAAGGGTCGGGAATGATCTTGCCGGTGTCTATTTTGTTGACGATGCCGAGGCCTTTGCAATATGGGCAGGCGCCTTTGGGGGTGTTGAACGAGAAGTTGTGCGGAGCGGGTTCGCTGTATGAGATGCCGGTGTCCGGATCCATCAGATGCCGTGACAGGTACCTGTGCCGGCTGCCGT
This sequence comes from Candidatus Aphodosoma sp., assembly GCA_051870875.1. GTDB lineage: Bacteria > Bacteroidota > Bacteroidia > Bacteroidales > Paludibacteraceae > Aphodosoma. The sequence goes on from JBJECG010000064.1 coordinate 57,165, forward strand.
CTTTCTGCATCATGAGCATGACACCGTCGCCCATGTCCATTGTCTTCGATATGCTTTTGCCTATGCGTTCGCGTTCGGACTCCCTGATGACGAGTTTGTCTACCACCACTTCGATGTCGTGGTTGCGGTAGCGGTCGAGTTTCATGCCGGGTTCTATTGTCCTCATTTCACCGTCGACACGGACGTTGGGGTATCCTTTGCGGAGTATGGACTCGAAAAGTTCCTTGTAGTGGCCTTTGCGGTTGTTGACTACGGGTGCGAGAAACAGCACGGCGTTGCCCTGTTCTTCCCTGATAAGGAAGTCGAGTATCTGTCCGTCGGTGTATTTCACCATCGCTTTGCCTGATTCATAGCTGTATGCCACTCCTATACGGGCAAAAAGCAGACGGATGAAGTCGGAAATTTCGGTGACGGTGCCTACCGTTGAACGGGGATTCTTGTTTGTCGTTTTCTGTTCTATGGCTATAACGGGGCTGAGTCCGGTGATTTCATCGACATCGGGGCGTTCCATCGACCCCATGAAATGGCGGGCGTATGCCGAGAAAGTGTCGATATACCGGCGTTGGCCTTCTGCGTATATGGTGTCGAATGCCAACGATGATTTGCCGCTGCCACTCAGACCGGTCACCACCGTGAGGCTGTTGCGGGGGATGCTTACATCCACGTTCTTCAGGTTATGGACACGGGCACCAAGTATTTCTATTGTGTCTGACATATAGTGCAAAATTGTACATTACCGTGCAAAAATACAATTTTTTGAGTAAACTGCCATTCTCTGCATCCATAAAACGATGTATGGAAGATAATGGCTTAGGCATCAGGTAAATCCCGGCAAATGCAGGCTGCAAATCCGTAGGATGTAGGGCAAATGTCCGGCAGGCTGCTGTGATACAGCTGTAGACGGCAGCTCCTGATGCTGATAACTGTATGATCCATAATGTATTGATATGATATATGCAAGACAAAGGCTTGAAAATCGACAAAAATGAGTCCGAAGAGATGTGGATATGAAAAAAAATGTGTACATTTGCGGTGCCTAAATTGCAAACAAAACAGACAATACTTATGAATATCAAGAAATCACCAAAAGCCAATTTGGAAGACAAGCGCCTTACCTATATCCTCATCGGATTTGTAGTGGCGTTGTCCGTTCTATTTGTAGCCTTTGAATGGACGCAGTCGGAGGTTAAAATTCATGACATTGTGGAAGATGTTGAAATAATTGACGAAGATATCCAAATAGACCAGACCATTCAGGACGACACTCCTCCCCCTCCCCCCGCACCGCAGGAGGTACCTGACGTGATTGAGGAAATCGTAGTGGTTGAAGACGATGTCGAGACTGAGAATATCGATTTCAATACTGAAGACAATCAGGATCTTGTTCAGGAAATAGTGCAGGCTCCGGTCATAGCTCCGGTAGAAGAAGACGAAGTGGAGGAAATTTTCGTTGTGGTTGAGAAAATGCCTGAATTCCCCGGTGGAATGGCTGCTTTGATGAAATATTTCAGCGACAATGTGCGTTACCCTGTCATCGCTGCCGAAAACGGTATACAGGGTCGTGTCGTCTGTAACTTTACCGTATGGAAGGATGGTACCATCCGTGATATCAAGGTAGTGCGAGGTATTGACAAATCGCTTGACAACGAAGCTGTCCGTCTCATTGAAAACATGCCGAAGTGGCAGCCGGGCGAACAAAGTGGCAAGAAAGTGTCTTGTAAATATACGGTACCGGTAATGTTCAAGCTGCAGTAACCCGCGGTAACATCCATAACTGATAATTTTTTGTCCGGACGCAGTTGCATATATCTGCGTCCGGACTTTTTATAGATATAATCATCTGGCATATTGTGTAATTAAAAAAAAAAGAGTACTTTTGCAGCCGTTATGTGTAGCCGCTGACATGGAGTTGCGAAGCCTGTGAATGCTGCACTATTATTTACTCTAAATGATTCATTGACAATGGATTTAATTAAAATTGCAGAAGAGGCTTTTGCAGTAGAGAACAATCTCCCCTCATTCAAGAGCGGTGACACTATCACTGTCGATTACCGTATCAAAGAGGGAAACAAGGAACGTATCCAGCGTTATCGCGGTGTTGTAATCAAAATTTGCGGTCACGGCAACTCAAAACGCTTTACCGTCCGTAAAATGTCAGACAACGTAGGTGTAGAACGTATCTTTCCTATGAACTCTCCGTTTATCGACAAAATTGAGGTCAACAAGATAGGTAAGGTACGTCGTGCCAAACTTTACTACTTGCGCAAACTTACCGGTAAGGCTGCCCGTATCGCCGAGAAACGCTGATCGGAAGCCGTCCGGCCTGGCCTATTAAGAAACAGGCTTTGTCATGAATCATGACAAAGCCTGTTTCTCTTTTTGTCTTTACAATGATACGTCCATTGGGGGAACCCATCCTCGCATCTGTTGCCGGATCACTTCCCGATCGTTGTACAAGCCCGCTGCCGGCAATACTTTACAGGCAGCCGCTTTTGATCTTTTCTGCCATCTCCGGATGGTTCTTGATGTAGTCAATCGCAGTCTGATATCCGTATTGGTATATTTCCTGGTATTTGTCGAAACTGAATTCGTGGTATTCGCATAGAGCGTAGGAGTTGATAATCCAGTCGCATGCCGCTATGCCTGGCAGGGCGTTGGCATGCTGCATCGCCCGTATCGAAATGATGGCCACATTTATAGCATTGCTTTTTATACTCTTTTCTGCTACCGGCAGCACATCTACACCTATCACATACCTGCAACCCTTTTCACGAAGACAGCGGGCCGGCAGATTGTCGAGTACTCCGCCGTCGACATAAGTGGTCTCTCCTATTCTTTTTGCTTCAAATACGCCTGGAATGGAGGCCGATGCCACGATGTACTCGCCCAGCATACCGCCGGTATCAATATATTCGGCCTGTATCAGATCGAGGTTGGTGACGCATGCCATAAACGGTGTATTCAGGCTGTCGAACGAATTGTGCGGTATCAGTTCTCTGAGAGTGTTGAGCAGGACATTGTGGTTGCTCATGCCGAGATGTCTGAAACCGGACTGGAGGGTCATGAGATGGGTTATCCGGTAGAATTTCCTGTCGTGTACTATTTCCACTATCTTTTCGGGGGCGTATCCGGCAGCATATATGCCGCCTATTATCGCGCCCATACTGGTGCCTGCAATGCAGTCGGGATAGATGCCGTTTTCGTTAAGAGCCTGCAGCACTCCTATATGCGCAAAGCCCAATGCGCCGCCGCCACTCAAGGCTATGCCTACCAGCGGCTGCGGTGAAAGTCGTGTCGTTACCAAGCTCATAATTATCAGGAACTGGAGTTTTTTCATGATTGGTGTCAATGTGCTTGCAGCGTGAAACTGAGGCATACCACATCGTTGGCCGGGATGCTCACTACGGTGCGTTGTGCCGGTTCAAAACTTATTGTCAGCCTGTTGTTTGTCATCAATTCTACGGCTGCAACGCTTTGTGCCGGTGCCAGTCCCATTGTCTCAAACAGATGCCCGGCCACTACAATGCCCGTCTCTAACGTCTGCTGTGCAAAGTTGGCCGCCACCAGCAGCACCTCATTGCCTGTGTAGCGTACAAAAGTGTATATGTCGTCAGGATTCAACTGAGGGTTGCGCATGTTCAGCCACATGAGGTCGTAGAACTGACCATCTGCAACTACAGGTTGACGGGCTATGTTCAGCAACCTGTAGTATTTGTCGTAAATGGCCGCTTCAAATTCATTAAGCTGGTTGTTGCCGTCAAGCGTCTGTTGCAGACGGCACAGTTTGTCCACGCGCCAGTAGTCGAATATGGTAGTGCGCCCGTCCCTGCCGCTGAATCCTTCTGCATCGTCGGCATGTTCGCCCACTTCCTGTCCGGCATAAATCATCATTGCTCCAGTTGACATCAATGCCGATATGGCTGCGGCGGCAAATCCGCGTCTTACAAGGCCGTTCACGTCCTGTTGCCCGGTAATGTCAGATGCAATGCGTATCTCATCGTGGTTTTCTATGAATGAAAGCATCCTGTGCCGAATACCATCGACAGCCTGCCAGGCGTAGGTGACAGATGAGGCCGGACCGCCATGACGGACTATCGACACCAACGTATCGTAAAGTCCTACTTTGTCGTAGAGATAGTCAAATCCCCCATGATCCATATAACTTCGGTAGAGTTGCGGATTGTATACTTCGGCTATGAAGATAACGTTGGGGTTCAATGCCCTGATGCGGCTGATGGCCCAATGCCAGAACTCTACAGGCACCATTTCCGCCATGTCGCAACGGAAACCGTCGACATCGTGTGAAATCCAGAACTCCAGAATTGCAATCATTTTATGCCATGTATCGGGTATTGGGTCGAAGTGCCGTACTTTGCCGCCGCAATAGTCCACACCGTAGTTGAGCTTTACTGTCTCGTACCAGTCGTTGCGCGAAGGGTGTGCCGTAAAACAGTCATTGCCTGTGACACGAGCCGGATATTCGACATAACCCATGCGGTCGAATTCGGGGCTGAATGATTCGCCGACACAATAATAGAAATTGTTGGACACGGCGAAGTGCCAGTCTGTGCGGTCGTCGGCTCCCAGATCGCGCACCCCCTGCGGTGCCGATACCGAATGGTAGTTTCGGGCCACATGATTCGGTACAAAATCCATTATCACCTTCAGTCCGGCCTCATGCGTGCGTCTTATCAAATCTACAAACTCCTCAAATCTCTGTCCGGTATTGTCAGCCAGGTCGGGGGCGACATTATAGTAGTCGCGTATGGCATACGGCGATCCGGCCTTACCCTTCACTATGGCAGGGTGGTTGGCCGGTCTGTCTATGGCTGAATAGTCGGTTTGCGTGGCATGGTCTATCACTCCTGTGTACCAAATATGGGTGTACCCTGCCAAACGTAAATTGTTTAACACCGTGGAAGTGAAGTTGCTGAATTTGCCTACTCCGTTTTGTTCGATTGTTCCGTAAGGTTGTTGGTTGCCGGATGATGTCCGGTTGTTTCCAAATAGTCGTGGTAATACCTGATATATTATTGGTTTCATTACAACTGTCGTGTAAGTGGTGGTTAAAGTGAATCCGGTTCGTTCGGAAAGTGACCGCTGAAGAGAGAATCACTTTTCAACGGTCATTTGACTCTCTTGTTAGAAACGGAAGTCACGTTCTCCCTCAGCTATGCGGCGGATGTTTTCTACTGCGCGGTTGCGGATGGCTGGATTGGTCACATGATTCATTTCTGCAGCAATCACACGGTCTATCTTTTCGCGGACAGCAGGCGAAGCGTAATCCTCGGCGTACTCTTTAAGTGTCATCAAAGCATTGGGCTGGCAGCAGTTGGCTATCTGACCGGTCTTGACGAGCGACATGAAACGGTCGCCGGTACGCCCCATACGGTAACAGGCTGTGCAGAAACTCGGTACATAGCCCAAATCGAGGAGCCATCCTACCACTTCATCCAGTGTACGGCGGTCTGATACATCGAATTGCGAAGTTTCGTCGTGGCGTTCCTCTTCTGTATAGCCGCCTACCGATGTCCGCGAACCACCGCTTATCTGGCTGATACCCAGTTCCAGAACTTTGGCTCGGGTAGCGGCGCTTTCGCGGGTCGACACGATCATGCCTGTGTAAGGCACGGCTATGCGGAGTACGGCCACAATGCGCTCGAATATCTCATCGGAAATCACGTTCTTGAAGTCGGCAGTGTCTATGTCATCGGCAGGACATATACGTGGTACGCTTATAGTGTGCGGTCCGCAACCGAATTTGGCTTCCAGGTGTTCGGCATGCATCAGAAGTCCCGCAAAGTCGTAGCGGTACGTCTCCAGTCCGTAGAGGACGCCTATACCGACATCGTCGATGCCGGCTTCCATCGCACGGTCCATCGCCTCTGTATGGTAAGCGTAGTTCGATTTCGGACCGGTCGGGTGCAACGCTTCGTAGTTCCCTTTGTTGTAAGTCTCCTGAAAAAGGATGTAAGTGCCGATGCCGGCCTCTTTCAGTTTGCGGTAATTCTCAACGGTGGTGGCTGCTATGTTGACATTCACGCGGCGGATGGCACCGTTTTTATGCTTTATGCTGTATATGGTCTTGATACTTTCGAGTATATATTCTATCGGGTTGAGTGTAGGGTGCTCGCCGGCTTCCAAAGCCAGACGTTTGTGACCCATATCCTGAAGTGCGACCACTTCGGCCTTTATCTCTTCCTGAGTAAGTTTCTTGCGGGGAATGGTGCGGTTCTTTGCATGGTAAGGGCAATATACACATCCGTTTATGCAGTAGTTCGACAGATAGAGCGGGGCGAACATCACGATGCGGTTTCCGTAGAAACGCTGCTTGATGCGCCGTGCCAGATCGAACATGCGGTTCTGGAGTTCCTTGTCTTCGCAAGCCAGAAGCAGGGAGGCTTCGCGGTGCGACAAGCCTTTGCAGTCTTCGGCTCTTTCGATGAGGCTCTCCACAAGAGCCTTGTTATCCTTGTTTTCGTCCACCCATTGCAAGGTGTCGAGTATCTCTTGATGGTTGATGAATTCTTCGGCAACCGATGAAAGTTTGTTGTACATAAATGTTGGTATATAAAAGGTTTCAATCCAATATGTATCCGTACCCGGCTAACTCTTCCGCCAACATCTTCCGGCTTTCGGCAGCCTCTAAATCGGTACATATCTTGTTGTCATACAGCGAATAATCCTTGCGGAAACGCAATGGTGAGAGGTTGGGCATCACTACGTTGGCACCGGCGTTTATACCCAGCAGACGGCCGTCGGAAGCCAATGTGCCGAGCGATGTGGTGGCGGGAATGTTGGCGGTCGGGTGCATGAGACGCAGTATGGAGATAAGGCGCAATGTAAGCCCGACACTGCCGTTCGGTTCGTTGGCAAAGGGAGTGTCATGATGGCTGACAAACGGTCCTATGCCTATCATATCCGGTTTCAGTGCCTCGATGAAACGCAAATCGGCCACGAGGTCTGCTGTGGTTTGGAACGGCGACCCTATCATCATACCTGTACCTGTCTCATAACCTATTCGTTTCAACGCTTTCAGGCAGTCTGCACGGTGTTGCCAGCTCATGGTGTCGGGATGGAGGCGGGCATAGTGGGCGGGATTGGCAGTTTCGTGGCGGAGAAGATAGCGGTCGGCTCCGGCATCGAACCATCGGCGGTAGTCCTCCTCTGGACGTTCGCCGAGCGAAAGGGTTATGGCTGCTGACGGATGTGCGGCGCGGATGTCCGATACCGCTTTTTCCACCCATCCGGTGGTGTGGCGCGGGTCTTCGCCTCCCTGCAATACAAACGTTTTGAAGCCAAGCCGTGCGCCTTCATTGCAGCATTCCAGTATTTCGTCATGGGTAAGGCGGTAGCGTCGGGCCTTTGTATTGCCGGCACGGATGCCGCAGTAGAGACAATTGTTTCTGCAGTAGCTGCTTATTTCTATAAGGCCGCGGGTTTTCACCACACGTCCGTGGTAGCGGTCTGTCACACTGCGTGCAGTTGCAGCAAGCTCATCTGCCATGGTGTGGTTGGATGTGGTCAGCAGTGTAGCCAGCCCGGCATCATCGAGCGTATGTTCTTTGGCAAGGCGGTATATATCGGGGTGTTTCATGGTCGGTTATGTTTGCTGACGGCATTGATGGCTTGGATATAGGTGTCTGTGTATATTTTGCCTACGCTGTCGAAACTGAACATATGGGTGTCTTTGCGTATCGTCTCGCGGTCATATTCCGCCACATTGTCAATCATTTTGTCCATTGCGGCTGCAAGAGCTTCCGTATCTCTGCAATCAACAAGTATGCCACGACTTTCTGTCACCAATTGCATGGCATTGCCGGCTTTCGATGAGATGACGGGCAATCCGCAGGCCAACGACTCTGCAAGTACCACAGGAGCGTTTTCATAGTTTGAGAAAAACAGGAAACAGTCACTCTTGTCCATCCACTGTTTTACCGCTTCGGGCGGTTGTTCTCCTACGAATTTTATGAAACGGTCATCTGTCAGCCCGTAGTTCTCAGCATGGGTTTTTGCCATCTGCCAGTCAGGTCCGTTGCCGACCATTATCACTTCAAAGTCATTCCGTCGCTTGCTCAATAGGTTTATGGCGTCAATCATTCCTACATTGTTTTTGGCCCGGTCTACAAAACAGCTGACATGTAGGAACCTGAATCTTGGATGCCGGTTGGCAGCCTTTGGCTTTTCATAAAAGAAGTCATCCACCACATTGTTGACTACAAAAAAGTTGCCGTTGTGCAGACCATGTTTTTTCATAGCTTCCATCAGTCTGACTGATACCGGCATTACAGCAGAGGCATTGCCGGCGATCCATCGTCCTGAGATGACATTGGCCCCTTTGAAACCGCTGTTTTCCGGCAGATAACCCGACCAATGTTCAGTGATGACAAACGGTATCCGGTACCGCCGTTTCAGATATACGGCCAGCCATCCCAATTTTGAAATCACATTCAGGTGTACCGCGTCAGGCATTATGCCACGCCGTCTGCGCCACTCGTTCCATACAATGTGCAGATTCCGGATATTACCGGACATTGATGTCGGACGGGTGTAGTAAACCAGTTCGCGTACACTGTCAGTCACGGTGTCTGTAAACTCGTTTTCAGTCACTTCTTCTCTGGCACATATATATATCACATCCACTATATTCCCTTTCTGGCGCGCTACAGCCCGGGCATGTTTGCGCACAAACAGCCCGTCCATCGCATCAAAACGGTGCGGATACCAGGTGGCGAGGAAAAGAATGTTCATAATCAAGCGGTCTTTCGTACCAAGTCGCGGATAGACTTGCTTGTTTGTGCTTTTTTGTCTATTTGCAAAAGTACGAATTTTTTCGTACACGGCAGTGCTGTATCGTGTAAATAACACGGCCGTTGTTGTGTTTGTTGTTTTGGGTATCATTTTTTATTTGTAAATTTGCAGGATTTGGTAGATGGTATACAGAGGTTGTGCCTATTATCCGGATCATGAACAATCTGTAATTTAATATGACAATGGGGAATTTTTTATTTAAGATCTTTTTTGCGGCAGCTGTCATGTCGCTGGCTTCGTGTGGCGGCGAACATCTGATTTCCGATGCCGCAGAACGTCAAAACCTCGAATCTGATTATGCAGTTCGCAAGGCTGGTTTGCAGCCGGGTGTATTGCCTGATATGGACAAACTTGACATGTCGGTTGCCGAGCGCGAGGCCATGATGTTTCTGTATGCTTATATGCCTATGAGCGATGTGGTTGACTATACTCCGCAGTTCTTCCTTAAAAATATACGTACTTCGTTCGAAGCCCGCGGGGCAATGCCATGGGGAGCATCGGTGCCGGAACGCGAATTCCGCCATTTCGTTCTCCCGGTAAGGGTAAACAACGAAGACATCGACTCTGCCCGTTGGATTTTTTACGAAGAACTCCGTCCGCGCGTCGGGCATCTGTCTATGCGAGATGCCGTACTTGAAGTCAACCACTGGTGTCACGAAAAAGTAGTCTACACCCCGTCTGACCCGCGTACCAGCTCTCCGCTTGCCACCATGCGCACGGCATACGGTCGCTGCGGAGAGGAGTCAACATTCACTGTGGCCGCCCTCCGTTCTGTCGGCATACCTGCACGTCAGGTATATACCCCACGCTGGGCGCATACCGACAACAACCACGCTTGGGTCGAAGCTTGGGTCGATGGCGAGTGGATGTTTCTCGGCGCCTGTGAACCTGAACCGGTACTCAATCTCGGATGGTTCAATGTCCCAGCCTCCCGCAGTATGCTCATGCACACCAAAGTATTCGGCCGTTACATGGGACCTGAAGAGATTATGCGGCGCACGCCCCTTTTCACCGAAATCAACATCATAGACAACTATGCCCCTTCATCGCGCATCGATGTCGAAGTGCAGAATCCTGACGGAACACCTGCATCTGGAGCCAAAGTGCAGTTCCGTCTCTACAACTATGCCGAATATTACACCATTGCAACGAAACAAGCCGATGCCGGAGGGCGTACATTCCTTTCTGCCGGTCACGGAGACTTGGTGGTATGGGCCTCTGCCGGTGGCCGCTACGGTTTTCGGAAAGTCTCTTTCGGCAGCGACAACGCTGTGACAATTACCCTCAACCACACCATCGCCGATGATTATGCTTTGGAGTTTGACCTTATACCTCCGGACGAAGGGGCCGATATACCCCTTGTCACCGATTGCCAACGTGCTGAAAACAACCTCCGGCTGGCTGTCGAGGACTCTATCCGTACCGCCTATACCGCCACTTTCTACACCGATGAAAAGGCCCGTCTCTTTGCTGCTCGGTATGGTTACGATGGCGAATACGCCTCACTGGTGGCCGAATACCTCGTCGCCTCACGTGGCAACCATCCCACCCTCACCTCATTCCTTGTCGAGATGGCCGATGCCAACCGCCGCGACATAGCCGTCGCCCTGCTTGGTTCTCTTTTGCAGAAAGACCTGCGCGACATAACAATCGAAGTGCTGCACGACAATATCCAGCCTGTCCCAGAAGGTTATGCTGCTGACATATATACCGACTACGTGCGTTGCCCCCGTGTCGAATTTGAACTCCTTACCCCATACAAAGCCTTTTTTGCCCGACACATAGATGCCGACAGTGCTGCTGCTTACCGCTCCAATGCTCAACGACTTGTCGCATTCGTCAAATCATCGGTCCGTGTAGAGCTCGAATGCAATCTCGGCGGCGCACCCATTTCGCCTGCCGGAGTATGGAGGGCCGGGGTGGCAGACCCTCGCAGCCGCGACATATACTTCGTCTCTTTGGCACGTTCACTTGACATCCCTGCACGAATTGATCCGGTCACCGGCAAAGTGCAGCTTATGGACGGCGGCACACCTCGTGATGTCGACTTTGAAGTTACCTGCCAAACATCATCGCCTACAGGCACACTTCGTGCCGATTATACGCCCACTCCACTTCTCGATGACCCGAAATACTACAACCATTTCACCATATCTCGCATCATGCCTGACGGCACACTTTCACTTCTCGCTTACGACGAAGGCGAAAGCGGAATGGAACAAGGTACATCGTGGAGCAATCTCTTGCGTCAGGGTACACCGCTCGATACAGGTCACTATCTGCTCGTTACCGGCAACCGCCTTGCCAACGGAGGCGTCCTTTCCACGGCACGCGCATTTACAATCCGTCAGGGCGAAACTTCCGAAGTAGACCTTGTAATCCGTCACAGCGAATCAGATGTGGAGGTCATCGGTGAGTTTGACTCAGAATCTCGGTATATGCCGACAGATGCTGGCGGATCCCGCTCGGTATTGGCAACCACCGGACGCGGATATTTTGTGGTCGCCATATTGGGCGTAAACCAGGAACCGACAAACCACGCCCTGCGTGATATAGCTGCCGTAGCTCCGGAATTTGAAGCATGGGGACGGCAGATGCTGCTGCTCTTCCAGTCCGAGGATGATTTCAGAAAATACAATGCCGGTGAATTTGGCGCACCTCTTCCGTCAAATATCACATACGGTATTGACATCGACCACAGCATCGAACGGAATATAACCGCAGCAATGAAACTCCGCCGGCACAACAACCTGCCTGTATTCATCATAGCCGACACATTCAACCGCATCGTATTCTGCTCGCAAGGCTACACTATCAATCTTGGAGAACAGATGATGAACACCATCCGACGGCTTTGACAGCATTGCACGACGGCAATGTCCTCACATTTGCTCGTCGTATTGGGCAAGTATCCCTTTCGTAAGGACATTGGTTTATGGACAAATTGACCGAAGAACAGCGGCACCGCTGCATGGCCTCTATCAGAAGCAAAAACACCAAACCGGAAATATTGGTGCGCAAATACCTATTCAGCCGGGGATTCCGTTACAGGCTCAACTATCCGCGGTTACCGGGGCATCCAGACATAGTATTGAAAAAATACCGTACCGTGATTTTCGTTAACGGCTGTTTTTGGCATGGACATGAAGGATGTCCGCATTTTGCCATCCCAAAGACAAATACGGAGTTCTGGAAATCGAAGATAGAACGTAATAGAACCCGCGATATGGCCGAACGGCAGGAAATTTCGGCTCTGGGGTGGCATTGCATCGTTGTTTGGGAATGTCAGTTGAAACCAAAAGTCCGCCGCCAGACCCTTGAATATTTGGAATATGCCCTCTGTCATCTTTACATGAAAGACCATACCTGCCGGTACGGAATGCAGGAACCACGTTCGAATATCGCGGCTGAAAGCTTCGCCCGGTACAAACAAACGCAAGAACATGAATGACAAACGTCCCGATTCTCTGACTTATGAAAATTACAATTGTCAACGGCCCAAATCTCAATCTGCTTGGAGTGCGGGAACCGGAAAAATACGGTTGCCTCTCTTTTGATGAATATCTGGTGCAACTAAGGAAAAATTATCCTGATGTGGAAATATCATGTTTTCAGTCTAATATCGAAGGCGAAATAGTCGGCCGTCTGCAACAGGACGGCTTCACTGCCGACGGCATACTGCTAAACGCCGGCGGTTACAGCCATACATCGGTAGCAATAGCTGATGCCGTGGCAGCAGTTCCGGCTCCCGTAGTGGAAGTCCATATCACAAACATCTATGCCCGTGAACCCGAACGCCGGTTTTCTCTCATATCACGTGCCTGTTGTGGCGTGATATCAGGTTTCGGCCTCGATTCCTACCGTCTGGCCATCGACTACTTCGTCGGGTTACAGCACGTACGGCAGACAACTCCTGCAAAAACAATCCCGGCTTAAAGGAATGTTGACAAGACACAACCGATGTCCCCTTGCCTTTCTGTAATATTTCCAATGATGACAATCTTCAAATACAACAATGTACTGCGATCTCTCGAAAACACATGGTAGTTGATACCTTTACCACTGTCGATGCAGATATAAGGTTGAATACTTGTAGTCGGAAGGCGAAAAATCTTCTGTCTTGTATTCATGTCTACTTTTCGCAGCTGGTACACAAAGTAATGCATCTCGTTTGGAAAAGTGTACACTTTATAATAATATTCGTTTGGAAAAGTGTGAAATACTTTGTGTATTCGCTTGAAAAAATGTATTTTGCGTAGAGAAAATCCATGTCAAGCCGTGCATGACGTTGAATACTGGGTCCTATTTCAACAGACGTATGTTCTCCAATGTTTCCGACTGCACACCCAGCAAACATACCAAACGGAGTGCACCGTGTTGCCATTCTGTTTATGTAGCGAGCAAAAGAATATATGATTCTATTCATGTCTTTTGCCGAAAATTTTTGGGGAGATGCTATTGACTTGTTTATTTCGTCATACAAAACCGGAGAAGCGATGTATATTGCCTCAGCTACCTTAGTATTTGAGAGCAAGTCGAATAGAGTTTCAACAGATTTAAAATTATCTTTCAAACTCTCGATTGGCAGAAATGGAATGCGGACAGTAAATTTGTCGAATGGTATGTATAATATTTTATTTGGATTCATATCAAATTCTTTATTTATGTATTATCTACTGGCAACGCCACAACTTATATATACCGTATATTCACTTAAATATAGAATAAATTTATTTAGAAGAAAGACTACTTATATATTTCAATTCGTTTGTGCAAAAAGGTTGTCTCTCTAAAAATAAAGACAACCATTTAATCAATCCGGCATAAGAATCAGTTGTGTAATCTACTATAATTCAGCAAAGCTCCTTCTAAGAATAGCACTCAGATATTCAACAATATACACCGTACCCAAAAGTATGCTTGTATTTTTTATAAAATAAAGATGGAACATGAATTTTTAGCAGATTACCATCATCAGAAACCACCCTTGAAAAGTTTGTCTATCTTTAGTTTGTTGATTTTATCGTACTTTTGTTTCAGTTGTTTTTGGTCTATTTTCTTCTGGTCGCCCATTATTACCACCGGCTGCGCAACCGAATAGAAGGACACACCTGCATCTGTTTTACAGCATGCACTATAATGCTGTAGCCGGAACGATGGTTAAAAGTTGCCGGAATCGACATGTCGATTGAACGCGCCGGTAAGATAACGAAGACCATCTATCGTCTCTCATACACACTGTCTGACTCAAAGCAAAACTGTTGTATTATTTTGGGTTTGACTTCAGAGCAACAGTCTCCCGTAAATCTAATCCTAATCTGATTTGGGTGTCCAGTTGAGAAAAACAGGAGAAATATTGACCAATGATTGCATGAGCTATATATTCACACACATAATATTACATTGTCACTTGACGTTCTTTTTTTACATATATCAAGCCATCGCACATATACATGAACGGACCATATTTTTTACGGATTACGTTACAGTCAAACGGTACATATTCATACTTTGGCTTCAATGGGGTAAAATCTATAAATCCGAAATTTTTATCCGTATGGTTATGAATCCGTTTCTCCAACTCACCACCTAAAACGTAATTGGGAAAACCATAAGCAGTGAATAATAGAGTGTACATCCTGTTGCCTAAAGTCTTATGCAACCATTCTCCCATTGTGGGAGTCTTCATATACATTGTCATGTCCTTATCGTTTTCAGTCTCCGATATGTTTTTCATAGCATGATAATTGGCACAGTTCACTACAATTTTTTTATCGGGAAATCTTTCCATATACCATAAAATATTATCCGCCATCATCATATCTCGCATTGATACATATTGTATCAAAGATGGGTCATAATCAGTCTCATAAACTTTAGCTTTCTCTTCAAAATTGTCCATCCATTGATAGTCTATTCTGAAGTTTTTCTCATATTGAGCTATTGCCTGCAAATCTATGCTATCCGGGTTTTGCTCCAATAATTTATCTGCAGTATAAAAAATCTTATTCATATATTTATGAAATAGCTCAATGTCGTTTTCCGGGATTTTCTCATTGGAAAATAGTTTCTTTTGGTATGTTCTAAATAACCATGTGAAATCTACCCCAATATTTTTTACATCGCAATATGAAGATAAAATCCATTGCAATGCAGTTATATCCAATACACTACCTTGAGAAGTAATTCCAAATAATTCTATTTTATTGCTATTCAGGAGATTACATATTTCTTTATATTCCCTATCAATGCCTCCATATACATGCTTCAGATTAGTAACGGGAACATAAGCTCGAATGGCTTCATATTTGGGATTGCTCCACATATACGAAATCAAGAATGCAGTCGCCTCATCTGCGTAAGTGTCAAAGCCAAAACCGTCAATTAAACATTGTACCATTTTTGACTTGGATTCGATAGTTACAGCGTCAAAATGCCCACTTTCGCCCAAAATTATCAGGTCTTTTCCTTTGGCAATTTGAGAAATAAAACCGCAATCCACCGAATCTCGGAATGTCATGTTTGCAAGAATCGCATCATATACATTTTGATTCTCATGTTGTACATTCTGTTCTTGTGCAAAAATGGTAATGTTGCACAAAACAATGCATATTACCACAAACTTCAATTTGATAATTATTGTTTTCATTGACTTTACCTTGTTGTTCTTATAATAAGTTTTATTGTGACTAATAAAAATCTAATCATGTAACCTCCTTTGAATATTTTCTATGTAGCTATCGCACATGAATTTATTTCCTCCAGTAGAAAATATTATAAGTGCTTGTGTAAGGAAGAGGCTCACAAGTCATTGTGTTGCATTGATTTGTTGGAACCCCTGTTCTACATACCACATCTGTGGGTTGACAGATACAAGATTCGCATGTAAGCGTTTTGGTTAGATCTTTAATGTCATCAGTAGTATCACCTCCTACCACGTTAGACTGACCAATTTTGGAAAGATTCGCAACCACTTTCCTGTCGATTTTTAATTTTTTCATAATTAAACGATTTACAATTAATAGTTAGTGCTTACTCTTTTGACGATTTTCAGCAATTCTCTATGCAGCATATTAGACCTATTGACTACCAATAGTTTGAGTCTTAAATGGTAGGAAAGTCTGATTTTGCTCCTTTTTCTGCGCTGAACTTTTGCAAAGATAATGCGTTTTTCCGGTACAAGGAAACAAATGAGAAGACTTTGATAAAAAAGGTGGTTTTGGGTGTAATTTTGTAAGTCTTTCAATGATATTTACGAAAGATGTTGTAGGGTGTTTCATCTGTTATTATGTTGTGATTATACCGCAGATTATTTCTCCAAGATTGAATACGAAGTGACTTATACCGATTGCTGGCGAAAAGAAAAATCAGTCGGGTAAATCTTCCTTTTCCCTCTGTTTAACTTAACTTTATTGCCCGTGTATATAATAACGGTCATTAAAGTCAAGTTGAGTATCTTTTTCTTTTGGCAAGCCAATAATTATGCGCATTCGTTGGCTATTTCAAAACATATTACTACTTTTGTATTGTAAATGTCAATATAGTGAATATAATGGCGATATTTAGTATTTAATTATCAGTATAATGATATATAAGTATGAAAGATTTGTTTGAATACTCCACTCCCGAACTGGTACGCATGTTGGGTACTCGTTTTAAGGAATATAGAATGCGGTGCAGTCTGACACAAAAAGAAGTGTCGGAACTTTCAGGTGTTGGGCTTACTACCATACACAAGTTTGAAAATGGCACGGCAGGCAACCTTTCATTGTCAACATTTATTCTCTTGTTGAAAGTCGTCGGTCAGATTAATTCTTTAGACGACATTTTGCCGGAATTGCCCGAATCGCCTTATCTTATGCGTGAAAATGAGAAAAAAACGCAACGAATCAGACACTCTAAATAAGACATACAGATATGATGAAGTCGTTAAAAATAATACTTTGGGAAGAAGAAATTGGTCGTTTGGCTTGGGATGAACGCCGACATCTTTCTTATTTCACATATAATCCCGATTTTATCAGAAAAGGATTGAATATATCCCCTTTGGTTGCACCTGTTGATGGTACCAGAGGGCTGTTGCCTGTTTGGGGTGAAGATGCCAAGATTTACCAGAAGCTTCCGGCATTTGTCGCAGATTCATTGCCTGATGCCTGGGGTAACCAATTGTTTGATTTATGGCGTCAACAGCAAAAAATATCCAATTCAGAGATAAATCCGTTGGATAAGCTCTCGTTTATAGGCAGACGAGGAATGGGAGCGTTAGAATTTATTCCGGAAACTAACAGGGAGCGAAGAACAGAAAAAATAGATGTTAAGTC
The DNA here is from genome assembly GCA_051870875.1 of Candidatus Aphodosoma sp. Classification (GTDB taxonomy): domain Bacteria; phylum Bacteroidota; class Bacteroidia; order Bacteroidales; family Paludibacteraceae; genus Aphodosoma. The sequence continues at coordinate 74,297 of JBJECG010000064.1, forward strand.
GTTGGCAGATTTGGCAGAACGCATTTTTGTAGAAAGGGAGAATGCCCGTATTATGCCGGAGGAGTCCATAACCATGCAATCTTTGTTGACTGTAGGTACATCCGCTGGGGGGCGTCAGCCGAAAGCGATTATTGCGATAAACAGAGAAACAGGAGAGATACGAAGCGGTCAAATTGCAGCTTTGGAAGGATATGACTATTATCTTCTCAAATTTGGTAACTCCGAATATTGTTCGGCAGAATTAGAAATGACTTATTATAAGTTGGCAACTATGGCAGGTATCAATATGATGCCGTCAATGTTATATTCAGTGGATGGAAACAATCATTTTTTAACCAGACGGTTTGATCGTAATGGTGGAAAAAAGATTCATACACAGACTTTGGCTGCCATATATCCCGATGCCGAGAGTTATGAGCAATTGATATCTGTTTGCCGTAAGCTCCGTCTGCCTGATGCGGATTGTCAGGAAGTATTCCGAAGAATGGTCTTCAATATTCTGTCGAATAACACAGATGACCATAACAAGAACTTTTCATTTATTATGAATGAAGATGGTGCCTGGCGTCTTGCTCCTGCATACGATATTACCTACATCATTGACAGGGGCGGTTATTTGCCGAACAAGGAGCATTGCATGTATATTCGAGCCAAACTGTATGACATCACACGCTCGGATGTTATTGAATTTGCCCGTGATAACGGAATTCGTCGTCCCGATGCTATCATCAGAGATGTCGTTTCTTCATTGAAGCAGTTCCGTACAATAGCAGTTGAAAATGGGGTATCGGAGTCGTGGATAGGCAGAGTTGAGTCAACTATCGCCAACCACCTGAAAGCATGGGGCGAATGGGAGTGCGAAGCCGAAGATGCTGCAATGGAAATCGATGAACACACCATCAGCAATATGCGTGTTGAGCAAACTTATAAAGGGAATTACCATCTGCTGGCAAGCATTGATGGCGTAGAAAGGAAATTTGTGATAAATAAAAAGAATGCAGACTTTGCCTATATAGAACAAATTGGTTTGGCAAATCTTACGACTGAGTATTTGAAAACTCTGGTGGAAAAATGTTTTAATCTGTAAGGTTAAGTTATGCTGACCAAAAGAAACCCCCTTTACAATGAGGATGCTGGGTGATCATTACGATGTTTGCGTTACGATAATTTTGTAATGGTAAAAATCAGTATTTTCAGTTATTTGGATTTTTCGAATAACTGAAAATACTAAATCACAACATATCATATAATATGCAAAACCGAGCTATTTGTTTACTATATGATACATTGAGGTCTTAAAGCATATCAACCAAGACAATATTTGCTACAAGACAAGGAACTTGCCCGGTTCAAAACCATTGGCGAGATGTTCATTTTGGAAAACATACCCCATCTGATTGCAAACTACCTTTGTTCCGTTTATCTCAGCATCAATGTTGGTATGCGAATGACCATAAATCCACACATCAATACGATTGTCTGCTATAAGCTGGCCTAACTCGGTCGCAAAAGCACTATTCAGCACAGAACCCTTATGATGAGGGGCGGCCACCTCCAATGTGGGAAGATGATGTGTTACCACCACAATATGTTTGGCGGTACTTTCTGCCAGACTTTGTTTGATAAAATTCAAACAGAAACTGTGCATCTTATTGAATTCCTCTGTCTGGAGCAATTTGCCATTATACATTATCTGTCGAAAGTCGTTCATGCCCTTCCATACGAAGTATTCGTCGACAGGAGAAATCTTAGACCACAAAGTGCTCATGATAAAGTCGGTATCATCAATCCGCACGACCTTATTCTGGTAATATCCTACATTGTTTTTGAACTTCCAATTCCATTGCAATCCCTTGTCCATCACATCACAATAATTGTAATACTCATGGTTTCCGGGCACGATGAGCACCTGACGATAATTCTCTGATGCCCATTTCCAGAAATTAGCCAAAGGCGCAACTTCGTTTTTCAGATAGAATATATCTCCGGCAAGCACCAGAACATCGCCTGTTACCGATAATTCATTATATTTCATCCACCTGCTGTTATCGCTGAACTCCAAATGCAGGTCGCTCATATATTGTATTTTCATTTTACAGTCCTCCTTTTTCTATTTGTTTGGTTATTATCCTTTTGACCTGTTCAAATGATACAGGTGTAAAATTGTTGTTATCAACACCTACATCGTATTGTGTCGGATAGAGATATTGAAGCCGGGCAGCGTCAATTCCGGTATTGTTCTTCCTTGTGTGAACGTGCCCGAACAGTTGCCATACATCCTTGTATCCACCATCAAAGCATAGAAAGGGATAATGATTCAGATATATCCTCTGCTTGCCGATTTCTATGTGCATCTGCATTGCCACATATTCAAATCTGTCAATGTAGCCTTGGCGTATATTCTTCAAATCGTGATTACCCATAATCAGATATATCTTTCCGTTCAACCTGTCAAGTATTTTAGTCCATTCGGCCGAACCGCCAAGACAGAAATCGCCCAAATGAAAGATGGTGTCATCCTGCCCGACTGTATTGTTCCAATTAGAGATTATAGTCTCATTCATCACTTCCACATCCTTGAACGGTCTGTTACAGAAACGAATGATATTTCCATGATAAAAATGGGTGTCAGATGTAAAGAACACCTTGCTGCCGTCAAATTTGTAGTTTGCTTTCGCACAGCTTTTTTCCGCCTCACCAATTGAAACGAGTTTCATTGGATTCGGCTTAGTCAAAAGGTTCATTTTCTTCTCAATTTATGTGCATCACTGCACGTTAATAATCTGGTTACTAACAGCCCATCAGACGGAAATGACAGAAGAGCATCACAAAGACAACTGTCACAAATGGGCATAAATATAGTGCAAACCGAATGTAGAGTCGAGCTTGCTCGAACTATACTGAGGTGCAGCCTATATTGTAGGTTGAAAACCTAAAACAAAAAAAGTTGGAAAGTTTGGTAAGGACTCTCCAACTATTCAGTTTCTATTCTCTCAAAGTACAATAAAGTACTTGCTATGTTCGCTGGAAAGTATTTACTCTACGAGGTTCAATGCGTGAAACATGAACACTCGACACGGATTCTGTGCGTTTATTGCTCAGAATTGCGGTTGTTGGTAATATGTTCATTCTGTTTCTTTGCATCGTTAATGTTTATATTGTCTCAAATGTGGTGCAAAATTAACAAATAAATCCCAATCACACACCATTTTACATTAAATTCTTTTGCCGTGCAGAAAATACTTGGCTCAAAATTTTGTGTTATGCTATAAAAACATTATGTTTGCATAGCATAATAAAAGCGTAATATGAACTTCGTTGATAGAATAGAAGAAACAGCACGACTGAGGGATGCTCTTTCAAGAGAGAAGTCCTCGTTGGTCATAGTGTACGGTCGCAGGCGGTTGGGTAAGTCAACACTTATCAAAAGGGTCTTGTCGGACAGTGATGTATATTTCCTTGCCGACCGTTCCGAAGGGCAACATCAAAGAACTTTGCTTGCAAAGGTGGTAGCACAAGTATTTCCTGATTTTGATAAGCTGACTTATCCGGATTGGGAATCTCTGTTTCGTGCGGTCAATTATCG
>JBJECG010000065.1:0-77624 GCA_051870875.1 Candidatus Aphodosoma sp.
ACAGCGAGGCAAAAGAGAGAGAACTGCAGACTTACGCCGCATGCCGCTGATAAAACGAATAGACACGTATGTACTGAAGAACTTCATGACGCTTTTTGCGGCTACGTTCTTCATCTGTTCATTTATCCTCATCATGCAGTTTCTATGGATGCATATAGGCGATATGGTTGGCAAGGGGCTGCCAGTGGCGGTACTTCTGGAACTGTTTTTCTACGCCTGGCTTACACTGATACCCATGGCCCTGCCGTTGGCAATACTCCTTGCATCGCTCATGACATTCGGTGACATGGGCGAGCGGCTTGAGCTGCTTGCCATGAAGAGTGCAGGCATATCGCTTTTCCGTATCATGCGGTCGCTGATGGTGTTTATAGCGTTTGTATGTGTCGGGGCATTCATGTTTGCCAACGATGTGATACCGTTTGCACAGAAAAAGATGTGGACCATACTGTTCAGCATAGGGCGCACATCGCCGGAACTGAACATACCTACAGGAGAGTTTTATGCCGGCATACAGAATATGCGCCTGTATGTGCGCGACAAAGACTACGATACCGGAGCCATGCTTGATGTGATGCTGTATGACTTCACCAACGGGTTTGACCGTTCGTGCGTAATAACGGCCGATACGGTGTATATAAAGATGACAGAAGACAAACAGAACCTGAAGCTGACCCTCATCAACGGGGAGTTGTTCGAGAATCTGCGCAAAGACAAGAGTTTCAGTTCGGGTAACGCCCCGTACCGGCGCGAATCGTTCCGCAGAAGAGAGACCATACTGGAGCATACAGGCGGTTTCGAGGAGATGGACGGCTCTTTTCTCGATAACCAGTCGGTGTCGAAAGACTTCATGCAGCTCGTAACCGACATTGATTCCATCAGGCACACCAGAGACTCGCTCACCACGTCCCTTGCCGGCAAGATGGTCAACAGCACTTATTCCGACAACGCATTCGCCACCGCAGACACTGCCGGCAAACTGAAGCAGAATACCTGCTACGATGCCGATTCTCTGTTTCTGAACCTCAGCTACAACCGCATGAGAAATGCAATGAGCCACATGCGCAACGATGTCTACACTACATCAAACGACTACCGCTACGACCAGATGGTACTAAGCGACTGCAAACGTTTCTTTGTGCGTCACTCCATAGAACTGCACCGCAAATTCACACTCTCGTTCGCCTGCCTCATCTTCTTTTTCATAGGGGCACCGCTCGGGGCCATCATACGCAAGGGTGGTCTCGGCATGCCGGTAGTGGTGAGCGTGCTGCTGTTTATAGTCTACTACATAGTGGACACGTTCGGTGTAAAAATGGCACGTGAGGGGATATGGCCGGCCTGGGAAGGCATGTGGCTGTCGTCAATGATACTGCTTCCGATAGGTATATTCCTGACATACAAGGCCGCTACCGATTCCAAGCTATTCAACAATGAAGCCTACACCGCACGCCTGAAAATCATTATGATGAGGATACGGACGGGCTGGAAATATACCGGTGAAAAACTCAACAAATACCATAACAAACATATCAAGTCCAAGCTATGCAATTCAAGACCAATACAATCGAAGAGGCAATAGCCGATTTTCGAGAGGGGAAATTCCTGATTGTGGTGGATGACGAAGACCGTGAAAATGAAGGGGACTTCATCATAGCCGCAGAAAAGATCACTCCAGAAGCAGTCAACTTCATGCTCAAAAACGGGCGCGGCGTGCTCTGTGCGCCGCTCCCGATAAGCCGTTGCCAGGAACTGGAACTCGACCGCCAGGTAAGCAACAATACATCGCTTCTCGGCACTCCGTTTACCATCACCGTCGACCTGCTGGAAGGCTGCACCACCGGAGTATCCATCCACGACCGCGCGGCCACCATCCGCGCACTTGCCGACCCGAAAGCCAAACCGTCGGACTTCGGCCGCCCCGGACACATCAACCCGCTCTATGCCCAGGACCGCGGAGTGCTGCGCCGAGCCGGCCATACCGAGGCATCAATAGACCTGGCCCGGCTGGCAGGCCTGTATCCGGCCGCCGCCCTCATAGAAATCATGAACGAAGACGGTACAATGGCACGCATGCCACAATTGCAGGAAGTGGCCCATAAGTTCGGCATCAAAATCATAACGATAAAAGATCTGATAGCGTACCGTCTGCGCCAGGATTCCATCGTAGAACGCGGAGCAGAGGCATTTCTTCCGACCGCTTACGGCGACTTCAAGATAATACCGTTCCGCCAGAAGTCAAACGGCGTGGAACACGTGGCTCTGATAAAAGGGGAATGGAAAGAGGACGAACCGGTGCTTGTGCGCGTACACTCGTCGTGTGCCACCGGCGACATATTCGCCTCGAAACGCTGCGAATGCGGCGAACAGCTTCACGCTGCAATGCAAGCCATAGAACGCGAAGGCAAAGGAGCATTGGTATATCTCAGCCAGGAAGGACGCGGTATCGGACTGATGAACAAAATAGCCGCCTACAAACTCCAGGAAGAGGGATACGATACGGTTGACGCCAACCTGCACCTCGGATTCAAAGCCGACGAGCGCGACTACGGTGTAGGAGCAAGCATACTGCACGACTTGGGTATCAGCAAGATGCGCCTGATGACCAACAATCCGATGAAACGCATCGGACTTGAAGGATACGGACTTGAAATCGTGGAGAATGTGCCAATCGAGACCGGCAAGAACCGATACAATGAAAATTATCTCAAGACGAAAAAAGAAAAAATGGGACATGACCTCCATCTGTAAATCAAAGTCCTGACAATCCGGCAAATACAGTAGAAAGCGGGAGCAGTGACAAAAATCGCGCTCCGGCTTTCTGCTTTTGTGTTTTCCTGAAAATCATTTCCCCAGAAACCGTTTTACACCAAAGAGATGCAACAAATGGACTTATCGGATCTGCTCAACCCCGAACAGAAGGCTGCCGTAGAATACTGTGACGGAGCATCGGTAATAGTGGCAGGAGCCGGGTCGGGCAAGACCCGCGTGCTGACATACAAAGTGGCTTATCTCCTGCAAAACGGCGTACCGGCCTACAACATTCTGGCCCTGACATTCACAAACAAGGCAGCAACCGAAATGCGCGAACGCATAATCCAAACGGTAGGCTGGCAGAATGCCCGTGCACTGTGGGCGGGTACGTTCCACTCTATATTTTCGCGCATACTCCGGGCAGAAGCGAACCTGCTGGGTTTCACGCCGCAATTCACCATCTACGACTCGAACGACTCGAAAAACGTGGTAAAGACGATAGTCAAGGAGATGTCTCTCGATGACAAGAAGTACAAGCCCGCCGCCATACAACAGAAAATATCAATGGCCAAGAACCATCTGATAACCCCGGCGGCATACAGAGCATCGACTGACAACTACAACCACGACAATACGAACGGAATACCGCTTTTCGGCGAAATATTCGGCCGCTACTGCCGCCGTTGCCGCGAATGCAATGCCATGGATTTCGATGACCTGCTGGTCTACACCGCCACCCTGTTCCGGCAGTGTCCTGACGTGCTGCAACGCTATTCCGAACGGTTCCAATACATTTTAGTCGACGAATATCAGGACACCAACGTTGTGCAACATGACATAGTGATGCAGCTGGCATCGGTACACAGGCGCGTGTGCGTGGTGGGCGACGATGCGCAGAGCATCTACTCATTCCGCGGTGCCGAGATAGACAACATCCTCGGTTTCCAGCGGGTGTTTGACAACTGCCGTCTTTTCAAACTCCAACAGAACTACCGTTCGACAAAGACCATAGTTGAGGCCGCCAACTCATTGATTGCAAAAAACCGCAACCAGATAAAAAAGCACGTATTCAGCAACAACAGTACAGGAGCCCCGATTGACGTGATATGCGCATATTCGGACTATGAAGAGGCATCACGTGTAGCGCAAAGCATAGAATACGCTGTAAAGCGGCATACCGCCCCCTACAACGAAACGGCCATACTCTACCGCACCAATTCCCAAAGCCGCGTACTCGAAGACGAACTGCGCAAACATGCCATCCCCTACCGCATCTACGGGGGACTGTCGTTCTACCAGCGCAAGGAGATAAAAGACATCATCTCATACCTGCGCCTGACCATCAACCCTTCGGACGAAGAAGCCCTTGTACGCATCATCAACACACCGGCACGCGGTATCGGCGACACCACTGTAAAAAAAGTGCTGGCAGCGGCTCACGACAATACATCCACTCCGATACTCGACATAATCAACGACCCTATTGCCCACGACGTAAACGTCAACAAAGGCACAGCGGCCAAACTGCAGGGTTTTGCAGCCATGATACGCTCGTTCATAGAAGCCAATGACACGTCCGATGCCTACGCACTCGTGGAGCGTGTGATTTTCGAAAGCGGACTGATGGCCGATGCCGCAGCCGACACCTCGATAGAAGGGATGTCCCGCAAGGACAATATACAGGAGTTTATGGGAGCGGTACACGAATTCTGTGACCGCAAGGTAAACGAAGGCGACAACGAGATAAGCATAACAAATTTCCTAAACGAAGTGGCTCTCGCCACAGATCAGGACACCGACCGCGATGCCAATGCCGATGTAGTGACCATGATGACCGTACACGCCGCCAAAGGACTGGAATTCACAAACGTCTATATCGTCGGCATGGAAGAAAACCTCTTCCCTTCGATGATGGTAGAGACGGAACGCGACCTGGAAGAGGAACGCCGCCTGTTTTACGTGGCACTGACCCGGGCCAAGGAATGCTGCACAATAAGTTATGCAAAAAGCCGTTTCCGTAACGGACAAACCCAATATTCAAACCCAAGCCGCTTTCTGTACGACATAGACCGGAAATACCTGAACCTGCCGGCGGAAATGAAGCGCAGCTCATGTACCGTCAACCCTTATTCAGGCAGTCCGTGGTACGACAGAGACCTGTATGACAATCCCTGCCCAGACAACAAATACAGCGATGATTTCGGGTTCACATCAAGATACCCGTCGCGTTTCAGTACGACCAAACCGCCGCAAACGACCGCCGCACCGGCCTTCAAGCCGGTACGCCAGGCGGCATCGAACGGCACCGGCACGCCAGCCGGCCTCATTGCCGGCGACCTTGTGGAACACTCCACATTCGGCTACGGCACGGTGCTGAAGATAGAAGGTGAAGGACAGAATGCAAAAGCCCGGATCGCATTCGACAAACACGGCGAGAAAACATTGCTGCTGAAATTTGCAAGACTCACCAAACTCTGACATACCTACGATGCGCACACTGATACTCACCATATTGCTGACACTATCGCTGACGGGAACCGCCCAACAGCGAATCTTTGTGCGCGGGTATGTGATGGACGAGACAAAACACGCTGTAGAGTTTGCCACAGTACAGATAAAAGGGTCTGCCACAGGAGCCATCTCCAACGGGAAAGGCTATTTTGAAGTCGGGTTCCAACGTCAGGAAGCCACTGATACAATAACGCTGACAGTATCGTGCGTAGGATACACCACCGCCGATATTCCGGTTGCCCTCACCCAAGGACAGACCTATGTGGTGGCCGTCACCCTCAACACAGACACCCAAACGCTCGACGAAATAGAGGTAAAGGCCCTTGCCCGGCAGACAGGCACGCTCCTCCCGATAGACATGGACAAACTGAGACTCATGCCAGATGCTGCCGGCGGCAACATAGAAAGCCTCCTGACAACATACGCAGGGGTAAGTTCAAACAACGAGATGAGTTCGCAATATTCCGTCCGAGGCGGCAACTATGATGAAAATTCGGTGTATGTAAACGGCATGGAAGTCTACCGTCCGTTGCTGGTAAGGGCAGGGCAACAGGAGGGTCTCAGTTTCATAAACCCTGACATGGTAGGTGCAGTGAACTTTTCGGCAGGCGGATTCGATGCCAAATACGGAGACAAGATGGCTTCGGTACTCGATGTGACGTACAAGAAACCGGAGCGGTTTGAAGCCAACATATCGGCATCGCTGCAAGGAGCGACGGCATACATCGGGGCATCATCGAAAAAATTCTCGCAACTGCACGGCATACGTTTCAAGACTATGCAGGTACTGCTCGGCACACTTGACACAAAGGGCGAATACAGTCCGTGGTTTGCCGACTACCAAACCTATCTGACATGGCAGGTTGCCCCGAAGGCGGAACTGACCTTTTTGGGCAACATATCGCAGAACAGCTACAAGTTCGTGCCCCGAAGCCGCAGCACTTCATTCGGGACACTGTCTGACGCCAACAACTTCACGGTGTATTTTTCGGGCGCGGAACGCGATGTATTCCGCACATTCTTCGGCGCAGTGGGATTGAACTACCAACCGACGGAGAGCGTGTCGCTGGGATTCAATGTTTCGGCATTCAACACCAACGAGCAGGAAACATACGACATAACCGGCGAATACTGGCTTTCGGAACTGGAGCTCGGCAATACCGACAAAACCGACATGGTGACAGGGTCACTCGGTACAGGGCTTTACCGCGAGCATGCCCGCAACCGACTGAGCGCGACCGTAATCAATGCCGGGTTTACCGGCAGTTATGACACACGGTACAACTCTCTGCAATGGGGGGCAAGCTACCAGCGCGAAATAATCCTCGACCGCATCAACGAATGGGAGAGCCGCGATTCGGCAGGCTACTCGCTGCCATACAATCCCGACCGTGTGGAAGTAATCTACAATCTGTTTTCCGATGTCGACCTCTACACCCATCGTGTACAAGGCTATATACAGGATACCTACCGGTTGAACCCGTCGTGGGGCGCATGGATATTCACAGCCGGAGCACGCGCCAACTACTGGTCTTTCAACAACGAATTTATAGTCAGCCCCCGACTGTCAGTATCGTTCTTCCCCAACTGGAAAGCCGACTTCAACTTCCGCCTCGCGGCCGGTGTCTACTACCAGGCTCCGTTCTACAAGGAAATCCGGACAGTAGAAGCCGATGCGAACGGCAACAACCACGTTGTGCTCAACCACAACATCCAGGCCCAGCGTTCGTTTCACGCAGTGCTCGGCATGGACTATTTTTTCCGGGCGTGGAACCGTCCGTTCAAACTTACCGTCGAGGGTTACTACAAGCCGGCCGACCGTGTGACAAGCTATTATGTCGACAATGTAAGGGTGCGCTATTCGGGCAAAAACGATGCTGTGGCATATGCCGCCGGTGTAGATGTAAAGCTTTTCGGAGAATTTGTGCCTGGTGTCGATTCCTGGATTTCGGTGTCGTGGATGCGGGCACGTGAAGACATCATCGGCGACCACTATCCGGCATACAGCAATGCCGGCACCTATCTTGGCGAAGTATACCCAGGCTATATTTCACGCCCAAACGAGCAGAGATACAATATATCGCTCTTCTTCCAGGACTATTTTCCCAACCATCCGGAGTATAGGGTGCATCTGAAATTGGTATGGTCAGACGGGTTGCCTTTCGGGCCGTCGCACTCCGAACGCTACCAGGCCACTCTCCGCACCAAAGCCTACAACCGAGTGGATATAGGAGCATCGCGCGGTTTCGTGCAGGGACGCGAGAAGTGGATGCACCACCTCGATCCGGTAAAAAACATCTGGCTAAGTCTGGAGCTTTTCAATCTCTTCAATATCAAGAACGTAAACTCATACTACTGGGTAACCGACATCTACAACGGGCAATATGCCGTGCCAAACTATCTTACCGGTTTTATGGTAAACTTTAAGGTTTCTGTCGGTTTTTAATTTACATATTCCGGATATTTTATGATTTAACACTAAAATCATTTGTTTTGTCGAAAATTATTATTTACCTTTGCGGCGTTGTTTGCTATCTGCAATATCCATAACCAGAAACTGCGGCGTTATTCAGTACCCTATTCCTCCCCCCCCCATACACAAAACCGATTTCAAAAGCGACATCAATCAAACACACATATTAAATCTTTAATCTACCAATACTTATGAAACGAGGACAAAAGAAATTATTATTGATTGTTGCCGGCTTTTCATTGATAAGTCTGCAATGCATCTCGGCACAGGACCAGAGTGTGCCGGAGCATCCGCGCCACTACGTACAGTTCAACATCGGAGATCCGCTGTTCAACATGATTTACGGCGGAAATTTCGGCTGCTGCGGCTACTGCGACTATTCCACACAATACAATTGGTTCACTCCGGATGTGTATGAATCGGCATACACCCAACTGCCCACTTTCTCCCTATCATACTACTATGCCGTCAAGCCGTGGCTGCACATCGGCGGCGAACTTTACTATGAAGGGGAGTACTACATAATCCGCGACCGTGTGACAAACAACTACGGGGGCGTAGCGGGACGCACCTCACTGAACATTCTTCCCACAATCCGTTTCCAATACTTCAACCGACGCATCGTAGGACTGTATTCCGGCCTGTCGTTAGGTCTGCACCTGAACATAGAAAGCGGCAACAAGCTGTATGATCCGACCGCAAGCAACAGCTATTGCACCGCCTTGCCGGCATTCCAGCTCACGGCTATCGGTATCCGTGTAGGCAACAGAATCTTCGGCACCGCAGAAATAGGTGTAGGCAACAAAGGGATTGCCACTATAGGCATCGGCGCACGGTTCTGACAAGCGACTCGCACAAATCAGTTTATATCATCATATTCAAGTGACCGCAATTTTCGGACTGCAATGAATTTGCTGCCTTTCGGAGGCTTTTGGAACTATCCTGAAATACCGCTAAATTCACTTGGCAGCCAATTTTTGCAAAACTATAAAAACAAGGAGATTTTTATCATGAAAAAATATTTTATCGTGGCAGTTGTAGCCCTGCTCGTTACAAGTTGTGAACACTATGACCGCTACAACATTACCAAACGCGGCAATGAGATCTACCAAACCTGGAACAGTGAACTGGACAAGCTCAACTACATAGTAAACCAGACATTTGATCTGAACAGTATATTGCAGGCCGAAACGAAAGAAGAGGCAGACAGTATCTACAACGAGTGTTTCGCCATACATAATTACCAAGTCACCAACCACGCCGAAAATGTGTACCAAATACACAGCAAAAGTTCCTATGATCAGAACAACTTCCTGATTCAAACCGACGGCAACGACCTGAACACTCCCGGCACACAATGGGCAATTGTCCTTAATCTGCCTGACGATTTCAAATACCAACCAACCCCGCATTACATGACTTCCTGTTATACGGATCTGGAACCTTACACGAATCTTGTATCGTGCGGCATTGAATACCTGCCATTTACCGTCACCTGTTCAGCTCCGGACACATGGACATGGAAAGACTACAACGCAACGGCCGAAACGCGGGATTATTTTTCCGTTGATCTGACAGTTACAAAAGAGATACATGAAATCATACCGGGACTTATAGAAGACGTACAGTACAAGTACAACGGCAAAGGCCGTTTTGCAGTCAACAGACGAGACAACTATATCGATTATGAAATGACAGACATGATTCCGGAAACAAAAGGTTATGCCTATCATGAATCCAAATGGACCGGCGGCAAACTTGATATGGATGCATCCAATGCACAGAACCGGCACATACCAGTGAGCGTGACTTTCAAATCTTCCGGTTATGCAGTCACATACAGTGATGTAACGGAAGATTACCCATACTACCATTAGGAATCCATACGGTCTGCCCGACATGTCGAATGTCGGGCAGTTTCATGTTGACATGTCAGGATATTCCCATGCTGCCGATAAGACTGACGGCAATCTCCCAAATGACAATTCCGGCTGTGACGCTCACATTAAGCGAATGTTTGGTACCGTATTGCGGCAGTTCCAGACAACCGTCAGAAGCATCTATCACACTCTGCTGCACTCCTTTCACCTCATTGCCAAGCACTACGGCATACTTGCATCCGGGCTGAGGTCTGAACTCATTAAGCATCACCGAGTCAGTCGCCTGCTCCACAGACAATACTGTATAGCCCTCGTCATGAAGACGCCGCACGGCATCAAGAGTATCATCGCAATGCGACCAACTCACACTGTATTCAGCACCCAAAGCCGATTTATGTATCTCGGCATTGGGCGGTGTGGCTGTGATGCCGCAGAGTATCAGTTCTTCGATACGATAGGCATCGGCTGTACGAAAAACAGAGCCCACATTGAGCAGGCTGCGGATATTGTCCAATACCACTACCAACGGTATCTTTTTCGCTGCATGAAATTCATCGGCCGAAATGCGCCCCAACTCTTCAATTTTCAGTTTTCTCATAAAGGTCCGTTTTTGCCGGGACTTCTCCTATTGCCGATTGACCGGTCCCTTTACTGTTGACCGATAAAGGCAGCAAGAGAAATCCTGTCTTAAACACAATATCAAAAATGCAGGATAATAATATCAAAAAAGCAGGAACCGCCCGACTGGCAATTCCCGCTTTTGACCTGGTGGCGGAGGCAGGACTCGAACCTACGACCTTCGGGTTATGAGCCCGACGAGCTACCACTGCTCCACTCCGCGATATTTCGTACTGCAAAAGTAGTCATTTCATTCAAATATACCAAACAAAACGGCCGAAATTTTGCCGCCGTTCTCAAACTTCTGTCATACAGTGCATTATGCAATGTCATCTGTAATTTTTATAAATAAATGCCACGGATTCCGCCTGTTGAGAAGCCAACCGGAGCACTCCGTGACAACAGTTTTTTCGTGTTTCACAAACATTCAGCTGCAAGCAGAGTATTTTCCACAAGACATTTTCCAACCTAAATCGACAATATTTGCAGCACTCCGATTTTTTCCCGGCTCACCTGTTTGTCTTCCTTGATAGCTTTGGAAAAAGGGACGAGTACTATACGGTCATTCACAATGCCAACCATAACGGAGCGTTGTTCGTCTTTGAGTGCCTCAATTGCGGCAACCCCCATACGAGAAGCTATAATACGGTCATAAGACGATGGAGCACCACCACGCTGCAAATGTCCGAGTATCGACACACGGATGTCGTATTCAGGATGTTGCGAATGTATCCGTTCGGCCATAGCCTGAGCTCCGCCACCTCCTTCGGCCACTATGACGATACTGCTGTTTTTCGATTTTCGGAAACCGTTATTGATCAAGCTTTCAAGTTGGTCGACAGAGGTCTGATGTTCGGGTATCACCGCAGCTTCCGCTCCTGATGCAATGGCAGCGTTAAGTGCGAGGAAACCGGCATCGCGCCCCATCACCTCCACAAAAAATAGTCGTTCGTGCGATGAGGCGGTATCTCGTATCTTGTCAACGCACTGCACTATGGTATTGAGCGCCGTATCATAACCGATTGTAGAATCGGTACCCCACAAGTCATTGTCAATCGTACCGGGCAAACCTATGATAGGGACATTGTATTCCTGGGCAAAATACCTGGCACCGGTGAGTGTCCCGTCACCCCCTATCACTACCAGAGCGTCAATCTCCTCCCGGCAGATGGTTTCATATGCAGTACGGCGGCCTTCGGGGGTCTTGAATTCCTGACAGCGGGCCGATTTCAGAATGGTACCGCCATGCTGGATGATATTGCTCACGTCCTGAGTCTGAAACTCACGTATATCGCCTGTTATCAATCCCTTATACCCATGATAAACAGCCTTTACCCTTATGCCGCTGTAGATGGCTGCACGTGTCACAGCACGTATGGCTGCATTCATTCCAGGGGCATCGCCTCCGGATGTAAGTATACCTATACAATTCAATTCGTATGCCATAATATTATCGTTGTTAATTGTCTGAGAGTTCCGCTATGCGGTGTGCTGCATTTCCATCACTCTGTCGCGTATCACTTCCATAAGCCATGCCGGTGTCGATGTAGCCCCGCATATACCTACCGACCCGGCACCGTCCAACCATCCGGGTTCGACTTCACCAGGAGACGACACCAGGTATGTTTTCGGATTTACATCACGGCACTCGTGGAACAGCACTTTGCCGTTGCTGCTTTTGGCTCCTGCCACAAAGAGCACCACATCGTATTCCGATGCAAAACGGCGTATATTGGGTATCCGGTTTGCCACTTGCCGGCAGACGGTGTCGTGGTATTCAAAGCTCACACCTGGCTGCATCCGTTGTTCTATGGCTCTGACTACAGCCTGCAATCCGTCAATTGGTTTGGTGGTTTGGGAAAACAATATGACGGGACGGGAAAAATCCAATGACTGCAGATCCCCTATATTTTCCACAACTACGGCAGTTCCGTCGGTCTGCCCTTCAAGGCCTATCACCTCAGCATGCCCCGGTTTGCCGTAGATCACGATCTGGGCTTCGGGATGTGCAGTGTACGCCGCCTTGATCTTCTGCTGCAGGCGCAGTACCACAGGACAGGTGGCATCGACAATTTCCATGTTATGTTTCCGGGCCATGCTGTATGTAGCAGGAGGTTCGCCATGGGCACGAAACAATACCCGCGCATGCTCCAGTCCCGGCAAATCGGCATGGCCGATAGTTTTAAGTCCGAGAGATGCCAACCGGTCAACCTCCTGACCGTTATGCACTATATCGCCCAAACAATAAAGGGGGACACCGTTCCGCAATTCGCGTTCGGCCGTGTCAATGGCCCGTACCACACCGAAACAAAAACCTGATTCCGAATCAATCTCTACCGTCATGACAATGTCTAATAACTTGCAAAAATCAGTTCATACAAATATATCCTGGCAACCACGATTTCCGGATTGCGATGAAAAAGTACCGTTCCGGACATACAGCTCCAATTTGGCAGCGGTTTGCCGCATCAGACTATTCCAAAAATACAGACGGCCGTTTCGCGCTGATTTTTTTCGGATTGTTTAATATCATAATCTGATGCCACAATATGTCGTTTAGAAATCGAGTGTCAGATTCCACAATATACCAAAATTCATGCCAAGAGGATCATCCCGATGGGTGATCCGCCACAAGAAGTGCACTTCACCCACATGCAGGAAATTGCTGAAACCAAAACCAGTTTCGATATACGGCATGTTGTTCCACGGGCGTACCATCGAAGGCAGAGCCAACACGGAAGCATGTCCGTCACGGAGGTGTCCGTAACCGATTTTGAAGTGCAGGTCCTCCCGTATGCCCAAACGTTTTATACCCGGAATATATCCGAATATATATCCACGAGTACGGTATCGCAAATGTACGGAACAGAACAGATCCGACATCTGCTCCAACTGGCCTACGAGCAGGAAATCGGAATTCAGTGAATACGAACTACGTACAGAATGTGTGATATGAAGCAACGGCCACGGCACATTGCCCACGACAGCACTCCCGCGTACCGCCCAGCTCAACCGGCCGAACCCTACAGGTACGTTCTGATGTGCGTAAAGATCCAGCCTGCCATACAGTATGGCATCCGTCCCGACCGACGTACCTCCGATTTCCGCCGCAAAGCGCAATACCGGATATTTTGTGTTCATATACATACGGTGGAAATACTCTTCCAGCGTATGTTCCTTCCACGACAGCCGGAAATCGGTTTTCAATGCCACAACAGCCATTTTGTCCACTTCCCTGCCATTCTGGATGTAAGGCATATAGCGGTTGCTTAGAATTTCCTCAGCCCGTACTTCCGTACCGAACCTGAAACCGGGCTTTTCGTATGCGTACTCCACCTTCATGCGTTTGTGCAAGGCATGGTGCGGGTACTGGTGTATCTGCCGGAGCGAATTGAACAGATTTTCCGTACTTTGCTGTCGGTTTTCGACGTACATCCTGATATCGTCATAACCGTACCGTTCAACCCTATGGTCATAGTAGAACGCCAGATAATTACGTTTTTCATGTCCGAACTTCCACCGCACATTGGCACCGTATTTATGCTGGCGATCCTTGAATCCGAAACCATAATATCCGCCGAACGTGAAATTACCGGAAAATTTCCGGTTGCTTCGGAGCGGGAGCGTCAGGGTGTTGCCTTCATACTGATTGAAATGGTACAAATCCAACAGCGGCCCCACATCTATCATCCATATATGCAGATGCTGGTTGAGCAATATGTCGACTATCCATTCGGCCATGCGTTTTATACGTGTCCGGTTAATCGTGTCTATACCCGCCCATATTGCCTCCATGTCCTTTACCGCATCTTCGCAACTGTCTGAGAGATGGCTGACAGGGCGAAATGCCAGCGTATCCGCCAGCAGACTCGTGCCGAAATAATCGTACCGGTTGCTGAGGACGGTGCTGACGGCTCCGGTTTTTACGGACGACGGTACAAGTTGCAAATCGAGGAACTGCTGTTCGTTTTTGGTATAAAACACAGAATCCAACCTGTCGGCCGCAAACGAGCAGGAAAAATTGTGCAGGAAATTGACCGGTACGTAAGATGGTATGTGCCAGTCGATACCGGTAATAGCAGCCGTGGCAGAGTCAACAGCCATAGTACCGCGGAAAAGCAGCCCTTCATCGCGTTTCGGCTTGAAAGAGATGAAATACTTTTTACCGGTGGAAGTCACCGTACTGTCGGAAAAATATATATTGTAGTATGTACGCGCATTGGGGGCTGTAGGATTCAGGAAATTGGAGTTGAGAATGGTACTGTACGGACGGTATGGATCGATTTCAGGCAGATAATTTTCCAATATCCTCCTCCAATTGCCGGTCTCTGTCACACTTACAGCATCTTCCATGACATCGGTAACTGAAGCGGATACAGAATCGGGATATATTACAAGATGTTCGGTCTGCCGCATACCATACATTGGCAGCGTATAGTTGGTGTCCGTCTGCGCTATGGCACCGCTTTTCAGCTCGTTGAACAGACGGCGGCGGAACGTATGCCCCTTTACATTCGTCACATTGGCATACATCGTCCGCCGTCTCGAAGTGGTTATGCCCACAATATTGGCGGGATTGTTCTTATGACGGTTTTCCCGCACACGCCTGAGCAGGTCATATACGGCATCGTCTGTCCTCCTGACAACAACTATCTCGTCAAGCACCGACGACTCTTCCTGCATCAGCACCTCTATCACCTGATCCTTGCCGTAATCGAGGCGCACATTGCGCTTTCTGTACCCTATCACACTTACCGAAAGTACCTTTTGCGGTTCCGGACTACGCAGCATAAAGAAACCGTCGGCATTTGTCGTTGTCCCGATTCGCGTACCGCGGAACCACACATGGGCAGCCTCAAGCGGAGTGGCATCTTCGGCCGACAGAATCTGACCTATGACCACTATACCCTGAGCCGGCACCAACATCAGGGCCGACAGCAATAGCATAATTGTTAAAAACGCCTGTCTCAAAAGATATTTGCTTGTACGGGTAAACCTTACTGACATCACCGGATACATACGGAAATGCCGTAATACATGTGACGAATGCTTCGCAAAGATACAATTTTTTTCTGAATGCACTTGAAATAGTTTTCCATATCGTTTCCCTGAACATTTGTCACAATACCATCTGTACCCACCTTTTTGAGAGAGGGAGTGGAGGACCGCAGCGACAGCCCGCCAGCATCATTTGGAAAGAATATCCGGAAAAACGTCCGGCAACTGAAAATAGCACACTGTTCTGCTGTAAAACATGGCTGAAAAATCGTATATTTGCCGTTCCGGAAAAGAGCCGGGCAAAATACAAAACACAGACAAATGATAACGACCAAAACAATCTGCCCCACACTCTGTATGAGCGTAATGCTGGCTATAATTGCAACAGCGTGCAGCCGCACGCCCACGACAGTTGACCGCGGACTACGCTTTTGCGATGCCGTATGTGTGGCAGACGATACCATACTGATAACCAATTTCGGCAGCACGCGGCTCAATCCAGTGACCAGATCCGACTCATCCGGCTATATCATGCAACTGACCGGTGATGACCTGAGCACATGGTATCCGGCCGACGGCACCATGTCTGCTCCGAAAGGGATGGCCTTGACATCCGGTTACCTCTATGTGGCCGATGTCTGCAAAGTACACGCCATCAACCGCCGCAGTCACCACAAAACGGTCATTCCTCTTCCGCCGGGAAGTGACCTTGCCAACCACATGGCCGTGGTGGGCGACATGCTGCTGCTTTCCGTTACCGGCAACGGCAACATCCTCGCACTGGATCTCCGTGCAGACGGCAGTCCATCACAATCCGGCTTCCAGCTGCTGACAACTGTCCCCGGTGCCAACGGCCTATGCTACGCCGGCGGGCGGCTGTTCATAGCATCATGCAATCCGACAGGCAACCCCACCGGAGAAAACGTGATATACGTAATAGACGACTTCACAAACCCGCAAGCCCGCCCGTTCATATCACGATCCGGGCAGTACGACGGCCTGACCGAATACAAAGGCCGGCTCTACTTCACCGACTGGAACGGAGGCCGCGTAGGACACGTTGCACTGACTGATACCACCGACATCAAACTGCTGGACATACGACCTGCAACACAACTTGCAGGCCCAGCCAAACTGGCAGTCTACAAAGACCGCCTCTATATACCCGACCTTCCGAACAGCCGCGTGATCATATATTGAACGGAACTTACATAACGAATCCCAGCTCCGGAAAATACCGGACTACAATACAATCAAACAATGAAAAACCATCTCAGCTCCTCCATCTCGCTGTATCAGATACCACGGAAACAGTACGCACCCGACACCGACTTCGACATGGCATCGCTCGCCAGATTCGAACACATCGGCACACATATAACACCCGATGCCTCGGAAGGCTCGCTTTCCGTGGCGCGCGAAATAGCCGGGCTTATCCGCAAACGTGCAGCCGAAGGACGGCAATGCGTACTCGGACTGGCAAACGGCAGGTCTCCAATGGAAGTATACGAAAATCTCGTCAGGATGCACCGCCACGAAGGTTTAAGTTTCGCCAACGTGGTAGTCTTCATGCTCTTTGAATACTACCCGCTCTCCGCAGAAAGCCGGTTTACCTGCCTCAATCAGATAAAAACACAACTGCTCGACCATATCGACATAAAACCCGGAAACATCTTTGCACCCGCGCCTGATGTTCCCCGCACCGAACTTTTTGCCCAATGCAGCCGATACGAACACCTTATCGACGACTACGGAGGCATAGATTACCAGATACTCGGCACAGGCGGCACAGGCAACATCGGATTCAACGAACCTGGATCGCTCGCCACGTCACATACACGTTTCATACTGCTCGACCCCCAATCACGCAAAGAAGCCGTACGACTGTTCGGCTCGGCCGACAACGTTCCGACAGGAGCCATCACCATGGGAGTCGGCACCATACTCAAGGCCAGGAGAATCGCACTGTTGGCGTGGGGCGAACAGAAAGCAGACATAATATCCAGAGTAATAGAAGGAGAAGTGACTACCAAACTTCCTGCATCATTCCTGCAGATGCATCAGTCTGCCACCGTATACCTCGACCTCCAGTCGGCCGCACGCCTTACACGCATGGCATACCCGTGGCTCGTCACATCATGCGACTGGGAAACCGGCAATCTCATACGGCGTGCCATAGTGTGGCTCTGCCTGAAAACCGGGAAACCCGTCTTGAAACTTACCGACAAAGACTACAACGAAAACGGGCTGTCTGAACTGCTTGCCCGTTACGGCTCAGCCTACAATGTCAACATCAAGGTATTCAACGACCTGCAGCACACCATCACAGGTTGGCCCGGAGGCAAGCCCAATGCCGATGATGCCGACCGTCCGGAACGGGCATTCCCCTTCCCAAAACGGGTGCTGGTATTCTCGCCACATCCCGACGATGATGTCATATCCATGGGCGGCACCATCAAACGCCTTGTCGACCAAGGGCATGAAGTGCATATATGCTATCAGACATCGGGCAACATAGCCGTAATCGACGATGAAATAATACGGTTTCTCGACTTCACCGGCGGTTTTGCCGACATTTACAGCGAAGATGACCCTGCATTCGGCCTGATCGCCTCCCGTATATCAGCACTTCGCCAGTGGCTTTCCGCGGTAAAACATGAAGGAGAACCAGACACCATAGAAATCCGCCGTCTGAAAACACTCCTGCGCCGGGGAGAAGCACAGGCAGCCTGCCGACATATCGGCATCGGTGACAGTAATATACATTTTCTCAACATGCCGTTTTACGAGACAGGCACAATAAAAAAAGGAGATCTGACCGACAATGACATCAACCTTGTCACAAGTGTTATTGAATCACTGAAGCCGCACCAGATATATGTAGCCGGAGACCTGGCCGACCCTCACGGCACACACCGTGTATGCCTTGATGCCGTCCTGGCTGCCATAGACACGATAAAGCATACCGACTGGATGCAGCAATGCCGCGTATGGATGTACCGCGGAGCATGGATGGAATGGGAGATCGACCACATTCAGATGGCAGTGCCGCTTTCACCGGAAGAACTGCGGTTCAAGCGCAATGCAATCCTCAAACACCAGTCGCAGATGGAGAGCGCCCCATTCCTCGGCAATGACGAACGCCTGTTCTGGCAACGCTCCGAAGAGCGTAACCGCGCCACCGCCAGCCTCTACCGCAATCTCGGCCTTGCCGAATACGAAGCGATCGAGGCTTTCGTCCGCTATCAGTTTTAACTCAGGAAAACGACAATCCATTCAAAGGATCTTTGACCTTTTCCGCGTTAAAAAGCCAACAAAACCCATCCATCAAAGCGATTCACAAAAATCAGTTGATGCCATTATATCCGAACAGTCACAATTTTCTGACTACAACGAATTTTCGGGTTGATTTTTGCGAATTACCTGACACATAGTTTATTCCCGGGGACAATCATAGCATGAACCGTTCTCCTATAAGCATCAACTATCCGGTAAAAAGGAGCATTCCACCTGCAGTCTGCCAATCGCCCCCCCAAAAGAAATCAGTTAATGACCGACTGAAGTCAAAACAAGAAGCCGGCGATGTATCATCAGCAAACATTCAGATACATCGCCGGCAATCTTTATTATGTCGTACCGCAACAGGGTTTCTTCATTATGGAGAAGATGGATATGGCTGATACGAAGTACAGTACGATGAGCACATAGCACAGACCACAGTACCCAGACGGGCGGCCGCCCCAAAGCATGCCTATGACTGAGACCATATGGTCATTTCACCCTTGGCTATAACATCATCTTAACAATCAGTCAGATTCTCATATGTTGTATGCCTGCCAACAAGAATATACAGTGTATGGCATCAGACACAATACAAATGCAAGACCGCTATTTCGTAACCCGTTCGAGCCATTTAACCATACCGAGCATCACACCCATAGATACAAGGCAAACGACTGCAAATACCGACCAGCACTCCCAAATAGGAAGTTTTGCATAAAGGATCGGGCCGATCCAAAGAAGAAGATTACCGA
Organism: Candidatus Aphodosoma sp.; assembly: GCA_051870875.1. Taxonomy (GTDB): domain Bacteria; phylum Bacteroidota; class Bacteroidia; order Bacteroidales; family Paludibacteraceae; genus Aphodosoma. The sequence goes on from JBJECG010000065.1 coordinate 19,266, forward strand.
GAGCGGTAGCTCCAAGCCAAAGACCCTGACAAAGGCCAAGCATACTTTTCGGAGCAACTTTAGACACGAAAGAAAGTCCGAGAGGAGAGATGAAAAGCTCAGCGACAGTAAGGAAGAAATATGTGGCAATCAATACCCACCATCCTGCTTTGGCAGCAGACTGCTCGTCAATAGGCATCGCTTTGAAATCATCTGCCGACGGATAGCCTTTAATCATGCTGAATCCGGCAAGGAACAGATATGCACATGCGGCAATGAACATACCGACAGCAATTTTACGAGGAGTGGAAATCTCTTTGCCACGTTTGGTCAATGCGCCGAAAATCGCCATGATAATCGGGGTGAGAGTAATCACGAAGAACGGATTCACAGCCTGCCATATTTCAGGAGCAATGGCATCGGTTTTCACAAAGTCTTTCGCAAACAAAGAAAGAGACATTCCGTTCTGATGGAAAGAGAACCAGAAAAAAATTGCAATACCGAGCACGGCAAACAAAGCATACATACGCTGTTTGATTTCGGTAGCCATGGCTTTCTTCTCTTCTGCTGTATATTGGGCAACGGCAACAGCCTCTTTCTTGGACGGGGTCGGGAAACCTTTCTTGTAAATCATGAAAATGGTAAGGGAAACAAGCATTGCAGCCACAGAAGCGATGAAAGAATAGTGAACACCTTCATTGAAAATCTTCAGATAAGTTTCGCAAGCCAGCATCATATTGGAAACATCTCCACCAGCAGCAGCCATCATTTTGGTCAGATTGTCTAACTGACCAGCCTCTATTGTACCGTTTATAAATTTGTGACACAGTTCAGGAAGTCCTGCATCATAAACCAATTCGTTGGCTTTCAACCAAAAGCTACGGAGCAACGGAGCAACGAACGGGGCAATAAGACCTCCGATGTTGATGAACACATAAAAAATCTGGAATCCCGGGTCACGTTTGCTTTTAGCAATACGGAGAGCCTCTTCGCCCTCTTTGGCAGCATCGGCTTCAAGATTATCATACATCTGACCCACAACAGCTTGAAGGTTACCTTTGAAAAGACCGTTACCAAAAGCAATCAGGAACAAAGCGATACATGTAACGGTAAGCAACCAAGAAGTATTGGCAGGAGTGGCAAGTACAGGAACAGAAAGAATAACATAACCTGCAGCCATCACAATAAGACCTGTAGCGATTGTACCTTTATAGTTCTGCGTACGGTCAGCGATAAGACCACCCACCAGACTTAAAAGATAAATACCAGCATAAAAAAACGAATAGATGATACCCGCCTTGTCACCATCCAGACCGAATTTTGAACATAGGAAAAGCACCAAAACAGCATTCATAATATAGTAGCCGAAACGCTCACCCATATTACTGAGGGCCGCTGCAACAAGCCCTTTAGGATGTCCTTTAAACATACGTTGATTGATTAGGTTTTAATTGTTTATAATAAATTCACTTGTTTCAGTTTGCTGTATTCCGCATCAAATGAAGGATTCACTTCTTTGCTGCAAGATGGTTGACAAGGGGGTTGGCATACATTTCCAGCAGCTTGAGCCAGAGAAAATCACGGTCGGCCGCAGGTTCCCGTACCAAATCGAGACGGCTGCGAAGATATTCTTCGGCCTTGCGGCGTGCTGGCTCCGGGTCGGCAAGAACGAAATGTTTGTCGCCGGTAAGCAAAGTGTATGCCACACGGTTTACGGGATAAATGACATAAGCCTGATGAATCTGCCTGTCGCACAACGCACATACGGCTGCAGCCTGTTCTTTGGCATGCGTTGATGCTGATGCTATGTCATCGAGGGAATGATTGACGGGCGTGGTGAATGTATAGTGAACCCGCCCCTTGAAACCGACTATACCGGTCCGCATGCTGACAAGGTCTTCGGCAGGAGTCTTTTTGTAGCCGGGGTTGTCGCGCCGGTGCTGGAACTCCAAAGCCTTGAGATAGTCGCACGGGTCATATTCATACGATATTGCGACAGGCGTAATGTTGAGCGGACGTATCTTCGAGATGAAGTCACGTTCCCTGCCGCTGAGAGCGAACATCTTGATGAGGCTTTCCTGGGTCCGGTCGTCAGAATCCTTGGCCCGGCCTTCCCGCTGGGCAATCCAAACAGAAGCGTGCTTTACAGTCACGGCATGACGGATGTATGAGCTGAGCTGCACAAACGCCCGTGCCGTTTCCCCGGCCGGAAGCCCCCGGCGGACAATGAAACTCTTGTTCATCCGCACGAAATCGCAAATCCATGGCTTTGTCAGGAGATTGTCGCCTATGGCTATTTCGGAGGTCTCGCGGTCATGGCGCAACATGATGAGCTGCAAGAATGTAGGATCCATCACTATATCGCGGTGGTTGCTCATGAACACCGCAGGCCGGCCGGTAAGGTTTTCCAGCCCCGAGGCTGTGAGCGATGATGCAAGTTTATGAGTCACTTCCTCCAAGACCGGCAGAATGACGGTTTTCTGAAAATTGAATACCGTACCGAAACTTCCGGCTCCGGCCAAGACAGCGTTCAAATCAACTTGCGGAAAATATGATGCCATAAGCGAGCGGAACTCCGGTTCCGCAACCAGAGAGGCAAGGATACCGGGCATCTCGGCATCGGTATAAGGACGAATATCGTCAAAATCAATGTTATCCATAACTACCTGCAAATCGGTGAAATAGGTCTGCCATACCATGACAGGCTACATCAGGCACCCTACCGAAAAACCACCCGCCACAGGACAGCAGACGAGAACAAGGCCTCTTCTGCCGCACCGGCACAGCGATTACCGGCATACGGGCACAAAGGTAACAAAAAAAAGGAATATCCGAAAATACGGCCAAATTCATTTTGAGGCCAATTTCTGCGGGTTACCGCACCGGAAGTCAAAGCGGTGTGTTCGTCCGATGCAGACAACCGTCACAATATCATGCCATCGGCAATATTGACAATCCTATCGGAAAATGAGGCGAGCTCACTGTCGTGGGTGACGATGACAATCGTCTGCCCGAACTCACTGCGCAATCCGGCAAACAGCCTGTACAGTTCCAGACGGTTGTGGGAATCGAGGCTTCCGGAAGGTTCGTCGGCAAGGATGACATCGGGTTTGTTGACAAGGGCGCGGGCCACAGCCACACGCTGTTTTTCGCCGCCGGAGAGTTCGGCGGGGCGGTGCTCCATACGGTCGGCCAGTCCGAGATAATGCAACAGCCGCCTGGCTTCGCGCCGTGCATCGCTCATGGACACGCCCCCTATCAAGGCCGGCATCATGACGTTTTCCTCGGCCGAAAATTCGGGCAGAAGCCGGTGAAACTGAAATACGAAACCTATCTTGCGATTGCGGAATGCCGCCACTTTGCCGCCCTTCAGGCTCAGTACATCGGTCCCGTTTATGACAAGCGAGCCAGAATCAGGGCGTTCGAGAGTGCCCATGATCTGCAACAGAGTGGTCTTTCCGGCGCCGCTCGGTCCCATAATACTGACTATCTCATGCGGCGACACGTGAAACGACACCTGTTTCAAAACATGCAGCTGCCCGAAACTCTTGTTTATATTCTGTAGTGTAATCATAGCTTATCAAATAAAACCCACAAAAATCAGTTTATCGGGCATCATTTACGTTTTGACCGGCAACAGTGCGTATGATGTATGATGCCATGAAGCAACCGAATACGGCCGGCATATAGCTGACTGTACCGACATTGGACTTTTTGTTCGGCTCGCCTTCGGTCAATACCGTCCGTTCGGCCGGCACCACTTCAGGAGAATAGACCACGGTTATGCCGCTGCGAATGCCGAGCCTGTGCAGACGCTTGCGTACCATACGCGCCAATTTGCAGTAGTCCGAACGTGAAATATCGTCAATACGTACCTGCATGGGGTCGAGTTTCCCGCCTGACCCCATACTGCTCACCACAGCTATCCCGCGCTCGTAAGCCTGCTGTATGAGGAAAACTTTCGGAGCCAAAGTGTCTATGGCATCAACTACGAAATCATACTGTCCGCTTTCGAGAATCTCAACCGTCCGCCCGTCGCGGAGAAATTCATGCAGCGTACGGAGCTGCAATCCGGGGTTGATGTCCAAAAGACGCCGGGACAGGACATCGACCTTGGATTCTCCAACAGTGGATACAAGCGCGACCAGCTGCCTGTTGCGGTTGGTATCTGAGACGGTATCGGCATCGACAATAGTCATCCGCCCCACACCGGCGCGCACGAGCATTTCGGCGGCATAAGCCCCTACACCGCCTACACCGACCACCAGCACGTTTGTGCCGGCCAACCGTTCCAAGGCACCGGCTCCGAACATCAGTCCGGTACGCTCCATCCATACGGGTATCATCATGGCAGAATCATTCTCAATAAATTATCAGACCAACTACAGCAGCGGCGACTATCATCTGGACAGCAGTCACTTTCAGCCATTTCACAGCCACAAAAGCGGCGATGAATATGAGCCAGGCAGTCCAGTCGAGATAGTTTTCGCCGAAGCTATCCTCGTTGACAAGAAGCAATGCCGCGGCAGCTATCAGACCGACCACGACCGGACGCAGTATTTTCATGATATTCACCACCCACGGATTGTCGCCGAAACGCGACATGACACGCGCCAGTATCATCATGATGATGAATGACGGAAGAACCAGGGCCACAGTGGCCACCAACGCACCCCATACATTGCCGGACGCAAGATAGCCGGCATATGTGGCGCAGTTGATGCCTATAGGGCCGGGCGTAACCTGGCTGACTGCCACCATATCGGCAAACTCGGTAGCCGTAATCCAGGCGTGACGCTCCACCAGTTCGAACTGTATAAGCGACAACATGGCAGCACCGCCACCGAAGCCGAAAAGGCCTATTTTGAAAAACGACAGGAAAAGATCAAGATACAGCATGGCTTATTCGGAAGATTTATCTTTACGGCGTCCGACAATCCTGAGCATGATACCAGCCGCAAAAGCAGCCAGAATGACATATACCGGCGACACTCCGAGCAACCAGATCAAAAGTGCCGTAATGACGGGAATCCACACCGTGCGCCAGGTGATTCCGGCCGACTTGGCCATATTGAATACCGGTACGGCTATCAGAGCTATGACGGCAGGGCGCAATGCGCGGAACACCTTCATGACATAGACATTGGTCTGGAACTCATTGAGAAACATGGCTATGACCAGAATGATGAAGAACGACGGCAATCCGGCACCCAAAGCCGATACGAACGCCCCCCAACCGCCGGCTATCTTACGGCCGACGAGGATGGATATATTCATGGCCAGAATGCCCGGCGCAGTCTGGGCAAGCACCACCATATCGAGAAACTCGCCATGTTCAATCCACCCCCTGCGCCTCACTATTTCATCTTCAATCACCGTCAGCATGGCATAACCGCCGCCTATGGTAAATGCGCCTATCTTCATGAACGAAAGAAACAGATCCAGAAAAATCATAAGCCAGCAAAAACATAATGGATAATCGTGCACAAAGGTACAAAATTTATGCTTATCACATAGAACAACGTAATATATATCAAAAAGCACGGTCAAAAAATATTTGGCAGTTCCGGAAAAAAAACGTACATTTGTAAGTCTTTACGACAACTGTTTACGTCACATATAACATATTGATACTAAACGATACACAATATGACCGAAACACAAAAGAATATGGCGGGGAATGACTACGGAGCCGACAGCATCCAAGTGCTTGAAGGGTTGGAAGCCGTGCGCAAGCGTCCGTCGATGTACATCGGCGACACGGGAGTGAAAGGTCTGCACCATCTGGTCTATGAAGTGGTGGACAACTCGATAGACGAAGCCCTTGCAGGGTATTGCGACACAATAAATGTAAGCATCAATGCAGACAACTCGATAACAGTAGAGGACAACGGGCGCGGCATTCCGGTAGGGATGCACGAAAAGGAGAAACGGTCGGCACTCGAAGTGGTGATGACAGTGCTTCATGCCGGCGGCAAATTCGACAAAGGCTCATACAAGGTATCGGGCGGTCTGCACGGCGTAGGAGTAAGCTGCGTAAACGCCCTCTCTACGCATCTGCATGTGGAAGTGCGCCGCGAAGGGAAACTGTATGTACAGGACTACAGCTGCGGAGTGCCGCTTTTCAGCGTACGCGAAGAAGGGGACGCCGACAGCACCGGCACAAGCGTGACATTCAAGCCTGATGCCGGAATATTTTCAGAAACCACATACCAGTACAGCATATTGGCAGCCCGACTGCGGGAACTGTCATTCCTGAACGCAGGCATCACCCTGACCCTTACCGACTACCGGGTGGAAAACGAAGGCGACGCCCCGGTATCGGAGCAGTTCCATTCGGAAGAAGGGCTGCGCGAATTTGTACGTTACATAGACAAAAGCCGTGAACCGCTCATCCCCCATGTAGTGCATATCAATACCGACAAATACGGCACTCCTGTAGAGATTGCGCTGATGTACAACACATCGTATTCGGAAAACCTCTACTCGTATGTCAACAACATCAACACCATCGAAGGCGGTACGCATGTGGCCGGATTCCGCCGCGCACTGACACGCACACTGAAAAGATATGCCGAAGACAGCAAACTCCTTGACAAGGTAAAAGTGGAAATATCGGGTGATGACTTCCGCGAAGGCCTCACCGCCGTAATATCTGTGAAAGTGGCCGAACCCCAGTTTGAAGGACAGACAAAAACCAAGTTGGGCAACAACGAAGTGATGGGCATAGTGGATCAGGCTGTAGGGGAAGCGCTCGGCAACTATCTGGAAGAACATCCCAACGAAGCCAAGACCATAGTGCAGAAAGTGATACTTGCAGCCACGGCACGCAATGCGGCACGCAAGGCACGCGAGATGGTACAGCGCAAATCGCCGCTTTCGGGCGGCGGGCTGCCGGGCAAACTTGCCGACTGTTCGAGCCGCGACCCGTCGATGTGCGAACTGTTCCTTGTGGAGGGAGACTCAGCAGGCGGTTCGGCAAAATCGGGACGCGACCGCAAATACCAGGCCATACTGCCCCTCCGCGGCAAAATCCTGAACGTGGAAAAAGCCATGCAGCACCGTGCATTCGAAAGCGAGGAGATACGCAACATATATACCGCACTCGGAGTGACGATAGGCACTGATGAAGACTCAAAGGCATTGAACATGAGCAAACTGCGTTACCACAAAGTGATAATCATGACCGATGCCGATGTGGACGGCGCACACATTGCCACCCTCATCCTGACATTCTTTTTCCGCTACATGAAAGAAATGATAGAGAACGGCTATGTATATATCGCCACGCCTCCGCTCTACCTGTGCAAGAAAGGCAAAATGCAGCAATACTGCTGGACCGAAGACCAGCGTCTGCGTTTCATAGAAGAATACGGAAGCGGAAGCGAATCCGGCATCGTCCAGCAACGCTACAAAGGTCTCGGTGAAATGCAGGCCGAACAGCTTTGGGATACAACCATGAATCCCGAAAACCGCACGCTGCGCAAAATAACAATAGAAAATGCCGCCGAAGCTGACAAAGTATTCTCGATGCTTATGGGCGATGATGTAGGCCCGCGCCGCGAATTTATAGAAAACAACGCCGTATACGCCAACATCGATGCCTGATGCCGCCGGGTATTGCAAGATGTGCAGCACACGGGTCAAAGTCTGCACGCAAGATACGGCAAACGCTTTGAATCATACACCAACAAATTAAGATATAATTATGAAATTCACAGTATCAAGTTCACAACTTCTGAGCCGTCTGCAGACTGTAGGACGTGTCATACCGTCGAAAAGCACCATGTCCATACTGGAAAACTTTTTGCTGCAAGTGTCGGGCAACATCCTCACCATCACCGGATCCGACCTTGATACCACTGTCTGCTCCACACTCGAAATATCAGATGTGGACGGCGAAATAACGATAGCATTGCCGGGCAAACTGCTTATGGAAACCCTGAAGGAATTTTCCGACCAGCCTCTCTGTTTCGATATAAACACAGAAAACTACAGTGTGGAATTCCGCACCGAAAACGGCAACTACAAGTTTGTAGGCAAATTCGGCGGTGACTACCCGCAAACCAAACAATTGTCAAGCGAAAGCGAAACACACACGGTAAGTTCATCGGTTCTGCTCACCGGCATATCAAAAACGGCATACGCAGCAGCTACAGAAGATCTTCGCCCGACAATGACCGGTATATTCCACCGCTTCACGCCGGAAGGCATCACATTTGTGGCTACCGACGCACACAAACTCGTACGGCTGACCAACACCAGCGTAACATCAGACGGCGACTCGTCGTTCATCCTGCCACGCAAGGCAGCCAACCTTCTCCGAACAATATTGGGCAGCGAACAGGGAGATGTGGAAGTTTCGTTCGACAGCCAGAACATAGTGTACCGTATGCCGAACTATATGCTTATATGCCGCCAGATCGAAGGGAAATTCCCCAACTACCAGGGTGTGATACCGCAGAACAATCCGATAGAAGTAATAGTCGACCGTCAGGCATTCACAAATGCCATCAAACGTATTGCCGTATTTACCAACCAAGGTACCAATCTGATAAAGATAGGCATATCGCAAGGCACCATCAATCTTTCGGCACAGGATATAGACTTCAGCACATCGGCAAACGAGAACATCAGCTGCCAGTACGAAGGCGACCCGATATCAATAGGGTTCAAGGCACCCCTGCTGATAGACAACCTCAGCGGCATATCTTCACAGGATGTGCGGATACTTCTCTCCGACCCTACACGTGCAGGACTGATCCTGCCGTTTGAAAACGAGGAGAACGAGGACATGCTCACCCTGCTCATGCCTATGCTCATCAACGACTGAAAGCATAATACACCGTTCCCCTCCCCGACCGGAGGTGAAAACAGCAAAAATACCGCTACAGAGGATGTGCCAAATCCACAGGGACGGCACGTCCTCTGTCGTATTCCCGCGTACCGCCATACATAACAGGCTGTCATTCACCGGGCGAGGAGGAGGGACGAAAAATACATGAAAAGATTGCCGCATGTGAAAAAATTGTAGTAATTTTGCCGCTGTCAGAACAGGGACAGGATGCGGACGCAGAAATACAGGTCCGCATCGGAAAAGTGGAGAGATTTGCCTGCTTGCAACCACAGAAAAAAATGCTAAAATTCTGGTTTCGCCAAAACGGCGGTACATGCACCCGGCACAGTACCAACCTCAAAGACAAATCATTCCCATATTTCATGCCAACACCTGACAACGGATGCCGACATATACATTATGACGTGTATATCTACGGCAGACCTTGCAGCGACAAACCTAAAAACAAAATATTATCATGGGATATCTATTTACATCGGAATCCGTTTCCGAAGGGCACCCCGACAAGGTTGCCGACCAGATCAGCGATGCCATACTCGATGAATTCCTGGCATTCGACTCACAGTCGAAAGTAGCATGCGAGACATTCGTGACAACAGGCCAAGTGGTACTCGGCGGAGAAGTGAAAAGCAAAGCATACGTGGATGTACAGGAAGTTGCCCGCAGAGTGATAAACAAAATAGGCTACACACGAAGCGAATATATGTTTGACGGCAATTCATGCGGCATACTGTCGGCCATACACGAACAGTCGGCCGACATCAACCGGGGCGTAGAACGGACTGATGCAGAAAACCAGGGAGCCGGTGACCAAGGCATGATGTTCGGCTACGCCACCAACGAAACCGAAGACTACCTGCCGCTTTCGTTGGCACTGAGCCACATATTGCTTCTGGAATTGGCAGCCATCCGCCGCGAAGGCAGAGAAATGACCTATCTCCGCCCCGACTCCAAAAGCCAGGTGACGATAGAGTATGACGACAACGGCTATCCCAAACGCATACATACCATAGTGATATCGACCCAACACGATGAATTTATCGTCCCGACAGGCAACATGACCCAAGACGAAGCCGACAAGGCCATGCTCGACACCATCTACAACGATGTGCGCACGATATTGATACCACGAGTAATCGAAAAATACGAGATGGTACGCCGCTATTTCGATGAGAGTTTCATCCTTTATGTAAACCCGACAGGCAAGTTCGTAATCGGCGGTCCTCACGGCGATACCGGACTTACGGGGCGCAAAATCATAGTCGACACATACGGAGGCAAAGGCGCGCACGGCGGCGGTGCATTTTCGGGCAAAGACCCGTCGAAAGTCGACCGCTCGGCCGCATACGCAGCCCGCCACATAGCCAAAAACATGGTGGCAGCCGGGGTGGCTGACGAAATGCTGGTAGAACTGGCATACGCAATAGGGGTGGCCGAACCGGTAAGCGTGTATGTCGACACCTACGGAAAAAGCAACGTACCGGTATCAGACGCAGAGATAGCCGAGCGCATCAAGACGCTGTTTGACCTCCGCCCGTATGCCATCGAGCAACGTCTGAAACTACGCAACCCCATCTACAGCGAAACTGCCAGCTACGGGCACTTCGGCCGCACTCCGCGAACCGTGACCAAATGCTTTGAAAGTAGATACGAACCCCGTTACTGCCGGGAAGTGGAACTGTTTACATGGGAAAAGCTCGACTATACAGAGCGCATAAAGCAATCATTCGGGCTCAAATAGACAGCTGAATGTCAGACATAAAAAACGAGTGGCGATATATTGGGGGATATCGCCACTCGTTTTTGCATCCGTAATCATCCCTTCTTATTTCTGCCCAAAACCAACGCTCCGACAGGTGCAATGATGAAGAGAAGCAGGCATTTCGCCTTCGAATCCTTGAATTCCGTGCTGTCCAACGTATAAGTATACGAATTGAACAGTATCACTATCTGCCACACCAATATGAGCAGCAGAGCAAAGAGCAATACCGTCTTGCCCATGGCATAAACGTAAGCCGAAAGGGGCAGACACCCTGTGCCATATATGTGTTCAGAAAGGAAATAGAGCGACCCGACAACCAGAGCCAAAAGCGTAATGGCAGAATAACGCCGTTCCGATGCACAGTAGTACTCCGCCGCCCGTTGTGCTATCGACCGGAACATAACCAGATACCACAGTTCGGCAACCAGCATATAGGCATACGGATGCAGGAGAGCGGCAAGCAACATCGCGCTCCATATCCAGGCCGGTATCCTGCTAAGCCATTTCATTGTCATAAAACTCACCGTTGAGCATCACAGCTTCGACTATGTCTGTGGTATAGGCATACGGAATAAAGTCAACAGACGGTATAGGCCGGGTTATGATCAAGTTGGCGCGTTTGCCGACGGCTATAGAGCCGTGGGTTGCAGCCAGATCGAGGGCGGCAGCACCGTTGATAGTAGTGGCATTTAAGGCTTGTGCCGGAGTCAGCCGCATATTGATGCAGGCCAACGAAAGCACAAATTTCATATTGCCCGAAGGAGTGGAACCCGGGTTGTAGTCCGAAGCGAGAGCGACAGGCAGACCGGCCTCTATCATACTTTTCGCATTGCCGTACGGCAGCCCGAGGAAGAACGAAGTGCCCGGCAACATGGTCGGTATGGTACGTGTCCCTCGCAAAGCCTCGATTTCAGCCCGGGTGGTGCGCTCCAGATGGTCGACAGACAGCGCACCGTATTTCACTCCTACCTGCACTCCACCCGACACGTCGAGTTCGTTGGCATGTATTTTAGGACGCAAACCGTATTTCGCACCGACTTCGAGCATACGTGCCGTCTCTTCCACAGTGAAAAAGCCCTTGTCGCAGAATACGTCAATAAATTCAGCCAGCCCCTGTTCGGCAACGGCGGGAATCATCTCATTGCAAATCAAGTCGACATACTCGCCCTGACGGCCTTTGAATTTTGCAGGTACGGCATGTGCGCCAAGGAAATTGGCCCGGATGGTAAGCGGTGTGGTCTCTTTCAGACGACGGATGACACGCAGCATCTTCAGCTCGTCCTCTACAGTCAGGCCATAACCCGATTTGATGTCGGCTGCTCCGGTACCGAATCCGATCATCTCCTTCACACGCCCAAGAGCCTGCTCATAAAGCGAATCTTCGGTAGTCTCGTGCAGAAGCTGCGCCGAATTCAATATACCGCCGCCGCGCCTGGCTATCTCTTCATACGAAAGGCCGTTGATTTTATCAATAAATTCATGCTCGCGACTGCCGGCATAAACGATGTGTGTATGACCGTCGCAAAACGAAGGAAGGATGTAACGGCCGTCAACATCCACCACCTGGTCTGCCTCAGCCGGGCTTTCACTCATCGGGCCGAAAGAGGCAATCTTGTCATCTTCCACAAGAAGATAGGCGTTCTCTATTTCGGGCAACACATTCATATCCGCGCCCGCCACGAACGGACGGATGGTGCGTTCCACCTGAACCAAACGTCCGATGTTTTCAAACAATGTAGTCATGATATTTCATTTTTTATATTGATAATCAAATTTGCAGTTCAGGCATGCCGCCTGGCTATGCAGTTGTCGCAATGGCGACACGGTTCCGGGTCCTTCTGTCCGAAATATAGAGACAGCTCCTGAGTACGGCATTTGGATGACGTCACATACCTGTACATGGCCTTCAGCCGCTGCTTCACACGCTCCATACGATGTTCGTAAGCTGCCGGCGGTATGTAAAGCGTGTCGGCATCATTGCGGCTTGTATTGTATATGAGCAGCGGTGTTCGCCTGAACGGCACGTAGCTGACGATACCCATCCTGTGCAGGAACAGCAAATACCGGTACACCCGTGTAGAGTCCGCCATCTTCAGCACATTGGCTATATATGTTTCGGAAATATGCTGCGGGTCGGTAAAAATGCCTGTATAAAGCCGCATTATGCACTCCAGTATGTTATCGTCCTGCGGATTTTCCATACGCCACTCAAACAGATCCTGCGGATTCATCAGGATCTTCAGTTTTGAAGCGTTTTCCATCTCATCCGTCACAGTGATATAGCCTGCCCACTGCAGCACATTGACGGCTGACTGCGCTGCACCGTAGCTGAGGTGACATTTATGGCAGAAGTCTTCAAGGACAAACGGATACACCGCCCCTTCGCCTGAACCGACACCCACGACATAATAGTTGGCCAGGTGCTGATAAACGGCACGCACGAACTCTTTGGAGGGGAACATCCTTTCATGGCGGTGCAGCAACGCTTCGGTATTTGCCGAAGTGGTCAATAACACGGCGTATGCCCGCTGTCCGTCGCGTCCGGCACGCCCGGCCTCCTGATAGTAAGCCTCCAAGGCATCAGGGATATCATAGTGTACAACGAGCCTCACATCGGGTTTGTCGATACCCATGCCGAAAGCGTTGGTTGCACAAAGCACCCTGATCCCCCCCTCCATCCATTGCTGCTGCCGGACGGCTCTCGCTTCCGAATCAAGACCGGCATGATAGTAGCCGGCAAGGATTCCGTTTTCCCCCAGCATACCGGCCACCTGCTCGGCATGGTCGCGCGAACGGGTATACACAATGGCCGTACCCGGTACGGAACGCAGTATGTGAAGCAGTTCCACATCGCGGTCCGCAGTTTCGCGCACCACGTACGTCAGATTGTCGCGTTCCACGCCGGCACGGAACACTGCCGGACTGCGCATCTGCAGCTTGTCGATGATATCAGCAGTGACATCGGGTGTAGATGATGCGGTCAGAGCCAATAACGGGATATCCGGAAAGAATTTCCGCAGGTCGGCTATCTTCAGATAGGAGGGACGGAAATCATAGCCCCATTCCGACACGCAGTGTGCCTCATCGACAGCAATTAAGGCTATTTTCAGAAAGTTAAGCCGCTTGACAAACAAGGGAGAGACAAGACGTTCGGGTGAAACGTACAGCAGCCTGTACGCCCCCAGCTCGGCCTGTTCGAGAATGTCCAGTATCTGATGATGGCGCAATCCCGAATGAAGTACGGCCGCCCGTATCCCCCTCCGCCTCAGATTCCGCACCTGGTCAAGCATCAACGCTATAAGCGGCGATATGACAACCGTCACGCCATCCATAGCCAATGCCGGCACCTGGAACGTAACCGATTTTCCGCCGCCGGTAGGCAGGATGGCAAGCGTGTCGCACCCCGAGCAGACACTTCCGATAATGTCGGCCTGCATCGGCCTGAAAGCATCGTACCCCCAGTTGTCACGCAATATTTTCAGATAACCGGCACTTTCAGGATTCTCCATACGCCTGATCGTCACTTGAAAGAACTGCCACCCAGGAACTCGCGCAGAAGCGAAGTGGCCGGTATGTCACGGTCGTTGACCGGAGTGAAATGTTTCAGGAATTTAAGCAGCCTGTGTGCCTCGGTATACTCCTCGCAATACTGGGGAACCTGCATAAGCAGGTATTCTGCATACGGGCGGAATACGGCCAACTCGAAAAGGAATGCCGAATTGAACATCACATCGGCATTCTCCTGGAACGGGAATATCCAACGTTCTTCACCACGGCGCACCGACGGCCAACGGGCTATCGTATTGCGGGCCGAACTGCTCCGGAACTGGTTGTCGCGGATGATGCGGCGTATCAGACGGGTATCAGACGTAGGGATCCAATTATGGTTGTCAATGGAGATAGTGGTCAGGGCCGAAACATATATCTTGAACATCGAATCTTGCGGCACTGACGGACACATGTCCGGATTCAAGGCGTGGATACCCTCCATGACGAGCACCGAATCCGGACCGAGACGCATCTTCTCGCCACGGTAGTACCGCCGTCCGTCGTCAAAACAATAGTACGGACACTCTATCTCCTCCCCTTTCATCAGGCGTACAAGATGTTCGTTGAGCAACTGTATGTCGAGAGCCTGCAAATGTTCGTAATCGTAGTCACCGCAGGCATCACGGGGCGTATTGTCGCGTTCAACGAAATAATTGTCAAGGCTCAGCACCACAGGTTTGATACCCACCACCATAAGCTGTATTCCGAGACGTTTGGCAAATGTGGTTTTCCCTGACGATGAAGGACCTGAAATCATCACAAAGTCGCAACCTGGCTGCCTCTGCTTGATCATGTCCGCTATCTGCGCTATCTTCTTTTCCTGCAGAGCCTCCGACACCTTTACCAGGGCGGCTATGCTGTCGGGATTGTTGATACGGTTGAAATCTCCCACATTCGGCACCCCCATAAGTTTGTTCCATCCCACGAACTCATTGAACACGCCGAACAGCTTGTCCTGATTGAGATACGAGGTAATCCTGTCTGGTGAATGAATGTCCGCAATGCGCAGGATGAAACCGTTTTCATACGGTTCCAGGCCAAACAGGTCGATATATCCTGTAGTCGGAGCCAGCATGCTGTCATAATAGTCGATGTAATCATCGATGCGGTAAAATCTGGTGTACGGGAAGCCCAACGTCTCCAGCAGGGCCACCTTGTCGTTCATGCCGCGGCGGCGGAACATCTCGATCACCACCGAAGTCTGCTGTTCGTCCACCTCTATCTCCTTGTCGGCGCGGATTATATCATACATGCGGGCCTTGAGCAGCCCTATCAAGTCAGCCGACACTTTCTCTTCGCGGTTGTTGATGCAGCAATAGTATCCGCGGCATATCGGGTGCTCCACCCGCAAAACGGCATCCGGCATCAACTCAGACAGGGCCTTGGCCATAATCATGGTCACAGTACGGAGATATACACGTTGCCCCGACGGCGACGAAGCATCTATAAACTCTATGTTCTTCGGCTTGTATATTCTGAAATTGAGGCTTTCCACTTTATAATTGACACGTGCCGCCAAAACCCGGTACGGCAACCGTACATCCATATCATTGTAAATTTCCAAAAGCGACGTACCCTGCGGATATTCCCGGAAAGAGTGAGTGTTTTTACAAAAAACGGCCACTTTATTATTCATAACATCGGTTTTTATTGGTTACACAAACTATTGACTGTCAAGCCACCGGCCGGAAACTCCGACATAAGAGGCCATAACGGGTGTAAAGTTACACAATTTTTCATTACGCACCCACTTTTTTTGCGTAACTTTGCACACGGAACCAAAACACCATCGAATAATGAATTACGGGCTTCTCGACGTATTGACTCTTATCGGGTCAGTGGGGCTTTTTCTCTACGGAATGAAACTGATGAGTGAGGGTTTGCAGAAAGCTGCTGGCGACCGGCTGCGAAACATCCTCACAAAAATGACCAACAACCGTTTTCTCGGCGTACTCACAGGTGTCCTTGTCACCGCCTTGATACAAAGTTCATCCGCCACCACAGTCATGATAGTGAGCTTCGTCAATGCCGGTCTGCTGTCCCTCGGACAATCCATGGCGGTCATCATGGGAGCCAATGTCGGAACCACCGCCACTGCCTGGATCATATCTCTTTTCGGATTCAAGGTCAACATTGCAGCCTTCGCCATCCCGCTTATAGCTTTTGCCATCCCGCTCCTTTTCTCAAAACGCAATTCCTGGAAAAACTGGGGTGAATTCCTCCTCGGATTCGCATTCCTCTTTATGGGGCTTGAGTATCTGCAGCACTCTGTCCCCGACCTTCAGGCAAACCCCGAAATATTCTCCGCACTACAGACTTACGCCGACAGCGGATTCTGGTCAGTCCTTCTCTTCGCTCTTATCGGCATGGTGCTCACCATCGTGGTCCAGTCGTCAGCCGTCACATTCGCCATCGTACTGGTCATGTGCTCCAAAGGCTGGATCACATTCTCCCTCTCCGCCGCCCTCGTACTCGGAAGCAATATAGGCACATGCATAACCCCCCTGCTGGCATCAATATCAGGTAACATCTGGGCAAAACGCGCCGCCATGGGGCACCTGCTCTTCAACGTACTCGGCTCGATATGGGCTTTGGCGCTTTACTATCCGTTCATCAACCTCATAACATGGATAACCGACTCCATAGCGGGCAATCCCGATGCCCTCTACACATTCGTGATGAACTGCGACCCTGCCACAGCCAATGCCCTCAACAACGGCACCATCGACATGTCCATAGCCGGCAACAAAGCTCTCGCCGCCGATTTCGCACAAAAACAATACTACGTATCTTTCGGCCTGTCAATGTTCCATACAGTATTCAACGTCATCAACATCACCGTGATGATCTGGTTCACCAACCTGTATGTGAAACTGGTCACCCTGCTCGTGCCGAACAAGGCGAAAGACAACGATGTCGATGAGTCGCACCTCAAGTTCCTCACCACAGGACTGCTCTCCACAGCCGAACTCTCCATACTCCAGGCTCAGAAAGAAATACAGCTCTACGGCGAACGCACCCTGCGAATGTTCGGAATGGTACGGGACCTCTATGAAGAGACCGATGAAAAGGAGTTCGTGGCCAAATACTCACGAATAGAAAAATACGAGAACATATCCGATGCCGTAGAACTTGAAATAGCGAACTACCTGACAAAAGTGGCGGACGGGCGGTTGTCCGACGAAACAAAGCACCAGCTGCAAATGAAACTGCGTGTCATATCCGAAATCGAAAGCATAGCAGACTCCTGCTACAACCTGGCACGCACCATACAGCGGAAACACAACCATCCGGACAAATTCAACGAAGACCTGAACTCAAATACCGAACTGATGTTCAACCTCATCGAAGGCGCCATCGGGAACATGTGCACCATACTGCACCGCGCACACGTGACAGCAAACGATGTCAACAACACACAGAACATAGAAAACGAAATCAACAACTACCGCGACCAGCTGCGCCAGCAGAATGTGGTTGCCATCAACGACGGGCTTTACGACTATCAGATTGCCGCCATGTTCATGGATCTGGTCACCGAATGCGAACGGCTCGCCGACTATGTGGTCAACGTAGTGGAAGCCCTCGCCGACACCAAACTGCAAAACTACCCCACAGCACACAACTGACGTCAAACCCTACAACTGACAAACTATCATGGACACTTCCGAACAATACGATGCCGTCATCAACGAATGCCGCTCGATATACGAAAAGAAACTGCACGACTACGGAGCGGCATGGAGATTGATGCGCCCGGCCAGCATCACCGACCAGATACTTATAAAGGCAAACCGGATACGCACCCTCGAAACCGGAGCCGAAAACCGCGTGGGTGACAGCATCCGGTCCGAGCTCATCGGCATCATCAACTACTGCATAATGGGCGTGATACAGCTCCGCATGGGATATGCTTCCACCGACGACATCACTGCCGGACAGGCAATCGAGCTCTACGACAGATATGCGGCAGAAGCAAAGAGGCTCATGACCGACAAGAATCACGACTACGGCGAAGCATGGCGGCAAATGCGCTGCGAGTCATACACCGACCTCATACTCATGAAACTGCACCGCACCAAGCAAATCGAAAACCTCAACGGAAACACCCTCATATCCGAAGGTATCGATGCCAACTACTTCGACATGGCAAACTACGCGGTATTCTACATGATACAGGCATCCCGGCAACCTGCATAACACGCACTTATACCCCATACAGAAAGCATATCCCGGGACAATGGCACAACACCGTTCCGAGGTCTGTTCCCCTTTATAGGCACTCCTGCCTTACCGGTGATTTTACATCGGCCCGCCTTAGCTTGTTTTCTTACTCAAAAGCGTGTCGGATTGCAATTTGAGCGGATGCAGGTGACCAGCCATAAGGACTGTACCAATTCTCCGGTCATGACGCAGCCCCTCGCTTTTACCGGCACAATCATCACCCGTCCGCAATCCTCCATCCGTCATTTTCTCCTGCAAACGACCGTTTTTCCCCTTCCAAAACAGCAGTTCCGCCACGCATCACCAGACTAAGCCGGCAAATTAAATCTCCTTTTCAGTACACATATCAACAAATCTCACTAACTTTGCAGATTATAATGACAACTCACGGTCATATCCGTTAAAAACATCCTAACCATGGAAAACAAACCGCTCTGGAAATCCGTCTTGTTCCATATTTCAGCACTTCTTGTAGGAGCTCTTTTCATCTATTCCGGCTTTGTCAAAGCCATCGACCCGCTCGGCACCGTCTACAAAATCCAGGACTACCTCGAAGTAATGCACCTCGAAATATTCAACCCCCTCGCCATCGTAGCCTCATTCGGACTCTTCACCCTCGAATTTGTGGCAGGCACGCTTCTCCTCATCCGCATCAACCTGCCGGCAGGGCTGTGGATTGCCACCATACTCATGACCGCCATGACCCCGCTCACCCTCTGGATAGCCGTTGCCGACCCCGTTTCGGACTGCGGCTGCTTCGGCGACGCCCTCGTCATATCCAACTGGGCCACTTTCTGGAAAAACATCGTGATCGACATGCTGCTAATACTGATGTGGCTCTGGCGCAAACAGTGTTACCGCCACTGGCTCACAAAACTTCCGTCATGGATTACCACGGCCACTATAGCTGTCATTATCATCGGATTCGGCATACACGCCATCAACAACCTGCCGGTCATAGACTTCCGTCCATACAAGACCGGTACCGACATCATCGAAGCCATGCAGCTGCCAGAAGGAGCAAAACCCGACATTTATGAAACCACATTCATATACAGCCGCGACGGCGAAGAGCGTTCGTTCTCGCTTCAGGATGCCCCATACAACGACTCCGCCTGGACTTTCGTGTCCCAAAACACACGTCTTGTAGAAAAAGGCGACGAACCACCGATCCACGACTTCTCGATAGCCACCCCCGAAGGCGATGACATCACATACGACATACTCGGAAGCGAAGGCCGCTACTACATAGCCGTAATGTACGACCTTGCAAAAACCAATCTGAAGTCACTTGCCAACGTAGACAGCCTCTACCGTCAGGCCCTGGAAGAGGGAGCCGGCTTCATAGCCCTCACGGCATCGGCAGACATGATCGACGAATTCAGGGAGCGGCACAATATAGAGTACGACTTTGCGCTCACCGACCCCATCCAACTCAAAACCATGGTACGGGCCAACCCCGGTATCGTGGTGCTCGAAGGTTCCGTAATCGCCGACAAGTTCAACCCCAACTGGTGCCATTACAGACGCCGGAACGACAGACATCAAGAGGTCAGCGGAAAACCAGCTGCACGACAAGCCAAGATGTAGCTTTCATGAGTTACTTGTTACGAATCACACCAACTTCTTAAAACTATACCATTATGAGAAAAAACATTGTGGCAGGCAACTGGAAAATGAACAAGACCCTGCAGGAAGGCATGGCTTTGGTAGCCGAACTCAAAGAAAAGGTACAGAATCCGAAATGCGATGTAATCATCGGGACTCCATTCATACACCTTGCCCAGGCTGCCGCCATGCTCAAAGGCAGCCCTATCGCAGTAGCAGCCGAGAACTGTGCCGACCACACATCGGGAGCCTATACGGGCGAAGTGTCGGCAGCTATGGTGGCTTCGACAGGAGCCGCCTACTGTATCATAGGCCACTCCGAACGTCGCGCATATTACGGTGAAAGCTACGACATACTCCGCGAGAAAGTCTGCCTTGCACTTGGGGAGAACCTCCGCCCCATATTCTGCATCGGCGAGAAAAAAGAGGAGCGCGAAGCCGGCCGCCAGAACGAAGTGGTAAAAGCACAGCTCGAAGGGTCGGTATTCAATCTCACCGCCGGAGAGTTTTCAAAACTCGTCATCGCCTACGAGCCGGTATGGGCTATCGGCACAGGGCTTACAGCCACTCCCGAACAGGCACAGGAGATCCACGCATACATCCGCAGCCTCATAGCCGGCAAATACGGCAACGATACAGCCGACAACACCACAATACTATACGGCGGCAGCTGCAACGCCAAAAATGCAGCAGGACTGTTTGCCAATCCCGATATAGACGGCGGCCTGATTGGCGGCGCATCGCTCAAAGCCGATGATTTCTGTGCCATAGTCAACGCTTTCTGATCCATTGCCGGACACGATACGATGAAACTGCGGGAAACCCGGGTCAGTACAGCCAGGATTTCCCGCAGTTTCATAATGTACTGAGCCAGCATAAAATACGGCATATCCGGATACCTCATTCCGTAAGGGACATGTATCCGATTCATGACAAATCCGGCCCTGGAAAAAATATTTTCACCATTTCACGCATATTTACGTTCAAAAATTTTGTCTGTTCAAAAAAAACATATACTTTTGCTACGTTGAATAATCAAAAACGGCAAAAATGTTTTTCACCAATTATTTTTTAATTTCAAAATCATGAAAAAGACCTTATTATCAAAGATGTCGGCTGTAATTATGTCAGCCGCTCTTGCAGTTTCTTTTGTTTCTTGCGGCGGGAATGGTGGTGATCCCAAACCCCCGACACCCGAAAAGCCGACCATCAAAATCGAAGTATCGAATATAACGGATTGCAGCGCTGAGGTGTCATTCACCCCGTCAGACAACGAAATGATGTACATAGCCCAATATATGCCAGTATCGGCATTTACCTCTGCCGAAGAGATCATCGCAGATCAAAAGGAGTACATGGAAATGGTGGCAAGCCAATATCAGATGGATTTGGCAGACGTTATCGAACAATTAACAATGACAGGAGCCCAAGAGAATATACCCATGGGGGGCCTCGATCCTGAAACCAAATACTATGTCTTCGCTTTCGGCATTGACCTCGAAGGCAATGCACTCACAGATTTTGTCAAGGCTGAAGTTGCCACAAAAAAACTTGTCAGACAAGACGTAACCTTTACAATCGATGCCACAGCAACCGATACCATAATTGATGTGACAGTAACACCAAGTGATCCCAACGCCCTTTACTACTTCGATATCGCACCGAAAGCAAACTTCACTGATGTTCCGACCTGCATCGAAAGTCTGTTGGCATTTTATGCCCAGATGGGTTATTCAGCTTCTGATGTATGCGAAGGTTTGGCCAGCAAAGGAACTGACGGATATAAATTCGACGGCGTTGAACCAAACACTACATATGTAGTATTTGCAGTGGGCATCAACACAGCATTCATACCTAACAGCGATGCAGCAACAAAGGAAATCACAACCGCAGCATCAGCTTCGGCAAGCGTGTACGCACCTGCCCTTCCGGCATACAGATCACTGAGAACCGACAAAGTGGACGTCAATGCCAATCCTTTCTGCAAAACATTCCGCTTCCGCACAAAATAAGCGGTATGCAGTGATTGCCGTTCTGCAATCCGATGCATACAAGCATCTATAAAGAATCCCCCGTTTTTCAGCTTTTTGCCGGAAAACGGGGATTCTTTTTACATACTTCTCTAAATTGAGTGTCCGGAATACCGTTTTATCCACCAAAATGTAAAAAATATTGCCCGGCATTTGTTTTTTATATTAATTTGGAGTACCTTTGTCATGCCGTAAGTAGATTATTCACCGAGTGATATTATTTCTCTAACCAAAAACCTCAATCAGAATGACAAAAACAGAATTGGCAGCAGCGGTTGCAGAACAAGCCCAATTGACTAAGGTCGATGCCAAAAAAGCGGTTGACGCTGTATTTGAGATCATAAAAAACGCCTTGTCAAACGAAGAACCGGTGTCTCTTATCGGCTTTGGAACATTTTCCATTACCGAACGCAGCGAACGTAAAGGAGTGAATCCTGCAACGAAACAAACCATTGTGATTCCTGCCAGAAAATCCGTCAGATTCAAGGCCGGAGCCGCACTCAACGAAAAAATCAAATAACAATTCCCCATACGCAGCTGCCGGACAACCTCCGTTGCCGCGGCAACCTGCCATCGGATTGACATCTCACACAAGACCGGAGGCTGTACAGAGTCATCATACTCCATACGGCCTCCGGCCTTTTTTCCCAAAATCCGGTCTTTTCCCAAAACGGGGATGTCCGCGCAAATCAGCCGTAATATTTACGCCTTAACTACAAACATACGCCGGTCAATGTAGCCGCCGGCACTTTTTCCTGCCGGATGTACCACTTTGCCGTCGGAGTTGCAGGATTTGTCCGGCAAACTATATATCCAGGAAGATCAATGCGGACTCTCCGTTTGCAAGAAACGGATATCCTGGGAGGAGAAAGTGCAGATTCGTCTTTTGCATTGCACCGGTCCAAGCTTAATTTGATTGTTGTCATGACAAACTCTTTTTGTATGTTGCTGCAACCGGACCGCTTGCAAACGTTTTGCAAACAAACAGGGTGTTTTTGATCGTCTGGGGGCATTCTGGGTCAAAAAAGTGCAAAACCGATATGTTTTTGACGCCCTTTTGACATAACAATGCACAAAAAAGCATTGATTATCCGCTTTTAGCTGCTTCATAATCAATGCTTTTCATTTTGTCGGGGTGACTGGATTCGAACCAGCGACCACACGCCCCCCAGACGTGTACTCTAACCGGACTGAGCTACGCCCCGATTTTACGGCTGCAAAGGTACTGCTTTATTTTCGTTTATGCAATCTTTTGCGGTTATTTTATGCGTTTTCATTAAAGTCCGCCCCATATCCACCATGCCACAGACCCACGTACAAGTCAGGAATTACGTACAATGTCCGTAAAAAATCACCCGACATGCCACAGCTTGCCATCCAAACGTCCGGATACAGACTATATAGCACTCACAGACAACACGATACATGCCGCTACAGAGCGATTGACATTTCCCGATATTTTACGTAACAGAATTATTGTTTTGCTCACTTTTTATAAAAATGTGCAGTTTTCGGGCAAATCAGCATACTATGTACAAAAAAAACTGTACCTTTGCCGGAGAAACCAAAACTAAAGAACTCCAGATTGCCACCCAACCGGCAATTTCATGGTAGAACCACAAAAAAGAAACATATATGATCAGTGATAATTTGGTACGTCTTTTTGAGAACAGCATGAAGCAAAACTGGGATCTCCCGGCCTTTACCGACTACAACGAAAAAAAGACCTATACCTACGGCGAAGTGGCCCGCGAAGTGGCCCGTCTGCATCTGCTGTTCAAAAAGACAGGATTCGGGAAAGGAGACAAACTGGCATTGATCGGCAAGAACGGCTCCCACTGGTGCATCACATACATTGCCACGGTAACGTACGGAGCTGTAATCGTGCCCATCCTGCAAGACTTCAACCCCGCCGACATAAAGCACATCGTCAACCACTCCGACGCCAAACTGCTTTTCATAAGCAACAACCTCAGCGAGAATATCTACGAGGATGACCTCCTCTATATAGAGGGCATATTTTCCCTGGAGACATTCAAATGCACATACAGCATAGAAGGCTCAAAGGCAGCAAAGGCAAGCGAAGAGCTTGATGCCATGTTTGCCGAGACGTATCCCGACGGATTTACAGCGGCCGATGTACTGTACCCCACAATACCGAACTCCGAGCTGGCTTGCATAAGCTATACATCGGGAACCACCGGATTCAGCAAGGGCGTGATGCTCTCAGCCAATGCCCTGGCCGGTAACGTCCAGTTCGGCATCCACACCCACCTGCTTGAACGCGGGGACCGAGCTCTGGCATTTCTGCCGTTGGCCCACGCCTACGGGTGTGCTTTCGATTTCCTGACATCATTCTGCGCCGGCTCCCACACCACATATCTCGGAAAAATCCCGTCACCGAAAATACTGCTCAAGGCATTTTCAGAAGTGCGCCCCACGGTGATATTCACCGTACCGCTTATCATAGAAAAGATATACCGCAAGCAGATACAGCCCATGCTTGAGAGGCGCAGCATAAAATGGGCTCTCAACATACCGTTTATAGACAGTACGGTACTCGGTACCATAAACAGCAGGCTGACCGAGGCATTCGGCAACGGATTCAAGGAGGTGATTATCGGCGGTGCACCGATGAACCCCGACGCCGAGGAGTTTTTCAAGAAAATAGGTTTCCGCTTCACCGTAGGTTACGGTATGACCGAATGCGCCCCACTCATCAGCTATACACCATGGAGCGAATACAAACTCCACTCCGTAGGCAGGACCCTGCCGTTGATGGAAGCCAGAATCCTTTCCGACGATCCGCAGAACGAAGTGGGCGAAATACTGGTACGCGGAGAGAACCTGATGTCAGGCTACTACAAAAACGAAGAGGCAACCAAAGCCGTGCTCGATGAGGAAGGCTGGTTGCACACGGGCGATATGGGCACTATGGATCACGACGGAACCCTCTATATCCGCGGACGCAACAAAAACATGCTCCTCGGACCGAGCGGGCAGAATATCTACCCTGAAGAGATTGAGGCCCGTCTCAACAATATGCCGTTTGTGCTTGAAAGTCTCGTACTGCAAAATTCAGAAAACAAACTTGTGGCTCTCATCGTACCAGATTACGATGCCACAGACGAAGCCAAACTCAACCACAAGCAACTGGAGGAGTCTATGGAAGAAAACCGCCGCGCCGTAAACGAGCAGACCGCGGCCTATGAGAATATAGTGAAAATCCAGCTCTATCCGCACGAATTCGAGAAAACCCCGAAAAAAAGCATCAAACGTTATCTATATGTGAACCAGATGAAGTGAAAATGCCGGCTTCATCACAAATGCCTGTAATATCATAAGCAAGCACAGACTCATACCGGACAGACTGTCAAACGTCATAAATCCGCTGCTGCGGAATGCCGGCATTATACACAACTATTCGCACATGACCGCAGCCCAGATAGCCGCTGCGGTCATTAGTCTGTGTATATACCCTTACGTGATACGTTGTGTGGGGGCTGACAATTACGGATGGTATGCTTTCGGCGTCTCGTTGACCAGCTATTTCGCAACATTCATATCGTTCGGGCTGAAATTCCCCGCAGTGAAAGCCATCGTCGAACAAACCGGTGACAGTCATGCCACAAACCGGACAGTGACAACCATCTATCTCATAAAAGCAGGACTTACCTTTGTCTCGGCCATTCTTTTCACGCTGATGGTGACATGTGTACCTGCACTCCGGCAACACTGGCAACTGCTGCTATGCTCCTTTGGGATGGTATTGCATGAGATGATGCTGCCGCAATGGTTCTACCAAGGCAGACAGGAAATGCAATACGTCACCTATATTTCAGTCGGAGCCAGACTGTTGTCCGTTCCGTTTGTATTCACACAGGTGAAATCGGAATCCGACATAGTATTGTATGCCGCCATTTCATCGGGGTTTATGGTACTGGCAGCCGTTATATGCACAGTGCATATAATGGTGCGTTACAAAGTGCGATTCGTAAAAGTCACTACGATGCAGGTAACGGATATGGTGCGCAGTGCGCTGCCATTCCTCTCTTCCGATGCCATAACGGTCATGAAATCCGAAACCGGCACCATGCTCATAGGCTCGCTGCTCGGCATGCGCGATGTGGCCCTTTACGATCTGGCGAACAAGATAGTCACCATTCCGCGTCTGTTCATCACCAATATCAACCAGGCAATCTTCCCTGCCGTCGTGGCCAACAGGAACAGGAATGTACGGCGCATCATCAGGATCGAATACCTTGTCGGGTCTGCGGCATTCCTGCTCGTAACGCTGTGCGCCTATCCGGCAGTGCTTGTACTGGGCGGCTCCGACATGCTGGCTGCCACACCTGTAGTGATCATACTGAGCCTTACCATCATCACTTATCTGGTAGTGGGGGCATACATAAGCTTTGTGTTTGTACCCGGAAACCGCTACAGACTGGTAACGTACAACCAGGCAGTAGCTTTCCTGTCGTTTATCATACCGGGCATACCGGCCGTGATGATATGGCACAACGTCCTTGCCCTGACAATTGCCATGGCTTTGTCGGGTTTTGCCGAAATAGCATTCTGCAAAACAGTTATCCGAAAAAATCATCTGCTATGAACAGAGTGTCGATCATCATCCCGGTGTACGGTACCGAACGTTATGTCAGGCGTTGCGCCGAAAGCCTTTTTGCCCAGACATATGACAATATCGAATACATTTTCATCGATGACTGCACCCCCGACCATGCCATCAGCGCAATAACGGAAGTCCTGGACGCTTACCCGCACCGCAGCAGCCAGGTGAAGACAATCCGCCACGAACGCAATATGGGTGTGGAAGAATCGCGCATTTCAGGAATCAGAGCTGCGACAGGCAATTATATTGCATTTACAGACAGCGATGATTTCATTGACCGTGACATGATAGGGACAATGCTCGGAAAGGCCGTCGAAACCGATGCTGACATAGTAGTATGCGATATAATGCTGGAATCAGGCTCCAACCGCAAGACATATCTCAGCGATTACGTAAGCCCCGATCCCGATGACTGGTTGCGCGATATGATAATTAACGGAAAATCACACGGCTACCTTCATAACAAGCTCTACCGCGCCACGCTGTTTGCCGGTATACATTTCCCTATGCCGCGTATAAGTTACGCCGAAGACTGGTGGGCAAACATACAGCTCTGCCATGCCGCCAAACTGATTGTCCACATCCGGCGGGCCATGTACCATTACGTGACAAACTCCGCCTCCTCTATTTCCAAAGCCAAGAACTCACGGCACTTCAACGACACAATAATATTCTGGAACAGAGTAGAATGTTTCATAAAACAATGGAATCTGACGGCCGACTACCCTACGCTCATACCACAACTCAAACTGCGCTCCAAAGCATCTCTGATGCTCTCCGTTGACAATGCAGACACCCGGCGGCAGTTCAAGGCGATGTTTCCGGAATGCAAGAGCTATGAGAATGCCACATTCAATCCGGTATTGCGCAAAGGCGAACGGCTGACACTGTGGCTGCTACGCCACAATCTATACCATTCAATAGGTTTGCTGCGAAAAATACTCATCTGGAGAAGCATGATACAATCCGGCAGATAATAACGGTTTTACCGTCGGCCGGCAGACTTTTCTCCTTCGGAAAAATCAAGATACGGGAGCAACCGCTCCAACTCTTCAGCTGTAAACTCTTTGATACGGCTGATATCATCGGGAGAGAGCGTCCCATTGTGCCGGCTGTCCCAACGCAAGTCATATATAGCCCGGGCCTGATAATAATTGATATACGGATGTCTGCGCAGACACTCTACCCCGCAACGGTTGACCGGCACACGCCGCAACGCCGCACTGTCAATAACAACGTAAGGCCGCAATGCCTCTACCACCGAGTCAGGCAAGATACCGACTTCCGCCAGTTGGCCGGCAGAAACGAATCCGCCCAGCTTCTCCCTGTACTTCACTATTCCCGATGCCCTTACCGTTCCTATGCCAGGCAACTTCACCAACAGTGCCGTATCGGCATGGTTGATGTCAAACGCAAAAAACTCCTTCTTGCCATACTTGTACTTCACGGTCACACCACTCCCGTTTCCGGCAGAATCCGGCGTACCCGGCTTCAGGCCATCCGGCAGACGGCCGGCCGGACTACGGGTACCGGCATCCGGCACATCTGTCCTTACATGGCGATACGCTTTCTCCCGTCCCGGCATCCGCAACGAATCGCAGCTCACCAGTCGGGCCTCAAACTCCGCCACCTGGGCAGACAGCAGAGAATCGTCAGCAGCCAGTACAAATCCGCCAGACCGCTTCACCACGCTGCCAACGGCACCGGCATGCAACAGGCACCACATCACAGCTGCCGCTGCCACAAACAACGCGAGGACAGAAATCACGACTTTCTGTCCCCGCGTATATATATGCCCTCTATATTCCATACCGCCTGCTACGGAATCAATACGACATCTCGCCCTTCAGCGGTTCCTGCATCAACCGTTTCACAGTATCGGAATCTTCATACCGGCCCAAGAGGAACATCAATTTGGTGACGGCAGCCTCGGTGGTCATATCCCTACCAGACACCACTCCGGCATCTATCAGATTTACACTTGCCTCATAACGCCCCATCTCGACACCGCCGGCCCGGCATTGCGAAACATTTACCGTCACCACGCCACGCTTTCCGGCCTCGGCTATCGTATCACGCAGCCAAAGAGCAGTCGGCGCGTTGCCCGACCCGTAACTCTCCAATACCACGGCACGCAGCCCCCCGATGGCATACACAGCCTTCACAGTGGCCGGCGTTATACCCGGGAAAAGTTTCAATATCACCACATTCGAATCGAAATGAGTGGAAACAGACAGACTGCCCGCCCCCTCTTCCCTGTGGATATTATGCTCGTAATATTTGATATGCACGCCGGTACGCACCAGTTCCGGATAGTTGAACGATGCAAAAGCGTTGAAATCTTCGGAATTGCGTTTGGTGGTACGATTGCCGCGCATCAGTTTGTCTTCAAAGAAGAGGCATACCTCCGGTACCATGGCGCGGCCGTATTCGTCCTTGGCGGCCGCCAGTTCTATGGCCGTTATCAAGTTTTCTTTCGCATCGCTGCGCAACACTCCCACCGGCAGTTGCGATCCGGTGAAAATGACCGGTTTCGTCAGGCCGTCAAGCATAAACGAAAGCGCCGAAGCCGAATAAGCCATAGTATCCGTACCATGAAGCACCACAAAGCCATCGAAATCGTTGTAATGACGCTCGATAAGCGTGGCTATGTCAATCCAGTCGGATGCCGTTATGTCGCTCGAATCAATAAGCGGACTGAACGAGACCGAAGATATGTTGACGTGCAACATTTCCAACTCCGGAATGAAACTCAACACACGACTGGTGTCCAGCGGAGCCAGCGAATGGTTGGTACTGTTCTCCCCCATGCTTATGGTTCCGCCGGTGAATATCAAAAGGACTGAACTTTTATGTTCTCCCATAGTCATTGAATATTAGGTTGTTTATTATTGATTCTTTTATCAGCGGTACCCGACACTATCAGTATCACGGCAGCGAGTATGAGTGCTATGCCTATCATCAGCCTCAATGTAAAACGTTCGCCAAAGACAAATACGCCGATTGCCACTGCCGTAACAGGTTCGAGCGCGCCCATGATGGCTGCCGGAGTGGAGCCGACCATACGGATGGCAATTGCCATTGTGACGAGCGATACCAGTGTAGGCACCACGCCAAGCATGGCCGCATACCCCCACTGAAGCGTGCCGTGAAGCATGACTATCCTGCCGGAAACGTCACCTGCAAACGAATATGCAGCTACCGTTACCAGTGCAAACACCAACACGTAAAATGTAAGCTTTACCGATGACATGTCCAGTTTCGCCTGATTGACAATGACTATATATACAGCGTATGTGAGCGATGACACCATGACCAGAATGACACCAGTCATGCTGAGCACAGCCCCGCCATCACCCCTGTAGAGCATTGCTATTCCCACTAAAGCCAAAAGGATGGATAGCACAGTCCTCCAAGTGATGCGTTCCCCGAAAAACAGAGCCATGATCACCGCCACCATCACCGGATACACAAACAGCAGAGCAGAAGCTATGCCTGCTTCCATATACAGGAAACTGCCGAAAAGAGTGAGCGACGACGCGCCGAACAGCACACCGAGCACCGCCACGACACCGAGTTCGCGCCACCGTATGCCAAACGGTTCACGTTTCAGAAGTATGATAAGCAGCAGACCCGACACGGCAATGAGGTAACGGAAAAAGATCACCGTATTGACGTTCACCCCATCGGCATACAAATACAACGCGCCGAGCGGATTGGTTCCGTAGCAAACCGCCGCCACAATTCCGAAAAATATGCCCTTTACCTTATTGCCCATATCTGTAAAAAGCTGACTGCCAACTCCTATATAATCCTAAAGTTCAGGCGCAAAGATACAAAAAAATGGCACATACGCACCATCAATGGCACATCTAATTTTCGCACCGGCCGAAATATACTGATTTTGTATATGTATTTTGAAAAAAATATTGTACCTTTGCCGTGCATAATGCAGGATAGACGTGTGATAATACGGCATTTAAGCGATTTTGCTGTATTCCATGCGGTTTTGTCTGTATTTATATTCCTGAACCAGAATATCAAAAAGCACACATACCGGAAAGATGAACAAGATTGTTGACAAAAAGCACTTTTCAGCCAATGTGGTAATGCTGGAAATAGAAGCTCCGCTGATTGCACGTACCCGCAAAGCGGGGCATTTTGTTATTGTACGTGCAGACAAGGACGGCGAGCGCATACCGCTCACCATAGCAGACTCCGACCCCGAACGCGGAACAATCACCCTCGTAGTGCAGATGATGGGCGTAAGTTCCATGAAACTGTGCCGTCTCGGCATCGGCGATGAAGTGAACGATATAGTAGGGCCGCTCGGCAAAGCCACTCATATAGAAAAATTCGGCACTGTGATATGTGCAGGCGGAGGAGTGGGAGTAGCGCCGATGCTTCCGATAATCAAAGCCATGAAACAAGCCGGCAACCGCGTGATATCAATCCTTGCAGGGAGGACGAAAGACCTTATCATACTCGAAGAGCAGGTGCGCGAACATTCCGATGAAGTGGTGATAATGACCGATGACGGCTCATACGGCAACAAAGGGTTGATTACAAACGGCATAGAAATGGTCATAAACCGCGAGAAAACGGATATGTGTGTGACCATAGGGCCGGCCGTCATGATGAAATTCGTAAGTATCCTGACCAGGAAATACGGAATACCTACCATAGCATCGCTCAACACCATAATGGTAGACGGCACCGGCATGTGCGGAGCCTGCCGTGTATCAGTAGGCGGAGTGACCAAATTCGTATGCGTCGACGGACCTGAATTCGATGCGCATCAGGTGGACTTCGATGAAATGATGATGCGCCTTTCGGCATACCGCGAAGAAGAAGCTGAAGCGAAGCAGCGCTATCTGGAATCCGTCCGGGAATGATCCGGCACAAACCATCCGATCCCTACCCCATCACGACACAATACATATGGAAGCACGTAATGAAGCATGGCGCGAAGCTTTGCGCCAAAGCATGAAACCGAAAGAACGCATGGCACTGGAAAGAGTGAAAATGAACGAACTTCCCGGTGACTACCGCAATAAAAACACAGAAGAGGTCAACCAAGGTCTCACCAAAGAGCAGGCTCTGCTCGAAGCCCGCCGATGCCTCGACTGCCCAACCCCGTCATGTATGACAGGCTGCCCCGTGAGCATCAACATTCCCACTTTCATCAAGAACATCGAACGCGGGGAAATACTTGAAGCCGCACGTGTACTGAAACAAACA
Source organism: Candidatus Aphodosoma sp. (assembly GCA_051870875.1). Taxonomy (GTDB): domain Bacteria; phylum Bacteroidota; class Bacteroidia; order Bacteroidales; family Paludibacteraceae; genus Aphodosoma. The sequence goes on from JBJECG010000065.1 coordinate 51,146, forward strand.
TCATCACTTCCGGCCGTCTGCGGCCGCGTGTGCCCCCAGGAACGCCAGTGCGAAAGCAAGTGCATCCACACCAAAAGCGGCAGACCTGCCGTGGCAATAGGCTACCTTGAGCGTTTCGCATCCGACTATGAACGCAACAGCGGCAATATCGCACTTCCAGAAGTGGCAGCCCGCAACGGCATAAAGATAGCAGTTGTAGGCTCAGGCCCCTGCGGCCTCTCATTTGCCGGCGACATGGCCAAGTACGGCTATGACGTGACAGTATTCGAAGCACTTCACGAAATCGGAGGCGTACTCAAATACGGAATTCCGGAGTTCCGTCTTCCCAAAGACATAGTCGACGTTGAAATCGGCAATCTTGAGAAAATCGGCGTACGCTTCGTGAAAAACTGCATTGTAGGCAAAACCATCACCTACAAGCAGCTTATGGACGAAGGATTCCGCGCAATGTTCGTGGCGAGCGGAGCGGGACTGCCCAATTTCATGAACATACCAGGCGAAAACCTCATCGGCATCATGTCGAGCAACGAATACCTCACCCGCGTCAACCTCATGGGAGGAGCCAAGACTGAAAAAGACACGCCAGTATTCAAAGGCAAGCGTGTGGCAGTAATAGGCGGAGGCAATACCGCCATGGACTCCGTACGCACGGCAAAACGTCTCGGAGCGGAACGCGCCATGATAGTCTACCGACGCTCGGAAGAAGAAATGCCCGCACGTCTCGAAGAAATAAAGCATGCCAAGGAAGAAGGTGTCGAATTTCTGAATCTTCACAACCCCATCGAATACAAAGGCGATGAAAAAGGCCGCGTATGCCGGATGCTCCTCCAGAAGATGGCTCTGGGCGAACCGGACGCATCAGGCCGCCGCAAACCGGAGCCTATACCTGGAGCCGTAGAATCCATTGATGTCGATGAAGTGATAGTCAGCGTAGGCGTATCGCCGAACCCCATCATTCCAAGCTCGATACAGGGTCTCAACGTATCGCGTAAAGGCACCATCGAAGTGGATGACAGCATGCAAAGCTCCATACCTGCAATCTTTGCCGGCGGCGACATAGTCCGAGGCGGGGCAACCGTAATCCTCGCCATGGGCGACGGAAGAAAGGCCGCAGCTTCGATGCACGCCAAAATCAGTGCCGGTGAAATCTGACGCCCAACAACGAGTTACAACGAAAAATATTCACAAAATACAATAATACCATATCATCTATGAATCTCTACTGGAAAAGACTCTTTGGCAAAATAACACCTACAGCCAGACTCGAAGCCCAATACCAGCAAAGCATCGCTGACGCACAACGCTACCGCCAGATATGCGGATCGCCGGAGCTTGCCGAATACAACGAGTTGTTCAACAAAATAAAATCGCCTGAATTCAAAGAGAACAAACGCACACTCATCTCCAGGAAATACAAGGACACACAATGGTACCGCGACATGACCAAATTCACAAAACTCGAACACAATGCCGGTCTGCAACTCTACTACCGTGTACTTGAAAGCCCGGAACTCAAAGAATACCTCGAATTCAAGCAAAAACCGGAATACACCAAACTCGGCCAGCCTAAAGAAGTGAAAGCCTCGGAGGAGCTTTCGCGTCTGAAACGTTTCGAACAGTCGAAAGAATACAAAACCTATACCCGCTTCCACAACTCGTACATCCTGCGCGAATATACGGAGCTTAAAGAAAAAGTCAGTACTCAGGACTTCAAGCAGAACAACGACTTCTGGGCCAACCGCAACCGCTGGCAGACAACCAGCGAGTACAAAATGGAGCAGCGTTTCTACGAACTGGACAAAAGCGATGACATCTGCTTTTACAACCGATATAAAAACAGCAAGACATCCAATCTGTTCCAAAACTATCACAAACTGTTTGAAGACGGATTCGACGGCAATACCCTCAAAACCGACAAATGGGCGCACGGATTTGCATACAACACACCCGTAAAACTCCGTAACCACTCCTTTGCCAATGAGAAACAGGCAAATAGCGACAAAAATGCCGTAGTAACCAACGGCATTCTACGCATATTCACAAAATCCGAGCAGACCGATGCCATAGCATGGCATCCGGAAAAAGGATTCGTACAGAAGAACTACGAATTTACATCCGATGCAGTCAACTGCCGTAATGCCGTATTCACAAAAGGCGGCATATTCCAGGCCAAGATGCGCGTATTCGGATCAGACCAGGTAAACCATGCTTTCTGGCTGCAAGGCGACAACAAAAATGTACTGGTCAAAGTAGCCAGCTTTACAGGCGGAGTCCTTGAAGTAGGCCTGCACTGCAAACATGGCAATGGAATACAAAACACGACAACGCGCATTACAGGGCTGAAATTCAACGAATTCTACATCTATACCGTACAATGGACCGACAAGGAGATAATCTGGTATGTCAACAACTACGAAGTGCTGCGCACATCGGCCGACATACCAGCAGAACCTATGGCTCCGGTATTCAATTCATACATACCGGAAGACAGAAAAGGTGGAACCGCCAATTTCGACATAGCATTCGTCCGCGTCATGGGTTGCAAAGAATAATTCCAACACAAACAACAGCTGCCAAGCACAGATATACAACCTTATGAGAAAAGAGGATGTATCGGGATTGCACAATTCCGGTACATCCTCTGACAGTGAATAAGAATTGGCATGACACAGTAGACATGATTTTACATTTAGACACCTCAATACCGCAGACGCTGCTTGAAAGTTCGGCGGAAATGCTCGATGCCCGCTTCTACAGCAAAGGAAGCCACATAGTGTTCATCACCCGTTCATCCGTCAAAACCGAACCTGAAACACTCACACCATACGTCAAAAACCGATGGGAGTCCGATACAGACATCCAACTCTCGTCACGCCATTACCACCCCGACACCCGCACAATAGATTTGGGGCATGCCGTCATAGGCGGCAATTCGGGCAATACCGTCATGATAGCCGGCCCGTGTGCAGTGGAAAGCCGGGAACAGATAGAAGCATCGTGCCGGATGCTCACATCACTTGGCATACATACACTGCGTGCCGGATGCTTCAAGCCCCGCACCTCACCGTACACATACCGTGGCATGGGCATAAAAGGGCTGGAACTGCTGAAGGAAATGAAAGCCAGATACGGCATGACAATAGTAACGGAAGCACGCGACTCGTCCAATATAGACTCCGTAATGGAAACTGCAGACGTGATCCAAATCGGCACAAGAACCATGTACGACTATACACTGCTGGAAGCCTGCGGCAAAACCGACAAGCCGGTACTTCTCAAACGGAACTACGGCACCACACTGCATGAATTTCTGCAATGTGCCGAATTCATAATGTCCTGCGGCAACGAAAATGTGATATTGTGCGAACGCGGCATACGCACATTCGAGACCGCCACACGGTTTACACTCGACCTCTGCGGTGTGGCATGGCTCAAACAACACAGTTCCCTGCCTGTGATTGCAGATCCGAGCCACGCCATGGGCCTTGCATACGGCATACCCGATCTGGCCCGTGCCTGCACGGCAATGGGGGTAGACGGACTTATGATCGAGACCCACCCCTCACCACAAACGGCCAGAAGCGATGCCAGACAACAACTGGACCACGACACTTTCCGAACCTTGTTCCGTTCACTCCAGTCCGTAGCAACCGCCGTCAACCACAACATAGTCTGACACAGGATCTATTACATTAGTTTTAGAAACAGCGCAACGAAACCATGCCCCAGAAACCGTCCAAAACGGCAAAAATACGCATTATTAACAAAAAACAGAGGGAAAATCCGTACAAACGGTGTAAATTAACTTAAAATCCGGCATATTATTGCACAATCATAAAAAAAGGCGTACCTTTGCGACAAGAAAGTATATGCAACAGTATATTTACGCTCCGCATTACTTGTCATAAAACCAAAACCAGAACAAAAAAAACACACCAAAACATCATGAAACGTACATTAGTATTATCATTTGCGGCCATATTGGCTATCAGTTGTTTTGCCCAATTGCCCTCAATCAGCCTGAAAGACATCAACGGTAAAACCGTCAATACCGCCACCCTTTCCAACAACGGCAAACCATTTATCATCAGTTTCTTTGCCACATGGTGCAAACCGTGCCAGCGTGAACTTGACGCAATCAACGAAGTTATCGCCGACTGGGAAGATGAAACAGGTGTAAAACTCATAGCAGTATCAATCGACCAAGGCCAGAACATCGACAAGGTAAAACCTCTTGTAGACAGCAAAGGCTGGGAATACGAGGTGCTTCTCGACCCGAACGGAGATTTCAAGCGTGCACTCAACGTATCGCTCGTCCCTACCGTATTCGTCATTGACGGCAACGGTAAAATTGCAGAGCAACGTTCCGGTTATACAGATGGTTCTGAACAACATCTTATAGCAAAGGTACGCGAACTTCTCAAGAAATAAATACCATACAAGCAGGCAGCATCGGCTCTCGAAAATGGCAGCCGATGCTGTTTGCCATAGAAAATGACAGCTGATGACACAAAAATCGCATTTCAGTACCCTGCTGCTCCTACTGCTTGCACTGCCTCTGTCTGTTTATGCACAAGAGAATGACAGTCAGGGAGTTTCGTTGCACGGCAGTTTCCAGACTGATATTCTCGTCCCCCAGAAAGACAGCCTCATCAATACCGAATATGCAGGTCCGTTCCTTTCCAATTCATATTTAGATCTGGCACTTTCGAGCCAATATGTCACCGCCGGCGCACGGCTTGAACTTATGCACAGACCTCTCCCCGGGTTTGAGGACTCTTTCGCCGGAGGCGGTCTGCCATATATCCATGTCACAGGTCACTACAAATGGTTTGAAATGACCGTAGGCAACGTATATGACCAGTTCGGCTCAGGTCTTGTGTTCCGTGCATACGAAGACCGCCCGCTCGGTGTCGACAACTCACTGCGCGGGGCACGCATAGTATTGACACCCTACAAAGGCATCCGTTTCAAAGCCCTCGGCGGCATGCAGCGCGCCTATTTCAACTACAACGCCGAAAACTGGTACGGCTTCAACTATGGTATGGGGGCAGTGATGGGAGCCGACCTTGAATTGGGGATAGAAGAGTGGATTCCCAAAATGGAGGAAAACGGATACCGGCTCTCAATCGGCGGTTCGTATGTCAGCAAATACGAGCCGGAGGAGGATTTGATACTTCCGACCGACCCGACCAAACGCCTCAATCTCCCGCAATTCGTGGGCGCAGGAGATGTCCGCGTACGTTTCCAGAAAGGAGGTTGGAACGCACTGGTCGAATATGCCTATAAAGCCAACGATCCTACAGCGGAAAACGGGTATATATACAAACCAGGAAATGCGGCTCTCATATCGCTCTCCTATTCGCAGCGCGGTATGGCATTCCTTTTGCAGGCCAAACGTTCGGAGAACATGGGCTTCCGCTCAGACCGCACAGGGTCAGGCATATCCGGCAACATCAACCATTTGCCGGCATTTACCATGACGCATACCTACGCTCTTGCAGCCCTTTATCCATACGCCACACAGACCGCCCTCGGCGAATGGGCATTCCAGGCAGAAGCACGCTATACCTTCAAGCGCAAAACTCCGATGGGCGGCAAATACGGCACGTCGTTCCGCCTGAACGGCTCCTATGTGCGCGGACTGAAGAAAGAGCCAGTTGAAATGGCCAACGGTACGTATTGGGGTACAAACGGATACAAATCGCCTTTCTTCGGCATGGGAAATGAGACATACTATCTGGACGTGCATTTGGAGTTTTCCAAAAAAATCACCAAGACGTTCTCCATGACCGCCCTCTACATGTACCAGCAATACAACCAGAAGGTAGTGGAAGGACACGGAGTAAACGGCGATATAGTGAAATCACACATAGGCATTGCCGAACTGAAGTACAAACCGACCAGCAACATCGGCATGCGGTTTGAAGTACAATACCTCCACACGCGCCAGGATCTGGGACAATGGCTGTATGGCCTGTATGAAATATCGCTCTTCCAGCAGTGCATGATCGAAATATCCGACATGTTCAACATTGATGCACCGGCCGGCAAACCGAAACATTTCTACAAGATAGCCGCTACCTACAACTGGGGGGCCCACCGTATCCAGCTCAGTTACGGACGCACGCGCGAAGGCTACAACTGTTCGGGCGGCGTCTGCCGGTTCGTGCCGGCATCCAGAGGTCTGGCCTTGTCTTACAACGTAAGTTTCTGACCGGTTGCAGAATATAACAGATTACAAGTGTCCATCCAAACAAAACAATCAAGCAAAATGAAACTCAAACACATCATATTGTGTGCCGTCGGTCTGCTTGCCCTTTCCGCATGTGACAACATACCGGAAGACAACCGCTATCTTGATGCCGACTTCACTCTGACCGACCGCGTGGTTCTGCTCACCGAATTTACCGGCATGCGCTGTGTAAACTGCCCGGATGCAGCCGCCATCGCCAACAACATAGCAGAAAACTATCCCGACAACTTCATCGTAGTAGCCATGCACCCGAAAGGCCATGGATTCGTTCCGGAAGGCACTACACCCGATCTGGCGCGAGAAGTGGCTATGGACTACCTGAAATCGGTAGGCGGCTCCATAACTACAGCTCTGCCGTCAGGTGTCATAGACTTCACCAAAACAGAATCGTCATATCTTGTGGACCGTTCCACCTGGATGGCAAACGTCATAAAACGGGCAACCATTGCACCGGACTGTATAATAGGGCTTGAACATTCCGCAACCGACGAACGCCATCACACGGTAAAAGTAACCCTCGACCCACGTGAAACCCTAAACCAGAAAGTCTCACTCGTAATGTGGCTCATCGAAAGCGGTATGGTTGGCAGCCAGGCATCGCATGAACATGGCACAATCAAAGACTATGTACACAACCATGCACTGCGCGAGTGCCTCAACGGCCTCTGGGGTGACGAACTCGGAAACATAGCAGGACAAACAGAAAAAGAATATACATTTACCATAGCCGAAGAATACGTACCTGACAACTGCTCGGTTGTAGCCGTGCTCGTAGATACCGACACCCACGAAGTAGTCCAGGCCGGTGAAATAGCACTCGGCAATGGCAGCCACTGAGTCTGGGAAACAGTATTCAAACGGATGAATACCGCTGGGAAAACAGAATCTATAATGCCAATGAACGACTGAAAATTGTGATACAAACACCATAATTATTAACAACCAAAACACAACACGACCATGAAACTTATCAAAAACATCACATTCCTTATGCTTGCTGCATCTGCGGTATTCTTCGCCGCCTGTGAACCTAATGGTAACCAAACCGAAACAACGACTTTCAAAGTAACCAACAAAGCAGACAACAAAGAGATTAAAGACGGTGACGTGATAACCGTAACCAACTTCGACAGTTCTTTCGGAACTCCTGAAGCAATATTCGACATGGACTTCACTTTCAACCACGAAGATGCCAAAGACTATACAATCACCGAAACACGCAACTTCGATCTCGCAAAATACTCTTCTGCAATGTGTATTAACCAATGTGTACCCGGTACGACAGACAAGACCCAGGAGTGGCCTATGGGCGACTATGCAAAAGGTGACGAAAAAGCAGTCCAGTACCATGCCTATGTATCGAAAGACACTGTGAATGAAGCGGCTGTAATATCGGCAGATCTCACCATATCCAACGGCCAAACCCAACTCAGCTTCACAGTTAATTTTGCCTACACTCCCGCAGAAAACTAACCGACAGGCATACCGTAGCCTGGCCGGTAACAGATAAATTCTCAGATTCGAACCCCGATGCCAACTGAAAAACCCATACAATCTGGCCTTATGAAAAATATTCTTAAACAACTTGCATTGTTGGTTTGCGCCATATTGACGCTTACGGCATGTCCGGGTCCGGCAGATCCGCCGCAACCTCCAACAGACGGACGTCCCGACAACAAACCGGATGCAGAACTTGATACGACAACCCAGCTTGTACTCAAATACTGCAGTGACAATATCATCGGAACAGGAGCTGTAGGGCAGGACGACCCTGACCGGATCTATGAGCAGCATGCAGCCATCCGCCTTACATCCGATGTCCTTCTCGGCCTGCACGGCAACCGTATAATAAAAATGGGCGCAGCGATATCCCGAGATGTAAACAACTATTCCGACCTTGTGTTCTGGGTACGCGAAGATCTCGACAGCGAAAACATCTGGGAATGCGCGTATACCGGAGAAATCGAGCTTCTCAAATGGAATGAGATGGTAGTATCGCCGTACTTCAAAATCCAAAAGGACAAGGAATACTACATCGGTTATACAATCAAAGCCGACAAGGCTCCCATCATCGGCGACAACTCCGTGGAACAGAATCCCGATGCTGCATATATCTACGACCACTCCAGCAAGTCGTGGATCTCGTATCCGGCTCTCGGAAATCTCTACATCCGGGCCACGGTATCGGGCGAATGGATGCAGAACGATGTGGAGGCGACTATCGGGGCTCCGAGATACCTCAAACCAGGAGAAGCTTTCGATGCCGTGGTATATCTCCGCGGCAAGATAGGAAGCGATGTCCAGTCATTCGACCTTGTGGCAAAAGCAGGAGGACAGGAGTTGCTCCGCAAGACCGTAACCTTTGACACACCACTCAAATTAGGTACAGCCACCACTGTATTTGTACACGATCTGACAATCAACCGGAGCGGTGTCAACGATATCACATACACTATCGACAAGATAAACGGTTTGGCAGACAGCAGCCCGGAAAACAGTACAGTTGTCATCCGTACCGATGTGTCGGATGCAATGCAGTCCCGCCTTGTTTTGCTCGAAAATTTTACCGGCGCGTCTTGTCCCAACTGTCCAACCGGACATGACAACATACATAAAGCTATAGAAGAAATCGGAAAGCAATATTTCACTATTGTAGCGCACCACTCAGGTTATTATGCCGACAACTTCACGACCCATCAGGATGATTCCTGTAAAATATTCTACGGGTCCAACAGTACGTATGCTCCCGCCGTAATGATAGACCGCACGCCTCTCGGCATTTATGGCGCAATCGGAGCGGGGGCACCGGCTCCAGGCCCGGCATTCGATGTAAACGGCAATGCAATTACCGGCGATCTGGTCAAATATATGCGCTATATGACCACTCAAAAATCACCTGTCAGCATGACCGAGACCCACGAATACAATGCAGAAAGCCGCCTGCTTACAGTCAATATAGAAGGTACAATCCTTTCCGATCTTGTAGATGCGGATGCATTAGGAGTCGGTGTAATGTTGGTAGAAGACAGTATCTCCGGCAGACAGTCAGGTGCTCAGGGCACATATACGTTCATGGATGTGGCACGCGAAGGGCCGACTTCGGTATTTGCCGAAGCAGTCAGTGCCGACGGAAAGGACTTCCGATATACCGTATCGACTGTACTTGCAAGTAAATACAAACCTGAGAATATGCAGGTAGTGACATGGGCTGCCAACAAACAACAGCCGTTCAACTGGACAGAACAGTACAACAACTGCATCGTTTACCAGACAACGGTAAGTGATGTAATGACGAAATAACGTACGCAAACCATCAAATAAGACAACAGAAGCAAGGCGATGCTCCGAGTAGGGACACCGCCTTGTTTTGTTATACATGGCTCCGAAAGAATATCATTGCTGTCCGGCAAAAATTCAAACTACAAAGAACATATCGGTCGGACAACCACCTATACATAAATTTTGGCAATGTGGACTGTCGGTAAGGACGACATTATCAATAATCAGTTCTTTATATATGTTTATCGGACACTGATAAAACATCCGCCGCCAAATGAATTTAGCGGCATCTTCAGGTGATTTTTATCTTTATGGGAAATGAGAAATCTGGCGGGACAACTAACTGATGAACAGAGACGAAAAGAATGCACACCGGCGGCAGAATAACCGGACCTGCCAGAATGTCCTGCCAAGACGCATCCTATTTCATGGTAATACCCTGTGCCGGAAAGGCAATAAATTCACCGCTGCCTGAAAACTGCAGTTACCGGAATATAATGATACAAACTGATTCCTGTAAGTTACGGCAGCATCAATTCGTTTGTACATCGGTTATATATCCGCTTATATGCGATTATCCTGCCAGGACAATATCATTTTTCACAAACGTTCTTTCCTCAAATGCCTGTTATGCCTGTTTCTTACCTGCTGCGGCCTTTGTCTTGGTTGCAGTTGATTTATTTGAGGTCTTGGCGGCCTTAGTGACCGTTGCCTTAGCAGCAGTTTTGACGGCGGCACGACGGCGTGTACCCTTTGACTTGGCACTGTCGTCTGATATTATCTTCTTGCATTCATCCAGTGAGAGAGCTGAAGCATCGATGCCTTTAGGCAGCTTGTAGTTTGCACCCGCATGGGCAATATACGGTCCGAAACGGCCGTTCAGCACCTCTATATCTTCAGCTTCAAAACGCATGATCAAGCGTTTGCTGTCAGCAGCAAGCTTCTCTTCCACAAGTTCGACTGCCCGTTCACGGGAAACCGAAAGGGGATCTTCGCCCTTTGGTATAGAAACATACATCTTGCCGTGACGCACGTACGGTCCGAAACGTCCTACCCCAATGCTCAAATGCTCGCCGTCCCACTCACCGAGGTCAACCGGGAGACGGAACAGATCAAGAGCCTCGTCAAGAGTGATGGTTTCGATTGACTGTCCTGCACGCAATGAAGCAAAACGGGGTTTGGCATCGTCTTTGGCAGCTCCGATTTGAGCCACAGGTCCGAACCTGCCTATTTTCACAAAGACGGGATCACCGGATACCGGGTCTTTTCCCAGTTCTCGTTCGCCGGCTTTACGGCCTGTCAGATTCGCGGCTATTTCCACATTGGGATGGAATTTTGTGTAGAAACGGTTGATATTGTCGGTCCACACCTCTTTTCCTTCAGCTATAAGGTCAAAGCCCTCTTCGACTTTGGCCGTGAACTGATAATCCATGATATTGGGAAAATGTTCTGTCAGGAAATCGTTTACAACTATGCCTATATCGGTAGGCGAAAGTTTGCCTTTCTCTACGGTCGGTTTGTCGATACGCTCTTCTGTCTGTATATTGCCGTCCTTCAATGTTATGATACGGTACGGAAGCGGCCGGTTGGTTATCTCGCGCTTTTCGACATATCCGCGGTTCATGATTGTAGAGATGGTCGGGGCGTATGTAGACGGACGTCCTATGCCGAGTTCCTCGAGTTTTCGTACCAAAGAGGCTTCGGTGTACCGGGGCGGACGCTGTGTATAACGCTGGCGGGCCTCCAAAGCAGTCATTGCCAGCGAAGAGCCTACGGACAGGGCTGGCAGACGAGTTGTATTTTCATCGGAGTCAGGCTCTTCATCGACAGATTCCATATATACGTTCAGGAATCCATCGAACACCATCACCTCACCGGTAGCGACAAACTTTTCTTCGCTGCCGTCTATAGCTATTGTCACCGTAGTTTTTTCAAATTCGGCATCTGCCATCTGGCTGGCAATGGTACGTTTCCATATCAATTCGTAGAGACGCTGTTCCTGGGCCGAACCTTCGATGGTGTGTACATTTATATATGTAGGGCGGATAGCCTCATGGGCTTCTTGCGCCCCCTTGCTCTTCGTCACGAAACGGCGGGTGTGCAGATAGCGTTTGCCGAGTGTGGACTCGATTTCGGCTTTGGCGGTATTGATGGCAAGCTCCGAGAGGTTGACCGAATCGGTACGCATATATGTTATCTTTCCGTTTTCGTACAACTGCTGCGCCACGCGCATGGTGGTCGATACCGGGAATCCGAACTTGCGCGATGCCTCCTGCTGGAGGGTGGACGTGGTAAACGGAGCGTACGGTTTGCGGACAGTGGGATGCTTTTCGATGCTTTCAATCGTAAACCGGGCTCCATTGCACCGTCCGACAAAAGCGCGGGCCTCATCTTCTGTCGCAAAACGGCGTTTCAGTTCGGCCTTGAATGCCGAAACCCTGTCGCCTGCCTCCACACTGAAAGTACCGGATACACGGTACGATGCCTCTGCCGTAAAATTGCTGATTTCACGCTCGCGCTCAACCACGAGGCGCACTGTGACCGACTGAACACGGCCGGCCGAAAGCGATGGTTTGATTTTACGCCACAATACAGGCGAGAGCTCAAAACCGACTATACGGTCAAGCACACGGCGTGCCTGCTGTGCATCCACCACATTGATGTTGATGTCACGTGGTGTTTCTATGGCATGCAGTATGGCATTTCTGGTTATTTCGTGGAACACTATCCTATGTGTGGGTTTCCCGTCCAATTCAAGTACTGTATGCAGATGCCATGCTATGGCTTCCCCTTCGCGGTCTTCATCGGATGCCAGCCACACCGTATCGGCTTTCTTGGCTGCCGCCTTCAGCTCCGACACCACCTTCTTCTTGTCGGCCGGTATCACATACTGCGGAGCGTAGTCGTGCTCGATGTCTATCCCCAATCCATGTTCGTCAAGATCACGGATGTGTCCGAAACTCGACATGACATGATATTCCTTTCCCAAAAATTTCTCTATGGTTTTTGCCTTCGCCGGTGATTCGACAATCACTAAATTGTTCTGCATATTCCGTATTGTGGTGTATGTAAGATGAAAACCATATCGGTGCCGGGTCTGTGCCGAGTCTGACAAAGGATATCTTACCTTGTGACATTCAAACGATTGATATCAGCACCGAAAAGCGGTGCATATCCTGCAAGTACCGATACTAAAATTTGCGCAAAGTAACGAAAAGTATTCCGAACAACTAACATGCAATCAACAATTTGCAAATATTTAACATTTATTCTCTCTTTACATGCATTTATTTTTGTGATTCCACGACCGGTTTCTGAACGATATGGCGGCACAATGTCGGGGCACTCAAATCCGGCATGGCGTGACAACTTCGGTACTCTGAAAGGTTAACGGATTTTACATGATTGTACAATATGCCTCAAATTCCGCATAAACCATCATGTTTCAAATTATTTTTACTACCTTTGCAGGGATTTTACGCCTTTTGTATATGAAAACCGTTACAATCAAAGGCAGGAAATTCAGGCTGACCTTGCCCGAATCGGAGATATTGCAGGCCGTAGACCGGATTGCCGGGCGCATGAGTGAGGAGCTGGCAGACAAAAATCCGCTGTTTTTGGCGATACTGAATGGCTCGTTTGTATTTGCGGCCGACCTGTTGAGACGTGTAGACGTTGCAGGTCAGGTGTCATTCATCAGATTATCATCGTATTCAGGCACTGACAGTTCGGGCGATGTACTGAAAGTGATAGGGCTGACAGAACAGGTAAATGGCCGCAATGTAGTGGTGATAGAGGATATGATTGATTCAGGGCTGACAATGAACCGGCTGACGGCACATCTCAGTGCGCTTGGAGCGGCTGATTTGAAAGTGGCCGTGCTGTTCATGAAGCCGGAGGCATTGCGCTACGATGTCAAAGCCGACTATGTAGCTTTATCAATACCGAACGACTTTGTAGTAGGCTACGGACTGGATTATGACGGCTACGGACGCAATCTGCGCGATATATACACTTTGATGCCGTAATTTTCCGCAACGGAACGAGAACAACCCAAATCCAATAACTCAAAAAATATTCTGACAACATTATGCTGAACATTGTCATTTCAGGTGCTCCGGGTTCAGGAAAAGGTACCCAGAGCGATATCATTGTAAAAGAATACGGTCTTGTCCATATCTCCACAGGAGATATGCTCCGCGCCGAAATCAAAGCAGGCACAGCAAACGGCAAGGCGGCCGAAAGCCTTATAGCCGAGGGCAAGCTTGTACCTGACGATATGATCATATCCATGCTCCGGGACCAGGTAAAAGGCAATCCGGATGCACGCGGATTCATCTTCGACGGATTCCCCCGTACTGTAGCCCAGGCTGAAGCCCTCGACTCCATGCTCGGCGAAATAGGGTCAAAAGTAAGCTGCATGCTTTGCATGGACGTTGACCACGACCTGCTTATCGAACGTCTTCTCAACCGAGGCAAGACATCCGGGCGTGCCGACGACAACCTCGAAACCATCCGGAAACGCCTGGATGTCTACAACACCCAGACATTGCCTGTCATCAAATTCTACACCGAATCGGGCCGTTGCCGCCACGCCGCCAACAACGGCACTGTGGACGAATGCTTTGCCCAGGTAAAACGTATTATCGACAGTTCGCTCTAATGGCTTCATCCAATTTCGTAGACTACGTAAAGATATTCTGCCGTTCAGGCAACGGCGGCGGCGGGTCGGCCCATTTCCGCCGCGAGAAATACATACCCAAAGGCGGTCCCGACGGTGGTGACGGAGGTCGCGGCGGCCATGTCATACTGCGCGGCAACAAGGACTACTGGACGCTGATACACCTGAAGTATGCACGTCACATATTTGCCGGCCACGGCGGCCACGGTTCCGGCAACCGAAGTTTCGGAGCCGACGGAGAGGACAAGTACATAGACGTGCCGTGCGGTACCGTTGCATACGATGCAGAAACCGGAGAGTTCCTCTGCGATGTCACCGAAGACAAGCAGGAAGTAGTACTGCTGAAAGGCGGTCGCGGAGGATTGGGCAACTGGCATTTCCGCACCGCCACAAATCAGGCTCCACGCTTTGCCCAACCTGGCGAGCCTATGCAGGAACGCAACGTGATACTTGAGCTCAAAGTGTTGGCCGACGTAGGCCTTGTGGGTTTCCCAAATGCCGGAAAATCCACCCTGCTGAGTGTGGTGTCGGCCGCAAAGCCCGAAATCGCCAACTATCCGTTTACCACCCTTGTGCCGAATCTCGGCATCGTGCCTTACCGAGACAACCGGTCATTCTGCATGGCCGACATTCCCGGCATCATAGAAGGTGCAAGTTTGGGCAAAGGGCTCGGCCTGCGCTTCCTGCGCCACATAGAGAGAAACGCAATATTGCTGTTCCTGATCCCGGCCGACTCGGACGACATAAACCACGAATACGAAATACTGTTGCACGAACTAAAGGAATACAATCCCGAACTGGTTGACAAACAGCGCATACTGGCCATATCGAAATCTGACATGCTCGATGACGAACTGATGGCCGCCTTAGAAAAACAGCTGCCTTCTGACGTACCGCACGTATTTTTCTCCGCCGTATCAGGCTTCAACATCGACCGGCTGAAAGACATGCTGTGGACAGAGTTGAACCGCGAGGAAAACCGCATCGTCACATTCACCCACCGCAACCTTGACATAAACCAAAAGACACCGGACGATGACACGGATGATGCGGATATGGACATTGATGATGATGTAGAAAAGCAGAAGTTCGATGACTTTTACGATGAAAAAGAGTCCCACGGATACATGATTGAAGAAATCGAGTGGGATTAAACGGCAATCCACACACAATATCCAAACGGCAAGACCCCGACAAACTTTTGTTATCGGGATCTTGCTGTTTATCATATACACCTGCAAATCAAAACCTTAGCAATACAAAAACATTCTATCTGCAAATATTATTGAAAAATATTTGGAATATTGAATTATATCATGTAATTTTATGGCACAGTTAAAAAAGCAACATATTGACACACAAAACAGCCGAATACAATATTTTTTTCACGGAAGATTGATTTTAGATAATAGATCGTTGGTGGTGCGATATTTTACATTTCATCGTGAGATGCAGGTATAATGTCGCACCGCTGTTTTTTATTCAAAATAAAATAAACTCAGCAGAAACAATGTTTGGCACGCTCATTGCGGAATATACGCTTACCGGACAACAATTGCTGTCGACATGACGCATACCGCCATATTGTCAGCAATCAATACAAATCCGTATAACAAGACACGGACGGCAACCGCCATTATGTCACACAACGCAAATATGGCATATTGCCGCAATCATCAAACGAAGCAAACAAAGGAGACCACGAATGTATAGAATGACAGACGACAATCAGAACGGAATGGAAGAGCAGACCGGAATCATCCCAATCATGTCATCGGAAGACGACCAGCCGGTAGAATGCCACGACGGAGACACGCTTCCGCTTTTGCCCCTGCGCAACATGACCCTCTTCCCCAAAGTGGTAATGCCCGTATCTGTAGGGCGGAAGAAAAGTCTGCGGCTTGTGCGTGAAGTGTACCAGAGAGAAGGTGAACTGATAGTCGGCACGCAGATCAATGCCAATGTCGAAAACCCCACACTTGCCGACCTTTACCAGACCGGTACCGTAGCCCGTATAGTGCGAATACTGGAGATGCCCGACGGCAGTACCACTGTGATACTGCAAGGCAAGCAGTGCGCCACGATATCCGAGATGGAGACAGATACTCCGTACATGACAGTCCGCATCAATCTCATTGAGCCGGAGATACCGGACAACAACGACCGTGTGTTCACAGCTCTTGTAGAAGCTCTGAAAGAAGTGGCAATACGCATCATCAAAAACTCCAACTCGATACCTGACGAAGCTGCTTTTGCCATACGCAACATAGAAGACCCGACCGAGATGATCAACTTCATCTGCACGAACTTCAGCATCAATGTTACAGACAAAATCAGGCTGCTCGAAACCAAAGATCTTCCGGAGCGCGGATACCTGCTACTCGATTTCCTGAACAAGGAATCGCAACTGCTTGAAATCAAAGCGTCCATACAAACCAAGGCCCGCCTCGACATAGACCAGCAACAGCGAGAATACTACCTGCAACAGCAGATGAAAACCATACAGGAAGAGCTTGGCGGAGGTCCGTCGGAACAGGATATGGAGGAGTTGCGCGAAAAAGCCAAGTCGAAGAAATGGGGCAAACAGGTGGCAGAGACGTTTGAAAAAGAGCTGAAAAAACTGGAACGCATACATCCGTCATCGCCCGACTACACGGTGCAGCTCAATTATGTGGAGACAATCGTCAACCTGCCATGGAACGAATTTACCAAGGACAACTTCGACCTTCAGAAAGCCGGACGCATACTCAACCGCGACCATTACGGCATGGAAAAGGTGAAGGAGCGCATCATCGAGCACCTTGCAGTACTTAAACTGAAAGGCGATCTGCAATCGCCCATCATCTGCCTCTACGGTCCTCCTGGCGTAGGCAAGACCTCATTGGGGAAATCGATAGCCGAAACACTCGGCAGGAAATACGTGCGCATGTCACTCGGCGGACTGCACGACGAAGCTGAAATCCGCGGCCACCGCCGCACTTATATAGGCGCAATGCCGGGCAGAATCATCCAGAACCTGAACAAATGCGGGTCATCGAATCCGGTATTCGTCCTCGATGAAATAGACAAGGTGAGTTCCGACTTCAAAGGCGATCCTGCGTCGGCTCTGCTCGAAGTGCTCGATCCGGAACAGAACATGGCATTCCACGACAACTACCTCGACATGGACTATGACCTGTCGAACGTATTGTTCATAGCCACGGCCAATGACCTGAACACCATATCGAGTCCGTTGCTTGACCGTATGGAACTGATAGAGGTGAGCGGCTATATCACAGAAGAGAAAATGGAGATAGCTTCGCGGCACCTGATACCGAAACAGCTGGAAAAACACGGCATCAGCAAACGCCAGCTGCGTTTCACACCTGCCGCGATACGCAGTATGATCGACAACTACACCCGCGAAAGCGGCGTACGCCAACTTGACCGCACCATAGCCAAAGCAGCCCGTAAAGTGGCGAAAAAAATCGCTGAAGATGCAGGATTCACAACCATTGTGAAACCTGCCGACCTTAAGGAATACCTGGGTGTGCCGCACATAGACCATGACATGTACGACATCGGCGATTATACAGGTGTGGTGACAGGACTGGCATGGACCCAGGCGGGCGGTGAAATACTGTACATCGAATCGTCGGTCAACCAGCAGAAGGGCGGCAAGCTCTCACTGACAGGAAATCTTGGAGATGTGATGAAGGAATCGGCCCAGCTGGCACTGGAATTTATCAAGTCGCACTGCAAACAGCTCGGCATCACCCCCGAAACCATAGAAGATCACAGCGTACATATCCACGTGCCGGAAGGTGCAATACCAAAAGACGGGCCTTCGGCCGGCATTGCCATACTCACGGCACTGGTATCGAGTTATACGGGACACAAAGTGAAAAACCGCCTGGCCATGACCGGAGAAATCACGCTCCGCGGCAAACTGCTTCCGGTAGGGGGCATAAAAGAGAAAATACTGGCCGCCAAACGGGCCGGCATACGCGAGATTATCCTTTGTGTGGACAACAAGAAGGATGTCGATGAAATACAGCAGCACTATCTTGAAGGGCTGAAGTTCCACTTCGTCCGCAACATGACAGATGCCCTCGACATCGCCATAGAAGGAGGAACGTCAGGCACCGTATAAACAAACCAGGTTCAAGAAGTCGTCATTATTCATATAATACGCAAGACATGCCAACAATGCAAGACCTGACTCTTCCGAAAGCGAAACACCTCTGCAGTGAAACCGCCATAGCACGCCTCTATGCCGTGGGGCGTGCTTTTATTGTTTTCCCTATCAGGGTTGTATATCGTACAGGACAACGCGCCACGGCCGAAGACGCCACGCATACGGACTGCGAGCCGCGCCCTACGGTCAGAGTCCTCTTCTCCGTGCCCAAGAAACGTTTCCGTCATGCTGTAGACCGCAACCGTTACCGCCGGCTGATGCGTGAAGCGTACCGGCACCACCAGTCGGCACTTGTAGATGAACTGGACCGCAACAATATGGTTCTGGACATTTCGTTCATGGCCGTACATAATGTCATGCCTACATACCGCGATACAGAAAAAAGCATGGTAAGAATCATAGAAAAGCTGACCGACCCGGAAAAGGGCATCATGAAGTCTGTAACAAGCAAGCTGCCGGAAGAATAGGGTTACACGCAAACGGAACTGATTTTTCAATCAATACAATATTGGAACGACTGAAGAAAATAACGGAATGGATGCTTCTGCTGCCGATCTTCTTCTACCGGAAGTGTATCTCTCCGATGTTTCCGGCTTCATGCCGGTTTACGCCTACCTGTTCGCAATACGCCATTGAAGCCATCCGGAAGTACGGACCGGCAAAAGGGCTTTGGCTTGCCATACGCCGCATACTCCGCTGCCATCCGTGGGGAGGAAGCGGGTACGATCCGGTACCATAAGAACCTGCGCCGGCAAATGGCTGTCCTCGCCGATATTATTTCACATACCCCGACAAGGATAGTCCTTGGACGGCATAATGAAAGCGTACAAAACATGCAACCGACCCCCTGTGTACGGCAAATACACAACAGGTTCCCGCACACAGAACAGATATTTTCCAGACGGCATTGATTTCATACCGTCTAAAACCAACAACAGACAAACATCCGAGATACGAACAAGTTTTTGATTATCTTTGCCGGAATTTGTATCTGAACGAGACTTATTACCTAATATTATAGCTTATCATATTATGAACAAAAAATTATCTTTTTTAATCGGTCTGGTCGCAACACTGCTTTGCACCGGACTGCATGGTGCGACTGTTGAATTCGGCAACAGACCTGTCTATGGTTTTTTCCTTTCAAACGAGCAGTTTACAAATGCAAAGACCGGCGCATACGGATTTGCCCGCCAGACGTTCAATTCGTTGGGAGACAACGAACTTCTGTACGAACTTACAGGCAGTGTAGGTATATATGCCGCAGCTGCAGCAGACGGCATATATTATGCCGTACCGTATCACTTTACTTCATCCATGCAGGAGCCTACTCCACTGCCTTTGTTCTCCTACAATCTGTATACCGGGCATGTTGAAGAAATAGGGGAATGGAATACCGACGGATCGAGTTTCAAACCGTCGGACATGACCTACGATATGAAACATGACCGTCTGCTGGCTTTGGGTTTCGATCCGGTAAACTCAAGCGCAGTATATGAAGTCAACCGTCAGACCGGCAAATTCACGAAGCTCGTTTCCTTGCCCATTGTAGGAGGTGTGATTGCAGCCGATGCTTTCGGACGTATATTTACAGTATCTGTCGACGGCCGCCTGTTCCAGATAGACATGTCGCAAGACAACAAGGCAACCGAACTATGTTCGCTGCCATACCGTCAGTTACAGAGCAACCAGACGCTTGAGTTCGATATCACGAACAACAAACTGTACTGGGCAGCCAACTGCATCGACAATCCAAGCGGCGACAAAGGAGCAGAAACCCGTTTGGTCGAGATTACAATGCCCGTAATCACGCCAGAACAGGACTATTCGCCTTCAACCGATTTTTCATACCGTGAAATCGGGCCTGTCGGTCACTACGCACGTTTTCAGGGCATGTACATCCCATACGCTACCGGAGGTTTTATGGCACCAGGGTTCGCTACCGACATCAAAACCACATCTTCGGAAGACGGCACCGAATGTACGATTGAATTCAAAGCCCCCACGACCACTTTCGGCGGTGAGGCCCTCGAATCTGTTGACGGTTATGACCTGTACCGTAACGGCGTGAAAATCCATACCCACAAAGGGTTGTCGGCAGGAGAAAACGCAGTTTATACAGACACTGTCATACCTGCATCAGGCGAATACCGCTATGATATAGTCTGCTACAGCAACACCAACGGCGACGGGCCGAAGTCACCGGCTTTCGCATACGTAGGTTTCGACCGTCCCGAAGCGGTATCAAACATCGCCGTTGAGGTGGGTGATGATTTCAAGACTATATCTATCAGTTGGGACGCCCCGGCCAAGGGTGCGCTTGGCGGTACGTTCGACCCGACAAAGACTCTCTACGACATAGTGCGTCTGCCCGACAACTCAAAAGTTGCCGAAAATCTGACCGAGCCTCAATTCACCGACAATCTGAGACGTCTGCTCAGATACTCCTACCGCATCGAGGCCAAAAACGATTATGGCGTATCATCGGCCGTATCACGTGAATTTGTAGCCGGAACACCTATATCGGAACTGCCTTTTGAAGAAACATTTGACTATGCCGATATCCTTCTACAGAAATGGACACCCGTAGACAACAACGGCGACGGCATGACCTGGCTCTTCGGTACAACCCTCGGCCAAAGCGTATTCGGCGACTACGAGATGACTGCCGAATACATACTTTCACCAACTTCTGTAGATGCCAGTGTCAAAGATGCCGATGAATGGCTCATTTCGCCTCCGATTGCATTCGGTGATGCCGAATATGGTATAGAACTGCAGATACGCACCCTCACTCCCGAACATATCAGCATATATGTAGGAGACAAAAATGAAATCGACCATATGGAAATCTTGGACGGTTTTGAGGTCAACCAGCCACAGTTCAACGATGAGGGGCGGATGCTGTTCCAGACCTACATCATACCGCTGCCGGAGAGTGTCCGCAACAGCGTGAAGTGCGTGGCAGTCACTCTGGACACTCCTCTGCCTGCCAACCATTACGGCTACATGCAACTCGGCAATGTAAGGATAGGCGACATCAAGACCCTGCCAGTAAACGAGATATCGGATGACGCTGCTGTCAACGTATTCTGCAACGGAGAGGCCCTCTTCATCAACGGTGAATATGCCAAAGGAGCGATTTATTCGGTCAACGGTCTGAAACTTCAGGATGTCAAAGGCGAAGTAACAGACATATCCGGACTTTCTGCCGGAGTTTACATCCTTGTAGTGGACAACCACAGCTTCAAATTTGTAAAATAAAGCCGATGATCCGGTACAATGTCATTTATCAACAATAGACGTTTTACACACAATGGACTTCAGAAAAATATCCGTCATATCCGTGTTATTGCTTGGGACGCTCTCTTTGTGGGCGGTCCCGGCAAAACCGGGTATACACAAGCTTCTACAGCCAGACGGCACTGAAATAGAAGCATATATCCATGGAGACGAGCATTTCCATTATTACGAAACGGTATCTGGAGAGATGCTGATGTCCGACTCCCAAGGCGAGCTACGTCCCATCGCCCTTGCCGAAGACGGCCGTCTTGTAGCCAAAGGTGAAATAACAGGCAGACCGACACCGCAGTCCGACAGGCATCTGTTTTATAAGGCGATGGCACGTATGAGGGAGGAGGCCCTCACTGCCAAAGGCCTCATGCAGAATGCCCCGGCCAAAATACCGCTCTCTTTTCCCACTACAGGCGAAGTCACCGGACTTATGATACTTTGTGAATACCCGGATGTAGCTTTCACCGAAAATGCCACATACGAACATTACGACCGGATATGCAATGAACGCGGCTATACAGGCGAAGAGACTTACGGAAGCGTCATAGACTACTTCATAGCGCAGTCAAATGGCCAGTTCACCCCGAAATTCGACGTGTTCGGCCCGATTACCCTGCCTAACGAAAGATCGTACTACGGTATCAGCAACAATATCGTGGCCCAGTTCCGCGATGCCTGTCTTGTAGCGGACAAGGAAGGTCTCGATTTCTCGAAATACGACATCAACAATGACGGATTCGTCGACTTTCTTTTCGTTGTATTTGCAGGGCACGGCGAAGCTCAGGGCGGACCGGCATATACGGTATGGCCGGCAATGCAGGATCTGTCAAACTATGTATTCGACTATTTCGACGGTCTCAACCTCGGCGTGGCGGCCTGTTCATGTGAACTGAAAGGCGGCACCGGCACAACACTTGACGGAGTGGGTACTATATGCCACGAATTCAGCCATATACTCGGTCTTGCCGACATATATGACACCTCACAACAGGGAGGACACGGCATGTCGCATTACGACATTATGGACATAGGTACATACAACGACAACCAGGTCACTCCATCCGGTTATACTGCAATGGACAAATACACTCTCGGATGGATTGAACCTATCGTTCTGGAAGAGGTTGGAAACGACATTACTTTGGAACCTTTCGAAAACTCCCATCAGGCAGCATTCATTGTCAATCCGAATAATCCCAACGAATACTACACACTTGAAAACAGGCAGCAAACAGGATGGGACAAAGGCATACCGGGTCACGGTCTGGTAATAAGCTACTGCCACTACGTCCCGGCACTCTGGAAGCGCAACACTGTAAACGCAGTAGCGGCAGGCTACGAACATGTACGCATAGTGGCAGCCGACAACATATGGGCGGCAACCGTGGCCGATGAAGCCAACGACCCTTATCCGGGTGCATACAACAACACCTCGTTCTCGGCAAAGACCATTCCCGCCGCCAAATGGCAGTCAACCGCAAATGCCTTTACTTCATCGGTGTCAAATATCCGGGAATCGGAAGACGGAAAGATTACTTTCGATTTCAATCTGAATACGACGGCAACCGATGACGTTCGGGCAGAGGATAGTTCGATTTATGTCGACGGCAATTCGATTGTAGCACCGGCAGATGCCCGTATATTCGATATTTCAGGACGTGCGGTAGGTCGTGACCGCCTGCCTTGCGGTATATATATCGTACATACTTCATACCAAACGGTTAAAGTGGCAGTCAACTATTAGCACAATTATTGCACTTATAAAAACAAAACAATATGAAGAAGAACTTATTTTTCACAATGCTGCTGATGTTTGTTGGAATATTCCAACTGCCAGCACAGTTTGCCGTTATGATCAATGTCGATAACGCGGCAAACGTCGAAATCAAAACCCAAGGCGGTACCGGCGATGCCCTTGATTTGTACGACGGCATGAACCGCCAAATGTTGACCGCTGAAGACTCGCCTCTGCAGATAAAAGCCGCCGCAGGTGCCGAAGTTGTAAGTGTAACACTGAATCAAGCTGATGCAATAGATCCGGTTGACGGAGTTTATTCGGTCGCTTTCAGCAGCGGAATCATGCTTGATATCGTCAC
Organism: Candidatus Aphodosoma sp.; assembly: GCA_051870875.1. GTDB lineage: Bacteria > Bacteroidota > Bacteroidia > Bacteroidales > Paludibacteraceae > Aphodosoma. Next base: position 74,929 of record JBJECG010000065.1, read on the forward strand.
CCGGACCGGTGCTCCGGTTGTACGTGACGTCGAGTTCTTTGTCGTGGCCAACGGCTCAGGAACAAGCGATGCCTCCTACACCATGCAATATGAAAACGACGGAGAATGGCTTGATGTGACAAAGAACAGTTGGGGCATGTATTCAATTCCTGAAAATTCGACAGTCAGGACAACTGCGGTATCACCCTATGAATTGACATCTATCACATTCCGCAATGGCACTGCAATCGAAACTGCACTTCAAGCCGATGGATCGGTCACCTTTGTATGCGACTACGACAATTTCTACTATCAGACCATCTATGTAAATCTGGGACTCAGTCCTGATGCCATACAATTCAGTGTCACAGTCGACTATGCGCCAAACGTCACAGCCTGCCTCGAAAACCAGCGTCAAAGCCCATACACACCGCTTACCCTGAAAGACGGCAAAAACGAGTTCGTTTGTCTGCCTGCCAATTCACCTGTGGAATTTTCTGCGACAGAAGGGGCATCGATTGTTGCAATGACCCGTAACGGCGAATCCGTCAACCCTATAGGTTGGGGAGGAAGCAACGGCTGGGTATTTGAACTGGAAGACGGAGATGACTTTGTCGTTACAACACAAGGTAAGGAGGTTGATGTCAAACTGACAGCTCCTGAAGGAAATACTGCACTCGACAATTATTTCTTCAAAAACGCCAAAGGAAACGTATATAAAGCTACTGGCATTGAATACCTTCTCAAGGTGCATGCCGGCGAGATGATTTACGTATCACCACGTCCAGGCACGGCAATGTCATATCTGGTACACCAGAACGGAGGTCAGAGTGACATGTATTCATATTTCCGCGCCGCCGAAGGAGCCGACAAACAGAATCCTATGTCAGTGTCAGTATACGGAACCCGCAATGTAACCGGTGTCGTCATCAATGTTGACGATACATCGCGCGTACAGATAATTCAAGAGGGAGGCCGTGGCGATGCACTTGAGTTACATAACGGCAATAATACATTTGCACTTTCCGACCTGAGAAATGCACTTGCCATAAGTGTAAAAAACGGCAACCAAATGGTTGAAGTGACCAAAAACGGAGATGTCATGACCCCAAATGCAAGCGGCGTATATCTCGTAAACGTTGAAGAAGGTGACTGGATAGAGATTACATCACGCAAGAACCCTGTAAATGTCACAGTCAATTTCTCATTCAACGATGAAGCTGACATATCATGGATCAAAGGTGCCGTAAACGGACAGGAGACAACACTGACCTCTCCAATGACAATCCAGACCTATGCTACCATGGCAATATCGCCACGAGAAGGATACACCATAGAGTCTTTGACTTGCAGTACAGAAGGTGTGGAACTGACTCAAAACACAGCAACCGGAGAATATCTCATAACAATACCGAACACCGATATAGTCACCGTAGACATCGCCGTATCCGTCAAAGAAACGGAACCTGAAGAGGGCTACGCCATAGTCATACCTAACGGCGATGAAATCATAATCAACTACTGGGAATTCACCAAAAACGAAGAAGACGGGACATATACTTACGTAAAGAAACTCGATAACAACACGGTAAACCAAGTTGCATTGGGCAATTACGTAAGAGTATATTGCAAGGATTCGGAAAGCAGACTCAAATATGTGAAAGTCAACGGAACCGATGTAGAAGCATATGAGCCAAACAGCAACAACCGCATAGTGTACGTCAAGATTGAAACCCGCACCGTGATTGAAGCTGAAGCGCACACCCCGTGCCAGGCATATACCGAGCAGACCTTCGATGACGTTAAACATATCGTGGCCGGAACCCTCTATTTCGACATCGACGGCAAACAGGAAACACGCATCTATCCTGAAGCCGGAGAGACTGTGAAATTCATTCCAGCACCAGAGAAAGGATACCTGTTTGACCACATCGAAATGTTCTATTCAAATACAATGGCGGCCAACGGTATCGCACTCGACAAGCTCGAATACACTTTCACCGAAACGGATACGGAAGAAAACTACATACTTTTCAAAGCCGTGTTCAAAGAGGATCCGGAAGAGAAATCTTACGTAGTAAGGGGCTCTACAGCATGGTTGATGGATACAGACGGCAACATCATCACCGGCACCGAAGGTGCCGTAGGCAACGTAGTATTCCAGACTGCTGAAGGCAAACTTGTACGAGAGATATCTGGTATTGAAGGCGAAACGGTCAAACTGTTTGTTTCTGTCAGCGAACAGGAATATCAGGATAAATATGAAGTCGCCTATTACTGCTTCATGGAAGGATTCCCCAACAACAAAATCAGTGGAAGCGAATACGTTATAGATGCCAAGGATGCCAATGCCGAAAACGTTATATGGATCAACGCCGTGGTTAAAGCCACAACAACCGGCGTTGACAACGTCGATGGAACGACATCATTGTTCTACGATGCGGACAATCAGGTGATAAGAGCATCCGATGCCGTAATGGTATTCGGAATGTCGGGCAAACTTCTCATCTCGACCGAACGTCACGAAGTCTCTGTTTCAGGGCTGCCTGCCGGAACATACATCGTTGTCAGCGGTAAGGAGAACATCAAAATCGCAAAATGACGAGCCAGCATAGCTAAGGCATGGCATAAACTCCATTCCCAACAAGGGGATGTGCCGGAATGAACTGCACCCCAAAAGTTAGACAAAAAACTTTTGGGGTGCTTTTTATGAAGTA
>JBJECG010000066.1:0-4648 GCA_051870875.1 Candidatus Aphodosoma sp.
TTGGCCGTGGTACCTGTGTTCGCCCTGATACTGGCCATAGGCCGCGGTTTCGGATTCCAGGACAACATCGAAGATTTTGTTGTAGGGCTGCTGGGAACGAACGAAGAGTTCGTGCCAATCGTCATGGGTTTCGTCAACAACTACCTTGAATATGTAGGCGGAGGTGTATTTGTCGGAATCGGCGTCGCATTGCTGCTTTGGACAGTAGTGCAGGTATTCCGTCAGATCGAACGTAATTTCAACCGTATATGGAACGTGAAGAAAAACCGTTCCATAGTCCGTCAGTTCACCACATACATCACAGTCCTTGTCATCGTACCGCTGTTGATAATCCTGTCAGGCGGACTGAACGGAAAGGTCGGGGAATGGGTCGATATTGTAGCCGCGTCAAGTGCCGGAGTGGTGTTGGTACCATTGTATCAGACATTGTTGAAACTCTCTCCTTTCGTCGTGTATTGGATTCTGCTTACGGTAGTGTTTGTCCTTATCCCGAATACGAAAGTAAAATTCACCGATGCCCTCCTGTCCGGAATCATTACCGGTACCGCCGTAATGGTGTTGCAGACTCTTTATCTTACCGGACAGATGTCACTGTCTAAATACAACGCCGTTTACGGAAGCTTTGCCGCCGTGCCGCTGCTGCTCTTCTGGTTGCAGATCACATGGCTGATAGTCCTGTACGGAGCCGAACTGTGTTATGTGAGTCAGAACCTCGACAACTACAGCTTCGAACACGACACCAAGAACATCACCCGCCGGTATCACGACTATACCATGCTTGTTGTGCTCAAAGTGATAGTCGACAGTTTTTGCAAGGCCGCACCACCTGTCTCGGCTTCGGAAATATCAGGCAGATACAATATTCCCATCCGATTGGTGAATGACCACGTAAAACTTCTGGCCGACATAGGTCTGGTATCCGAAATAACAGTCGAAGCTCATGCAGAGCGTGTGTACCAGCCTGCCATGGATGTGGAACTGATAACGTTGAAATTGATTTTTGAAAGGCTCAACAGTCTGGGATCCGAAAATTTCAAGATTGCCGACAACGAATCTTTTGCAAGGATCTGGAGCAGCTTGCAGGACATACAGCATGATGCCGATACCAAAGCCGGCACCATATGTCTGCGTGACCTGTGACGCGGGCGGCGGATGCCGGGGTGACTGCCAATGCGCCGCCGTCTCTCATAGGAGTTTGTCGTGCAGCCATATTTCGAGCGATGCATCCGCCTGGGAGTGCAGCATGCCCAGGCCGGCAATACATTTGGCACCCCTGAGAGCTCCCTGTTTCAGAAATTCCGTATCCTGCGGGTTGTACACCAGATCATATAGTATATGTCCGTCGGTCAGTGCATTGTACGGTATGTCGGGCATACTGCCGGTATTGGGATACATACCGAGTGGTGTAGTGTTGATTATAAGTTTATGCGAACTTATAATCTCATCGGTGAGCATTTCGTAACCTATTGTTTCCCTTCCGGCCGACTGTGCATCTGACGGTGTCCCGGCTAAGATACCGGATTGCCGCGACACGAAGACAGGCTTTATACCCAGTGATTTCAGTACATACTCCACAGCATGCGAGGCTCCGCCCGTACCGAGAACCAGAGCCTGGTACACTGTCCCTTCTTGCAGGTGGGGGACAAGCGTAGCCCTAAACCCCTTAACATCGGTATTGTCACCTGTCAGATGCCTGTCAGATGTTATTATGATGGTATTTACGGCACCTATGGCCGCAGCAGTTGGGGTGAGGGTGTCGAGATAGGGTATTATGGCACGTTTGTATGGGATTGTGACATTGAAACCGTCCCATCTCCGTTCCGCCAGCAGGGCAGGAAAATCTGAAATGTCCGGCAGGTCGACAGGCGTATAGTCCGCACAGATGCCAATCTGCATGAAACGCAATTCCATCCACTCCTTTGACAGCGAATGGCCTACCGGATGCCCTATCAGACCGAAATGATACATTGTCATTTCTTCCGTTTGGCCAGACGGCGCAAGGCATAGCCCAGTATCACTGCCACTATTATTGCCAGTATGGTATAGCCTATTTCGTGCGAATACCGGTTTATCAGTTCCATATTGTCTCCCACCGCATAACCAATGGCAGCCAGTATGCCGTTCCAGATGCCTGCACCCAGTGCCGTATAACCTATGAATGGCAGCAGCGGCATTCTGGCAAGGCCTGCCGGTATGGATATGAGCTGGCGTATGCCTGGTATGAGCCTGCCGACAAAAGTCGATACTTTGCCGTGGTCGTTGAAGTACTGTTCGGCGCGGCGTATCTTGTCGCTGTTCAGCAGGCAGAGACGCCCAAGTCTGCTGTCTGCAAACTTGTATATTATTGCCCGCCCCAATGTCATGGATATGAAATAGTTGATGAGCGCGCCCAAAATCGCTCCGAGCGAAGCGAAGAGTATTATCAGTAATATGTTCAGCTGTGAATCGGGGCGGGTGGATACGGCTGCCGCCGGGGGCACGACTATTTCCGACGGGAATGGTATGAACGAACTCTCTATCGTCATCAGTGCCGTGATTGTCAGGTAGTTCATGTTACGGTCATACCAGTCGGCTATTATGTCGACGTATGTCCGGTTGCTGTCCGTCGGTGCAATGTATGCGGCGTTTGTACTTATCCTGCCGTCCGGTGCCGGGTCAGAGGCACAGTCGTTTTGGGCTGGTGTGAGTGTCACGCCGGCAATTGCCATGATTGTCAGGATCAATAGTCTTTTTTTCATAGTTCCCGCTTTTTTATGTATTTTGCGGCTTCCGGCAGTATTTGCGACAGAAGCTCATCGGTATTGGAATAGCGTCTTCTGGCTTCGGTGTAGTATTTTTCAAACAAATCCATATTGCCCGTACACCACGATGTCAGTGTCAGGTTGAGATATATGTTCGGCAAGTCCTGCACTGTTTCGCTGCACTCGAGTGCTGCCGTGAAGTGGTGCAGGGCTTCTTTAAACTTGTCGTCCTGAATATATCCCAATGCCAGCAGATTATGGAATTCTGGATTATCGGGTTCTATTTCTGTGCAACGTTTCAGACGTTTTATGCCGGAAAGGTACATGCGTCGGCTGTAGTTGCTGCGCACCATGCCGATTTCCAGTCTTGCCAGATCATACATTATACCGGCATTGTCAGGAAAAAGCCTGTCTGCCGACTTCAATATGCGTATGGCCTCCTTGCAGTTGTCCGTAAGCTGGTACAGGCAGCGTGCGTAGCCTGTGAACGCTTCCGGAAACAACGGGTACGCCTCTGTCAGTTCCCGGTAGATCGGCATTGCCTCATCGGGTTGGTCGTTGGCCGAATAGGTCTGGGCAAGCAGCAGCTTTGTGTCATAATCTTCCGGCCTCTGGTTGCAAAGACGTTTCAGTATGTCTGTCGCAGTCTGCAGATTCCCCAGCCTGATGTGGCACAGCGCCTTTTGTCGTTCGGTCTCGTTATTGGGCTGTATGGCTGCGATGTATTCAAAACATCTCAGGGCTTCGGTCTGGTTGCCGGTACGGTCGTACGTGGCTGCCAGATTGTTCCATACATCCACATCATACGGGTCGTTGTCAAGCAGCAGGTTGTACAAGTCTTTCGCTTCATCGTATCGGCCGGAATGGGCTGATGCGTATGCTTTTTCTATGAGAAGTTCGGAATTGTTGTCCTTGAAAATTTCCAGTCCGCGGTTGGCATAGTCGAGTGCAATGCCAAATCGGTCGTGTTCGTTGAAGATATTGGCTACGCTGGCATATGCGGACAGCAGCTCTTCTGCATCGCACAGCTCTATATGCCGGTCGAAATACATGACGGCTTTTTTTGTCTGGTTCAGCCGTAACGAACATTCGCCGAGCATGCCGAATGTGGAGGCTTCTTGCGGATGCTCTATTTCCGACAATGCTTCCAGGGCCTTTTTCGGTTTGTTGTTGAGGAGCAGCATTTCCGCCTTTTTGGATATGACCGGCTCGTTGTCCGGATACAGCGAAAGTGCCAGTTCAAGGGCTTTGTGCGAGTATTCCGTCAGGTTGTTGTCTATGAAATACTCTATCAGCATTACTAAGTCGTCTGCGCTGAAATAGTGCTTTTTCCCTTCGTTGACGTGTTCGAAGAACTCTTTTATCAGCGAGTTTATTTCAGAATTGAAGTCATCGTCCATAGGATTGCAGCTTTAGGTTGCAGTTTACTCTTGTCTTGAGTCGTGGTGCAGTACCATGGCCGAACGGGCAGGTATGTATATTTTCAGCCAAGCTTTGTTTTTAAGGTGCGATGGTATGGTGTGGTGTTTTACCGAGTCATCGGAAAATCCGAAGCCTCCGAATTCTCGGCTGTCTGTATCCAACACTACCGAATAGGAACCTTTTCTTACAAGAAATCCGTAGCCGTCAAACGATTTTGTGGGGTTGAAATTGAATATGAACAGCAAATCCTTTCTTCGGTACACTATCACCTGGTCGCTTTCATTGTCCCATATCTTTTCTATCGGAGTCTTTTCGAAATGGAGCATTCCGGTTATCATTTTGCACATTGCTTTGTCGAAACGTGCCAGATCGGAGTAGTATAGATTCTGGTTGTCGCACAACGACCATTGGCGTCGGGCGTATTTGTACGACCATCCGTTGCCCTGGCGGGGGAAGTCAATCCATTCCGGATGTCCGAACTCATT
>JBJECG010000067.1:0-21228 GCA_051870875.1 Candidatus Aphodosoma sp.
ATTGAACTTTCCCGTTATATATGAGATATATCTTTCATAATCAAGAGACTCAAATACCCATTGGGAATCATAAATAAAAGACTTGTCTAAGTGTTTTATTATTAGTTGAGGATTTAACGTGTTCCAAGCTGTTTGAATATCTTGGAGGATTTGTATTGAGACTGGATCTTTCATTATGTCTTATTTTTGTTGTTTTTAATTGTTACAAGTACTATTTGCTTATAAAGAAGAGCATTAGCATAGTAACCCAGACAATCACGCTACATATAATGACATACATGAATTTTTTGTGAATTTTATCTATTTGTGAAGAAACTTTCCCATTTATATTCTCTACAGCATCGTTAATCTTCGAAATTAAAGAATTACACGATGTAGTGATTTCTTTACAATCTCTTTGGAACGAATCCGTGTTTTTTTCATAATCTGCTCCGATAGCGGTTATAAGCGCATGCAAATTGTTTTCTATGGAAGAAAGATTCTTTACATAATTTGCAGTTACAGCTTTGATTCCTTCGTATGAATTAACAGTACTTTCAACCTGCTTTCGAGCTGATTCTACATTCCGAAGATTAGCTTCCAATTCTGACAAAGTCTTGTTTATTTTTTCGTCTATCATATTACTTGTATTTAGATACGATGTTTTTTAAACTATTCAAATGTCTCTTCAATTGAATATAAGTGGACAATTTTTGAAGATAATCCTTTCTATGTTCATCTATTGCCGCATGACTTATAAGTAAGTCTGCATACTCATCTAGAACTTTTAGGTTATTTTTTGAAGTATAGTAATCAATGACTTCTTCGTAATCATTGCAGATTTCTTCTTCTAACATCTCATTATCTTGTTGTCCAAGAAATAATGTACAAAAAATGTTTAGCAGATTGAGAACAGGGTTCATCTCTGCTGCTGCCCTACGAATAAGTCGAACTGCACCTTGCAAGTGCTTAACGTTGTCTTTCTGAGCATCATTATTAACGATGTCCGCATCAACAACTCGCATATATTTCTTGACCAGTTCAAAACTTGTTGTTTCACTTTCTAAGTGAAAATCAGTATTGGTGTCATCTTTGAGAGAAAATGGCATTTCTTGCTTCACACTTGCATCATAAGTGACAAATCCCTCTCTTGCATATTTAGAGTTGAAGTAGTAATATATAAAATCTTTTAAATCTTCATTTGTTTCTTTCCAATCCTTGTTCGATGTAATTGCCATATTGCAGAATTGCTCCATATCCAAGATACCTCTGGCTCTTTTGTCCGCAATACTTCTATATATAAATGATGTAAGATGTTTGAGGCAGGCCATAATGACACCCTCAGTTTGTGCCATCAGTTTGACATCCTCAATCATTGACTCAACTCTATCTTCTGAATAGTATTTTCGATAATAGAAACTGAGATATTCATAATAACGTGAATCATCTTGACAAATCGTTGTGATGCGAAATTGTTTCTTTGCATAATCCTCTGTGAAATCGTCTATCAGTCCAATAATGCACATACGATAGATAGCCTTTTGTATAGCATCTTTGTAATTAGTCGAACCGAAATCACGTATATAACCAAATCCACGTTCATTTTTTAGATATTTTGCTTTTGGAGTATTGAATAATGGCATCTGCTTTTCTGCCAACCGTTCATTATACCTGTCAAGGATATAATCATCTTCAATATAAGAAACATAATAGGTAAGAGTAGTCCCTTTAGGATATCTATTGATAAATTGAAGTATTCCCGTACTTTTCCCGAAAATAGTTTCGTTTATACCTGCTATTTCTTCATTGCTTATTTGCAAAGGCAACCCATTCATCAGCAACTCCATTACATACAATTCGAAATCTTCTCCAAGGAAATTGCTATCATAGAAAAATTTATTGTTAGTGTAGTCTGCTGAATATTCTTTCCATTCATTCGTCCGAGCATTTCTGTCCCAGAATTTTTTAGGCGAATACATTATGGTAGCCAATGCCATTTTCTTGTCTCTTCCAGCACGTCCTGCTTCCTGTACAAAAGACTCCAAAGAGCCCGGATAATTCAAATGAAATGTAAGACGTACATTTGACTTATCTATACCCATACCAAAAGCTTTTGTTGCCACCATCAACTGTGTATTGCCATGCAAGAATTCTTCTTGACACAGCGTATCATCGCCCCCCTTATAAGTGGAGAAGCCACTGATATTACATGTTTTTAGTTTTTTGGCAACAGAAGGAACACTTAAATTGCTTTTCTCAGAGGCACGCAAACAGAACACGATACCAGCCATATCTGTATGACTTACACTATACCAATCTTTATCAATATGTGTATAGAGATCAACAGAATTAACGCTGGATATAATATCTTTGTCTGAAATGTTTTCTCTATCTAAAAAGTGTATTTTTATATCATTGACATTTTCATCAGTCTGTATCTCTTGTATCTTTTCTGTTGCATCATTGATTGCATCAATGAGACATTCCTCTTTAATGTCACCAACCTCCCATACTTTCTTTGCATTTGAGGTGTCAACTGGAAAAATATTGTATTGCAATTCCAATCTATTGGTGTTCTCATATCTGACAGTAGCATCCTCCTCCAATGAATACGAATTTCTGCCAGAAAGTTCGCGCTCTACATCTGCTAACACATCGAATGAGGCAGTTGCTGTTAGGCCAAAAAGGGAAATGTGATTATCTGTGCCTTCAACCTCTTTTGGCAGGACATAGTTGTACAGATTACGTCCTAAATGAAGATACGCCAATCGGAAATCATGACCCCATTCGGAGACACAATGCACTTCATCAATTACACCATACGAGAAATAAATTCCTGATTCTCTCATAGAACGCAGTACTTCTCTGAAACGATGAATGCTGAGACGTTCAGGAGATAGGAACATGATTTGTATCTGAGAACCAGTAAGTTCTTGCTCACGCTTGTATGCTTCTTCCTTGTTGGATGTAATATCACTATTGATATATGAAATACAATCAATTCCTGCGTTAATCAGTCCATCGTACTGGTCTTTCATTAAACCTTTCAATGGGTCAACAACTAATGTTACACCAGGTTGAAGCATTGCAGCCAACTGATAAGTCAGCGATTTACCTCCACCCGTTGGCAATAAACCAATCACGCTCTTCAAGCCTAAAGCCCTATTGAGTATAGGTAACTGCCCAGGGCGAAAATCTTCTTTTCGGAAAATAAGTCTCAGGAAATATCTAAGACAGGACGCTATTGTTTCGTTTACAATATACTTTCCACTTGATTCCTTTTCTACGAATGATTTATATTTAATACGTTCTGTTGTATAAAGTATGCGTGGCTCATAAACTGATTTAGAAGAGCGAACAATAAAATAGCAATCGTTCTTAGCCTTGTATTTCGAGAATACTATATGTTCAAAATCGGCATACTTGTTTACAGATACATCGATGACAATGTCAAAAATATCATCTGTTTTGACAGAAGAAGCCTTTACGATATTTATGTGTGGCAACAACATGTTGTTGTAGCCATCTGTCATTGCAATGACGTTATTGTACATTTCAACTAAATCTTTGACTGCTATATCGGTAATGTCTGTACCATCTTCTATAGTTAAGACATTCCATTCCGCAGATTGGATGTCAAGTCGCCCTGTTATCATTGCTTCAACAATAGTCTTTTGTATTTGGGCTATTGCTTTTAATGATGTTTCCCTTTCCATTTTATCTCGGTGTGAAAGAGCCGAAGTAATGTATTCACTTGCATATGTTGGGACACCTCTTGATATGAGATTGCTGACAAGTGCTAAGATGGGATTTAATCCTTTGTGGATAGTCATATCAAATGGAGCCATAATTTCAAAAGCCCCATCTTTTATGCTTCTTTTCTTTTGTTCTGGCATTGTCTCCGCATAACAAGCGAATAATTGTATGGGAGCAAAACATTTGTATTTGTGAAGAACACTTTCTGCAGAATCCAGCGAGAATGCGAAACTCTTGATTAGGCATCCATAATCTCTGCCGTTTGGATGTTTACCGAATTTCGTTTCTCGATAATCCGCAAATACTTGTATGTCATTGTCTTTAAAATAGTTCTTAAAGGCATTTATTCTACTTTCGTTAAGATTGGCAGGGCCGATACACAGTACAATATGCTTTACACCAGAAGATGTAATCAATTTGGAAACACCTTTAAGACTTACAGATTCAATATCAAGTACATTGGAGAATATATGAATGGCACAAGGTTGTTCTATAGTAATACTTTGAATAGTATTTTCAGTACTATAGTCTGATGGAAGATATTCGGAATATTGTTCAACAATTACATTAGAATCGGTACCAAGTGCGTGCTTTACGTGTTGCACAGCCCTTGCTCGTGCAACCTCTGATGGTTCTTCTAGGGTTATCTTCTTTAGGCAAGACAGCAATCCCTCTTTTCTTAAGTTTTCTATAACGGCCATCGAACCTATACCTTGCCCACACCCCCAATCAAAGAGTTCTATTCCGTTACGCAATTCCTGATAAGGGAAATTTCCTTTTTCTTTTGCCCCGTCCAATGCAAAATAAAGTTTTTTACGATGCATCCTACCATAAGCCGCAAGATAAGCAGAACACAGCTCTTCCGTCTCAAGTATGGCAGTCCCATGTTCCAAAGTTCTACCTTCGGCATCGCTATATGCCCATGGCATAGAGCGAAAGCGTTGAGGTATATCGGTTTCTGCTGTATGAATTATGTTGTCTATTGTGAGAGGAGCATATTCCCCAATCTTGTCTTGATACATATTATCTTCCGGTTATTGTATCATTGTCTTTATTTAACTGATGTCGCTTCCAATTTTGCACTGCCACTTCCTTGCTTGCATTGGCATAACAATATTCGCATAAATGTGGACATGTGTTGTATTCTCCTATATCTTTGCTTTTCATACAGCCGCAGGCCGTGCGCTGTCCTTTGTCCTTGTTGTTTTTCTGAATCACTGCATATTGATTATTATCCAGAAGGATTGCATCCACAGGCATTTCCAAAGGCTCTGATTCTGCAAACAAATCAAGTTGTTGCTTGGGCTTTATGATTTCGGCTCCTAGGAAATCCATCAATTCCTTAGATTTATAACCAAAGCGCACCATCAATCGGTCGTCCACGCAGTGATTGTGCTCTACACCATCCAAATCAGCAGACTCTCCACAGGTTGCGAGAACGTAGTTCCAGCCTTTAGTCATGTTCAGACAAACGAGTTTCTCGGCAAACTCTATCATTTGCTCTTTTGTCCAATCGACATAGTGGATATGATTGCGTTCAAGATTTGCCTTAACCTTGCGGTACGACAAGATATCTGCAAAGCTGAAAACAAGTTTCTCGGTAAAGCCACGAAGCTGGTCGCCAATATATTCTATCTTCCGCAAAAGCTTGTCCATGTCTATCTTATCAGTAAGAATCAGAGGGTCGAAGCGCCAAACTACTGCGCCCTTGCCAAGTTCGTTTACAAGCAATTTGAATGTCTCGATACGCTTTTCAAGTTTTGGCACGCCCAACTCCAATCCCTCCTCTTCGTAATCATTAAGGGTGTATTGGATATAGCAACCAATCCCTCTTTCCCTTAAATAGCCAAGGTGATTAAGCAGTGGCCGAGGATTTTTCGACCAAAAGACGATAAAACGAGTATCCTCGTAAGCGACATAGCTTTTTTTTCCATTGAATGGGTTAGTCCATGCCGAATAGCCTTTTTTCAGTCGTCCCAAAAACCAATCGGCATAGAATGCAGGTATATCCGTGCTTCGGCTTACAGAAATAACAATCGGGAAGGTTGCTTTGGCAATCTCCTCGTTGTCCAATTTGATTGTTCTGTCTTCTTGTTTTTTTGTCATAGCTAGAAATCAAGACACTCTTCTTCATAAACCTTTTCACGAAGATACGAGAGCACTTTTGAATGGTTAGTTTCACCTTGGGCTTTTATGGAGTCTGGGGTCTCATGACCACCAAAAAAGTCGTTGCTAATCTTCATCTCCAAATCGTTTAGCATTTCAGCAAAGTCAGGAAGATTCTTGAAAACAGGCGATAGTGTCAAATCCTTGTACAGCATTTTTAGAGCTGCATCCCTAGATTCAAACTGAGAGAATCCCATAAAATCAAAGGCGGCATTTGTACCTATGGCGGCAGAAACGGTATATTGGAATGCTTCACGATCTATCGTCATAGATAGAATACGGTTTTTAATCGTGTTCAAGCTATTGGGATTAATCTCTATTTCCTCGCTAAGCATTAAATATGATAGACTGATGATTTGCTGTCGGTCGTCAATGTCCCTTATTGTCCCATACGATAAGAATACCAGTAAGCCATTGCCTGCCTCTCTCTTGTTATGAATCTTTTTTATACATGCAGGATCTGCTTGCATTGCTCTCCACGCTTTATATAAAGGATGGTACACACTATCACCATCCTTCCCCATTTTAATTTGCGTAAAGGCTTCTTCTACATATTTTTCTGCAATTGATTTTTCTTGACTAGCGGAAGCTGGCGAATTTGTGCTCGCAGATTCTTTTCTGTACTCCAAATCCACGCCACGATCATACATGTGCAGCACGCATTTGCAGACATTGCTATTTTTATAGTAAATGGTGAGGCCATAATCGCTGTAGTCAATCTCTTGCCACCCAAATGGAGTTTGTGCTTCTATTGGGAAACCTCGAAATTCTGCCATTTCGTTTGTTTTCCGAATAAGTTTCATTGGCTTGTCAGACATATTAGGTTTGCCCAAGTCGTCATTATATATTTTTACAATATAGCCAACACCAGCCTCAAGCCGATACCCAGGGCATCCATTCGTATTATTGATTACACTGACAGTTCGTCCACATTGCTGAAGCCCTTGAACGGGGATGTTTGATTCGTAACGTTGATGACAATCGGACTTGAACGTAAAAGGATAAAATGAGTTTCTGTTCTCAATTTCAACCTTACGTTGTTCTTCTTTTTTTCGATTCTCTTCCAAACGTCTTTCACGTTCTCGGACAATACGTTCCTGTTCCAGTTTTTGCAAATGAGCATTTTCTTCCTCTCGTCTGCGCATTTGTTCTTCTTTTTCTCGTTTCTTCTTGAAATAACCAAATGGCCACATAATTGTTATTTTTATAGTTATTGAAAACGAGAAGCGTGGTACTGCCAATAACCACGTCTTTAAGTGCAGGCCCTGAGAAAACCTTAATCAACAGATATGGTTAAGCAGCCCACGCTATAACGTGGGAACTGCCATGCCAATTCTTGTTGATTTCGTGTTTTAGTTTCTCAGGCTTCGCACTTACAAGAGTAGCATAACGCTCCTTTATTTCAAATGTCTGGAAATGGTTACCCAAATCCGACTACAAAAGTACTCAAATTATCTGAGATTCACGGTAGTCAAAGAAAAAAGTTCGCATATATTTCGCAACATTCTTGTGGATTTAAAAATAAAGCATTACCTTTGCAGTAACAAATCCCGCCCGCTTCCCGTAAGATTAGCGTACCCAGCGGGACATTTTTATTTATGGGAGTCAGATATACAAACCAAGCCATAACCACAGAGCAGCAAATTGATATTCTCAGGGAGAGAGGCTTGCTCATTGATAATGTTGAACAAGCGATTGAAATCCTAGACAACATCAGTTACTTTCGTCTTGCTGGTTATTGGCGACATTTTGAAGCAAATCGCATTACGCACCAATTTAGAGTAGGTAGCCACTTTGCGGACATCATAGACCTTTATTCTTTTGATAAGGAACTTAGAGCATTGTTGTTTACTGCAATCCAAATGATAGAAGTTTCTGTGCGCACTAAAATAATCAAGCATTTCGCGTTGGAGTTTGGAGCATTTTGGTTTATGGACGAAAGTTATGCGACCAATAGAACTCGTTTTGATGCAAACTTGTCCGTAATCCGTAAGGAGGTTTCTCGCTCTCACGATGATTTTATCACTGAGCATTTCCGTAAATATAGTGAACCTGACTTGCCTCCTGTGTGGAAAACATTGGAAGTCATCTCAATGGGTACACTATCAAAACTCTATTCTAATTTCTCGAATGCTACCGCAAAACATGCTGTGGCGAGAGAGTTCGGCTTAAATCACCACAAATTTCTGAGAAGCTGGTTAGAGTGCCTTGCCGTACTTCGCAACTGCTGCGCCCATCATTCAAGACTATCAAACCGAGTGTTCCCTGTAAAGCCTATGATGCCGGAACGTATGCCTCATACTTGGATTACTGACTTCTCGTTTCGAGAGCAAGTCTTATATCCTCAACTTTGTTATGTTGTATATTGGCTAAACTCTGTTGCTCCTTATAATACCTTCGTTCCCGACTTTAAACAACTATTGGCAAAGCATCCATCTGTCAAGACTCAATTATTAGGCTTTCCTCATAACTGGGAGCAAGAACCTTTATGGCGATGAATCTTTACTCCACATATAGCCGTTTATCCCCTTATGTCGGATGCAAAGGTAGCTAGCCTCATTGAATATGGAAAGGTCAAGCCGTAAACCGTTTGGCGTAGTTTCTTCCTCCTTCGGAGAGTAAACAGCCCCAAAACCTTTCCCCATTCATCGGCTTGGCTTAATCCTGCATCCGGCAACGGAGACAAACGACTGACGAAATAGTAGAAAAATCAACTCAAACAAGAGTTTTTTGATTTGAGAGCCTATTATTTTATTTCAGAGAGGATATTATTTAGTAGGAATAAATTGGGCAAGCGGAAGACTGCACTCCCTCCAAAATAATAGATTCCTCTTTTCCATTCCCTCGCCTCCTTTTGCGTAGTTGAGTTATTGACACATCGCTGTGCAACACGTAACTGAATCTACAAATGATAATGGAGTGGGCGAATATCCAACAAAATATCGTACCTTTGTAGAGGCTTAGGAGTAAGCCAAAATAGAAGTGGAATAACAGAAAGCAAATTGCACCGAAAAGAGAAGAAAACGCCCAATTTAGCACTCCAGCCAAGTTAAGAAACAATAAAAGCGTTAAATCTTCACCCTTTAGAATGTACAGTTAAAGTTTACGACCATATTTCTGACTTATTACTCACAAACTATTGAGCAATAACTGGTTGCAAATACTACAGTTGTTTTGTCGCTACAAGACAATATGCCAATCTCAGTAAAAGCTCCACTACCGGTTTTCATCGGGGAACACTGCTTCTTCAGTAGCTTATAAAATTCAAGCTCGGGACAGCGGGAAATGCGGTCCTGAGCCTGACAGACAGATTCAACAACGTTTCTGACGACTTACAACAGATTACCCCTACCGATTGCAGGAAGCGGACGCCTGGGACTTTACAAAAAGAATGTATTGTAAAAATTTCAAGCCGAACCGTCACTCCTCCATTTTGTGGTCGCAGTATATGCAACGGCAGATATCGTTTTCACCTTTATAATACAGCGACGGCAGACTCTCGATAGAGGTAATGCAGTGACGGTTGGTACAACGTGGGCCTTCGATGGTTCCGCGGCAGTCCGAAGTTTCAGGATGAGGGCCATCACTCCATTGCAGCAATGTATATATCAACGCCATGCGGACAAACTTGCCATTCTCCACCTGACGGAAATAGGCAGCCCGCGGGTCCGTATCCACATCAGAAGTGATCTCGTTGACTCGTGGAAGAGGATGAAGCACCACCATATCGGATTTAGCCAATGCCATCTTGGCCGTGTCGAGTATAAACGAATCTTTCAGACGTTCGTACTCGGCTTTATCATCAAAACGTTCCTGCTGCACACGTGTCATGTACAGGACATCGACCATTGGCATCGCCTCTTCAAGTGTTGCGACTTCGACATATTCCAAGCCGTTTTTATCGCACACACCGTGCTTGATGTAATCAGGCAACCTCAGTTCGTCGGGTGCAACCAGGACGAATTTCACTCCAGGATAGCGTCCCATAGCCTTAATAAGCGAATGAACGGTACGGCCGAATTTCAAGTCACCGCAAAGGCCGACGGTCAGGTTGTCGAAATGCCCCAGTTCACGACGGATAGTGAGCAAATCGGTAAGCGTCTGCGTAGGATGACTGTGACCGCCATCGCCGGCATTGATAATGGGAATTCCGGAGAAGCGGGATGCGACATACGGAGCACCCTCTTTAGGGTGGCGCATGGCAATGATGTCGGCAAACTTAGATATTACCCTTACGGTATCGGCCACCGTCTCGCCTTTGCTTACCGATGAACTTGCAGCATCGGAAAAACCCAGTACATTACCGCCCAACTCCATCATGGCGGCAGTGAAACTCAGCCGGGTACGGGTACTCGGTTCATAAAACAGAGTTGCAAGTTTCTTGCCACGGCACACATCGGCATATTTGTCGCGATGCGCGATTATATCGAGTGCGCGATTGATGACAATGTCAATCTCCTCAACGGTGAAATCAGTAGGGTCCAACAGATTACGCATAAAAGTCGGTATTTTGTTCTACGGTTTTATCTGGCCATCCAAGATTCGTCAGACGGATTGTTACGGAAAGATATAAGTTTCTCCTTGTCTTCGGGGCGGATGTATTTTTCCTCAACTGCCACATCGACAAGAACATCGAGATTGGAAAGGCTATGGTTTGCAACCTTTGCTTCGGCCAAGCGGTCGAGGCCTTTTTTCATGCCGTAAGTGAAGATACTTGCCACTCCAAGCACCTGGGCACCGGCCTCACGGAGCACATTCACCACCTCGACGCAACTGCCGGCAGTAGATATAAGGTCTTCGATGACGACCACTTTCTGACCAGGTTCAAGCCGGCCTTCGATCTGGTTGTTACGGCCGTGGTCTTTCGAACCTGAACGGACATAACCCATAGGCAAGCCAAGAATGGAAGCGGTAATGGCAGCGTGGGCGATACCGGCTGTAGATGTACCCATAAGCACTTCCGCCTCAGGATAATACCTACGTACAATTTCTGCCAATCCGGCCTCTACATCCTCGCGCACAGGTACAGAAGTGAGGGTGAGACGGTTGTCGCAATAGATAGGGCTTTTGATACCGCTTGCCCAAATGAACGGCTGTTCGGGACGGAGAAATACAGCCTGTATCGAGAGCAGGTCCTTCGCTATTTTCTTTTCCATGATAATCTTCGGTTTTTACAGTTTTGTTTATCCAGTTTTGTTTATTTCTAATGCAGGGGACGCACAATCAGTGTATCCTCCTCAACTATATAACATCTGTCAAAGTAATGTCATGCAATGCAACAGGCAATGCGACCGACCATACACTTACCGGTTGCAGAATTCTCTGACGCAACGGCGGTAAGCTGCTACGGGATCTTCGGCAGCGGTAATGGGACGGCCTACGACAATATAGTCAGTACCTATCTCTCGAGCCTTGGCCGGAGTGGTGATACGCACCTGGTCACCCACCTCGCCGTCAGCGAAACGAATGCCAGGAGTGACTGTCACAAACTCATTGCCACAAGCCTCTTTCACAATGCCGGCTTCGAGCGGAGAGCAAACCACACCATCGAGACCGGCCTCCTTGGCACAGCGAGCATAGTGAACCACGACATCGTTGATTTTACCTGGTATGAGCAGATCGGAGTGCATACGCTCCTCGCTGGTAGAGGTAAGCTGGGTAACGGCAATAAGCAACGGGCGTGTGCCGTCCGGACGTGTCAAGCCTTCAATGGCGGCACGCATCATCTCGACAGTACCGGCGGCATGAAGATTGCACATGTCGACATCAAGACGCGAAAGCACAGCCATCGATTTTTTCACGGTATTGGGAATATCATGCAATTTGAGGTCGAGAAAAATCTGATGCCCACGACGCTTGATTTCGCGCACAATGGCAGGACCTTCGGCGTAATACAGTTCCATACCGATTTTTACGAAAGGCTTCTCATCGGTAAACTTGTCGAGAAAAGCGAATGTGGATTCGGCACTTGCAAAATCGCACGCTATAATTACATCACGTTTGTTCATATACACTATCATTTTATTTGTTCACAATACCTATAATATCAGAAAGCCGTCCGATATTAAGTCGTTCCATAACGGCCGGGAGCTGTTCGATGATGGTCTTGCAGATATAAGGGTCGACAAGATTCATGGCACCTACCTGCACTGCCGTAGCACCTGCCATCATCATTTCAATGACATCTTCGGCAGAAGACACACCTCCGCACCCCATCACCGGAATGGAGCATGCCTTTGACACCTGATGTACCATACGCACAGCTATAGGGAATATTCCCGGGCCGGAGAAACCGCCCATGACGTTGGCAATCACCGGACGGCGGCGCGCTGTGTCGATACGCATACCAAGCATGGTGTTTATCAGGCTGATGCCATCAGCACCGGCTTCCTGACAAGCGAGTGCAATAGAGGTAATATCGGTGACATTCGGCGAGAGTTTGATATATACAGGCTTGGCAGTTACAGCTTTGACGGCACGGGTCACTTCGGCGGCAGCTTCAGGAGATGTACCGAAAGACATTCCTCCATGACGGACATTGGGGCAACTGACGTTGACTTCGATAATACCGACTTGCGGTTCACGGTCTATCAGTCCGCAGCAGTATGCGTACTCATCGACAGAAAATCCGCTGATATTGGCGATGACAGGTTTATGGAATATTTTCTTCAGTTCCGGCAACTCTTCGGATATAACGGCATGAATGCCCGGATTCTGCAATCCTACGGAATTTATCATTCCCGAAACGCCACACTCGGCAATACGTGGAGTGGGGTTTCCGAAACGAGGTTCCTTTGTAGTCCCCTTGAACGAGAAAGATCCAAGTATATTGATATCGTAAAACTCAGCGAATTCGCGTCCGAAACCGAAAGTACCCGAAGCCGGGATGACAGGATTGTCGAGTGTCAAACCACTGAGAACGACAGAAGTATCAGTCATACAAATAAACGTTTATATTTTAAGTAACCCTCGAAATGTATATCACTATTTCAAGCTGTATCAAAAAGTCATTTTTCAGGAAATACAATTTCCTCTTTCAACATCACGGGACCATCCTTGCATATACGCTTATATCCGGCAATGGTCTTGCATGAACACCCCATGCAGGCACCGAAGCCACAACCCATGCGTTCTTCGAACGAGAGCTGGCCACCCGTCATGGCTCCACTGTGCAGGGCACGAAGCATCGGTTCCGGCCCACAGCAATAATAGTAGTCATAAAGTATGCCGCACTGCTCCATAGCATCGGTCACAAAACCTTTTATACCGCCTGTACCATCGACAGTAGTAACGAAAAGGTCAATGCCGAGAGCCTTGAATTCATCATAATAGAACACCTCACCGGCAGTATTGAAACCCATAATCATAGTTGGGCGACACCCCCCGGCGATCAGTTTTTTTGCCAGACCGTACATAGGCGGGACACCTACTCCACCGCCAACAAGAAGCGGGTGACGCATACGGGGTACAGCAGTATTGAAACCATTGCCAAGTCCTGTAAGCAAATCGAGCGTCTCCCCCATTACCATGGTTGACATCTGGCGTGTACCGCCACCTACCACCTTGTATATCAAAGTGACGGAGTGTTCATCCCAATCGCATATAGAAATAGGACGACGGAGGAACCGACCGTCAAGTCGTATGTTGACAAACTGTCCGGGTGCAGCAATATACTGAGTATCACCTTCGAGAACCATTTTATAAACCGAGGCAACAAGAGCCTCATTGCTCACAATGGTGTAGATACCGTGATGATAATTGTTTCCAGCCATAACCTAATTATTCAGCATCGATGGTTGACACACCGAGAGTTATCTCTTCAAGCACATCAAGCAGGACACGCACCGTCTCAAGAGAAGTAAACATACTTACGTTGTTTTCAACGGCACAGCGGCGGATTTCATAACCGTCGCGGGTGGTGCTCATGTGGTTGATGTCTATAGTATTGATCACATAGTTGATATGTCCCTGACGGAGCGCATCGAATATTTCGGTACTGCCTTCCGACAGTTTTGAACGGGTGCGGGTACGGATACCGTGTTTGCGCAAGAAACCGGCAGTACCGCGGGTAGCCTCGATATTGAAACCGAGATCGTAGAAACGGCGGATGAGCGGGAGGGCAGTATCCTTGTCAACATCGGCAATGGTAGCGAAGAGAGTGCCGTAATTGGCCACCGTCAGACCGGAAGAGCGCAAAGCCTTATAGAGAGCACGTGTCAATTTGTTGTCGTAACCGATGGCCTCACCTGTAGATTTCATCTCGGGCGAGAGGTAGGCATCTATGCCGCGTATTTTGGAGAACGAGAAAGCGGGAGCCTTTACATACCAACGTTTTTTCTCGGCAGGATAAATCCCGGTATAACCCTGCTCATGCAACGAATGTCCGAGAATGACTTCGGTGGCAATGTCAGCCATCGGATATCCTGTAGCCTTACTGAGGAAGGGGACCGTACGGCTTGAGCGCGGGTTGACCTCGATGATATAGACATCATCGCGTTCATCGGCGATAAACTGGATGTTGTAGAGACCGATGATGCCGATTTCCTTTCCAAGACGGACAGTATAATCGATAATCTTGTCTTTGACAGCCTGAGAGACGGAAAATGTAGGATATACTGAGATTGAGTCGCCAGAGTGTATGCCGGTGCGCTCCACATGCTCCATTATGCCTGGTATAAACACATCCTTGCCGTCGCAGATGGCATCGACTTCGAGTTCACGACCCATAATGTATTTGTCAACCAGCACGGGTTGGTCGACATTGATTTCAACGGCGGTCTGGAGATAGTGGCGGAGAGATTCCTCGTTGCTGACAATCTGCATGGCCCGCCCGCCAAGTACATACGAGGGGCGCACAAGCACAGGATAACCGATACGAGCGGCAACAGCTACACCGGTTTCGATGTCGGTCACTGCTTCGCCATTAGGCTGTGGTATGGCAAGACGTGTCATGATTTTCTCGAACGAATCACGGTTCTCAGCATTTTCGATAGCCTGAACATCGGTACCGACAATCTTCACGCCAAGGTCGTGAAGCGGAGCCGCAAGATTGATAGCCGTCTGCCCACCAAGCGAAACCACTATACCTTCAGGCTGTTCGAGATGAATGACATTCATGACATCCTCGACTGTAAGCGGTTCAAAATAAAGTTTGTCAGAAGTGGTATAATCGGTTGAAACGGTCTCAGGGTTATTGTTGATGATGATGGCTTCGTAACCAGCACGCCGGATTGACCAGATGGCGTGAACTGTCGAATAATCGAACTCAACTCCCTGACCAATACGAATCGGACCTGATCCGAGTACCACTATTTTCTTCTTATTTGATACAATACTCTCGTTTTCAGCCTCGTAAGTCGAATAGAAATAAGGAACATACGAGCTGAATTCGCTGGCACAGGTATCTATCATCTTGTAGACCGGATAGATGTTATTGGCCTGACGCATAAGGTAGATGTCCTTTTCGGTGGACCCCCACATCTGAGCTATAAACTTGTCGCTTACGCCCATACGTTTTGCATCGCGGAGAGTTTCGATATTGTTGATATTGGAGCGTAACACGTTTTCAAACTCAACAATATTCTTGAATTTTTCGAGGAAGAAGAAATCTATTTTCGTGGAGTTGTAAATCATGCCAAGGTCGACACCGTTGCGGATAAGCTGGGCTATAGCATAAAGGCGGTCGTCTGTGGCGACATGGATATAGTCCAGAAGACGGTTGTTGTCCCAGTCATCGAATTTTTTGTTATAGATATGGCAAACTCCGGTTTCGAGCGAGCGGACTGCCTTGAGCAGCGACTCTTCGATAGTACGGCCCACGCTCATCACCTCGCCGGTAGCCTTCATCTGGGTGCCGAGTGTGTTCTGAGCATCGGCAAACTTGTCGAACGGGAAACGGGCGATTTTTGTAACCACGTAATCGAGTGCAGGCTCAAACGATGCAGGAGTATTGGCAATCTGTATTTCATCAAGACGAAGGCCGACGGCAATCTTGGCACTTACGCGGGCAATCGGGTATCCGCTGGCTTTTGACGCAAGTGCGGAAGAACGGCTGACACGGGGATTAACCTCGATAAGGTAATAATTGAAAGAGAGTGGATCGAGGGCAAACTGGACGTTGCAACCGCCTTCGATTTTCAATTCACGGATAATTTTGAGAGCCGAATCGCGAAGGAGCTGGTATTCTTTGTTGGTCAGAGTCTGCGACGGGCAAACCACGATTGAGTCTCCGGTATGCACACCTACGGGGTCGACATTCTCCATATTGCAGATGGTGATGGCAGTGTCGTTGGCATCCCGCATCACCTCGTATTCAATCTCCTTGAAGCCTTTGATACTTTTCTCGACAAGCACCTGGTGTGTCGGGGAGAGCGAAAGTGCATGGCGCATGAGGTCCCGCATCTCCTCCTCGTTGTCAGCAAAACCACCGCCAGTACCACCGAGAGTGAAAGCCGGACGCAGAACTACAGGATAGCCAATCTCTTCGGCAGCAGCGAGACCCTCTTTCATGTTATTGGCTATCATGGAAGGAAGCACCGGTTCGCCAAGTTTCTGGCACAACTCCTTGAACATCTCGCGGTCTTCGGCACGTTCGATGCTCCCGAACGAGGTACCGAGAATCTCGACGTCGCACTCAGCAAGTACGCCTTTTTTGGCAAGCTGCACGGCAAGGTTCAAACCGGTCTGGCCTCCGAGACCCGGCACGATGGCATCAGGACGCTCGTAACGGATGATTTTGGCCACATATTCAAGGGTAAGCGGTTCCATATAGACCTTGTCGGCAATGTGGGTGTCGGTCATGATGGTGGCAGGGTTGGAGTTGACGAGAATCACTTCGTAGCCCTCTTCGCGCAAAGCCAGACAGGCCTGGGTACCGGCATAATCAAATTCGGCAGCCTGACCTATTACAATCGGGCCTGATCCGATGACCATTATCTTTTTTATATCTGTTCTTTTAGGCATATCGTAGTTTAGTTTATAAATAACAACAAGGATTAGTTATATCATGATATCCAAAGTAACCGCAGTTTTCGGGTTGCAATGAATCTATCGTCTTCCGTTTTCTGGGTATTACACTAAAACAGGTTTCGCCCCAGCAAAAAATTCAGACAAGTCGGATGGCTTTACTCCCGGCTTTCACTGTTTCCAGCTCCAGTCACCATTCGTTTTGCCCGCCGAACTTCATTCACAGCCAAAATCATCCGAAAATACCGTCAAATTCATTTGCCGACTAATTTTTGCGAATTACTTATCATTGGTTCCGTATTCAGAATCGGTTCTGTATGGTCATTTTTTCATCAGGTCGATGAAGTGGTCGAACAGGTATGCGCTGTCTTGCGGTCCGGGAGCACTTTCGGGGTGATACTGGACTGAAAATATGCGGTCGCGCACAGACTGCACACCTTCGACGGTGTCATCGAGCAGATTGACGTGTGTGATTTCCAGTCCTGTATTTTCCAAAGATGCGGCATCGACTGCATAAGAGTGGTTTTGTGATGTCATTTCGATATGACCAGTAAGGAGGTTTTTCACAGGATGGTTTCCTCCCCGGTGGCCGAATTTGAGTTTGTATGTGCCGGCTCCGTATGCAAGCGAGATGATCTGGTGTCCGAGGCAGATGCCAAATATCGGCAACCGTCCGCGAAGTGACTGCACCACACGGAGTACGGACGGAACGTCAACCGGATCGCCGGGGCCGTTGGAGAGAAATATTCCATCGGGTTGGAATGCCATGATTTCTTCTGGTGTAATGTTATAAGGCACGACGGTAACGTTGCAGCCGCGAGCGTTGAGAGAGCGCACGATGTTGTATTTTATGCCGCAGTCGATGGCAACAACATCGTACTTGTGATTCGGAGTACGGGAGAACCAGCGTTTGCGACAGCTGACGCGGCTTACCTGGTTCCGGTCAACCGGTGTGTTTTTCAATCGGTTGAGGGCTTCATCGCGTGATACAGCGATGTCGGTGACAATGACGCGCTGCGAGCCTTCGGACCTGATGATGCGCGTGAGCTGACGTGTGTCGACACCGGATATACCGGGAATATTGTGTTCTTCGAGCACTTCTCCGAGAGTTTTCGTGTAGCGGAAATTTGACGGCGAATCGTTGTATTCACGCACAATCAGACCTCCGATGGTAGGCGATTTTGTTTCATAATCTTCATCGGTGATACCATAGTTGCCTATCAGCGGGTATGTCATCACCACCATCTGGTCGGTATATGAAGGGTCGGACATGATTTCCTGATAGCCGACCATAGACGTGTTGAAAACAATTTCGTTTACGGCTTCACGGTCAGCGCCGAATCCATATCCTAAAAATTCACATCCGTTTTCCAGAACGATTTTCTTGTTATAGGGCAGCATACGTTATATTTTAATATTTGTTTTCCAGTCATATTTTCCTATAGACCACTTCACCTCGAAGGATAGTCATGACACATTCGCTCTGGACGCGGTATCCGGCAAATGGGGTGGCACGTCCTTTGGAAACGAAGAGTTCGGGGTTGATTCTATAATCGGCATAGAGGTTGAACACCGCCAAATCGGCGGAGCTTCCAGTACGGACGGGGTCCAAACCCATAATGTGACGAGGTGTGGTGGACATGAGGTCAACAAGTTTTTCCATTGATATAACATTGGTTTTCACCAAATTGGTAAATAGGAGAGGAAATGCCGTTTCGAGGCCGACAATACCGAATGCACTGTCTTTCAGGCCACGGCTTTTTTCCTCCACGGAATGAGGGGCGTGGTCTGTGGCAATACAGTCAATGGTGCCATCGACAATGCCGTCGATAAGTGCTGCCTGGTCTTCGACAGAGCGCAGCGGCGGATTCATTTTGAATGATCCGTTTTCCTGGAGATCCATATCGTTGAGCAGCAGATAGTGAGGTGCGGTTTCGCATGTGACCGGCAGTCCCTGTGCTTTGGCACGGCGGATAAGCTCCACGCTTTCTCGGGTTGATATATGGCAGACATGGTACCGGCAACCGGTCTGGCGCACAAGTTCCAAATCGCGTTTCACCTGCAGCCATTCGCTTTCAGAGCAAATACCCTTATGCCCGTTGGCCCTGGCGTATTCGCCGTCATGAATATAGCCTCCTTGTAACAGATCATCTGCTTCGCAATGGGCGACTATGGCTTTGCCCACCTTCTTGCATTCGGTCATAGCCTGGCGCATCAGGTTTTCGCGCTGCACTCCACGGCCGTCATCCGAGAATCCTGCTACGTATGGTGCCAATGCCTTGAAATCTACCAATTCGCCATCGCCGCGCTGCCCCATTGTGATGCAGCCGTACGGATGGACATTGATGCGGGCATCCCGTCGTATGGCGTCGAGCTGAGGTTTAAGATTCATGATAGTGTCGGGAGCCGGCTTGAGGTTCGGCATACTGAATATTTCGGTATATCCTGCCGATGCAGCAGAAAGCGTGCCGGATGCGATGGTTTCCTTATACTCAAAACCAGGTTCACGCAGATGGACATGCAGATCGACAAGACCAGGCAACACAGCCAATCCGGCCAAGTCAACAGTTTCTATACCGCTGACCTTGATGATACCGGCCACACGGGCTATCTTACCGTCGATTATCAGCACGTCGCACTGTTCGAATCCACAGTGCCGAAAAACCAAGGCGTTCTTAAGCAACAAATTGTTCATCCTGAGCAAAGATTAAAAATTAACGTCCGCAACTCTTTCGGTTTTTGTTGCATCCCTGTCTGCACACAGAAAAACCGCCACACAGACAAATCAGAAAAAAGAGCAACCATTCACTATTGGAACAGTTACTCTTTCATATCTTAAACAATAGAAAATCAAAACCTTGCTGTATCTGAAATACAGTACATTGAGAATAGAACCGATGTTTCATACCGTACTTTTCCATGCTGTCTGCTTTAGTGTACAAGCCACATTGCAAAGGTACAACATTTTTTTTGTCCAGCAATCGGATACGGTACGGAAAAATACGCGGAATTTGAAGTGCAACGGTCCAATGCCGACGGACGATGAGGATGCGACAAGATTCGCGGATGATCTACACGGCCGTTTTGCGGACGATGAAGATACTGATTTCATAGAGAAGCCACATGGGCAAGGCTACAATGGAAAGGGTGAAGATGTCGGACGTAGGGGTAATGACAGCCGAAACAATAAGGATAATGACTATGGCATGCTTGCGGTACTTCCGCATGAAACCGGCTGACAGCAGCCCCAGTCTGGCAAAAAGCCAGGAAAGGACCGGGATTTCGAACACAATACCTATGGCCAGCAACATGGTCATCAAAGTGGAGATATAAGAGCTGAGGGTAATCATGTTTCCGACATCGGCACTTACCTGATAAGTGCCAAGGAAGCGGAACGTCAGAGGAAATATCAGGAAGTAGCAGACCAATACTCCAATCAGAAACATGACATAACCGGCACCGACAACCCTTACGACGTATTTGCGCTCATCAGCATACAATGCCGGAGAAACAAACCTGAAAAGCTGATACATGATATACGGTGATGCACATAGCAGACCTACACATAGTGCCGTCTTCATGTGTATGACAAATTGCCCGGCAAGACCAGTATTGATCAAACTGACGTCAAAACCACCGGCAGAACTGCCAGCGACAAACCTACCGGCCGTGTGCAGCAACCTGTAGGTGATGAAACCGGAGTCTTTCGGTGCAAGGACAACGGCAAACACTTCGTCTTTGAAGAGG
The DNA here is from genome assembly GCA_051870875.1 of Candidatus Aphodosoma sp. Classification (GTDB taxonomy): domain Bacteria; phylum Bacteroidota; class Bacteroidia; order Bacteroidales; family Paludibacteraceae; genus Aphodosoma. The sequence goes on from JBJECG010000067.1 coordinate 20,614, forward strand.
AATGCAATGACACTACATACAGCCGACACCGCCACTATTTTAACCAGCGCGATGCGGAGTATGTCAAGATGTTCCCAAAATGTATATTTTGCATCGGCTCCGGACATAAGCGCCCTTATTTGTCGGATTCAGGAGCCTTGGTGTCTTTGTCTGACGAAGAATCCTTTATTTCATTTTCGATTTCGTTCATGCCGTCCTTGAAAGAACGTACACCTTTCCCGAGTCCTTTCATGAGTTCCGGTATCTTCTTGCCTCCAAACAGCAGAAGAACCACAAGGACTATCAGAAGTATTTCGGGCATACCAAGCCCTCCTATAAACAATAAAGCCATAAGCGACCCCCACAAATTATTTTTATATCATTTATTCAAGCATCCAGATTTTCCACCTGCAATGACTTCACCGCCATTCCGGAGCATGCCGCTCCATGCATCCGTCAGCCGTCTGCCATCCCGGATTCTTTCATATAACACACATAATCACCGGAAACGCCAATTCATTTTGCAGCCGACCTTGTAACACACTTAGTACACTGCCCTTTTCACTTACAATGAAGATATTCAAAGCAGCAGAGACCCAACCCAAGCACGGATGGTTTTCTCGCCTACACGATTGA
>JBJECG010000068.1:0-21174 GCA_051870875.1 Candidatus Aphodosoma sp.
TTATTCAGTATGCAACATTTTCATTACCTCACACAGGTGATGCGCAAGACTCGCCTGGTGGATTCCGTCACCTTATACCGCTCACCTGCACGAACCCCTATGGTCCACAACACATCATCACCAGCCAATAACAGCCACACTTTACGCTTCTGCTCCACACTCATTTTGGCATCGGCAAGCAAGTCGCTTATCTTTTTCCTTCCATTCATACCAAACGGAATCATCTTATCTCCATCATGCCAACGGCGGAGCAACAATTGCGACGGGAGTTTTTCCAAATCAAAAAACGCCACACCGGCATTACGCTCCAAAACCATACTATCAGGTGTAATGACATCAAATACCAGATGTACCGGCATAAATATCTCTTCTGTACCTACAGCAACATGATACAGATCCTTACAAACCGTATCATCATGTCTATACAGTTCAATCCTACCTCGATTGATTACTGCCGTAGCTTGAGAAGAAACAAACCGTCTGCCAGACACTCCATCCAGGCATGCGACAACCTGTCTGATCTGGAATGATGAGAAGCCATACCCTCCCAACCATCCATATACCAACTGTCCAAATCCAGGACATTGTTCAAGCAGAGCGATATCGACATATTCAAATCCATCGGAAGACCGCTGTATGCAACGTGATTTAAAGTCTTCCGTATATACTCCGACAATATCAGCCGCCGCACGCAGATTCGATATGTTGCCGAGCATAGTAGCTATGATGGCCGGATTAATTTCTTCCAACAAAGGCATCAATTCATGCCGTATCTTATTCCGCCGGTATACGGTGTCACTGTTAGTCACATCAATCCTATATTGCAAATGATAACGGTCAATATAATCCATTATACAAACACGCGGCACATCGAGCATAGGGCGTACCACCCTCCCCCGCTTGGGTGCAATGCCTGACAAACCGGCAATGCCTGTTCCCCTGACAAGATTCAAAAAGAATGTTTCAACAACATCATTGGCATTATGCGCCACTGCTATGGCATCACAACCATATTCATCGGCCATCTTTTCAAACCACCCGTATCTAAGATTACGCGCAGCCATCTCAATGGAGATGTTCTGCGACCGAGCTACAGATACAGTATCAAAACCGACTTTACAAAACGGCACACCATAATGTTTTGCAACCGATTCGACAAACCGTTCATCTCCATCGCTATCTTCACCTCTCAGATGAAAATTGCAATGAGCAACCACACAGTGAAAATCCAGAGCGCAAAGGGCATCCAACAAGACAACCGAATCAGGGCCGCCACTTACGGCCACCAACAAAGTACAATCCGGAGAGATGTACTTGCACTGTGCTATATGCTGTCTGATATCCATCGGATTATGCCTGACCTCCGCCAAACATAACCGGAGACGGGTTCCCGTCCCCGAAAGCGGACGAATGGTCGGTCGTGACTTTTCCGAACTGCCGTTCGTAACGGGCCATGTTGTCTTGCAAAGCCAACAGCAAACGTTTGGCATGTTCAGGAGTCAACACGATGCGTGATTTCACTTTCGCTTTAGGCGCACCGGGCATGATACGAATGAAATCCAAAACAAATTCACTTGAAGAGTGAGATATGATAGCAAGGTTCGAGTATGTCCCTTCCGCAATATCAGACGGTAAATCTATCTGCAACTGATTTTCCTGTTTCTCCATAATGAGGTATATTTTTCTACAAAAACGGAAGCAAAGGTAATCAAAATAACCGACAATGACAAATAGAACAACGAATACATGACTGCATTTCAAGGAACAATTGTCTCATATTTTTCTCTTTGACTGAAAACAGAGAAACAGGTTTAATCATCATCATCGTTATCATCAAAATTCCAGTCATCATCGACAAAATATGGAATTTCGTCAACAAAACCGTCAAGCGAACGACGTTCTTTTTTTGTAGGGCGTCCCAAACCTTTTGCCCGCGCATTCTGTTTGTCCAATTTCAACATTTCCCACAATTCAAGTTGGTCAGGAGTTGTAACATGTTCCATATATTCAGGAACAAGTCTGGCTCCGACACGACTTCCGGCAACAGCCTTCACTTTGAACGAAAACACGACGGGTGTTTTTTTAAGTTGTATCACATCGCCCACTTTTATCATTTTGGAAGCCTTGGCCGATACACCGTCAATCATCACATGCCCTTTCCTACATGCCTCGGATGCCATACTACGAGTTTTGAACAGTCGCATAGACCACAACCATTTATCCAATCTTATATCTGATGCCATAAAATGAAACAAATATCCTATAAAACAAATGTCCACACCAACAAACAGGTGTGAACACAAATCATACGACTACTTATTGTTGTATGTATTCATAGCCACTTGAATTCCGGCAAGACAAAAAGTCCTGATTATTTCGCAAGCCACCCCAATCCGCTGCCGTTTTTCGTCTTCGAGCTCTTTTGGGAAATGCCCCAAAACATAATCTACCTGACCACCAGGACGGAAATCACTTCCAATACCAAAACGCAGACGGGCAAAGGACTGTGTACCTATCAGCTCCTGAATGTTTTTCAGACCGTTGTGGCCGGCATCGCTGCCTTTACCTTTAAGACGCAGAGCACCGAACGGAAGCGCCAAATCATCGACGACAACAAGGAGCTGCCCGACAGGTATCTTTTCCTGCTGCATCCAATATCTGACAGCATTGCCGCTAAGGTTCATATAAGTCGATGGTTTGAGCAGGATCAGCTGATGACCTTTCAAGCGCATTTCACCGACTGCCCCGTAACGTTTATCCTCAAAAACAACGTTGGACGCTTCAGCCAAAGCGTCCAACGTGTCGAAACCTATATTATGCCGGGTATGGGCATATTCGTTGCCGATATTGCCCAAACCCACTATCAAAAATTTCATAATCCAGTTTCCCGCTGACAATTATCCTTTAGCCTGGGCACCGCGGGCAGCACGAGTGAGTTTGACAGCACAAACAACAGCATTAGGTGCATTGAGGATTTCAAGGTTTTCAAAATCAAGCGCCCGTACCTGAATAGTTTTGCCGAGTTCAAGATTTTCTACATTGATAACAAGGATTTCCGGAATCTGAGTATATATTGCCTTTACACGCAGTTTACGCATTTCAAGGCTGAGTTTACCACCTGCACGAACACCAGCTGCAAGGCCGTCGAGTTTGACAGGCACCTCCATGACAACAGGTTTTTCTTCGGTCACCTGATAAAAGTCGATATGAAGGACTTTGTCCGTAACAGGATGGAACTGTATTTCACGCATCACAGCCTTTACTTCCCTGCCTTCGATATTGAGGTTTACGACGTAAATCTCAGGAGTGTAGATAAGTTTACGCAAATCGGCATTAGTGCAAGAAAAATGCACATTTTCGCCAACGCCATAAAGTACACAAGGTACACTACCTGCTGCGCGGACAGCTTTTGTCGCTTTTTTTCCAAGATCGGTACGAAGTGTACCATTCAATTCAAATGTTTTCATTCTGTTTGTTTTTAGTTGTGTTACTCAAATATCCAAACGACACATATTGTATCAGTGCCATTTGGGTTCCCATCACACGGCCATCCGTGGAAAGCGGGTGCAAAGTTATGAATTTTTATTTGATCGGCAATAGCTTTTATGTACATTGTTCCCGCCGGCACTCTATTTTTATCTTGCCGGGACAAAACAAGAGAGGTGACATCCTGAAACCAAGACACCACCTCTCCGAGATTATGAAAAAAATTGATATTAGCCGAGACGTTCGAGTTGAACAGTAAAATGACGCATCAATTCAGTTTCCCAAGTAATCTTGACACCACGTTTGATTTCATGACGACGGTCGTAAACGTTTTTAAGAGCGACGGCAATGACATCCATGTGGTTGTTGGTATATACACGACGGGCAATGCAGAGACGGAGGAGGTCGAGGCCACCGAAACGGTTTTCACGGGTGACCGGGTCACGGTCTGCAAGGATGTAACCTATTTCACAACCACGGATACCCGCCTCGAGATAGAGTTCGATAGTAAGGGTTTGAGCCGGGAACTCTTCTTTAGGTATTTCGGAGAGGATCTTGTCTGCGTCGACAAAGATAGCGTGACCGCCGGCGGGACGCTGGTAAGGGATACCGAACTCATCAAGACGTTTTGCAAGGTATTCGACTTGTTTGATACGAGTTTCGAGGTTGTCGAATTCGGTATTTTCGTCAAGGCCTACAGCAAGAGCTGCCATATCGCGGCCGTTCATACCGCCATAAGTGAGGTAGCCTTCGAACGGGATACAGAAACGTTTTGCACCTTCATACCAGTCTTCATGACGGGTAGCGATGAAACCACCCATATTTACAAGACCGTCTTTCTTGGAAGACATGGTCATACCGTCGGCCAAAGAGAACATTTCCTTTACGATCTCCTTGATTGTTTTGTCTGCATAACCTTTTTCCCGTGTTTTGATGAAATAGGCATTTTCAGCGAAACGAGCAGAGTCAAACACAACACGTTTGCCCCATTTGTCGGCAATTCTACGCACTTCACGGAGATTTTCCATAGACACAGGCTGTCCGCCGGCAGTATTGTTGGTGATGGTTATAATGATAAACGGCACACGCTCATGGTATTTTTCGAGAGCAGCTTCAAGTTTCTTAGGGTCAACACTACCTTTGAAAGGTATCTCAAGTTGAGTATTTTTGGCTTCATCGATGGTACAGTCAAGAGCCATTGCTTTACGGCTTTCGATATGGCCTTTAGTTGTATCGAAGTGTGAGTTTCCGGGAACGACATCGCCTTCGTGAACAAGATGTGAGAAAAGAACGTTTTCGGCGGCACGACCCTGGTGTGTCGGAATAACGTAAGTAAAACCGGTAAGACGAGTGATGGTATCTTTCAACTCAAAGAACGAACGCGATCCAGAATAGCTTTCGTCACCCATCATCATGGCTGCCCATTGACGATCACTCATAGCACCAGTACCAGAGTCGGTAAGACAATCGATGTAAACTTGATCGGCTTTCAACTGGAATACATTGTAGTGTGCCTCCTTAATCCATTGTTCACGTTCAGCACGGGTGCTTTTCTTCAGTGGTTCAACCATCTTGATTTTCCAAGATTCTGCAAAAGGTAGTTCCATAAAAATGTTTTTTATTTTAAAGTTATAAATATATCAGACAACTGTCCCACACTTCAGGCTGCAAAAGCCTCATGAGGCTTGATACAGGTCATCTTTATCGCTGCAAATGTAACAAATTATTTCTATCCGCACAAAAATCCGACAAATTAAATTCTGCAATGATTCCAGTGTTTACTTCTTCCTCCGGCACAGGACTCTCTGTCATCAAGCCATAAGATCCGCCATAACAGAATCGGAAACGAATATGCCTTTTCGGGTAAGGGCAAGATGATTGTCACAAATCTGCAAATATCCGCCGTCAATGTATTTGCGAGCCTGACGGAGCAAACAGGCGAGTCTTTCACTACCAAAACGTAGCGACAAACCGGACAAATCAATTCCAGCTTTGGTACGCAAAGCAAGAAAAACAGCCTCATTGTAATGTTCGTCGGGCGAAAGCGTCTCGAACAACCGAAGATCATGCCCCGACTCCATGCCTTCACAATAACGGAGTGTATGACAGATATTGGACCAACGGTGCACCCCATCGTAAGATGAAGCGGCAGGACCCAGTCCAAGATAGGGAACTCCGTGCCAATACGAACTATTGTGTACTGATTCATAACCGGGCAACGCATAATTTGATATTTCATATTGAACAAAGCCTGCCCCAACTATGCTTGAGGAAATGATTTGGAACATGTCAGCGTATTCGTCGTCGGAAGGCAGGACCACCTGTCCCAACTCTACCATACGTTGTAGTTTGCGGCTTTCGACTGTCAGTGAATATGCCGATATATGCTGCACTCCAAGTTGCAATACGCCACTGACAGTAGCAACGATATTTTCCAAGGTCTGCCCCGGCAAGCCAAAAATGATATCTACCGATATATTGCCAAAACCGGCATCCTGCGCACGGTGCACTGCGTCCACAGCCTCCATGGCTGTATGCCTGCGATTCATCCACCGCAACATGGTATCGTCAAGACTTTGGATACCTATACTCAACCGGTTCACCCCCAAGTGCCTCAAACCCTCCAGACGGTCACAAGTCAAATCATCGGGGTTACACTCCACCGTAATCTCCTGCACTTTGTCGACCGGCCAGCGGTCTCTGACTGCCTTGAAAATAGTATTGAACTGCGGCATTTCCAACAAAGAAGGGGTGCCGCCACCGAAATAAACGGTTGAGAGACGGTCATGATCAAAGAAATCGGGGAAAAGATCCATCTCTTTCACCAGAGCCGATATATACCGTTCACATTGCAACAGACTTGTACCGGAAAAGAAGTCGCAGTATATGCAACGCCGTTTACAAAAAGGGACATGAATATACAATCCTGCCATAGCCGAGAACTACAATCTAAATTCCGACAAAGGTACTATGTTTTTACGTCTGAGAAGTACATATTACAGAAAAAACACCAACTTGTACATCAAACCAAGCCGTTCATATTGTCCAATTCAGCAAAAAATCATATCTTTGCATACATAACTTACAAAAACTTAGTTTATACCATTATATTCGAATGACAGCAATTTTCGGACTGCTATGAATTTACGGCCTTTCCGGCACTTTTTGTTCTATTCATCAGTCATTTGACACGAAAAACTCATTGTGCTTGGGACAAAAAACATCCACACGGCTAAATTCGTTATGCGGCTAATTTTTGCGAGTTATTATTTAATGGCATAAAGCCAGACAAAACACTTACAGAAACAGAATCATGACAAACGTAAAGATTGTGAACAGATCGCGGCACCAACTGCCGGCATACAGCACCCCCTGTTCGGCCGGAATGGATTTGCATGCAAATATAGACGGAACGCTGACATTACGTCCGTCAGAACGAAAGCTGGTACCAACAGGGCTTTACATAGCATTGCCCCAAGGATATGAAGCCCAGGTGCGCCCCCGTTCGGGATTGGCTCTGAAACACGGTATCACGGTTCTTAACTCACCAGGTACCATTGATTCCGACTACCGCGGTGAAATATGTGTGATATTGATAAATCTCGGCAGCGAACCATTTGAAATAAAAGACGGTGACCGTATAGCGCAGATGGTTATCGCCACACACGAAACAGTGCAATGGTCTGAAACCGACATCCTCGACCCAACCGAAAGAGACAGTGGCGGATTCGGACACACAGGTATCTGAAAAAACGGAATATACTCCATACCATGTTTGAATTTCCAAAATCCAGAATGTTGAAAGCCATACTCATATCGGTACTGTCAATTGTCAGCATACCGGCCGTGGCGGACGAAAAGTTCGAAACAACATACACTGATCCGGTGAAGAACATATACGCCGATTCAGTATTCGCGGCGAATTTGAAATCTGATCAGCTGACTGATTCGGCACTTACCGACAAGTTGTATTATCACTTTTACAAAGGGTTGGTTATCAAAGCAAAAAAGGCAGACAAACAAGCTGCTCTCAATGAATTTACGTACTGCATGCGGCTGGATTCGTCAGCGACCAACTACGACATATACTCCGCATCAGCCTACCAGGCATCGCAAATCATGCAGTCTGCCAACAATTACAAAGAGGCTTATTTTTTTCTCAACCTGGCACACAGCACAAATCCCAGCAACTTATTGTATCTGGAGGATCTGGCCTGGTTTGAGTATTCGGTGGAGAATTACAAACAATCTACCGATTATTTTCTCAAGCTCAACAAACTGAGCCCCGGCAATCCTCGATACATACATGGATTGAGCAAGACATACCAACAGTCCGGCTTTTATTCAAAAGCCATCAAAGCAATTGACAAATGCATAGAACTGGAAGGCCATTCGCTACAACTGCTTTCCGAAAAATCGGAAATATGGTATGCGGCAGGCTATCCGGAGAAAGCCGTTGCCGAAATCGATGCATACATGGAAAAATATCCGGCAGAGAAGCTCGAAGCCATGTATATGCTTGCCCAGTTCAACATTCTGACAGGCAAACAAGAGAAGGCACTGGCAACATTAAATGAACTCAACGAAAAATATCCAGAGAACAGCACAATACTCCTGGCACTGGCTGATTTCCACAAAAGGACGGGTAACGACTCGCTGCAAACCCGCTACATTTTTGATGCCATTCATACACGCACCATTCCGGTCCAGGCAATACCAGAAATAATCCGTCCAGTACTGTCAGCCACAATACAAGAGAGCGATACAGTAACGGCAGATGCCATAATAGATGTATTGAACCAGATATACCCCGGACAACTTCCCATACTGAAGCTCTCATCTGATACGTACCAGGCATTGTCCGACACGACAAACTGGCTTGCCATGCTTTACAGAATCAGTCAGATGACAGAGAATGAAACGACCGACATACAAATCATAGACCTTGAACTAAAACGCAACAACCATGCCCAAGCACGCCGATTGACAGCCGAAGGATACCGCCGCTATGCCAACGACAACTGGGCGTATTACCGGTTGATAAGCTATGGAATAGATGAAATGTACGATTCGCTGCTATGCGTGGCGGACTCCGTCATTCCCAACCTGACCAACAACAATATACGCAGTCTGGTATACCAGATAGCAGGTGACACGTACTCATTGCTGGGACATGACAGCATAGCGATGAGCATGTATGACAGCTGCCTTTTCTACAATCCTAAAAATGCGGGAGCACTCAACAACAAAGCATATAATATAACCAAACAACAGAACGGAGACTTGCAACAGGCTGAAAAGCTGGCACAAAAAGCATTGGAAATAGATCCGGAAAATGTATCTATCCTCGACACTTACGCATGGATTCTGTATTTGCGCGGCAACTATACGTTGTCAGAAATATACTTCAACAAGCTACAAAGGATAGAACAGGAAAACGGAATTGGAACAAGCATTGAAGGCTTGTATCACAGAGGTATGCTCTGCATGAAACTCAATGATTTGAAGTGTACATCACAACTGTTTGAAGAAGCCATAGAAAAGTACCAGACCGAATATGCAGGCAAAAACAAGAATATGAACGAACCTCACATAATAGATCATATCCGCGAATGGCTGGAAACCTACAAAAAACTAATGAAATAACACATACCATGAAAAGAATCAGCATATACATAGTAACACTGTCGACTGTATTGTTGGCAGTATCAAGCTGCAAAGTCAGGCAAAAAACAGTGATTCCTCCATTTCAACAACCAGATGTCACGGCAGAAAGCGTCATTGGCAATGCAATAGACGCACAACCTGAGTTCAAGACCATGACCATATCCAAAATGGCAATACTCATCAACTACAAAGATTACTCTTTTGCGTTCAAGGGGTCGCTGCGTATAAAAACCGACAGCGTGGTTTCGCTCAGCATCCAACCAGCTTTGGGCATTGAAATGTTACGAGTGGAATTCCAGCCCGAAGGATTTGCCGTGTATGACAAAATGAACCGCCGTTACTCACAAAATTCATACAATTACATTTACCTCAAAACAGGTATCAATGTCACATACAAAGCCATAGAGGCTCTTTTCTCGCACAAAATATTCACGCCACAATCGGTAGACCGTACAGACCTCTGTTCGGCTTTCGCCATACGCCAAACAGGAGATACCACCACATTTACATTGGAGAGCAACCAAACTACAGCAAATATCAGGCAAAGGTTCGACATATCGCAGCTATACCGTATAACACTGACCGGTATAGAGCGCGAAGACATACCTCTCCTTTTCATTTCGTACGGAAAACTCAAACGAACAGACGGCATAGAATTTCCAGAATCCGTAACGGTGATTTCGGAGATACCGAATCTGCCTGTCAACGCATCGCTACAAGTGGAGAAGATATCATTCAACCAACCGATACTGATTTCGCCAGTCAATGTATCGCGCTACACCAAAACCGCACTTACCGAAATTATCTCATTCAAGAAATAGAGGGAAACAACTATCTGAAAAATACAATTCCGCACAAAAAGATATCAAGATTAGCTTTGCATAATTTGCGAGCTTCCGAACCATAAAAAAGCAAACGAGACAGAGACCCAAACCAGACATTGCACCATATATGAAACCGTCACGCACCATAGCACTGTTTTTTTCCGCTCTTCTCCTGTGTACCGCAACTGTACAAGCCCAAAGTATAAAGGAACTTGAAGCCAAGAAGAAAAAGACGCTGGAAGAATTGGCTTTGACCAACAAGATGTTAGGAGAGACACAAAAAAACAAAAAAGGAACCGAGAACAAAATCACTTTGCTCAAGCGTTCCATACGCCAGAGCAGTGAATATATCAATACCCTGAACGGCGAGATCCGTATTCTGGACCGCGATATAGATTCCATACAAAATTCAAAAAAGAAACATGAACAGCATCTGACACAGTTGCGTGAAGAGTATGCCCAAACCACACGAGCCATATACAACCACCACAAGTATTTCTCACCGCTGCTGTTCATACTGTCAGCCGACAATTTCAACCAGGCATACCGCCGTTTCAGATACATGCAGCAGGTGGCATCAAACCACAAAATGCAAGCCAAACAAATAGAATCCATCACAATAACACTGTCAGAACAACAAAACCGTCTGACAGAAAACCGTATACAAAAAGAGAGTGCCATAAGTGCCAAAGAAAAAGAACAACAAAAGCTTGAGAGTCAGCGCAAAGAACAAGCCTCACAACTTTCATCGCTTTCAAAAAAAGAAAAGCAACTCAAAGAGAAGCAGAAGAAACAACAGCAGCAGGCCAATACGCTCAACAAGAAAATAGAAAATATGATCGCTGCCGAGATAAAGAAACAGGAAGAGACTGCGCACAAAAAGACAAGCGGCAGCAAGTATCAGATGAGCAAAGAGGAAAAACTCGTGGCCGGCAATTTTGAAGCCAACAAAGGCAAATTGCCAAGGCCTGTAGAAAAAGGATTTATAAGCGGTCATTTCGGCATACAACCCCACCCTATATTAGACAAGGTGACCATCAACAACAAAGGCATTTACCTCCAGACACCAGCAGGTACAGATGCCAGGGCAGTATTTGAAGGTGAGGTAACCCAATGCTTCTCGGTGCCGGGAAGCAACCAATCAGTGATAGTGAAACATGGCAACTACCGTACAGTTTATTCAAACCTCAGCACCATTTATGTGAAAATAGGTGATAAAATCACCACCAAACAAAAAATAGGCAAAATATTCACAGATACGGAAAACGACAACAAAACGGAACTGTACTTCATGCTGTACAAAGACACCGAGATACAAAACCCTGAAATATGGCTCCTGCACTGACAAGAAGAAGAAGCGTACTCTGTAACATACGGAAGTTGACAAGAGGGGAAAAATCAGCAGACGGAATATGAAAAGAAAGTCAGCAGACGATGAACATAAACAGCGAAAGAGAAAACAAAACGGAACAAGCTAAAAGAGAAAAAACAATTATCCAAAAAATAAACAATAAAAGATTATGAACGAACATGTAAAATGCCTGATTATAGGATCAGGACCTGCAGGCTATACAGCCGCCATTTATGCATCCAGAGCCAACCTTTCGCCGGTACTTTACGAAGGTATGCTTTCGGGAGGCCAGCTTACACAAACTACAGAAATAGAAAATTTTCCGGGTTATCCTGAAGGAGTTGACGCTAACGTTATGATGAGCGATCTACGCGCCCAGGCAGAACGGTTCGGCACTGATGTACGGTTCGGAATAGTAACTGATGTGGATTTTTCAGTAACCCCCAAACGCCTTACCATAGACGGAGAGACAGTGATAGAGGCAGATTCAGTGATAATAGCAACTGGTGCCAGCGCACGTTACCTTGGTTTGCCTGACGAACACAAGTACATGGGCAAAGGCGTATCGGCCTGCGCTACATGTGACGGATTTTTCTACCGCAAGAAAACCGTTGCCGTAGTAGGCGGCGGTGACACGGCGTGCGAAGAAGCCAACTACCTAGCCGGACTTTGCGAAAAGGTTTACCTGATAGTACGCAAGCCGTTCCTCCGGGCATCGAAAGTGATGCAGGAAAGAGTGTTCAGAAACCCGAAAATAACCGTATTGTTTGAACACAACACATTGAGCTTGTACGGGGAGGATCTTCTTGAAGGAGCCAAACTCGTCCGCCGTAAAGGTGAACCGGACGAAGAGATTGTAGACATAAAGATAGACGGGTTTTTCCTGGCCATCGGACACCACCCGAACAGCGATGTATTCAAAAAATACATCAATACCAACGAAGAAGGTTACATACTAACAGAGCCATATCGTCCGCTGACCAATGTGCCGGGTGTATTTGCAGCCGGTGATGTGGCAGATCCCATCTACCGCCAGGCCATCTGTGCAGCAGCATCAGGCTGCAAGTCGGCTATGGAGGCAGAGAAATATCTGGCTACGCTTGAGTAATTGGAGTATCTGCCCAATCGCACCTTGAAGCTATACCGCCAGGTAACTTACTTTAAAAAAAAATCCGCAATTTCAACATCAATGATTGAAACTGCGGATTTTTTGTTTTTATGCTTAGACTTACACTCCGACAACACAGCATGTGATTATCAATATAAGCCTCTACCAACCAGAACAATACCAATAGCATTAGGTTGACGCTCCAAAGTTACCGTTTTATTAGAAATAGAAAATCACTTTTTATGTCAATTTATACAATCATATCAAATCTGCCTGCCTATCTGGAAGATGTTCGGATATAAATAAGTAAATGACATCGAAGGAAAACACAAAACAGGTAAATTCAACAATCCAAATATAAAATATCGGTAAATTTCAAGTATTACAATAGCGCAATGGAATGGTCTTTTTCAAGGAAAAGCATCTGAATGTAAACAAGTCGTATAAACACAGCAAATATCCCCCATACAGACAGAACACAATAAAAAACTACACCCACGACGGTATTTGATTGCTGTCGTGGGTGTAGTTTGATGTTATGTAATCCGTTGTATGATGACTATCTCTTTTCTGACCAGTTTTTCATACCGGTGTTGAGAAATTCGACAAAATGGTCGGGGTTCTCGTCAAAGGCGTATGATTTGTAAACAGGCTGTGCATCAGCATCGAGTATTACATAGAACGGCTGTGCATTTGCACCGAATTTCGAGCGTTGTATATAGCTGTTCTTTTCTCCTACGGTATTGAACACTTTTTCGATACCACCTTCCACAACACGGAAAGGCTTAGCAAGCGGAGTACGGTCGTCAACCATAAGTGTGACGAGTATGAAATCATTACGCAGTTTGTCGGCCACATTGGCATCGGTCCAAACAGCAGCTTCCATCTTGCGACAATTTACACAACCGAACCCGGAGAAGTCTACCAACAAAGGTTTGTTTTGAGTCTGCGCCATCTGCATGGCAATTTCAAAATCGTGTGCATGGGGATGAACTTCATTGCTGTAAAGGTTGAAATCCTGTGTAGTGAGGGGTGGTGCGAATGCGGAAGCGGAACGAAGCGGTGCTCCCCAAAGGCCCGGTACGAGATATACGGCGTATGCAAACGATACCAATGCCAACATCATACGCATAACAGATACACGTTCCAATTTGTCATCATGCGGCAGAGTGATTTTACCAAGAAGATACATGCCAAGAAGAGCGAATATCACTATCCAAAGAGCGATGAAAGTCTCACGATCGAGGATGCCCCATCCGTAAGCCAGATCGGCAACAGAAAGGAATTTGAGCGATAGTGCGAGTTCGAGGAATCCGAGCACCACTTTTACAGAATTGAGCCATCCGCCTGATTTTGGCATTGACTTCAACATAGATGGGAACATGGCGAAAACCGAAAACGGCAAGGCCAGTGCGATGGAGAATCCCAGCATACCGATGGCAGGGCCTACCCATGAGCCTTGTGCAGCCTCTACAAGGAGTGTACCGATGATAGGACCTGTACATGAAAACGAAACAAGCACAAGGGTAAATGCCATGAAGAGGATGGAGAGGAAGCCGGTTGTGCTCTCGGCTTTCTGATCCATCTTGGATGACCATGATGCGGGAAGAGTAAGTTCGAACATTCCGAAAAACGAAAGTGCGAATACCACAAGGAGGAGGAAGAAAATAATGTTGAAAACGGCGTTGGTAGCCAAAGCATTGAGTGCGGCAGCACCGAATATGCCGGTCACGGCCAGACCAAGAGCCAAATAGATGATGATGATGGCGACACCATATATGAAAGCATCACGACGGCCTTTGCGTTTGTCGCCGGAACGTTTCAGGAAGAATGATACTGTCATTGGGATGATAGGCCATACGCAAGGTGTGAAAAGTGCGATGAATCCACCGCCAAGACCGAGAAGAAAGATGATCCAAAGTGAAGATGAAGAAGAGTCGGTTGTCTCGCCGTATTCTTTCAGCTGGTCGATAACAGGAGCGTATATATCATCGGCAGCAGCTTCAACGTCAGCCTGCGCAGAGGCATGTGCGGCAGCTTGAGTATTGTCGTCTACAGCGGCCGGAGCAGGAACTTTCGGTCCGTACCGGAAATAGAACGGATCACCTTGCATGCAGGTTTCGTCATTACATCCCATAAAAGTAATGTTGCCTGCGACTACCCAATTTTCACGGTCAGTGATTTTCAGTTTTTGAGTGAAAACAGCTTCGTTTTCATACCAATTGAGTTCAAATCCGAAAATATTATCGAATTTAACTACCAAATCAGACGCACATTCTACTTTACCATCGAGTTCAACGCCTTCAATGGCGGTAAAATTCACGGCAGTTGCAGTGGGGCCGTCTTCAGAAGGCAGTTCAAGGCCATAAAGATGCCACCCTTTATCAATTGCAGCCCTCAAGGTGATTTCGGCTACAGAGCCGTCTTCCCTGATTTCAGAAGACCACTTGATAGGGTTTACCATCTGAGCAAATGTCATGGCTACAAAGCACAGAAGAGCCAGAGATGAGCAGATTTTTTTCATAAAACTGTATTTTTGGTTAAAACTATTATTCATTTATGGTATCATGTCCAACATAGAGTCCTCAAATGCGTCATAATCATCAGGAAATTCGGCATTACGAATTATATCTTCAAGCGACTGCCGATGAATCTCACCGCCATCCGAATTGTTAATTTTAGAATTATCATCAGTCATAAACGCGATTTTTTAGTTAAAACGAGTCTGATTAAGCGACTGCAAAGGTACGAAAAAAAACTGACATTACTAATAAAATCGCTTTTATTCGACCTCCAAGCAATTCAGCGGAGGTTCATTGAAGGGTTGTTGAAAATTCGTTGAATACAACATCATGACTTTACAGATGTACGAATATTACCGTTCATGAATACGACACTGCGAAGCATATGACGAAGACATCCTTCTTCTTTCCAAAAGATATATTTTCACGCCGAACATGGTGCAGGAGATGGGATTTTATTGTACTTTTGCACCGTCAAAACAATACAAAGCAAAAATAATGAGTATTGCATTTGGAATAAAGGATGCCATAGATATAGTTTTGGTGGCAATATTGCTTTACCAGACATACAGACTTATGCGCAATACGGGGGCTGTCAATATTTTCACCGGTGTGATGATATTTGTAGTCATCTGGTTTCTGATAGTAAAAGTATTCAAACTGGAACTGATGAGCGCAATACTCAATCAGCTGGTAAGCGTAGGTTCGATAGCCTTGATTGTGATATTCCAAGACGAAATCCGGCGTTTCTTCCAACGGTTAGGATCAAGACGCAACTGGATACTGAAATATAATGTCGGACGCATTTTCAAGAACGAGAAAAAAAGGGACAAACACACGTTTCCCGTAATGAAGCTCGTATTGGCGTGCCGCAACATGTCGCGAACAAAAACTGGAGCCCTGATAGTCATCCAACGGGAAAACTCACTTCAGGAATATATAGCTACAGGCGATGAATTCAACGCCGACATCAACACGCGGCTTATAGAAAACATTTTCTTCAAAAACAGTCCGTTGCACGATGGAGCAATGATAATAACCGATGACAAGATAGTGGCAGCCGGAGCCATACTGCCTGTATCGAAAAATCAGGATATCCCCCGTCATCTTGGTCTCCGTCACCGTGCAGCCATGGGAATAAGTGAAAAATGCGATGCCATAGTGATAGTAGTATCGGAAGAGACAGGTACCATAACAATGGCAATTGACGGCACTTACAAACTCAACCTTTCGCCTGAAAATCTCGAACGGCAGCTCACACAACTATTGATCTGACACGACAAGCAATTCTCACGATAAAAACGGTGATAATCCGAAACTGTCTTCAAACCAACTCTGCAACTGATTTTTACCGTTGGGTCATTCAGCGATAAAAGACAAAACAGACATACACCATAAAAAACAAACACGACACATCATGGAACAACTGCGCACAGCACCATTCGCAATCACAATTTGTGACCGCGAAGGCAACATTCTTGATATGAATGACCGTTCAAAACAAACGTACCAAAGTTACGGTGACATCATAGGCCGTTCACTGTTTGAATGCCACCCTCCACATGCAGCGGAAATACTTAAAGGACTGCTTGCCAACCACAATGTCAACGCATATACCATAGAGAAGGAGGGTGTGCACAAACTGATCTACCAATCACCTTGGTTTGACGAAAAGGGCGAATTCGGCGGTTACGTGGAACTGTCACTTGTAATTCCGGCAGAAATGCCACATTATGTACGCCATCCGAAAAAATAAAAACTGAAGCAAAACGAATACATTAAGTTGGCTATTCTTTTCTTTATGAAGATTACGCCAACTTAATTTTTGTGCCATATTGACAAACCAGGTACGTACAAGCACGACATACCCACACAACAAGCTACATATTGCGCCAATATGCCACTTTATCATACTTTTGGCAAGATTTTTGAGAAAGACACCACGTGCAACAATACCCAAACAACAAAGCGATGAAAACAAAAGACAAGAAACACAAACAAACAACAAACAGCACTATGGAAAACAATGGAAACGCACCGACTGTAGATACGAGCACTGAAAGTCAAGGAGCAGAACAGACAGTGCAAAACGAGCAAGGTGCCACGGATGAAACCAAATCACAAGAGCAGGAACAAAACCACAACGAACAAATCAAACAGAACGAAGCCGATGAGCTGAAAGCAAAATATGACGAGCTTAACAACAACCATTTGCGACTGATGGCCGAATTCGACAATTACCGCAAACGTACCATCCGAGAGAAAGCCGACTTGATAAAAAACGCAAGTGAACGCATCATAACAGATTTCCTGCCCATAATAGACAACTTCGAGCGTGCCATAAAGAGCATGGAAACCGCAGAAAATATAGATGCGGTACGCCAGGGAGTTGAACTCATCTATACCCAAGTGATGAACATGATGAAAAACAACGGTGTGACCGCAATAGAGACAGAAGGCCGTGAGTTTGACACCGAATACCACGAGGCGATAACCACCATACCATCGCCGACACCAGAGATGAAAGACAAAATCATAGACTGCACCACACGTGGCTATATGCTGAACGACAAAGTGATACGGCATGCAAAAGTTGTAGTTGGAGCATGAATGCCAATATTGTCATCTCATCTTTACAACAGATATACAAAAATCTAAAAATTCCAATTCCGGATATACTATATGGCAAAAAGAGACTATTATGAAATACTTGGCGTACAAAAAGGTGCGTCTGATGATGAAATAAAGAAAGCATACCGAAAAAAAGCCATCCAATATCACCCTGACAAAAATCCGGGCGACAAGGAAGCCGAAGAAAAATTCAAGGAAGCAGCCGAAGCTTACGAAGTGCTCAGCAATGCAGACAAACGAGCCCGTTACGACCAGTTCGGACATGCAGGTTTAGACGGTCAAGCCGGATTCGGTGGCGGTGGTATGAACATGGAAGATATATTCGCCCAGTTCGGCAATATTTTCGGCGGTCGCTTCGGAGGATTCGGAAGTGGATTCAGTGGATTCGGTGGAGGGCAACAAACCACTAACCGAGGTTCTGATTTACGTGTCAGAGTCAAATTGACACTCAAAGACATAGCTACCGGATGCGAAAAAAAGATAAAGGTCCGCAAAGCAGTAGAATGTACTCATTGCAACGGTTCTGGAGCCAAAGACAGCCACAGCACCAAGACATGTCCACATTGCAACGGTACCGGATTCGTCACCCGAGTACAACGCACCATACTCGGAAGTATGCAGACCCGCTCGGCTTGTCCGCATTGTGGAGGCGAAGGTCGCATAATCACGGACAAATGTCCGCATTGCAATGGTGAGGGCATAGAAATGAAAGAAGAAATCATCACCATCAACATACCTGCCGGTGTATCAGAAGGCATGCAACTGAGTATGCGCGGCAAGGGTAATGCAGCCCGTCACGGCGGCATACCCGGCGACTTGCTCGTTGTGATAGAGGAGGAGGCTCATCCCGAACTCATGCGCGACCAGAACAACCTTATATACAACACCCTGCTCGACTTGCCGACTGCCGTACTCGGCGGTACGATAGAAATCCCGACCATCGACGGCAAGGTGAAGATAAAGATCGATGCCGGTACTCAGCCCGGCAAGATATTGCGTCTGCGCGGCAAAGGTCTGCCCGATGTAAACCACTACGGAACAGGCGATTTGCTTGTAAATCTTGGTGTATATATTCCAGAGCACCTTTCATCCGATGAAAGAAAAGTATTTGAAAGACTCGGTGAATCAAAAAACATCATGCCCAATCCATCTGCAATACGCAACTTTTTCAACCACATAAAAAACATGTTTGAATAAACCGGCAGGAACAAAATATCACATACGTAAGCCAGTCTTTTTGCAGTCTGAACACAGCCAAGGCAAACCAAACAACCAGACCAACAGCCAATTCACAAATGAACGATCAACTTTTAGAACGCCTCGACGGCCTCAATGCCAGATTTGAAGAGATTTCGACACTTATAACAGATCCGTCTATCATCGCCGATACACGCCGTTTCATAAAACTCAACAAAGAGTACAGCGATTTGAAAAAAATCATGGAATGCAGAAATCTCTACCGCCGCAGCCTTGAAAACATAGAGCAGGCCAAGCATATGCTGCTCAACGAACAAGACAATGACCTGCGTGAAATGGCAAAAGCAGAACTTGAAGAACTGGAGCCCCGAATCGCACCCCTTGAAGAGAAAATAAAACTGCTGCTTATGCCCGCTGATCCGGAAGATTCCAAAAACTGCACTATGGAAATACGCGGCGGTACCGGCGGAGATGAGGCAGCACTCTTTGCCGGCGACCTTTACCGCATGTACACAAAATATTGCGAACAGCGAGGCTGGCACATCGAAATCACATCCATGACAGAGGGTGCATCAGGAGGTTTCAAAGAGATAATATTCAATGTAACAGGCGAAGGCGGAACTTACGGAGTACTGAAGTACGAATCTGGCGTACACCGCGTACAACGAGTACCGGCTACCGAGACACAAGGGCGTGTACACACTTCGGCTGCAACAGTGGCCGTTCTGCCTGAGGCAGAGGAAGTAGACGTAGAAATCAATCCTGCCGACCTGGAATACCAGACAGCACGTTCGTCCGGTGCTGGCGGTCAGAACGTCAACAAAGTGGAAACCAAAGTACAGCTAACCCACAAACCTACAGGCATAATGGTTCAGTGTCAGGTATCGCGTTCGCAACTCACCAACCGAGAAATGGCCCTGCAAATGCTCCGCAACAAACTTTACGACATGGCTATGCAAGAACATTTGCAAAGCATATCATCGCGCCGCAAAACCATGGTAAGTACAGGTGACCGTTCCGCCAAAATACGTACATACAATTATCCGCAAGGACGCATCACCGACCATCGCATCAATTTCACGATATACAATCTGGCTGCGTTTATGGACGGTGACATACAGCAGTGCATTGACCAGCTGACAATAGCTGAAAATGCCGAACGAATGAAAGAAGCCAACATGTGATTGGCTTCTTTCTTTTTGTATACTCTCTTTTCACATACTTGCCAGCATGCAAGCCCCCGTTTTTACCCCTTCCCTAAATCTTGTTTCAAAAAAAATTGTCAAATTAGTTGGCAGTTTAGCAAATAAAATATACCTTTGCAGTGTAAAAACATTGCAAATCGTCATTTATCAACCAATATCGTAAGCCTATAAGCAGTACATTACCCATCTAAACCTCCGGCCAGTTGCAGTTTCCTACGTCCGCCCCGTGCTGACGGTTTGAAGTTGCTGATTGCGGGCAACAGGCAATCATATGGCCGACAAAGCATGTACTACTATGAACAAATACTCAGATTGGCATGACGAACAGTTGGTGAAAAGTTTCTGCCACGGCGATAACGCCGCGTTTGAAACGCTTCTACTCCGTCACAAGGACAGGGTTTACACGTACATATACAACCTGACGCACAACGCCCCCCTTGCTGATGACATATTCCAGGAAACATTTATCAAGGCCATCGACACCATCAAGTCAGGCAACTACAGCAGCGAAGGCAAGTTCCTGGCCTGGGTACTGCGTATCGCCCACAACAACGTCATCGACCATTACCGCCGCGCTGCTTCTGACAAGACAATATCCAACAGCGACGACACCCCTGACGTGTTCAACCGGATGGAACTTTGTGACACTTCGCACCACGAAGCCGTGGAACGGGAGAACTCCTTGCGCCAAGTCGAGCACCTCATCACCCTCCTGCCCGACGAACAACAGCGCATCGTGCTTATGCGCTACTATCGCGACTTGAGCTTCAAGGAGATAGCCGACATCGAATCCATATCCATCAACACCGCCTTGGGCCGCATGCGCTACGCCCTCATCAACATGCGCAAAATGATAACCACCAAGAAGCTGACACTCTGTTTCTGACACTCACCCCCAAACACAAAAACACACGACTAAATACACAAAACACACTGTAAGAAATCAGGCTCTGCCCCAACTCTTACCGTGTGTTTTTCATACACTCTTACTTATCCCAATCCAAAACATAAATCCGCAGTCTGTTCCAATCCCCCAATCATTCTGGCCGTCTATCGGAATTTAGCTTAAAATCACGCCGCCAACACCATTTGTAGTTAAATATATCAATTTTTGAACATTCGGGAAAAAGGCGGGTTGGACATTTTGCATGGTAAGGCCCGTTATAATAGGCTGATTTGTATA
>JBJECG010000069.1:0-21072 GCA_051870875.1 Candidatus Aphodosoma sp.
TAGCGCACTACGTTCGGGACGTAGGGGTCGGGCGTTCGAGTCGCCTCATTCCGACTGCTTCTGTTCAGGCTGCATCAAAATTGAAGTGATTTTGATGCAGTTTGTTTTTGTTGTCGAAAAATAAACAAATGTTTTTTTCAAACGCTTTGTAGTGTCAGAAAATAATACTACCTTTGTGCAATATAAGTTTTTATGGCTGGTAATGTCTTGGTTGACCCCAATAGGTTGGAAACTCGGATGGCTGAGTTAGTCAGCAAGTATAAGTTTGTAGCGGGTGAAAATCACCGGCTGAAAAAGCAGCTTGCTGATTGTCTGTCAGAGAAAATGGAGATTGAAGCCAGACTGAAAAAACTGGAAACCGATTATGATCGTCTGAAGTTGGCGCGTGCATTTGGTTGGAGTGAAGAAAGCAAACGCCGGGCCAACGACAGAATTTCAAAATTGGTGCGTGATATAGATTATTGTTTGAATCTGTTAAACGAATAAATACCCTCAACAGCTATATATGGACGACGAATTTGTGATAACAGTTCGTATTTTTGGCAGACAACATAAATTGAGGATTCCTCGTGCCGATGAATTGGTATATCGCAATGCTGCATCTTTGCTGAATGAGAGAATTGATTATTACAATCGTCGCTTTAAGTTGGATTATACCGACATACTGACGATGGTGGCTTATGAATTTGCAGTGGAAAACGAAAAATTGCAGACAACGTATCATTCTGCTCCCATCGCTGTTACCGACAGGGTGATGTCTATGCTGGATGACATATTGGATGATGATATTATAGACGGTGGACAGTAAGTGTCCATACCCGTATTTATAACGACAATTCTGTATTCACGTACTTCCTGTTTTTGTGCAGTCTCTCGTCTGTGAATGAGATATGTATCTCCTTTGCATAGCGGTTGGTTGCGGAAATGTCATATTGGAAGCACGTGTTTTTTGTTTTATAACCTTAAAAACTAATTAAACTGTTATTATGTCAATTACACTAATCGTTGTTTTCATCGTTCTCGGAGCACTTGTTGGCGGTGCCGCCGGATATTTCGGCGTGTCGGCGGCGATGAAATCCAAAGTTGTTCATCGTCTGAAAGAAGCCGAAGAAAAAGGGGAAGCCTTGAAGAGAAATAAACTTCTTGAGGCAAAGGAGAAATTCCTCAATATGAAAGCCGAATTTGAAAAGGAGGTTCAGGAAAGAAACGGTAAGATATCGCAAGCTGAAAGTCGGGTACAGCAAGCCGAAAGCCGTGCCCAGCAGAAAGAGCAGCAAATCGCCCAACGTCAGAAGGATCTTGACCGGAAGAACAATGAAATAGAAGCTATAAAGGAAAATCTCGACCGTCAGTTGAACCTTGTCGATGCCAAACAGACCGAACTTGACCGACTGCATGGTGAAGCTACCGAAAAACTGGCTGCCATCGCCGGATTGTCGGTAGCCGATGCAAAGGCACAGCTTATCGAGTCCATACGGGATGAAGCCAAAACCGAAGCCATGGCATACGTCAACGAAATTATGGAAGATGCCAAACTCAACGCCAACAAAGAGGCGAAACGCATCATTGTACAGACAATTCAGCGTGTGGCTACCGAAACTGCGATCGAAAATTCGGTTACGGTATTCAATATCGAAAGTGATGAAGTCAAAGGTCGTATCATCGGGCGGGAAGGCCGTAATATCCGGGCACTCGAAGCTGCCACTGGTGTTGAAATCATCGTTGATGATACTCCTGAAGCCATCGTACTCTCCGGGTTTGATCCGGTACGTCGCGAAATAGCCCGCCTGGCTCTTCACCAGCTGGTTGTCGATGGTCGTATCCATCCGGCCCGTATAGAGGAAGTGGTTGCCAAGGTCCGCAAACAGGTCGAGGAGGAGATAGCCGAAATCGGTAAACGCACCACTATCGATCTCGGTATTCACGGTCTGCATCCGGAACTCATACGTCTCGTCGGAAAGATGAAATACCGTTCTTCTTATGGACAGAACCTTTTGCAGCACGCCCGCGAGACGGCAAACCTTTGCGCCACCATGGCTGCTGAGCTTGGACTTAACCCCCAGAAAGCCAAACGCGCCGGTCTGCTTCACGATATCGGTAAAGTACCTGATGACCAGCCGGAGTTGCCGCATGCTATCCTTGGCATGAATCTTGCTGAAAAATACAAGGAAAAACCGGATATCTGCAATGCCATCGGTGCTCACCACGATGAAGTTGAGATGAATACGCTGCTTGCTCCTATTGTCCAGGTCTGCGATGCCATATCCGGCGCGCGCCCTGGTGCTCGCCGCGAAATTATCGAAGCGTATATCAAACGTCTCAACGATTTGGAAAATCTTGCATTGTCATATCCGGGCGTTATCAAGACTTATGCCATACAGGCAGGTCGCGAGCTTCGTGTTATAGTCGGCGCAGACAAAGTCGACGACAAAACAGTGGAGACACTCTCTTACGACATAGCCAAGAAGATACAGGACGAAATGACATATCCCGGTCAGGTGAAAATTACCGTCATCAGGGAAACACGTTCTGTAAGTTATGCAAAATAGGTCTGAAAAGTACATGAATACGGCAATACGGTGTGGCGTGACAGGAGAATCCTGACGTTATGATGGCCTGTTGTGGTACACCGTTTGTCGGATAAAAGGGGCTGTTTGGTTTTGACGGCGGGCAGAAGAGGTATGTAAGCATGCAGTGCATTGTCTGTTAAGCACTCTAATCATAGCAGGTAAAACTATAACTGGCGAAAATTCTTACGCTCTCGCTGCATAATCGAAGTACAGTAGATTATCTTTATTCCGGCACAAGGATGCTGGAACGGGACATCTCTCGGATGCCGACACCCTGAGGCGGTCCGGTCATAGAGGTGTGGAAGTATCGGGGTTGGCATGGCATAGCCGCGTATGTCATGTGAATTTTTAGCGGATAAGGCGGCGGTTGGTGGCTTCGGTCTTGCTGCCGCACGAAAACCAAGGCGAAGATAAGCATGTAGAAAGCGTATTGCTTCCCCGTTCGGACACGGGTTCGACTCCCGTCAGCTCCACAATAGGTCTTGCGGGTGTATGCCTGACAACAAGGTGTATGCTTGTGCCTGTAATAAGGCGGCGTGCAAAAATTGATATTTTTGCACGCCGCCTTTCGGTTGTCTTGTGACAGACATGGTTCCGGGCATTGGAAATTTGGGTATGGCGGATTCTGATGTAAATGACAAGGCCCTGATTATTTCGCTGATCATGCGGCAGATATGAATGTGCTGACATCCCGCTCCGCTTTACTTTCCCGTGTATTTCGGAAATTGGCCAAGAACTGCATCGGATATTGCTTACTCCGATTATTTTCGCTAATTTTGTATCCCTCGATTTTTGGGGGCGTGACAAACAATCTGATTGCAAAATGGATAAAAAACTTTATATAGAAACTTACGGTTGCCAGATGAATGTGGCTGATTCGGAAGTAGTGGCGGCAATTATGCAGACTGCCGGATATGAGTTGACCGAAAATTTTGAAGAAGCCGATGCTGTAGTTTTGAACACTTGTTCCATCCGCGACAATGCCGAGCAGAAAGTGTTGGGGCGGTTGCAGTATCTTGCTTCGCTTCGCCGCAGGGGACGTGATATGGCAGTCGGTGTCATAGGTTGTATGGCCGAACGCATGCAGCAGGGGCTGATTGAAAAGTACGGAGTGGATTTTGTTGCCGGACCTGACGCTTACCTTGATCTGCCAAACTTGGTCGGAGCAGTGGAGCAGGGCAGGAAAGCCATCAATGTGGAACTGTCGATGACCGAAACGTACCGCGATGTGATGCCGGCGCGAATAGGACGGTCGCTGTCTGGCTTTGTAAGTATCATGCGCGGGTGTAACAACTTCTGCTCATATTGTATTGTCCCGTACACTCGAGGCCGGGAACGAAGCCGCGATTTGGAGAGCATTCTTGCCGAAGTGCGCGACCTTGCCGCACGCGGGTATAAAGAGGTGACGCTGCTTGGACAGAATGTCAATTCCTATCGTTACGGACACGATGGTGAGACGGTCGGTTTTCCTGAACTCCTCGAACGTGTGGCAGAGGCTGTGCCGGATATTAGAATCCGTTTCACAACTTCGCATCCCAAGGATATGAGCGATGACATGCTCCATGCCATAGCACGGCACAAGAACCTGTGCCGGTTTATACATCTGCCGGTGCAGTCTGGCAGCAATGCCGTTTTGAAATCAATGAACCGCAAATATACCCGTGAATGGTATCTCGGCCGCATAGCTGCCATCCGCCGGATTCTGCCTGATGCCGCAATAGGTACGGATGTGTTCTGCGGTTTTCACGGTGAGACGGAGGAAGACCACCGGCAGACGCTTTCGCTGATGCGTGAGTGTGCTTTCGACCAGGCGTTTATGTTCAAATACTCTGAACGCCCCGGCACTTTTGCCTCAAGGCATTTGCCGGACAATATCAGCGAAGAGGAGAAAGTGCGCCGTCTGAATGAAATAATTGCCGTCCAGTTGGAATTGAGCCATGAATCTAACAGACGTGATGTGGGCAAGACTTTTGAAGTGCTTATTGACGGATACTCAAAACGTTCTCATGACAGTTTCTGTGGCCGGACTTCGCAAAACAAGGTGGTGGTCTTTCCAAAAGATGGTCATGCCATAGGGCAGACTGTGATGGTACATGTAACAGATGCTACTCCGGCCACACTAATTGGAAATATAGTAGAATAAAAATTCAGATACAGATATGAAACAGACGATAGCTGTAATTTTCGGAGGCAAGTCTGCCGAATTTGAAATTTCTCTCAAGTCGGCAACCAATATTTATAATGCGGTTGACCGCAATCGTTTCAATCCTGTGTTGCTCGGCGTAAGCCGTGAAGGTCTTTGGTATTTCAACGAGGATTTCAATGGAGTAAATACCGATTTGGTGACGGGGGATTTCTTTGCATCGGCAATTGGAGTACACCTGTCCGGGTGTGCGGTATGTGATGTCCAGGGTAAGGCTGTTTGCTCGCTTGACGCTGTATTCCCGATCATTCACGGTACTTACGGTGAGGATGGGGTGCTTCAAGGTGTGCTTAAAGCCAATGGTTTGCCTTTTGTAGGCCCCGATGTTCTCGGATCGGCCATTGCCATGGACAAGGATATTGCCAAACGGTTGTTGAGGGATGCCGGTATTCCGGTAGCCGACTGGTTCCTGTTGCGGCGGTCGGAGCGGTGCCGTTACGGTTATGACGAGATTGTGGCGCGTCTTGGTCTGCCTGTCTTTGTCAAGCCGGCCAATGCGGGATCATCGGTCGGAGTGAGCCGTGTGACATGCCGTGAGGAGTTTGACGAAGCGTTGGATACGGCTTTTGCGTTCGACAACCGTATCCTGGTAGAAGAAGCTGTCGTTGGAAAGGAGATTGAGTGCGCCGTGTTGGGCAATGAGTGTCCCGAGGCTTCAACTGTAGGTGAGATAGTGGCAACCAAGGATTTTTATTCGTACGATGCCAAGTATATCAGTTCTACCGGAGCCAATCTCTGCATTCCGGCCAATATTCCGGAAGAAATGGTTGAAAAGATACGGAAGTACGCTGTAGAAGGTTTCAAGGCTGTTTGCTGCGAAGGTATGGCGCGTGTTGATTTCCTTTTGTCGGACAACGGTAAACTGGTGCTTAACGAACTCAATACATTGCCGGGATTCACGGCCATAAGCATGTATCCTCAACTGTGGGAGTATTGCGGAATACATAAAACGGCTCTTATAACGAGGTTGGTTGACCTCGCAATCGAGCGTCACCACCGTAATTCCGCACTGGCTATCAGGATGTGATCTGCCAGGATGCCGTGTGTTGGCAGTGTTGTCTGATGTGTAAAACGCAGAAGAAAGGAATTGCTCAATTGCAATTCTTTCTCTGCGTTTTGTTGTTCTTCTCAGTTATTTTCGTATCTTTGCATGAAGATAAAGGCGCGTTTGTATGAATGAATGGCATGACATCCTATTGTTCAGTTGCATGTCATTCATGCCGGTTTGATGTAAAAAACTTAAAAGCCGTAAAAGCTGTATCAGTCAACATGCGGCATCATCATATATTTAAGCTCTATTATAGTCATGCAATTTAAACGTATTCTATTGAAATTAAGCGGCGAATCGCTCATGGGAAACCGGAAGCACGGTATCGATGACACCCGCCTTGCCGAATATGCAGCCCAGATAGCAGAAGTCAGCCGTATGGGCATTCAGATAGGTATAGTCATCGGAGGAGGAAACATATTTCGCGGGTTGAGTGGAGCCGGACGTGGTTTTGACCGTGTGAAAGGCGACCAGATGGGTATGCTCGCTACCGTCATCAACAGTCTGGCCCTCAGTTCGGCACTTGAAAGTATCGGTGTGAAAGCCAAAGTGCTGACGGCTGTGCGTATGGAGCCGATAGGAGAATTTTATACCCGCGACCGTGCCGTCGAGGCTCTCGAACGCGGTGAAGTGGCCATTTTTTCTGCCGGAACAGGCAACCCTTATTTTACTACCGATACAGGCTCGTCGCTTCGCGGTATTGAAATCAAGGCAGATGTCATGCTCAAGGGTACACGTGTCGACGGCATCTATACTGCCGACCCCGAGAAGGACCCGACGGCAACCAAATTTACCGACATTACCTACGATGAGATATACAGCCGTGGTTTGAAAGTGATGGATCTCACAGCCACTGCCATGTGCAAGGAAAATAGTCTGCCTGTCATCGTGTTCGATATGGACACCGTAGGCAATCTTGTCAAAGTTGTCAGCGGCGAACCGATAGGGACATACGTACACAATTAGTGAAAAACTCTTTTATCAATGTATTTATATGAGTAAGGTGCTGATTATAAAAACCAGTCCAAGACAAGGCGGCAATTCCGACAGACTGGCCGATGAGTTTGCCCGTGGGGCGCGCGAAAATGGCAATGAAGTGGAAGTGGTAAGTCTCACCGGCAAGAATATCTCGTTTTGCCGCGGGTGCCTTGCATGTACCGAGACCCACCGTTGCGTGATTCACGATGATGCCGATGAGATTCGCAGATTTATGCTTCATGCCGATGTGATAGTTTGGGCCACACCTGTCTACTATTTCAGTTGCAGCGGGCAGATGAAGACTATGATTGATCGTGCAAATCCGCTTTATGCCGATGACTATGCTTTCCGCAGTGCCTACTTGCTTGCTTCTGCGGCCGAAGAGGACGAGAATACTGTAGATGGTGCTGTGTGCGCCGTACAGGGATGGGTCGACTGTTTCGACAAACTGGTCCTTCGCGGTGTGGTATTTGCCGGAGGTGTCAATGCAAAAGGCGACATAGAGGGGCATCCGGCACTGGCTGAGGCTTACGAGATGGGCCGAACAGTCGTTGTCTGAGGGTGATATTTGCCGGTTGGTATTATATTACCCAAGATTCGCATAACCAATACCCCAAATCACATCCGTTTTAGGTAAAACCTCCGGAAAAACCGTCAGATCGGGTTTTCCGGAGGTTTTTCATTATACTTTTAGCGTCTGGTAGATACAAACAACTGGTTGCCGTTATGGTTTTTGTCTGCAGATTTTAATGGCTGTTGTATAATAGATTATAAATGTGATGTCGATGAATGGCGGATTTCGCCGGACAACATCTTATTGTAATGTGACATCGTGGAAATACGATGGAAGATGTCAGTCACGGCGGAAAATGTCGCGTGTGTACACTTTTTCCTTTACATCATCCAATACACTGTCGTATCTGTTGGCTATGATGGCATCCGACTGAGCCTTGAACTCCTCCAGATTGTTCATGACCTTGCTTCCGAAGAAAGTCGTCCCATCGACCAGTGTCGGTTCGTAGATTATTACGTTCACGCCTTTGGCTTTTATGCGTTTCATTATCCCCTGGATCGACGATTGTCGGAAGTTGTCTGAATTTGATTTCATGGTCAGTCTGTATACGCCTACCACGCAAGTGCGTTCCTTGGCAGGGTCGAAGTCGGAACTGAACTCGTAGTATCCGGCCTTTTTCAGTACCTGGGCAGCAATGAAGTCCTTGCGTGTACGGTTGCTCTCCACTATGGCAGACATCATGTTCTGCGGCACATCCTGGTAGTTGGCCAGCAGCTGTTTGGTGTCTTTCGGCAGACAATATCCGCCGTAGCCGAACGAAGGGTTGTTGTAGTGTGTACCGATGCGCGGGTCCAGCCCGATGCCTTGTATGATAGCTTGTGGATCAAGGCCTTTCAGCTCGGCATATGTGTCAAGTTCATTGAAATAGCTGACGCGCAGAGCCAGATATGTGTTGGCGAAAAGTTTTACGGCTTCAGCTTCGGTCATACCCATAAACAGCACGTCAATGTCTGGCTTTACGGCAGCTTCTTGCAGCATTCCGGCAAACCGGTGGGCGGTATGGGTCAGACGGTCGATGTCGCAGAAGGAGGCCGCATCGCCAAGTCTGTCGGCTGCTGGTATTCCGACTATTATGCGGCTCGGATAAAGATTGTCATAAAGAGCCTTGCTCTCGCGCAGAAACTCCGGTGCGAAAAGCAGGTTGAATGTCTTGCCATGCAGATTATTGTCTGTAGCAAACCTGTGGACGTACTTGTGGTACAGGTTCAGGCAATAACCTACTGGTATGGTGCTTTTGATGATCATCACCGCATCGGGATTGTATTGCAGTACCAGTTCAACTACGGCCTCTACGGCCGATGTGTCGAAGAAATTGGTTTTGATGTCATAGTTTGTTGGGGTGGCGACAATTACCATCTCCGCATCACTGTAAGCCTTCCCGGCATCCAATGTCGCTGTCAGATCCAGCTCCTTTTCTGAAAAAAACTTTTCAATGTATTCGTCCTGTATCGGCGATTGTCTGCGGTTTATCATTTCCACTCTTTCAGGTACAATATCCACCGCTGTCACTTCATGGTGCTGCGACAGCAATGCCGCCATTGACAGCCCGACATATCCTGTTCCGGCTACAGCTATTTTCATGGTCAAAATTTATTGTATGTTTATACTTCTGTTATATTGTCTTTGCAGTCTGCCGTCTGTCTTGTTTCATGGCAAATATGCACTTTTGGAAAACCGGTGAATCTTCTGCACACATATTGTCCCGGGTTTTCGTATGAAATGACTTTTGCCGGAACACCGACAGCGGTTGCATTCTCCGGAATGTCTCTGGTTACTACCGCTCCTGCACCGATAGTTGCGTTGTTCCCTATATGGACGTTTTCAACAAGGCAGACGGACGGCCCGATGTATACATTGTCTCCTATTACAGCCGGTGTGCCCACATTACTGCCGATATTAAGGAACTGGCTTAAATTGACGTTATTGCCGATAATGGTTTTTCCGTTCACCACCATACAAATTCCATGTCCGAGATATAAGCCATAACCTATTTTTGTCGAAGATGGTATCTGGATATGGTATTTCCTCCCCAAACGGTAATGCATCAATTTGGCTAACGGATACAATATGTTCTTTCTTGATGAAAGGCGTAGCCAGAAACTGTATCTGAAACAATGATTACGGGATACAATAAGGTATTTGACAATGGAAAATACCCCCCCCCCGTTTATCTGTATATCGCTGATAGTCAGATTTTATGTATAGAAATAGCTCTTTAAGATTGTTCATTGGACATTAGCTTTAGTCTGATATTTCAGATGGTATATTTTGTATGTCGTTGATTTGACGGTAAACGTATTGCCTGTATTAGTCGGTTAAGTGTGAGATGTGGTATGGTGTTAATGGTATCTATGACTGCGTGTGAATATGGGCTCCATTGTAGTTCAGGTGTGCTGCTTCTTGGTATAATACGGTCTTACATGGCAGAAACGGATTCTGGAACCGCATTGTCCGTAGCAGGAAAAATATGATACTGACCAATGGAAAGAATATCAGAAATTCAAGTGAATTGAACAGCATGATTTGTGGTTTGGCTACTTTTCTATCAGACTTTTGATGCTGTCGGCTATGTAACGGACATCATCATCGGTGACGCAAGGTCCGGCAGGCAGACACATTCCTACTTTGAAAATTGATTCCGATACACCGTTGACGTATGCCGGCGCATTTTTATATACCGGCTGTCTGTGCATCGGTTTCCACACCGGACGGGCTTCGATTTGCAAGGCATCCAGCCCCATGCGGAGAGCCTCTACATTGTCATTGGGTTCGCAGGCGGTGTGTAGGGTAGTGGCAGCATGTGTCACTCCGGCAGCTCCGCCTACAGCCCCGGTTATGGTTGCCTTATAGGCGTTTTCTTGTCCTTTTATCTTCAGCGTAGGGTCGAGTGTGACGGTGCAGAGCCAATAGTTGCTGTCGTATTCGGCCGACGGTGATTTGTGGACTGTAATACCGTCAACGTCAGCCAACAACTCTTCGTACAGTGCCTGTATGTGTTTGTGGTGGGCGATGTGGCCGTTGATTACGGTCATCTGTCCGCGGCCGATTCCGGCGCAGATGTTCGACATCCGGTAGTTGTAGCCTATCTCTTCGTGCTGGTAGTAGGGATATGATTCGCGTGCCTGTGTGGCGTAGAACATCACCTTGTCGGCATCCTTTTCCGATGGGCAGATGAGTGCTCCGCCGCCTGATGTGGTTATCATCTTGTTGCCGTTGAATGACAGCACTCCGTATTTGCCGAATGTACCGAGTACACGCCCGGCGAATCTTGAGCCAAACCCTTCGGCTGCATCCTCTATCACCGGTATGTCGTATTTATTGGCTACAGCCATGATTTCATCTATTTTGTAGGGCATACCGTAGAGTGCCACAGGTATGATGGCTTTAGGCGTCTTGCCTGTTTTGGCAATGCGGTCTTTAATAGCCTCTTCGAGCAATGCGGGATCCATATTCCACGTATCAGCTTCCGAATCTACGAATACGGGAGTTGCCCCAAGATAAGTGATGGGGTGCGAACTTGCGCAGAATGTGAAACTCTGTACCAGCACTTCGTCTCCCGGCCCGACACCGCAGGCCACCAGAGCCAGGTGTATGGCAGCCGTACCGGCCGACAGAGCCACCACTTTTTTATTCTCGCCGACAAAACCGGCCAAATCAGCTTCGAATCCGTTGACATTCGGGCCGAGTGGCACAACCCAGTTCGTATCAAAAGCCTCCTGTATGAATTTCTGTTCCTGTCCGCTCATGTGAGCCAGGCAGAGGTATATGCGTTTTCTCATGGTTATATGATAGTTGTTTTTCTGCTGTAAAGAATGAAAAAATCACTGTTCAACATCTGTTATTGTCTGATTTTCTATGGTGAAGGTATCGCTGCATATTTTCGAGATGTGAAAATTATGTAGTGCATACCGTTCGGAATGGTTGTTGATGTTGACTTGTCACAATGTCAGTTGTACATAATCAACAACGCAAAGTTACGGAATAATTTCAGAATTGCCATTCATTCAAGCAAATGTTTACTATCCAAGGAATTTTGTTTTTGCACAAAAATCTTTGCGGATTATCCGAATATGGTTTGGAATATCAATTTCAGATCACCCAAAAACGACCGGTTATGGTAATATTCCAAGTTTATGCGTACTTTGTCGGGAAATATTACTTCATCGTTGTATTGTTGGGGATTGGACTGTAGAGCCAGGATCTCTTCTTCATTACGGTATTTCAATGATGCAGGCCCGGTTATGCCCGGCCGTAGTTTCAGTATCAGTCGGTTTTCTCCTTCAAGTTTGTCGGCATAGCCGGGCACATCAGGGCGCGGGCCTACAAAACTCATGTCTCCTGTCAGTACGTTCCACAATTCCGGCAGTTCATCAAGTTTGTATTTACGCAGTTTCGCGCCCAACGGCGTTATACGGCTTTCTCCTGCCACCGATACCGATGACCCTCCGTGTCCTACAGTCATCGAACGGAATTTGTACATAGTGAACAACCGTCCGTTTCTTCCTACGCGCTGCTGTCTGAATATTACAGGGCCTCCGGGCATTTTTATCTTGATAAGGACAGCCGTTACAAGCAAAACAGGCCATAGAAACAACAAGCCCATCAATGCCATCACACGGTCAAAAACAAATTTTGCAATCATAATCGGAAAATGTTTCAGGCATATTCAATTGGCCATCAACTTGGCGGCTTTTTTCAGTCAAGGTCAATTGGACACCAGTTTGGTAAATTTTTATAAAACCATCATAATAAAATGCATACCGTCATGATATACAAATGATGGAATCTAAGCACGTATTTCTATGTTTTTTGTTTTCTTCCATAAATGAGAATTCAGTCGTTTGTCTGACCATCTAATGTAGCTTCTATCTCTTTGATTGACGGCATTGTTCCTTCAACCTTTTCAGGATAGAGTTTTTCAAGCTCATATTCGGATATTCCGAGAGGCTGGCTACTTGATTCTAATGCATATTGAGCCAACGTGTTGCTTTTCTGCTTGCAAATGAGTAATCCTATTGTCGGATTATCGCGCCCCTCCTTGCGAAGGAGATGATTACAAGCAACAACATAACCGCCTAACTGCCCGGCATCAGCAAAGTCAAACTCTCCGATTTTCACCTCTACCACCACATAGCAAGACAATTTGAGATTGTAGAAAAGCAAGTCTATAAACTTTTCTTTCTCTGCTATTTGCAAACGATACTCTTTGCCTACATAGGCGAAACCTGTGCCAAGTTCCAACAAAAAGTTTGTGATATTGGTGAGCAATGTATCTTTTAGTAGTCGTTCATTGTATTTTCCTCGTAATCCCGTGAATGAGAAATCGTAGGGATCTCGTGTCAGTTCCTGCGCCAAATCGCTATCCATATCAGGAAGTGTACTCTTGAAGTTTGTCAGAGCCTTTCCGCTGCGTTCATACAGATTTGTACCCAGCACGTTGAGCAATATATCTCTGCTCCAGCCGTTCTCCAATGTCTGGCGAACATAGAACAAAGCCTTATCTGAATCATTTGAGCATTTGTCAATGATATAGCGGTGATGTCCCCAAGGAATTGAGAACAAGTCAGAATATAATCTTTCCACAAGCTGTGGAAGATTTGCTCTTTCAGATTCTTCCACAACTTGTGGAAGATTTGCAATCTGTTGGCTATAAAGAGTATAGAAACGTTTTGCGTAACGTATGGATGTCTCGGATAGTCCTTCCACATCAGGCATTTCATGACGCAAGTCACGACTCAGTGTAGCGTAGAATTTACTTCCATATTTGTTATCCGCTTGCTTTTCTTCTATATCTTTACCGAGTTCCCAATAATAGCGAAGCAATTCCCTATTTACTTTTATAGCTGCCTTGATTTGGCTGCCACGATAACGCTTTACAAGTTCCTTGACCCATAATGTGTAATCCTTATCTAATATGCCGATTGACTTATCCATGATTTTATATTTCTACTTTGTCAATTTTCAATTCGCCCGACATCAGCTTTGGTAGAAGCGTGTCACGGAGAGCAGTAAGGTAATGATTTTCTTGTTGCGATGCTGTCATAAAAGGAAATTTCCAGAATTTACGGCAAACTTCTGCTGTCGACACAACTTGATCCATTGAATCCATCAACTGATAATACAATATTTTGTTGCCGGTAAACATGGACCACAAAAAAGTGTGTACGGATTGAAATATCGGACGAGCCGAACGTTTGATATGTAAATCGGTGGAGTCAAGGCATTGAAAATTTGTTTTCGTTGCTTCCCCTTTTTAGTGATATAAAAACAAATACATAACATATAGAATTTAGTTTATATCATTTATTCAAGTCATCTTATTTTATTCTTCGGTCATTGGTTTGTCATACTGCTTTTTAATATAGCGGAAATCATCCTGAAAAATACGAACAGATTCATTTTGCAGCTGATTTTCGCAAGTTACTTGTCTGTGTTTGCAGATTGGGAGATTTTTACATAAGTACAGAGTACGATGGCACTATACAGCAGCCTGTTTTTGCATTCCATTTTCAACCATCTTTGAGGAATAAGGCGGACAACGAATTTTATTATCGGATCTATCACAGGTGGAAATTTGATATACAATCGGGCGTAGGCCTTGCGAAAACCGAAATATTTGCATAAAAAATCATTGAAAGCTGTCTTATGTCTGATATTCCGCTGCCCATTTGAAAAAACAACTTTACCGGCTTTAATGTCATCATTATAACTTGACAAAACAAAATGCAGCAAGGCAAAATTGATATTCAATTTTTCGTAAGCCGGTATCACTTTCTGTTGGTTCAAGTTGACAACACCGTCCTTTCGTTTTTCTATATGCAGAAAACCACACATGTGGTTTTCTGAGTTGTATGCTGCATAAAACTCATGGATTACATCCTTTTTGCTTAGTTGAATCAAATATTGTTCAAACCATTCGCGGGTAATGCTGTTTATGTCGGGATGGTATTCGGCAGGATAGGCTTCGAATGCGGCTTTTGATATTTCTACCAGTTCATCAATGCACTCTGTGGGATCGACAAGTCTTATTATGAAGTTTTTCACCCCTTTATTTATCTCATATCGGCGTTTTGCTGTTGTCGATGCAATGTCATAACCCCTGTCATTGATGGTGTACCACCATTGGGTCTCTTGTTTACAGTCAAAATCAGTGGGGTACATGACAAACATAGGTTTATTTGTGCATTCTGCCTCTTTCAGGACCTCTCTGTATGAGACGTTGTCAAATTGATCGGTCTCCGGATAACGCGGTATCAATGCTCCATTGTAATATGTCCATCGGTTTTCAGTCATGTTTACGTGCTAATTTTCTGAAGATAAAACTCCTTAATCCGTTAGGCATACAAACTTGCAGTACAAATCTGATGATGATATTGTATAACGACAACCACAATCCTGTTATGCCGTATCTGTACATCCACCACATCAACCGGGCTTCGCTTTTGAAGTATTTCCATCCGCCACGGCGTGCATACATCTCTTTGCCTACCCTGGCATTGACCAGTACGTCCGGCAAATTGGCAAATACGGCACCGTTAAGGTACATACGGAGCC
Source organism: Candidatus Aphodosoma sp. (assembly GCA_051870875.1). Classification (GTDB taxonomy): domain Bacteria; phylum Bacteroidota; class Bacteroidia; order Bacteroidales; family Paludibacteraceae; genus Aphodosoma. The sequence goes on from JBJECG010000069.1 coordinate 14,928, forward strand.
ACAGATAGTAGTCCTCATCATAATGCCAGTGTTGATAGTTGCCTGCAGCAATGACAGCAGAACGTTTCAGTATGACTGTAACTTGGTTAAATGGGCATCTGTGTTTGATGTATTTTTTTATGTCAGCATCGTTTTGTGGGACTGCTCGTTTGCCCACTATATTGTCGGGAGCATTGATAAATTCGGTGATTTGTCCGCCAAGCACATCCACTTCGGGATGTGCTTCAAGAAACGACACCTGTTTCTCAAATCTTGTCGGTTCGGCTATATCATCGGCATCCATTATGGCCACATATTCATATCGGCAGGCTTCGATAGCCGCACATCGGGCTTTGCCATGACCTTGGTTGGCCGGCAACGCAACCAATCTGATGTTGTCGTATTCCGACAGGAATTTGTCTGCTACGGCAGACAGCCGGGTTGGAACAGGACCGTCTTGCAGAATGATAATCTCAGTCGGTTTCAGTGTCTGGTTTATGATGCTTTCCAGTGCAATTTGAAAGTCGTCAGGATTGTCGTTTTTATAAATGGATATTGTAGCACTAAATTGTATCATTGTATCGTTGTTTGTGAATTACAGACTGCAGATTGCATCGTATGTCCTTTTGCAGTTGTTGGTGTCGCGCAAGGTGAAAAAGCTGTTTATCCTCTGTTCATATTCAGCCGGGTTTGTAAAGTCGTTGCGTATGATGTTTCTTATCCAAGTCAAGGCATTATCTTCCGTATACAATACCGGACCGAAACCGTCACCGGTATAGGAGAAATAGCCTTCCTGATAATGCCCTTTGCGGAATTTGTCATAGTCGAACTGATAGTATGCCATCGGCTTGTTCATATATGCGAAGTCGAAAAATATACTTGAATAGTCGGTGATCAAAGCTGCAGATTCCATCAGAAGTTGTTGTACATCGTAGTGCGCACAATCGGCGATGATTATTTTATCGGAGGCAGGTTGTCCGAAATCACCTGCATGTTTTTGAAGATTTGAATGCGGATAAAATACCAATTTACAATCAGTTTCTTCCAATATCCGAGCCAATTCCTCATTATTTAAGAGTGAATCCCATGCTTTGAAATATTCCGAATCTTGGAACCTGTCAGATGTTTCGTATTTGGTCGTATCTGATGATATGCGACCCAGCCATTCGCGCCAAGTGGGCATGACCAGTATCTGCCGTTTGACATCGTGCGGAGTGAGCAGATTGTCGTAACGTGTGAACCCCACAAGTTTTGCTACCGAAGCGGGATAACCCAATTTAGATTGAACAAACTCATATTCTCTCTGGACAACACACGAAAACATCTTGAAATTGGATATTTTATAATACAGCCATTTTACATCGTTTTGGGTTATGCCATGTTGCAGAAACACTCTGTGATTGTTCATTCTCAGATAATTTTCCAGTACGAAACAGACCGCAGCATTGGGATTGCCGTCTTTCTGTGAACTGATATTGTATTGCGCCGTAAAATAATATATCCAATGTTTCAGTGTGGCTGGTTTTATGGTTTTACCTAAAGATGCAACCTTGTCATAATCCGCCGCTTCAGGCGAGATGACATATACGGTATCCACGTCGGGATGTTTTTCCCTTAAATATTTAAAGAACCAATAACCGTTGTCACGAGCCTCCCCACGGCGTTCCATGATGAGCCACAAATGTCTGCGCCGCAATCGGTGGAATGGTGCCACAATCAGAGCAACCGTCATGACAAAAGCAGAAAAAATATCTTCCAATTTTACAAATTTGAGACGAATCAGAAAGTCATGCATATTAATATAAAATCAGATATTTTACAAATGAATATATTGGGCTTAGGATGTAGAACGATGGTTCCCATAATTCTGCATAATCAATCAGACTTGGCAAGAGATAAAAACGGGAACACGTCAATATGCAACATAGTATGAAGCCGGAATATAAATATATAAGGTTGCGGAATTTCTGCCCGTAGAAGCATACCAGGAATATATATGCAATCAGAGGGTATGCAAACATTATAAACCTGGATCCGACAGACGGGACGGTGATTGTAAGGTTGACGAACAGTACTAATACTATCAGAAAATAATACATCGATTCACATTTGGTAGATTTGATTCTGTCCTGAAAATTCCAGGTAAACACGCACACGACAACGGTGTTGCTTATCAACAGAAGTTCTTCCAACAATCTGCGCAACCAGATAAGGCCGGTTCCGCTTTCATTGATTTGATAAACATAAAATATATTAATGTACGAACTGAATTTTTCACCGAAAATCAACGGTATAATCTTCATCGTCAGTTTAAGTATTACCGGAGACAGAAACAAACTGATTATCAACAATAACAGTATCAGGTTGCGCTTGAATTTCCGTACAACGTACATGCATGCCGACAGTATGAATATCACCCATAACGATGTATGCGTCAGGGCTGCGATGATCAGTAGCAGATAATATTTGTTGTCTTTGTCTATATGTATCCGGAACAAGGCGTATACAGCAATCCAATAGGCCATAAACCAACGTAAAACGGATAAGGTGCTGATACCTGCCAGAGTGAATACAAAAAGCAGAAGTAGTGACGATATGGAGAAATGATAGTTGGATTCCGATACCAGATAGTGCATGGATTTAAGCGTAAATATGCAGAACAGAATAGAGTAGGTCAGGAACAGCACATGGTAATTTGATGTAAACCGAGTCAGGATAAATGAGATTGTTTCGAAAAACAGATAATCTGTCAATGTCATTGTCTTCAGATAATCCGTTATAATTTCCGCAAATTCGGGAAGACTGGTATTGACAGCGTCCTCAAAAAAATTTCTGTATGGTATAGTATCGTATCTGAATGTTTCGGTATATGAGTCCGGAGTGCAGATAGAAACTCCGAAAGTTATATATGAAAGGAAAAAAACTATAAATGAAGATCTTGTATTGATACGCACAAGCGAAGCCAACATACCTAACACGGGATTCAATGTTAAGCTTATTGACTTGAAAATGAGGTCGTATTTGTCTTCCTTATTCCATCGCATCGGTAGTATGATCAAAGATTCAATAAGTCAGACCATATATGGTCGTTAATCTGTTCAGAGAATAGCTGCTCTGCTTTCAACTTTGATTGTTTCCCCATTTCAAACAACTCGGTATCAGTAAGTGATGCGGCTTTTAATATTGCATCTTTTATAGATGTGGGGTCTGCCGGATCGCACAAAAAACCGTTCTTGTCATTGACAAACTGATTATAGTCCGATACACAAGACATTATAATAGGTTTTCCTATCATCATACCTTCGGCAATTGTGTTGGGCAAACCTTCCAACAGACTGAAGAGTGCGACCACATCGGCTTCGTTCATTTTGTTGTAAATGTCGGTTGTCGGGTCAAGTATGGTGATTGTGCCTTTCAACTTGTACTGCTCTATCAGATGTAGCGACTCTTTATAGGATACTTGATTGTCAAATGTGTGCAGTTCAGGGACACGACCGTACCAGTCTATATGAACTTTCTTCCTTTCCGCCTCTGTCATCAGTCCTAATGCTTTGATTACATTTACCGGATTTTTTATGTCATACAGAGTGGCGGCAATCACTATATTCAGACGGTTCCCGGCTTTTGGCCTGTATGCAGATGTTAATTGCGGTATGACGACGGTGTTGTAAATCACACTCAATTTGTTTGCATACTGAGGATAATGCTTTATCCACATCTGTCGGGCATTGTTCGAGTTGCATACGATGACATCGGAAAAACGCATGAATCTGCAAAATAGTTTGGCCCTCTTCCCTTGAAATACCTTTTCGTGAGAACTGCGTTCTCCTGTAATTGTTTTCCAGCTTTTTCGCCTAAAACCTAAAGCCGACACGTTATTGAGAAAGTTTGCCACTTCCAAAAACGAGATTACGGCATCGTAGCCTCCTCCACGGATAAACCGCCTTACTTTAATGATTCTGTCAAAATGTTTCGGCAGATTCATCCAATGTATCTTGATGCCGTTTTCCGTCAGAATATGGGAATAAAAGTCTTCGTTGCTGTACACCAGAAACTCCACATCCGTTCCCAAATGCTTGAAACGAACGGCAAGGTTCACCATTTGCCGTTCCGCTCCTCCGGAAGAGAGCGTGGGAGTTATAAATAAAATCCGTTTTCTGCTTTTCATATATGATTTGCTGTATTGGCAACATATTATGGTTAATAATATGTTTCACCTAACAAATGGGCAATGAGTGTGACAATCAGATTGGCCGTGCGGTTGTTTTCATCGCGGAACGGATTTAGCTCCACAAAGTCAGCAGATGATAATTTCCCGCATTTGTTGACCTTTTCCATCAAAGTTATGGCTTCTCGGCTTGTCAATCCACCAGGAATGTGTATTGCTGTGCCGGGAGCATAAACCGGATCAACGGAATCTATGTCGAAACTTAGATGTATGGCATCGCACCTTTCCGTCAAGTCAGTGATAACCTCATCTGTTATTGCATTTAATCCGCGCCTGGCTATATCTCCGGCAGTCCGGACGTGTACTCCGGCATTACGCATCACCACTTTTTCTGTAGCGTCCAGATCACGTGCTCCGATTATATATACATTGTGAGGGTTGACTTTCGGCCCGTTATGATGCAGATTCACTAATTTGTCGAGACCGATGCCGCAAGATGCCGCAAGACACATGCCATGAATATTTCCGGTGGGGGATGATTCCGGAGTGTTGAAATCTCCGTGGGCATCTACATAAATTACTCCTATGCGTTTTCCTTGTTGTTGCGCATGTCGGGATACACCGGCTAATGTACCTAAAAGGGTGGAATGGTCACCTCCTATAATAAGGGGAAATGTATTGCCGGACATTGTATCTATAATCCTGTCGGCAAGAGTGACACATGATCTGTGAATTGGGTCAAGGTGCTTTGCATCGGAGTTTTCCGGTTCTACAGGACATGGTTCCACTGCCGAGGTTTCAGTTACGATATCATGCCCTAATGCCTGTAATCGTGGCAAGAGACCTGAATTAAACAAAATTTGTGGCGCAACGTTTGTCCCGCGGACACCTGCACCATAGTCCAAAGGTACGTTTATGATGTTTATCTTCATCGTAATATATTATTTGTCAGAATTGTCCGTTGTTTAGTTTTTTCACAAAATCCTCCACAAAAAGCAATTTGCTGCCTATCCGGTTGAATTCTCCCTCTTCAAAAACAAAACCCCTGTTCTCTATGTAGACATATCGGCCCGGACGATCATTGATACGCATTTGATATGGTAAGTAGCTGCCGAATATTGCTTGCAGTTCGTTTACTAAAAATTGTCCGTCAACGGTTTCAAAAATATCAGCATCCATTACATCGAAATTGCCTTTGTCGCAAATATCCTTGACCATATACAGCAGTTCCTCAGGCGGTGCTACCCACCCGACCAATCCTGAACCTGACGCTTTGTTGCCTTTGAGCAATTTCTGGTGCCCCATATACGAATTTCCAACTTTGATAATACGCCACTCCCATTTTATTTCATGGAAATCCTGTACTATCATATAGTGCTTCTGTTCCAATCCGGTAACTCTGAACGGAATTCCTAATTTTTTCTTTATCGGAGCTATGCCACGACAAATATTTCCCCCTCGAAATCCGAAGGCCTGGCGCACCAAGTGTTTGGCCTGCCGATAATTTCGTATAAACGAAACAGTCGACCCCCCTGAACCTATATTTGATTTCTGCACTTTAGGGTATGATGTAGTCTTGAAATAATCCAGTGCTTCATCGGCATTGATAAACACCTTGGTCTCGGTATGCGGAATGCCGTGAAATTCCATAAACGCCGCCATCATCCGTTTGCTCTCATATATGTATAGCGACTTGTAATTAGGATACAGCGGCTTATGAAAATACTCGCTCAAAAAATGCAGCCGTTCGTCATATATGGACTTCTCTTCTTGAAATGCACAAAGCGGACGTACAAGATAACCGTCAATTCCATCTGCGGTACGTTTTATATTTGCCATCCAGTCTGAAGTGAGGATATCCACTACTTCATATTCTATATTCAATTCCCTGCAGGCTTCAATATATTCTGTATAACCTTTGTATCCCGTCAATATACCAAGTTTCATATTGTGTCTACTTTAATGATTCCTATTCGCAGCCCTCTATCTTCTGCCACC
>JBJECG010000070.1:0-20817 GCA_051870875.1 Candidatus Aphodosoma sp.
ATCCCCGAAACTCCTGACGATATAATCGACATCCTTTTCGTAAAACAGGGCCTGGCCGGTGAAGTCTCGGGATCGGTGCTGTTCAACGATTACGACAGCTACATAGGTCGTTCGTTCCTCACTCCTTTTACCGATTTGGACAAGGCCTTGTCATATATCAAGGCTGTGCGTGCAAAGAATATTGACGGTGCGGACGATACCAGGTTCGTGATTTTTATGGCTGGTGGGGTCTACAAACCGGCCATTACGCGGGATCCGGATGAAGGTGCGGAACTGAGGCATGACCAACGCCGCAATTCGTTTGTCGTCCCTGCCGGTGTGGAGATATACGGCGGTTTTGTTGCCGATGAAAAACTTGACGGGCTGCCTGTTTCTTGCGGATTGGATGCTCTGACACCTGTCAATGGCGATATTATTGCCTTACATCCTCTTGACATTGAACGGGACTTGTCGGGTTTGCTTGCCAGCCGTGCGCGGCAGGACAATAACAATAACGGACTGTTCGAGCCGTGGGAGTTCGCTCAGAAAACCATCCTGTCGGGCGAAATCAGTGTCTCGCTCGAAGAGAAGAACGTTTACCATGTCGTACTTTCCGATGATGTCAGCGGCAGTGTGATTCTCGATGGCATAACGGTCATGCGCGGTGAAACGGCCGAATTTCTCGGGCAGGCGCACGAAATAGGCCGTGGCGGCGCTTTGTTCTCAAACGGCGTGGACTATGATATACGTAATTGCCGTTTCATCGACAACAAGGCGATACGCGGCAATGCCGTATTCATGAAAAACGCTTCGCTCAAAGTGAGCGGTTCGCTTTTCGCTGCCAACAGCACCATAGACAGCTATACCGGAACACAAGAGGCAAATACCGAACCTGCCGGCGGTGCCGTGTACGGGCACTATGATACGGAATCCCATCACTCGCTGATGGCTGTCAATTCGGTGTTTGTAAACAACGAGGTAATCGGTACCGACGGACGCGGAGCCGCAATCGCTTCCAACCGCGATGCACTGCAATATAAGATGGAACTGATGAACTGCATCGTGGCGCGGAACGCTGCACCTAACTCGGTGTTTCATGTCAGCGAGGGTGCCGAAATCACCAATACAGTGGTGTGGGGCAATAATATCGGCAGTGAATACCTGTCGCCCGAAGTGCCGCTGGTATTTTCGCATTCCGCAACCGATTTGATTGTGAACCCCGGACACGGGCATACTGTAACGGAACTTGTTCCTCTCAGCAAACAGAACATGGCCGTAAACGGTCCGCGCTTTGCCGCTCCTTCCGACATCGCCTCTGCCGATGGTTTCGACATCTCCGCCTGCCGTTGGAATCCGATGTCGCTCTCTGTCCTTACCGATGCCGGCAGTGGAACTCTGGCCCGTACTGTCGATCCCTATGACGAGAATCAGGCCTCCGGCGCATACCACGACTTTATCGGACGTTTCGGTTTCGATGTGCCGTGCCTCTATTCTGTTGACGACAACCTGCCGTTGCGCCGCTATGTGGGACGTATATTGCTGGACGGAGAACTTGTTGCCGACAATCCTCTGAAAATAGATATCGGTCTGTACGAATATATATACCAGAACGACCTTACTCAGAAAGATACGATATATGTCGATTTGGTAGACCGTGGTCAGGCCACAGGCGACAACTGGCAAAACGCAATATCGTCGGTCGATGATGCAATAAGGGCTATGTGTATGTCGACAGGAGGAAAAACCACGAAAAAGTGTATCATGGTGCGTGGTGAGGAATTCTCGTTGTCGCAACTTGTATCGGGTGTCGCTTTCCGTCTCAGCCCAAGAAAGAAACTTGATGGTGTGGATGTGGTTACTTCAATTACAATAAAAGGTGCTTTCGATGCCACGGGTACGCAGGATTTTGCCAGGCCTACCACACTGCTGGTGAATCCGGTGGCTGAAGATGAAACCCTCAAAATCCTTGAACTGGCCTCAAATGGAGTGGATATAGACATCGAGGGCATACAGTTCGGCGACTACGGATACGATTTCCAAAGTGATGTCACTCCATACTTGATTGGTGCTGATATGACTGCCGTAGGTGATGGCGGCTCCGGCAATGTGAAAGTGCACAATTCCCGTTTCGTTCATAACGATGAAGGGTTGCGGTTCAGCACTTCGGCTGAAGTCGGCAAGAGCGCAAATCTGTCATTGGCAAATGTGCTTGTGGCTGACAATGACAATGGCATGTACGTATCTGAGGCTGTGCCCGCTGAATGTGTGAAAGCGACAAATGCCACTTTTGCAAAGAATCTATCATACGATGTCAGCCGTGGGTTGGATGACATATACAATTCCGTTTCGTACAAGAACGGAGTTAACAATGTGGCGGCCGATGACGTGAAATGTAATTCTGTATTCGGTAATGGCATAGACAACAATGACATAAAAAACGGCCCGAACTTTGTGGCTCCCGATGCGGCGTTGCCGGATTACAGCATACGCCCGGGCTTGGCTTTGATGAATACAGGTAGTGCCGAAAAATATATGGAAGTCGTTGGTATTGACAATGCCGGTCTTGACGGTGAAAATGATCTGGCCGGACTGAAACGCTTTGTCGGAAAAATAGACCGTGGAGCGTATGAATACAATTCTGAAATGATCGACACTGTATTTGTGAAAACAGGTGTGGCCGGCGACAATTCCGGACGCGACTGGGACAATGCCATGTCCGACTTGCAGACTGCTGTAGACCATGCCGGCGTATATGCTGTAAACAATCCCGGTAAGGCTGGCGTGGTTTTGGTTCATTCTAATGTAGTTTACACTCCCACGCTCTCGGCATCGCTTGGCAATGTGAAGGTCTACGGATCTATGGGCAATGGTGCCGACATCAGTTCAAGGGGCGGACTGCTTGCGGCTGATGCCCGCTCCCGATTCTCCAATGGCGTGAATGTTACGGCCGACGATGTGCTGTTTGACGGATTTGAGTTTGTGCCGGAATCCGATGCTGCTACTATTGCTCTCGGAAGCAAGGGGATGGTTTCTACTTCGCTCTTCCGCGGAAACCTCTCCCTCGATGGCAATGTGATATACAACTCATTGGTGCTTGGTGACATCGCCGGTAGCGGTACTGTGGTCAATACCACTGTGTCGGGTCGGATTGCAGAAACTGCTGATGCCGAAAACAGCATAGAGGGTCACAACGGTGTGGCTGATTATGTGGCTGACGGATTGTGGAAGTTCCAGTTGCGTGAAACTTCCGGATATATCGACAAGGACGGGGCGGCCGACATACAGCCTTATATCGATGCCGTAGGTCATGGCATGGACATCACCGGAGCAAAACGCATACGTAACGGCAAAGTCGATTTCGGATGTTTCGAGACATACAATATACCTGAAAATACTGCTGTGACCCTATCTGCCGATGATGTGCCCGCAAACCGCCACGTGGTGTACGTCCGCCAGAATGCCGGGCTGCAGATAGCTGAAAATGCTTGCAGTGATGCTGCCCATGCTTTCGCTCCCGGATTCCTGTTGCTCGAAGAGGGTGCCGAACTGCTCGGTAACAACAATTTTGTCACTCTCTCCAATTTTGGAGTGGAACATGATTTCCTGGCCGCAGAACCGCGTCTGCTATGTATGCCGTTCGGGGTGACAGGTGTGTATGATGTGACATATGCGTATGACTTCGGACAGCCTCTCGACAACTTGGACGGATATACAGACATTATGCGCTACGATGGTGCGATACGCGCTGCCTACGACTATGAGTTTGAAAAGGATGAATCGACAGCATGGACTTCTGCCGGATTTGCCGACAGAAAAGCGTTGAACGAGGGGCTTCTCTTCAATCCGGAAAAGGCTTGTACCCTGCGTTTCACTGGCAATGACTATAAAGAAGACGGTGCAAGCAAGCCGATGGTTCTGTTCAGGTACAACTATAACGAAGGCTGGAACAGTGACAACTCCTCGGGCAACCGTTTCACTCATGCCGAAAACATGAGCTGGAATCTGGTGGGTTCGCCATTCCTTTCGTCCATGAACTACGGCGATATGGAGTATGGTCGCATGATATACAGGCTGGATGCCGGTAAATATACGGCTGTAAACACAGCTGCCGCCGGTGTCGACGGTCATCTTCCTGTAGGTACGGCATTCCTCACTCAGACAGCTACGCTGCGCGATGTTGAGCAAGTGCCGGTAGCGGCCAGGACAGAAGAACTTGCCGCCGATGTTGCTCCGTCCGAAATGCTGGCTGTGGCTATACGTTATCTGGATGCCGCCGAAAATGCCGTTTCCGGCATGCTTGATGATGACAGGGTAAGGCTGTCTGCCGTCAGTTCCGATGAGGCTGCTGCCGGTTACAATATAAATGCCGATGCCGTGAAAATGAGTGCGGCAAACTCCGTATCGGATGAGATATACATCATCAGAAATGGCCGCCGCTACTCCATACTGGAACAACTGGACATCAACGGTACTGTGAAAATAGGTGTGGATGTGGCTCATGCTGGAAATTACAGCATATATATCCCCGAAGATGCAGATGCCGGACGCTACAGTATAGTGGCTTTGCACGACAGTCTGACCGGCGCGGTTGTCGACTTGAAGGAATCGGGGTATGCGTTCGTGGCGGATGCTGCCGGTGAGATGAACAACCGTTTCTCGATCACGTTCAACCGTAATGACAAGCCGTCGGACGACATGGCGTACATCCCTGTGGTTTGGTCGCCGGAGAGGGGGATGGCTGTAGTTGACCGCCTGAATCCTGAAGCGGAAGTGTGCATCAGCGTGTTCGATGCCTCAGGACGGCGCGTGGCCATGCGGAATGTCAGGGCTGCATCCTGCACGTTCGTCTTGCAATCTGATGCCGTATACCTGTTTGAAATTTGTCCGGCAAACGATACTGACGGCATGGAAAGGTCTGTCCATAAGGTTATTGTAAGATAAGGCCGATGTTTGGAGCATAGATGCTGTCCTGATTTTTCCGGATTCGGATTTACCTCCTGTTTTGAGCCCGGATTTTGACACTTTGATGTGGCGGATGTAGTGCCCTTTGTCTGACAAGGAACGGTGGCGGATTTCACCGTAATGACACTCAGAGTATGGCCGGGGGGGGTGGAATCTGTATCCGTATCCGGTAATATCAGGTGCTGATATATTGGTTTGCCGGCAACAAAAGCGGTTTCATGGCCGGTTTGACCGTTACGGGGAGGGGCATTTGCTTTGCATATTTCGCCTCTCAAACGGGCAACTCCCTTGAAGTTCGACCGTTACATGGACACTTTGCTTTGCAGTGCAAAAGACAGCCGTTATGCAACAAGGTTTGCATAACGGCTGTCTTTTGTTTCTTGATTCTGGCTGTCTGCCGATGCTTGTCAGTCAATATCCACTATCAGGTTGTCTACAATGAATGTCTGGCGTTCGGGGGTGTTGTCGCCCATATAGAATGACAGCAGCTCGGATACGGCATCTTCTTTGCGCAAGGATACGGGATCCAGACGCATGTCGGGACCTATGAAATGCTTGAACTCGTCGGGCGATATTTCTCCAAGTCCTTTGAATCGGGTGATCTCGGGATTGGATCCTAATGATTTTATGGCTTCCTGACGCTCTTCTTCGGTGTAGCAGTAGCGGGTCTCCTTCTTGTTGCGCACGCGGAAGAGTGGGGTTTGCAGTATGAATACATGTCCCTTTTTTACCAGTTCGGGGAAGAATTGCAGGAAAAAGGTCATCAGCAGCAGTCGGATGTGCATGCCGTCGACATCGGCATCGGTGGCTATGATCACTTTGTTGTAACGAAGCCCTTCAAGCCCGTCTTCGATATTCAGGGCTGCCTGCAGGTAGTTGAACTCTTCGTTTTCGTACACCACTTTCTTTGTCTGGCCGTAAGAGTTGTATGGTTTGCCGCGCAGTGAAAATACGGCTTGGGTGTCCACGTTGCGGGTTTTGGTGATTGAGCCTGAAGCCGAGTCTCCCTCGGTGATGAATATGCAGCTTTCGTCTTTGCGGTCACCTTTGGCATCGTTGAGATGTATGCGGCAGTCGCGCAACTTCTTGTTGTGCAGGTTGGCTTTCTTTGTCCGTTCGCGTGCCGCTTTGGTCACTCCGGCTATAGCCTTGCGTTCTTTTTCCGACTCCTGTATCTTGTGCAGCAGCGTGTCGGCTGTGTCCAGATGCTTGTGCAGATAGTTGTCTACCTCTTTCTTTACGAAATCTCCGATATATTTTGCCACGGACGGACCTTCCGGTCCCATGTCTTTTGACCCGAGTTTGATTTTCGTTTGTGATTCGAATACCGGGTCTTGTACCGATACGGCTATGGCGGCTACCAGTCCTGAGCGTATGTCGTTCAGATCCTGGTTCTTGTTGTAATATTCCTTGATTGTGCGCCCTATTGCTTCGCGGAATGCGGTCTGGTGGGTTCCGCCTTGTATGGTGTGCTGTCCGTTGACAAAAGAGTAGTACTCTTCGCCGTACTGGTTGGTGTGTGTAAAGGCGATCTCTATGTCTTCGCCCGTCAGATGCACTACCGGGTAGAGGGCTTCGGAGGTGTTGTTCTCGTTGAGAAGATCGAGCAGACCGTTCTTCGATACGAAACGTTTGCCGTTGTATACGATTGTCAGACCCGGATTGAGGTAGCTGTAGTTACGTAACATGGTTTCTACAAACTCATCGCTGAAACGGTACGATGGGTCGAACAACCGTTCCTGCGGGTGCTGAGGTTCGCAGTCGGGAGTGAAGCGAATCATGGTCCCGTCTCGTTCGGAAGTCGGTTCCAGGTCAAATTCTCTTGCCAGCTTGCCGCGTTCGAACAGGGCGCTTTTCACCATTCCGCCGCGGAACGAACGGACTTCAAATGCCGATGACAAGGCATTGACGGCCTTGGTGCCGACACCGTTGAGACCTACCGACTTCTTGAAGGCCCGGTCATCGTATTTGCCTCCCGTATTGAGCTTGGATACTGCATCTATCATTTTGCCTTGCGGTATGCCGCGTCCATAGTCGCGGACTGTGACCGTGCGGCCGTCGGCGATGGTTATCTCTATCTTGTTGCCGAAATGCATGCGGAACTCATCTATAGAATTGTCTATCACTTCTTTCAGCAGCACATAGATGCCGTCATCGGCATATGATCCATCGCCTAACTTGCCTATGTACATGCCTGCGCGGCGGCGCACATGCGTAAGGCCGTCAAGTGTCACGATGTTCTCGTCGCTGTAATTTTCGGTCGGCATATCCATGCCGTATGTGGCAGATGTATTGATGGTTTCGGACATGAGTGTTCTGTCAGGTCTTTTGTCTTGTCTTTTTGCGCAAAAAGACCGCCATCGGGATATGTGCAATCCCAACGCAGTCCTCTGTCCCGGACATATGGGGCTTGCCGGAACAATTGTTGTCTTCTTGAGACAAACGGAGTTATTTTATATATTTGTTGAGGAAGATGTGTGCAATCAATCCTGCAATGACACACGCCAGTCCTGCCCAAAGATAACCGTTCCCACCACCTTCGGTATTGGCGTACACTACGAATATTGCCACTCCTATGAGAATGATGATGACACCTGCATATTTAAGAAAACTGTTCATAATGGTATGGTTGTTAGTTGGTTTGCGTTTATATTTGTCGTTACGGTTGTTACCGGCCGGCGCGTTTGCGTTCGGTTTCGTTGAGGATTATTTTGCGTACACGTATATGGTGGGGCGTTATTTCCGCATACTCGTCTTCCTTTATGTATTCGAGAGTCTCTTCGAGCGACATGACGATAGGGGGGATGATACGAGCCTTGTCGTCAGATCCGGATGCCCGCATATTGGTGAGTTTCTTGGATTTTGTGACATTCACTACCAAATCGCCTTCTTTGGCGTGTTCGCCGACAACCTGGCCGGCATATACCTCCTCTTGCGGAAAAATGAAGAATCGTCCGCGGTCTTGCAGTTTGTCGATGGCGTAGGCGAATGCTGTCCCTGACTCCATGGCTATGATGGAGCCGTTGGTGCGGCGTTCGATATCGCCTTTCCACGGCTGGTACTCCATGAACCGGTGCGCCATGATGGCCTCTCCTGCTGATGCTGTCAGTACGTTGTTGCGCAGACCTATGATGCCGCGCGACGGTATGGCAAATTCTATGTGGATACGGTCTTTCTGGGTTTCCATGCTGAGCATTTCTCCTTTGCGCCGTGTGACCATATCTATGATGCGGCTTGAGTATTCTTCCGGAAGATTGACCGTAAGCTGCTCTATCGGTTCGCAAAGTACGCCGTCGATTTCTTTCGTTATGACTTGCGGCTGTCCCACTTGCAGTTCGTAACCTTCACGGCGCATGGTTTCAATCAATATCGAGAGGTGGAGTACTCCGCGCCCCGATACTCGCCATACATCGTAATCCGGCATTTTCTCCACCCTGAGAGCAAGGTTTTTGTCCAGTTCGCGCATCAGACGTTCGTGTATGTGGCGGGAGGTGACGAATTTGCCGTCTCGGCCGAAAAACGGCGAGTCGTTGTTGGTGAATGTCATGCTCATCGTAGGTTCGTCTATGGCAATCGGATCCAATGGCTCCGGATTCTCCACATCGCAGATAGTGTCTCCTATCTCAAACCCTTCGATGCCTATGATGGCGCAGATATCGCCGGAATGGACCTCCTGTATGTTGGAACGCCCCAGGCCGGTGAAGGTCTGCAATGTCTTGATGCGCTGCCGGATTTTGCTTCCGTCACGTTTGGCCAACGTTATGTCCATGCCTTCGCGGAGTGTGCCTCGGTGTACTCGCCCTACTGCTATACGGCCTACATAGTTGGAGTAGTCGAGCGATGTGATGAGCATCTGCGGCGTGCCTTCGAGCATGGGCGGCTCGGGTATGTATTCCAGGATTGCATCGAGAAGCGGATTTATGTTGTCTGTCGGTTTGCGCCAGTCGGTTGACATCCAGTTGTTTTTCGCCGATCCGTAGATGGTGGGGAAATCCAGCTGCTCTTCGGTGGCATCGAGGTTGAACATAAGGTCGAAAACGGCTTCCTGAACTTCGTCGGGACGGCAGTTGGGCTTGTCGACCTTGTTGACGACAACTATAGGTTTCAGTCCCATCTGCAACGCTTTCTGAAGCACGAAACGGGTCTGCGGCATCGGCCCTTCGAAAGCGTCGACAAGTAGTATGCAGCCGTCGGCCATGTTGAGCACCCGTTCCACCTCACCGCCGAAATCGGCGTGCCCCGGCGTGTCAATGATGTTGATTTTTGTGCCTCGGTATGTGATGGATACGTTTTTGGATAGTATGGTAATGCCGCGTTCGCGTTCCAGGTCATTGTTGTCGAGCATAAGGTCTCCCGTTTCCTGGTTTTCGCGGAATAGCTGCCCTGCCAGAAGCATTTTGTCCACCAATGTCGTCTTGCCGTGGTCTACGTGTGCTATAATCGCTATATTGCGTATGTTCTGCATCTGTCTGTAGTTTCTAAAATTCGTTTCGTTTCGACCTGCAAAGTTAGCAAAAATAGTTGATATGCGGTATAGCGGGTTTCCCATATTTTCATACGGCTTTTTCTGTGACAGGCTGTTGTATGGGAAGTCTGTCGCTTCTTGTCCGTCCGGACTTGTTAAATAAATGTAAACTTGATGTGCCGTTGCTTTGCGTCCGGTATTAATGTGTTATTTTTGTCCGAGTTTTTACGGTAATACGCTTATGTGGTGCCTTATTCAGGCGTGGCGTTCGGCGGCCTGGCTGCGGTTGCCGCCTGCATTGGTCCGGACTCCGTGTCGTTGTGAATACGGCGGCTCTGCATATAGGTGGATTGTAAATCAATGACGATGAAAAGTGGAAATACGGCAGATTCTTGTCTGACAGTTCTCAGGCGCGCTTTGCATACGGCTTGGTGGGTGATGAAGATTGTAGTTCCCATATCGCTGGTTGTGACGCTGCTGGATTTCTATGGCGTTATAGCCGCGGCCGCCGTCTTTGCGGAGCCTTTTTTCTCTCTTCTCGGCCTTCCTGGCAAGGCTGCGGTAGCCTATTTGTCGAGTCTTTTCCTGCCTTTGTATGTGCCGTACGCTTTGATGGGCTCGCTGGCATTGAATCTGAGGGAGGTGACGGTGTTGGGGCTGATGTGCCTGCTGGCTCACAACCTGCCTGTGGAGGTGGCGGTACAGCGTCGTTGCGGATTGCCGCTGTGGCAGTCGTTGCCGTTGCGTATCGGATTCAGCCTGTTTGGCGGTTTGCTGCTCAATTGGGTCGTGCCTGAAGGTTTGTCGCTGCAATATCCGCTTGTAGCCAGGTCGGTTGCGGCACCTGCCTCGGTATGGGATGCCATGTATGGCTGGGTTGCTGGCACGGGGATGCTGTGCCTTAAACTGGTGCTGGTCATCACAGTATTGATGTTTGTCCAGGATTTCCTCAAACGCCATGGTCTGCTTGAAGGTATATCGCGGTTGCTCGCTCCGTTCATGAAAATGTGTGGATTGAAGCCCGAAAGTTCTTTTATATGGCTGACAGCCAATATTGTAGGCCTTACGTATGGTGCCGGTATCATGGCGCAGGAGGTAGCGCAGGCTGATTCTGACATGGCGGAGCTGCGCAGGGTGAACCGTCATGTGGCACTCAACCATTCACTCCTCGAAGATACCGCTATATTCGTGATGATAGGTGTGGAATGGTATTGGTTGGTGCTGCCGCGACTGATGTTCGCGTTGGCGGCTGTGTGGGGCGGTCGTTTGTTGGCGGTGGTTTTTTCACGTTCCAAAGCCTCTTCCGCCGGTTGATTGGCTCTCTTTGCAGTTCAGAATGGACAGGTTGTTGGTATTTTCCGGATTTGTGTGCGTGGTATTGGGGACTGTCGGCATATTTGTGCCCGTGTTGCCTACAACACCGTTTCTTCTGCTCGCTTCCTGGCTGTTCCTGAAAGGAAATTCGCGTTGGCGCGACTGGTTGCTTGGACATCCGAAATTGGGTGTTTATGTTAAGGATTATGTGACATACCGTGCAGTACCCAAGAAAAGCAAGGTGTTTGCCATAGCGGTTTTGTGGAGTTCTATATCTGTCTCTGTGTTTGTTGTCCCGTGGTTGTGGCTGAAGATGGTGCTGCTTGCCGTTGCCGTGCTTGTAACATTGCATGTGCTGTCGTTGAAGACAATGGAAAAATAATTTTTTCGGACTGGATTTTGCCGTGAAAATCTGTCGTTTGCATTTTCGCTTTTGCGGCCGGGTGTATGCGGCCGGGTGTATGGCAATGGAGCATTGAGCTTTGCCGGCTGATGTCTGGTGAACTTCCTTTTCTTTTTGTAAATAAGGCACATAACTATAATTAACAGTGGCTTGGCAATCTTTTTGCCGGATTTGTTTGGCGAAAACGCCCGAAAACACTACCTTTGCACATCCTTTGGAGGATGTCGGTCTTTCCAAAGGTGTCAGTTTGTCTCATGGTGTAATGGTAGCACTACAGGTTTTGGTTCTGTCTGTCGAGGTTCGAATCCTCGTGAGACAACAGATTCGAGATTAAAGTCCTTGACGCTGGGTGTGTCGGGGACTTTTTTTGCGGATGTTTTGGCCGGAAATTGAAAAATCCCGTTGGTATGGATCGGTTCAAACGCATATTGCTTGTCTTTTTTGCTGTGGCGGTTACTGCGGCGGCAAGTGGCGTGTTGTGCATGATGCCTGATTCTGTTGATGTCGCTGTGTCGGATACAGTTCCCGGTTCATCAGATCCGTTGCGGGTAGGCTCTCTTGCCTCTGGAGGCCTCCTTTTTGATGTCGGCAGCGGCAATCCTCTTGTCGTCAGTCCGTCAAATGTGGTAAGGCATGTAACTTCGGCTTTTTCGGCCCGGTTGCAGTATGACGGCAGCGAGGTGAATCGTCAGATTCGGGTCATTTGCGTTGGCCGTCCGCTGGATGTCAGCCATAGTAGGATTTCTTATTACATCTACGCATTGCATCACATGCGTAATTAGCCGTTCGGCATTTGGAGTGATTGTCTCGGAAACCGTGCGTTTCCAAGGTTTGCTCTGTCTCGTTTTGTATCCCCTTTTGTCAGAATTTTTTGCGGTGCAGCCAATGGTTCGTGCGTTGCCGTCGCTGTTGTGCTGTCATCGCTGTGGTTTAACGTTAAAATTGAAAATATTATGAAAACCAACAATATACCAGCCTCTCTTATTGAAGGCATGGAATCAGGCATATCCTATTATCATTCTGTCCGCATGTATGTCAAGGCCGGTGTGTATATGGCATTGGCGCTTGCAGCGGTATTGGTTCTTGCCTTTGCGGACATAGACAGCAAGTCGCCGTTCTATTTTGTCTTTGGTATCGCTGCTTTCATGTTCCTTTTGCTGTTTGTCAGTACCATGGCTTTCACAAAGAAGGAAGCACGGTTGGTCGGGAACGGTTCACGTATTGAATGTCATACTCTGAATTTCGATGCGCTGCCGTCTGTTGTCATCGATGATATCCGCAACAACAGTTTTGCCCATCTCAAATCGCTGGTATCTAAGGGTGATGGAGGTGTCCGTCTTGTCATGCTTTTTTCTGCCGATGCTTCAGTTGCCCGCTACCGTATTTACAAGTACGTCCCGTTTGAGTATCAGCCCGTCAGTGCCGTCATAGATTTGGATCCTGCCGCCGCCACTTCACTATCCCGCCTATAATTCCGCTTTTATACACTCTGGATATAGAGACGTGCTGTGTATATCGCGTCTCTATATTTTTATATCATCTCTTCTATAGCAATGTACAAATCTTGGTACAGTTTACTCTGACCTTGTCCAACCGCATTTAATAAGATAGTTTATTGATACCCTCTCGCAATTTTCTTCCGCGCTTCATTCCGCAATTTCCTCTCCAACAAATCTTAGCGACAATATAAAGTAGCCAAAATCTTTGTCCTGTCAAAGTTTTTGGCTACTTTTGCATCTGAATGTCGTATTGACGCACGTGCTTGAACGCTTCTTTTATGAGACCGTCTGAAATCAAAATACAAAACGATTGTCTATACAAAACCAACAGCAATGAAACATATTTTTTCGTTTAAGGCTTTTATTGCCATGGCTATGGCGTTGGTGTGCGCTTTGCCGGGCAAGGCGGAAAACTTTATCCCCGGGTATGAGCCGACACCTGAAATAGTCGCTGCACAGCAGCGGTTTGCCGACAATAAGTTCGGCATTTTCATACATTGGGGCATATACAGTATGGTAGGGCAGGGCGAGTGGTATCTCAACCGCCCGGGTATCTCCACCGCCGAGTATGAGAAACTTGCATCGGGATTCTATCCTGCCCGTTTCGATGCCAAAAAGTGGGTGTCGGCCGTCAAGGCTTCAGGGGCTAAATATATTTGCTTCACCTCACGCCATCACGACAGTTTTTCTATGTTCGCTACCGAACAGTCTGATTATAACATAGTGGATGCCACGCCTTTTGGCCGGGATGTGCTACGTGAACTGGCTGATGAGTGCCGGAGGCAGGGCATAGCTCTCCATCTCTATTATTCGCATCTCGACTGGCGTCGTCCCGATTATCCGCTCGGACGCACCGGCCGCACCACCGGTCGCCCTGTCGGACAAGAAAATTACGATACATATTTCAAGTTTATGAATGCCCAGCTGGCCGAACTGCTTACCAATTACGGCCCTATAGGTGCCATCTGGTTTGACGGAAAGTGGGATCATGATGCCGACCCTGATTTCGATTGGCGGTTGGACGAACAGTATGCCATGATACATCGGCTCCAACCTCAATGCCTCATCGCCAACAACCATCACGAAGTGCCGGGGCTTGGCGAGAATATTCAGATTTTCGAACGCGATCTCCCCGGCGAAAACAAAGCCGGTTACTCAGGCACTTCCGGTATCAGCCGTCATCTCCCGTTGGAGTCGTGCGAGACGATGAACGGCATGTGGGGTTACAAAATTTCCGACCAGGACTATAAATCGACCCGCGAACTTATACACCTTTTGGTGAGAGCAGCCGGCAAGAACGCCAATCTGCTGCTCAATGTAGGGCCACAACCCAATGGCGAGCTGCCTGATACAGCCGTGGCCCGTCTGCGTGAGATAGGCATGTGGATGCAGCGTTACGGCCATACGATATACGGTACCCGCGCCGGCAGTGTCGCTCCGCATACATGGGGTGTTTCCACTGCTAAGGACGATATGCTGTATATTCATATCCTTGATTATGCTGACCGTACTATTTTCATTCCTGTAGAAGAAAAAGTGCTGCAAGCCTCTTGTCTCCTTGACGGCTCAAATCTCAGCGTATCCAAAGTACCCGGCGGCATAATCATCGACCTCAATACAGTCCCGGCCGCCGTCGACCATATCGTGGCTCTCAAACTCAAAAAATAAGGAACGGTAAAAACAATGAAAGTGACCATCGGAATTGACAGCGGCAGATGTATCCTCTGCGGACGCTGTGCTGCAGTCTGCCCGTCCATGCTCTTTGAACTGAAAGAAAAGACAATGACGGCATGTCAGTACGGTTGTATCGGTTGCGGACAGTGCGTTGCAGTATGTCCGCAAGATGCCATTGTTCACAGCTCTTTCCACGAATCTCGGATTTGCAAATTCGATGCGGACAGACTGCCTGATTCCGACAGTCTTATGCTGTTGCTCAAGTGTCGGCGGTCTAACCGTGCCTTTTCCGACAAAACGGTACCGTCAGGTCTGCTCGACAGGATAGTCGAGGCTGGCCGGTATGCCCCTACGGCAGAGAACTGCCGTGATGTGCGGATGCTGCTGATTACTGACCCCGACAAAATAAAGGCGTTGTCCGATTTTACGATGGATACCTACGTTTCGCTTTTGAAATTGCTCGACAACCCTATAGTTCGCCCGTTGCTGAAAATGTTTTCGCAGACATACTATGACTATGTCGGTACGTTCAGGAAGTTGAAAAAAGAACACGAAAGCGGCAACGACCAGATACTCCGTCATGCAAAAGCCGTGATTCTTTACTACACGCCGTCCGGCAGCCGTTTCGGTTGTCAGGATGCCAACCTTGCATATCAGAATTCGTCGCTTATGGCCGCTTCGCTCGGAGTGGCACACTTCTATACCGGTTTCGTATGCGTGGCCGCTTCAATGCGTAAACGCAAGTTGCAACGTCTTGTCGGCGTGGAGGGCACCGTTCATGCCGGTATGGCATTGGCTTTGCCACGCTTCGGTTTCGGCAAATACATTGTCAGAGAGTAGGTGCCAGGGAAGACCGTGAAATGGACGAAAACACATCTCAACATTCTGTATTGCGGTTTTGGATGTATTTTGTAGGGGTTTGTAATGTTTGGCAACTGATATTTACGTTATAGTTTGTAACTTTGCCGCCGGTAGATGTGAATGTCTGACTGGGCTGATAGAATGAAGAAGACAATCGGTAAATTTATATTTCCTGTAACTATATTTACTGCGTTAGGTGTGTTTTCTGTGATTGTTATGCGTAACCATACACAGTTGCAGTTCGGCAGTACTTTGGTATATTATTTTGTCGTCATAGGATCCGTTTTGGTCCACAATCTGTTTGGCTGTCTGTTGTTGGTTTCCGGTGAGTGGTTGATGTCGCGTTACCCGATATACTACTTGAAACAGAGCCGGTTGTGGTGGCATTATAGTCTGGCGGCCTGCATTCTCCTGTTGGTCAATTACATCATTGTAATGGAAATGAGGGTTTTGGCTCACGTCCCTTATCCATTCCGCCTCAATTGGGATTGGGTTATATTGATAGTCTGTGTATGGTTCGTGGAAGTACTCATAATGAGCCTTTTGCTATTTACCCGGACGATACAGTACACGATATCCATTTTGAAGGAAAAGCGTCAGTTGGAATCCGAAAACATCGAAGCCAAATACAATGCCCTGCAACAGCAGCTGAATCCCCATTTCCTTTTCAACAGTCTCAATACTTTGATTTCCGAAATAGAATATGACCCTGCCGAAGCCGTCAAATTCACCCAGCATTTGTCCGACATTTACAGATATGTGCTTAAAAGTCAGGATTTGAAACTGGTCTCTGTTCGCGAAGAGCTTGATTTTGTCGATTCATACATCTTTCTGCATAAGGTGCGGCTGGGTGATTGCCTGAAACTGACGGTGCAACTTACTGATGATGAGCTCGACTATAAAATACCGCCTCTTACGCTGCAACTGTTTATAGAAAATGTCATAAAACATAATCATATCAGTGTGTCGCATCCTATGGAAATGATACTTTTCTGCGATGCCGACAAAGGTGTCCTGTCTTTCCGCAACTTGTTGCGTCCCAAAAAGTCAGTGGCAGAATCCGGACGCGGCCTTGCCAACTTGTCCGAACGTTACAGATTGCTTGATGGAAGGGACATCAGTGTAGTTAAAGACGATGGTACATTTACAGTTTCCATCCCGTTGCTGAACGAAAATACCATATTATGAGAGTAGCTATTATAGAAGACGAACAGCCTGCCGCACGTTTGCTTGGCAGTATGTTGAAAAAATTGCGTCCTCAATGGGAAATCTTGCAGATTGAAGGCAGTATTGAGGCTGCTTGTGCATGGTTCGAACTCAATGCCCATCCGGATTTGCTTTTCCTTGATATCCAGCTTTCCGATGGTAATTCATTCCTGTTCATAGAACGGACTCGTCCGTCGAGCGTAATAATATTCACTACTGCGTATGATGAATATGCACTCAATGCCTTTTCTGTCAACAGTATAGATTATCTGCTCAAACCTATCAAGATAGAGCGTCTTGGCGATGCCATCATGAAATACGAGAAACTGGTTGACTCCGGACATAGGACCAATGTATCCGATATAGTGGATGCGCTTCAGCAAGTGGCCTCAAAGGAAAAACGGTACCGTACACGTTTCCTTATTTCCGGTTATCAGGATACCGTTACGCTCAATGTGGCTGATGTGTCGTATTTCTATTTGCAGGATAAGATAACTTTTGTCGTTACGTCCGACGGACGGGAATTTGTTCTGGACATTTCACTTGACAAGCTTATGGGACAGTTGGATCCCGATAAGTTCTTCCGTGCAAACAGGCAGACCATATTGAGTATCGGGGCTATAGCAAAAATAGAGCCTTGGTTCGGTGGCAAGATTGTAATTACCACCAAGCCTGAAGCTCAGAACAAGATAGTTGTCAGTCGTGAACGTGTTTCGCTTTTCAAGGTTTGGTTGAATTATTGAAACTTTCCGTTTTGGAGGCAATATATTGCTGTTGGGACAGTATATTTGGCAGTTGGAAGCATTTGAAACAACCTGAGTAAATATTTTTCCTTACCTTTGACATGCCAAAAACTGGGCAGGAAAGTTTTATGCGGACTTTTCCCGAACAACATTTCCGATCGATGAAAAACAATAGGCGCGTTTGGCGCAACATAAGATATTGGCTCTTTTTCGGCTATCTCGAATGGATGCACAACAAGATTCTGTATCGCAGACGTTATTTTGTCAACGGACGGAATGTGCCTCCGGCAGGTGAGCCGCTGGTCATTGTGTCCAATCACCAGAATGCGCTCAACGATCCGCTTGCCATCGAGTTCGGTTTCCGAAACAGGATAGTCAGCATATTTGCCCGTGGCGACATTTTCTCCAATAAGATAGTCGGACGGTTCCTGAAATTCCTCTATATTCTTCCGGCATACCGGATGCGTACAGATGGTTACGAATCTGTGAACAAGAATTATGAGTCGTTTGACGAGGCTCACGAACGGCTGCTGGAGGGCGGTACGGTTGCAATTTTTCCTGAAGGTACAAACCAGGACAAACGGTGGCTTGGCGATTTTTCGCAAGGATATCTGCGTATGGCTTTCGGAGCTGCCGAAAAATGCGGTTTTACAAAAGACATACGGATTCTCCCTATTGCCAATCACTACAGCAACTATTTTCATATACAGAGCGATATGCTCATCACGTGCGGCACACCGATATCGCTGCAGCCATATTACGAGTTGTACCGCACCAAACCGCGTACCGCACAGCGTGAGGTCAACCGTCTTGTGCGAAGTCAGGTATCAGAGCTGATGCTTGACATTGCCGATTTGGACAATTACGAGTCCATCGACTATTTGCGTGACAGTTACGGCGTGAAATATGCCAAGGATAACGGCTGGAATCCCAATCGCCTGCCCGACAAGCTGAAATCCGACAAGCGTTTTGTAAAAGAACTGAATGCTGTCATGAAACAACATCCGTTGGAATGCTCCGGTATATACGGGAAAACATTGCAGTTGAAGGATACGGCCCGGAAATACAATGTCCGTGACTGGAATTTCGACAAACGTTATTCTTGCGTTTTGCATTTTCTTGAAGGTATGCTATTCCTTGTCGCACTGCCGCTGTTCCTGTTCGCCCTGATACCCAACATTGCGGCATTCTATGCCCCCAAGCGCATAGTGCGCAAATTCGCCGAAAAGGGCTCTGCGTTTGCAATGTTTGCCGGAGGCATCCAGTTCGCTCTGAACACCATATTGGTATTGCCTGTTTGTTACACTGTGGTATTTGCTGCCGATTGGCTGGCTTTCAATTGGATTTTCGCCCTTTGCCACCTGTGTGCCTTGCCGTGGTTGGGCTTGTTTGCATGGTATTACCGAATCCTGTTCATAAAGTGGAACAGTATGCGCAGGTTTGCCAAAGCATTGAAACAAACCGATATGCAGCAGGCTGTTGAATTGCGTAAAAAGATATGGCAGACATTGGACAGATATATCGGACGAAACGAGTAAGATAATTGATAACTAAATAATTATATGAAAAATGAATAGAGTAGTGATTACCGGCATGGGTATATATTCCTGCTTGGGTACGACTTTGGATGAAGTGAGAGAGTCTCTTTATACCGGCAAATCGGGTATTGTTTTTGATCAGGCTCGTAAGGATATGGGATTCCGTTCGGCTCTTACTGCAAAACTTATAGTTCCTGATCTGAAAAAAGAGCTGAGCCGCAGCCAGCGTGTCTATATGCCGGAGCAGGCCAAGTATGCTTACTGCGCCACTGCACAGGCTTTGAAACATGCCAATATCAGTCAGGATTACCTCGATTCCCACGAAGTTGGAATCATGTATGGCAACGACAGTAGTGCCGACCCTGTCGTTAAGGCTGTTGACACTATGCGCGAAAAGCACGACACCACCTTGGTTGGCTCAGGTGCCATCTTCCAGTCAATGAACTCTACTGTCACCATGAACCTGGCTTGCATCTTCAAGCTCAAAGGCATGAACCTGACCGTATCCGGTGCTTGTGCCAGTGGTTCTCATGCCATTGGCCTCGGAGCAATGCTTATCCGTAATGGCCTTCAGGAAATGATGGTTTGCGGTGGAGCTCAGGAAGTTAATCCGTTCTCTATCGGCAGTTTCGACGGCATAAGCGCATTCTCGGCACGCGAAAACGCCCCCGAACAGGCAAGCCGTCCGTTTGACCGGGACCGCGACGGGTTGGTTCCCGGTGGAGGTGCTGCCACTGTCATTCTTGAAAGCTATGAATCTGCAGTCCGCCGCGGTGCTCCTATCTTGGCTGAAGTGCTTGGCTACGGCTTCTCGTCAAACGGGGACCATATATCGGTGCCTAATGTCGACGGCCCGGCCCGTTCGTTGCGCATGGCTGTACGCGAAGCTGGTATCGATTTGCGCGAGATTGGCTATATCAATGCCCACGCCACAAGTACTCCTGTCGGTGACAAGAACGAGGCTAAGGCTATTTATGATGTCTTTGGTGACTATCGGGTAGAGGTAAGCTCCACCAAGTCGCAGACAGGACACGAAATGTGGATGGCAGGTGCCAGTGAAGTGATTTACTCGATGCTTATGATGAAAAACGATTTCATCGCACCGAACCTCAACTTTGAAAACCCCGACGAGGATTCTGCCAAACTCAATATCTCGGGCAGACGTGTCGACAAGCATTTCGATACATTCCTGTCAAACTCATTCGGTTTTGGCGGTACAAACAGCACTCTCATAATACGGAACTTATAATATTAACAATATGCCGGCAAGGCCGGTCATCACAAAAAAACAACTTTATAAACCTATGGAAAAATCAGAATTGATTGCAAAAGCAAATGAAGTCATTGCGGAAGAATTTGAAGTGGAAGTATCGGATTTGACTCCGGATGCCGATATCAAAGAGACTCTTGAACTCGACAGCCTTTCTCTTGTTGATCTTGTGGCTCTCATCGAAGAGACTTTTGGTGTTAAGCTGAAAGGTACCGATGTTTCCAAAGTGAAGACTTTCGAAGCTCTCTACGATTTCATATACGAAAAAGTCAACGAATAAGACAAATATGAATAACCCGATATTTGCCAACGAGGAAATCAAGCGTTTCATCCCGCAGCGTGAGCCGATTTTTATGGTCGACAAGTTGTTTGAAGTCGACAACGTTCACGCTGTGACAGGATTGACGGTATCTCCCGGCAATATGTTTCTGCAAGACGGGCATTTCATCGAATCAGGCCTGATTGAGCATTCCGCTCAATCAGCCTCTGTTTTGGTTGGCTATGAAGCTTATAAAGAAAACAAACCGGCTCCCGTTGGCTATATCGGAGAGGTGAGGAAAGCCCGTTTTTTCAGGTTCCCTGTAGTGGACGATGAGTTGGTCACTACGATAGAGATTGTTTCTGAAGTTGACGGGCTCTCGCTTGTCAAGGCCGCTGTGCGGGTTGACGATGAAGTGGTGTTTGAGTGCCAGATGAAGATATTTGTCAAACAGGAGTCTTGAAAACATATCGTAATGTTGAGTACTGAAGTTAAAATACGGGTGCGTTTCAGCGAGGTTGACTCTATAGGCATGGTCTGGCATGGCAATTATGTCAAGTATCTTGAAGATGCGCGTGAAGAGTTCGGCCGACAGCACGGATTGTCGTACGCAGAGTATTTCCGTAACCGCCTTCTGGCTCCGG
>JBJECG010000071.1:0-20192 GCA_051870875.1 Candidatus Aphodosoma sp.
ATCAAGGCGAAAAGCCCGCAGACAAACGGCATCTGCGAGAGATTCAACAGAACCGAGCAAAACGAGTTCTATGCTATCGCATTCAGAAAGAAAATCTACACTTCTATTGAACAACTGCAAACAGACCTTGATGCGTGGATGAACTCGTACAACACGGAAAGAACCCACTCCGGGAAGTACTGTTTCGGGAAAACACCCATGCAGAAGACGTTTGTCGAAGGGATTGAAGTGGCAAGGAAATACCAGCTCCAAAAACAAGAGATAATAAAACCGAATGACGTTAATAATACGCCATCCGGTTGTGAGAATGAAGAAATATGCACACCTGTCCGTTTCTTATATCCTGTTTGAGGCAGATATGTACAAAATACAGTTACAACAATGGTCTGTTCCCGGATTTGTTGAATAAGGGAAAAATCAAGCTCCCTGTTACACATGGTAATATTCCCCGATTGGGACTACATGGATAACTACATGAAGAATATACAACTCCATCACCTGCAAAGAACCCAGATATAAAAACCATATTTTTCTTATGGTGAAAGAGTTATCGGTCACAATGGCAGGACAATAAAAGCGAGATACAAAGCGGCAACGCTGTCCTAAGATGGTTAGACGGCGTTGCCGCAGCAATGTCAGACAGCGGGGGAGCTGTGTTTTTTCAGATTTTGATTTTCGACGGATTACGCACCACGAAATCTTTCCAGTCGGAATATTTTGCCGAGGATTCCGGGCATCCGTATTGCAGAAAATGGCAATAGGCGGCAGCCAGGGCATCTGTAGCATCGAGATGTTGCGGCATATCGCAAACGGGGATATTCAACAGACGGCACACCATATCGGCCACCTGTCCTTTCGTGGCAGAACCGTTGCCGGTAATAGCCATCTTGATTTTCAACGGGGCATATTCTGCAACCGGAATATCGTGCATAAGTGCTGCCACAATCGCAACACCCTGAGCACGTCCCAATTTGTGCAGGGTCTGCGGATTGACCCCATAGAACTGCGATTCGATGGAGAGTTCGTCAGGCAGATATTTTTCAATAAGGCCGATAACGGCAACATAAACCTGCTTCAACTTAAGGTAAGGATCGGATATCTTGCGGAAATCTTCCACCCCAAACGCTACAAACGAAGCTTTATTGCCAAAAACTTTCAATACTCCATACCCCATAAGATTGGTGCCGGGATCGATGCCAAGTATGATTTTTTCTTCAACCGAATGTATCATAGTGCGACAGGTTCCATGACAGTTGAAAAAGAGAGCACTTTCAGGCCAAACATTCCACGTATATCCGCATCGTAAGCCGGTTTGGAATACGCAATCCACTCGTCCAGCATGGTTCGATCAGAGGCTTGCAGTTGCAACGCATAGTTGGAATACCCTTCCTCTA
Organism: Candidatus Aphodosoma sp.; assembly: GCA_051870875.1. Taxonomy (GTDB): domain Bacteria; phylum Bacteroidota; class Bacteroidia; order Bacteroidales; family Paludibacteraceae; genus Aphodosoma. Next base: position 1,395 of record JBJECG010000071.1, read on the forward strand.
CCACACAATCGATTTTCATCAACAACGGAGACACAAAACCATCTTCAAGCAAAGCCGGCACCAACGTATATTCCATAAGTGCAAGCCATCGGGCGATGGCAGATTCATGGACGGAAAATGTAGTGTTATAAACAATCATAAACGTATCAAAACATCAGATTTACGATGACAGATTTCGCAATTTTCACAATATAGGTTTGCAAAGGCATTATTTTCCACCGGGACGAAACTCATAGGCACCGAGGTCAGGCGCTATATCGGCCATACGGGGGAGTCCGTCGAGGTCCAATTCATAACGGACCGCGACCGCCTCAGAAGCAGCATTACGGGCAAAAGAAAGGGAATCGAGCCGGAAATTGTAGTATCCGGTTTCGGCGATGTCTGCAACTGACGTGCATCTGAACACCGTATCGACAGCACCAGGGTAGTTTTGCGAGCGCGCCCAAAGGCATTTTACAAAACGTGAGGCATCACAGCGTTCCTCTCCTTTGATCAATGTGCGGGAAAAAAAGACATTGAACAACACAGAAGAGTCGGACACCAACTGGAGTTCCTCGCTATTACGGCCGAATACGATGCTGTTTTCCGCCACAAACGATTCTATCGGGAAAGAGAGAAGTTTTCCATTACGATAAATGGCATTGGAAATGCGGACTGCCGCAGTCTTGCGCGGTGCGAACCTATAATAATTGGCAATAGTGGCATGTGCCAGACGGCCGGTACCGCCTATCATCAAGAGACAGCTTTCGCCGCAATTGCTTATTTCGGAATTTTCTACCACGACATCGGCCATCTGCGCACAAATACCATACTGTCCGGAATTGTGCACGACACTGTTGGAAACGGTGAGTGACGGACGGGTGCCATACGATCCGGCAACAACAATGCCGACAGACATACCGCGAATGAAGGCATTGGATATATGGTATGATTCCCGTTCATTTTGCAGATAGATCCCTCCCCATTGGTTGGGCATCTGGTCGTAATGGGTTTCGCCGGCATCGGCTATATGATCAAAACGGTCGCCACGTATGACCACAGGTTTGTCAAAAGTACCTTTTATATCAAGTGCGCCATCGGCAACGATATTTGCACCATCATGCATAAAAAGTTCCACACCTTCGGATATAGTCAGCCGCATGTTTTCCGGCACATGGATACAGCCAAATACCAGATATGGCTTTTCGGCTGTAAATGTGGTGTTTTCAGAAATGCTATGATTACTGAGCAATACCGCATCGCGGCCTACCCCCAGAAGTTTCAACGAACTGATATTGCCATTACACCGGAACACCAATGAATCGAACGCGAAAGAGAGATTGTTTTCGGCTTGAACTCCGTCGGGAATATATTCCACAAACAGATAGAGCGAATCGCGGCCTTTGATGATAATATCGTGTAAGGTTTCGCCCGGGTCTGCTATATGACCATCGAGATTGAACCGGAAACGGGAAGTGTCTCCTGCACCAAGACTAACGTCACTGACAGACAAGGCATTCTTGTTACGATTGTAAATCATCACCGTGGCCGTTGCCGATGACTGCCCCACAAACAGCGTATCAAAAACAATGGTATCAGATGAAAACGACAAGCGTAGAGACGGATCGTACGAGACATTCTCCTCAACACAAGCCGACATGACACAAACGACAGCTGCAACCAATAAAATACAGAACTGTTTCATACGACTAATAATGGTGATAGAACATAAAACCGATAAAGAATCTCGGGCCAGAAACAAAATCCGGACGGCGAGCCGTGACATTGACGACATAATCGACTTTTGCAACAATATGGACTTTTCGAGACAATGCAAATTCCGCACCCAAATACGGTGCAACAGCCATGAACGGATAATAACGGTAAGAAGACCGGGAAACATGGAACTCATCATCGACTTCGTCATTTATCACATCAAGATTTTTATGCGAACCGCCACCGGCCATACCACCAGCGAAAAGCGTCCACCTCCTGATTTTCCACTGGCTGTCGAGTGTAATGCCGCCCCACCCTATCTGGGCATATCCGGCATGACCTGCATAACGCATGGTAGAAACATAGCCTTCTCCACCGAGACGCAGATGCTTTCCGAAATGAATACGGGCAGCACCACCCATACCAACCGGCGCACCCCGATGATGGAAATAGCCCAACGGCACGCCTCCCGAGTCATACAAACGGTATGTGCCGCTGAATCCATAACCGACATTGACCATCATACCACCGGAACATCCGGAAAACGCCAACGGATGACGGCTGTTTCCCTGTACGGTACCGTTTTCTGCATCCGTATTCTTGGCCGAAAGCATAAGCGTGGCAGACAACAATATATATGCGAGCAGTGTTTTTCTCATTAGAATTACTTTCGTAAGCGTACTGATTTCATTTGGATCTGTTTTCGTAAGCATCGACGATACGTTGCACCAGACGGTGACGGACAATGTCTTTGCGGTTGAAACCAACAAATCCGATACCCGGGACATCGCGCAGGATTTCCATAGCATCGCGCAGTCCGGATTTCTGATTGACAGGGAGGTCAATCTGTGTCATGTCGCCGGTAACGATCATTTTTGAACCGAGTCCCATACGTGTAAGGAACATCTTGATTTGCTGCACCGATGTATTTTGCGCCTCATCAAGGATAATGACAGCTTCGGAGAGCGTACGGCCACGCATAAAAGCCAGAGGAGCGATCTGTATCACCTTGTTGGCCATATACTCGGCAAGTTTGGCAGGTGGTATCATGTCTTCCAGCGCATCGTAAAGGGGCTGGAGATAAGGGTCAATCTTATCTTTCATGTCGCCTGGTAGGAACCCGAGTTTCTCTCCGGCCTCCACGGCAGGACGGCTGAGGACAATTTTTTTCACCTCACGGTTTTTCAAAGCTCTCACAGCCAAAGCAATTGCCGTGTATGTTTTTCCCGAGCCTGCAGGTCCGACGGCAAAAAGCAGATCATTCTCTTCGTAAGCCTTGACCAACAGGCGTTGGTTAGGTGTCCGGGCGCGAATCATCTTGCCGCTTACGCCGTGAAGTATCAGATTGTCCGACGTGTCGACTACCTGAGGCTCATTGCCTTTTATTACCTCTATAACCTGCTCTTCAGTCAAGTGGTTGGTACGGGATGCAATGTCGGAAAGGATGTTTATGACCCGTTCGAGCATAGCTACATCAGTTTCTTCGCCAACGAGTTTCATCGTACGGCCGCGCGCAACAATCTTCACCGCAGGTAGAAGATCCTTCATTGTACGGATATTAACATTATTCACACCATAAAACACCGTAGTGTCCAGCTCATCACACAAATGTAACGTCCTTTCTGTCATAAACGAATCAATATAATAAAAAGGGTTATTATCCGCCATTACAAGCACAGATAGTGCCCCCTTTTTATTAGCGCATCAATTGAAATAAAGAATCAAGCAACGAATGGAAACAATCAATCATCTCTTTCGTCATCTCACTCGACACAAAATACGGAAACCCTCCGAATAGCACAATCAGGTAAAACAACTCCATAAAGCAGAACTCCTTCTTGGAGAACAACCCCGTAGCAGCATATTTCGGAAGAAAATACTTTTGCAACACCGTTGCTTGAGCCATAAGCCACAGCACAGCCACACCAGCCCAGAACACCGCCACCATCGCACTGCGCCAATAGATATTTTCCATGCTATACGGCAACCAAATCACAACGGCCACCCACAAAAACTCTATCAGAGCATACTTGTTATATACCACAATATGATCAAAAACTCTATCTTTTTTCATAATACCGGAACATTAAGCGGCGGGTTCTACCTGCAAATCACAACAACTTAACATCAACATTGTTGTCTGTGGTACAAGCTACAAATAAAGCAGCTAAAACAATACCGATCAAATTCCTTGCAAATTTTTTCATAAGATTATAGAATTAATCGGTTAGATAATGTGTCAAAAAGCAATACAAAATAACCATACCAAAATCCTAACACGCCAAAAATCCATTAGGATTAGGATTTTGATATGGTTATTATTACCTACATCGGCTTACCATGCAAACAGAGGATACTGGGTCATCATCTCATTCACTTCCTTGCGGACTGCTGCGATAACCGCTTCGTCTTCAGGAGCATTGAGAACACGGTCAATGAGATCGACGATGACAGGCATCTTGTCTTCCTTCACGCCGCGCGTGGTGATGGCAGGAGTACCGAAACGGAGACCAGAGGTCTGGAACGGGCTGCGAGAGTCAAACGGAACCATGTTTTTGTTGGTGGTGATGTCGGCAGCTACGAGTGCTTTTTCGGCCACTTTACCGGTCAAATCGGGGAATTTGGTGCGGAGGTCTACAAGCATGGAGTGGTTGTCGGTACCGCCGGATACGATCTTATAGCCTTTCTTCATGAATGCGTCGGCAAGAGCGGCAGCATTCTTCTTGACTTGCATCTGATACTCTTTGAACTCGGGCTGGAGGGCTTCGCCGAAAGCAACGGCCTTGGCTGCGATGACGTGCTCGAGAGGACCGCCTTGCACGCCAGGGAATACGGCAGAATCCAAAAGGGCAGACATCATCTTGATTTCGCCTTTAGGAGTCTTTTTGCCCCATGGGTTGGGGAAGTCCTTGCCCATCATGATAACACCACCACGCGGGCCACGGAGAGTCTTGTGTGTGGTAGAAGTAACTATGTGGGCGTGCTTAACCGGATTTTCGAGCAATCCGGCAGCGATGAGACCTGCAGGGTGAGCCATGTCGACCATGAAAATGGCACCGATTTCGTCGGCAACGCGGCGGATGCGTGCGTAATCCCATTCGCGGCTGTAAGCTGATGCACCGGCAATGATGAGTTTCGGTTTGTTCTCTCGAGCAACCCGCTCAAGCTGGTCATAGTCTACGCGGCCGTCTTCTTCTTTCACACTGTATTCGAGAGCATGGTAGTTGATACCCGACATATTGACGGGAGAACCGTGCGAGAGGTGACCACCGTGCGAGAGGTTAAGGCCAAGGAAAGTGTCGCCTACATTAAGGCATGCCATGAACACAGCCATATTGGCCTGTGCGCCCGAATGGGGTTGTACGTTAGCCCACTCTGCACCAAACAGCTGTTTGAGGCGGGCGATAGCCAAGTTTTCAGATTGGTCCACCACTTCACAGCCGCCGTAATAACGTTTTGCGGGATAACCCTCGGCATACTTGTTGGTCATGACAGATCCCATAGCCTGCATCACCTGTTCACTTACAAAGTTTTCCGAAGCGATAAGCTCGATACCTTTGATCTGACGTTGTTTTTCTTTTTCGATAAGATCGAAAATGACGTTGTCTCTTTTCATGAATTAGTTGTTAATTTATATTATAGGGAATTTGGGTTCAATTTTTGTCTACAAAAACTGTATGCCATCATCTTTTCTTCCGGACCGACCACCCGAACTTGCCGATCTCCTCACCAAGTTTGTAATAATGTCCGTGGCTGTATGCTATCAACCGGGCTTTTTCAAGCTGGAATGCGCCGGTAGACGTGTCGATGTACCGTTCGTCGGCCTGCACGTTGACTACTTCAGCAATGAACATGTGGTGACTGCCCAGCTCCTTGATTTCCACAACGCGACACTCTATGCTTAGTGGAGATTCGAGAACAATGGGTGCCGCGACCTTTTCCGCTTTGCGAGGGGTGAGTTTCATCATTTCGAACTTGTTGCAACCGGCACCGCTGTTTACACCGCACCAGTCAGTCTGACGCGCCATATCCTCATTAGTAAGATTTATGACAAATGCTCCGTTCCTCCTTATGATCGGATAAGAATGCCGTTCCGGACGCACTGATATATAACACATGGCAGGATCGGTACATATAGTACCCAACCACGAGACGGTAAGCAAATTGTATTCACTGTCATCGGCACCGCAGGAAATGAGTGCCGCCGGAATGGGGTATATCAAGGTACCCGGTTTCCACTGCTGTTTTGTCACTTTGTCGTTTGTGTCAACTGTCATACCTAACCCTGCAAAGCAGTTACATTCAAGGGACAAAGGTAGCAAATAAATCCAAGACAGCCAAATAAATTTTGCTCTCCCGACAAGCGACATTGACGACATATGGCACAGTGATTGACACAAACGAAACAGCTGCCGAACACACAGTCCGTAACGGGATACACGTCACTTCTGACTCATCATCAAGACAAACAGACATCCGGTTGAAACCTCGCACTTGATTTTCATGCAACTATTTTGACGCTCCCGCACCGAATAACCCCCAACGATGGATACCGAATGAAAAAAATATTGTAACTTTGCGCACTGCAAAACCAAAAACCAATAAAACCGGAATAAAACCATGTCGAAAGTACTTATAATAGGAGCAGGTGGCGTAGGAACCGTAGTAGCTCACAAAGTGGCACAGAACCACGATGTATTCACCGAAATAATGTTGGCAAGCCGCACCCGCAGCAAATGCGACCGCATAGCAACCGATATAAAACAGCGTTATGGCGTTGAAATCAAGACGGCGCAGGTAGATGCAGACAATGTACCGGAGCTTGTGGCACTGTTCCGTTCGTTCGGTCCGAAACTGGTCATAAATGTGGCGCTTCCGTATCAGGATCTTACGATAATGGACGCCTGCCTGGAAGCCGGCTGCAACTATCTCGACACAGCCAACTACGAGCCTAAAGACGAAGCCCATTTTGAATACTCATGGCAGTGGGCATATCACGACCGCTTCAAAGAAGCCGGACTCTGCGCCATACTCGGCTGCGGATTTGACCCGGGATGCTGCTCTGTCTACACGGCATACGCAGCAAAACACCATTTCGACGAAATGCACTACCTGGACATCATAGACTGCAATGCAGGAGACCACCACAAGGCATTCGCCACCAATTTCAATCCAGAAATCAACATACGCGAAATCACACAGAAAGGGCGTTACTATCAGGACGGCAAATGGATACAGACCGGAGCCTTGGAAGTCCACCAGCCTGTGAACTATCCTGAAATCGGACCACGCGAATCGTATCTCATGTATCACGAGGAACTCGAATCACTCGTCAAGAACTTCCCGACCATAAAGCGCGCACGTTTCTGGATGACATTCGGACAGGAGTACCTCACACACCTGCGTGTAATACAGAATATCGGCATGGCCCGTATAGACGAAGTAGAGTACAACGGGCAGAAAATAGTGCCGCTCCAGTTTCTGAAAGCCGTACTGCCAGCTCCGGAAGAGCTCGGTGAAAACTACAGCGGATTCACATCAATAGGCTGCCGCATACGCGGTGTAAAAGACGGCAAACCCCGTACGTACTACATCTACAACAACTGCTCGCACCAGGCAGCCTACAAAGAGACCGGAACCCAAGGCGTGAGCTACACTACCGGTGTACCGGCCATGAGCGGCGCATACATGTTCCTGACCGGCCAGTGGACCGGGGCAGGAGTTTTCAACGTAGAACAGTTTGATCCGGATCCGTTCTTGAAGAAAGTGGCCGAAAGCGGTCTGCCATGGCATGAAGTGATAGATGGGGACATAGAATTTACAGCCTAATAGGATTGAGAAGTTGTTTTGGGTTCGGACAAGACAAACCAATATATTACTTTACGGCCATCTTTTGAAGATGTGTCCTTAGCCATATCCGCCACATTTCTTTGTCAGGCAGTTTGCCACACTCATATTTCCCATCAGAACGAACGGAAAATGTGCATCACAAGGGACACATCAAAGCATGAGCCTAAAGACAAAGAAACGGCCTATGCACAACATGACATCCACGAACCATACGGCACAAATGTAATCCCGATTCTTCGTAAACTAAGCAAATAATAACATAAACCAATACGGTGCAGTGACCTCACTAAAAGCATCAGACGGCTTTTGGTGAGGTTCTTTGTTCCCGTAAGGAACGTATTGAATCCAGAAGAATCAACTGAAATGTTTGACGTATCGCCAACAGTTCAAGTTTATGCCTGCATGATTTCCCATTTGGCCGCAGGTTGCACGACATTTGATTCTGAAACTGGCAAGAGTATCAAATATACCAAGAAAATCAAAGCTACCAGACTATTGGCGCTATATGGTGCATTTGCAGATAATCGTTTGCCTGACTGAAATGCCTGCAACCAAAGAAACCGTTGTAAGCCGACAGTGGCGACGGGTGAGCGGATGAGAGTACCAAATGTTTTTCCCTGTCAATTACTGCGCCTTTCTTCTGGGCATACGCCCCCCACAGGATAAATACAATGTGCTCCCTCCGAGCCGACAGGATTTCTATCACCCTGTCGGTAAACTGCTCCCAACCATGCCCTTGATGAGACCCGGCCTGATGTTCCCTGACAGTAAGGGTGGCATTAAGCATAAGCACACCTTGCTCGGCCCACCGCGCCAAATTACCGGACGATGGCACAGGAGTTCCCGTATCGCTCTCTATTTCCTTGAATATGTTCTGCAACGATGGAGGGAAACGGACTCCGTCATTCACTGAAAAGCACAAACCATGTGCCTGTCCAGGTCCATGGTATGGATCCTGCCCGATGATGACAACTTTTACGCTGTCAAACGGACACAAGTTGAAAGCATTGAATATCAAGTTGCCAGGAGGATAACATTTGGCGCATTTGTACTCATTACGCACAAAATCCGCCAATCTGACAAAATAATCCTTGTCAAATTCATCATCAAGCACTTCATGCCAACTATCGTCTATCCGTACATTCATAGCAGCCCGCAAGAATTGTTTTATAATATTCGAGTAACAGCAGTTTTTGCGTATTACTTATTTGGAACTAAAACACGTCATACCAAACAATAGGCATCCCTATATCCATAACAGACAAAACCGTGGTATTGGAATTGACGCCGATGCAGCAATACCATTGGGACCCAGACATTGCAGTAGTTCAACAGCCATCTGACAACGCAGAAAATGGCAAAGTCAGAAAGCGAGCCACCTATGCCTGCAAAAAGGGCACTACCACGTAATACAGGCCTGTTTTTGCGAATGTAAAGGTACGGTTTTTCACTGACATCTGCAAATATTTTCCACTTTTGCCATCACCATGTTTGTCATATTGTTTTTTTGTTATAACTTTGCACGGAAAATTGTCGGTACGGTATTACAACCGTCTAAAATACAACTAATTTCACTTCTGGGAATGAGAAATAAAATTGTTTTCATATCAATGTTTTGCTCAATTGCGGCATGTATCATTCTTGGGCTGTCATCGTGCGAAAGTTCCACCAACTATTCAAAATTATTAGACCTGGAGCAAAAGAACATAGACAAATGGCTCAAGAACGAAGGAATTACAGTTATAAGCACATTTCCGGCCGACTCGATATTCCAACGCAATGAGATATACCATTATCCTGACGGCATCTACTTCCAGATGTTCGACAAAGGTACTGGAGAAACGTTGCGAAACGGTGACCAAATCATCATGCGTTACAAGCAGATACGGCTTGAGGAAAACCCTATCGAAGAGGATTACTGGACGACAGAGGACAGGCCGTACCCCAACGAACAGATAAGATACGGTACGTTGGCCAACAGCTGCCAGGGATGGCAGGATGCATTTGAACTTATGAAACGTTCTGGAGCCCATGCCCGTATCATAGTACCATCGAAATTAGGACGTGATGATACAGATGTCGTTGCTTTCGTATATGAAATGAAAATAAAGATAGCTCCGAAATAATATTCTGCGTCATCGCCACAAGCCAAACAGCTGCAACAATAAATTTCCAAAACAAACACGAATTATGACATTAGTGAAATCCATTTCCGGCATACGCGGCACGATAGGCGGTACCGCAGGTGAAGGGTTGACTCCTATAGATATTGTGAAATTCACCACAGGCTACGCCATGTGGCTCAAACGGTACCGCAACAAGCAACGTTGCCGCGTGGTAGTCGGCCGCGACGCCCGCATTTCCGGCACTATGGTGTCCGATATAGTTGTGGGCACACTGATGGGATGCGGATGTGATGTAGTCAATATCGGCCTTGCCTCCACTCCGACAACCGAACTGGCAGTGCCTATGGAAAATGCCGACGGCGGCATAATACTTACGGCAAGCCACAATCCGAAACAGTGGAACGCGCTGAAACTTCTGAACGAACATGGCGAATTTCTGAGCAAATCCGACGGTGAAGCCATGCTTGCAATGTCAGATGCTGCCGATACCACCTTTTATACTGAAATAGATGCTCTCGGCTCATATACCGAACGTACTGACTATATCGACAGGCACATAGAGGAGGTACTGAAACTCAAACTTGTTGACCGTGAAGCAATAGCCAATGCAGGATTGCGTGTGGCCGTAGACTGCGTAAACTCGGTAGGCGGTATAGCCATTCCACGTCTGCTTCGAGCATTGGGCGTCGAACAGATAGAAGAACTAAACTGCGAACCGACAGGTAATTTCGCACACAATCCGGAGCCTCTGCCTGAAAACCTCACCGAAATATCGGATCACATCCGCCGTACACATGCCGATGTAGGATTTGTCGTAGACCCTGATGTGGACCGTCTGGCCATCATTTGCGAAAACGGAGAGATGTTCGGCGAAGAGTACACTCTGGTGTCTGTAGCAGACTACGTGCTGGGGCACACTCCCGGCAATACTGTTTCAAATCTATCATCAACCAGAGCCTTGGCCGATATCACCGCACAGCACGGAGGCAGTTACGAGGCAGCTGCCGTAGGTGAGGTAAACGTGGTTGAAAAGATGAAAGAGACCAACGCCGTAATCGGAGGTGAAGGCAACGGCGGTGTCATATACCCAGAATCGCACTACGGGCGCGATGCTTTTGTCGGCATAGCCCTTTTCCTGTCCCATTTGGTACATTCAGGGAAAAAGGCAAGCGAACTGCGAAGCATCTATCCCAACTACCATATATCCAAAAACAAGATTGCCCTAACTCCAAGAATCGATGTGGAAGGTGTGCTGACCGTGATAAAAGGCTGCTACAGCCATTTCAAGATAACAGACATCGATGGCGTGAAAATAGATTTCCCGCAAGGCTGGGTACATCTGCGCAAATCAAATACCGAACCCATCATCCGCATCTATTCGGAAGCTCCGACCATGGAACAGGCCAACAATTTTGCCGAGGCAATAATGAATGAGATAAAACGTATAGCAGGGATCTGAACAAATTCCATAAACTGTGGATACGTCTGCCTGTCAGACAGTATGCACAGTCTGACATTATACAGTCTGATATTTGTATTGTCCTGACCATCATTGCACGACCATAACATAAGATGAAAACCATCAACAAAACGAGGATTGCCATATTTCCAGGCAGTTTCGACCCGTTTACCGTCGGGCATCAAGCTATTGTAAAGCAGGCACTGCCACTGTTTGACAAATTAGTGATAGCCATCGGCACCAACATACAGAAAAAACGTTTCATGCCGAAAGAAGAGTGTCTGAAGCGTATAAAGCAGCTGTATGCAGAATTCGGACAAGTGGAGGTGGTGACATACAACTGCCTGACCACTGACCTGGCAGAACAGTACAACGCCAGCTATATAGTACGCGGTGTGCGCAACATAACCGACTTTGAGTACGAACGCAGCATAGCCGACATCAACCGCAACCTGACGGGCATAGACACTATCTTCTTCATTGCACCTCCCGACACGGCCCATGTGTCATCATCATTAGTCCGCGAACTTGCATCTTTCGGTAAAGAAACAGACAGTCTGCTACCGTAAACCCCAATGCCGAGAAATACACCGCGACAGCTATATTGCAGCTACACGTCTATTTTCAAAAGTTGCACTCTGTCAATGAACCGGCGCAAGTTCAAACCATACATAAGACAACATATTTCAAGCAAGTCCTGTATCAGCAGGGTGCTAATTTATTATAAAAAACTTCCAAAGCACATAATATTATCGTAACTTTGCATTTCGGTTGACAAGCCGCGCTTGATACGCACGGCATCGACTATCTTGTTCACCACCAGATTTAACGTAAAAAGATTACATCTATGGCAAAAGAAAAAAAATTTATCACATGCGATGGCAACCAGGCAGCAGCACACATTTCGTATATGTTTTCCGAGGTGGCTGCAATCTACCCTATCACACCATCGTCGACAATGGCAGAGTATGTAGACGAATGGTCGGCTGCCGGACGTAAAAACATATTCGGCGAGACAGTACTCGTACAGGAAATGCAGTCTGAAGCCGGAGCTGCAGGAGCAGTACACGGTTCTCTCCAGGCAGGTGCCCTCACCACAACATATACCGCATCGCAGGGTTTGCTGCTCATGATTCCCAACATGTACAAAATAGCAGGCGAACTGCTTCCATGCGTATTCCACGTATCGGCACGTACACTCGCAAGCCATGCACTTTGCATTTTCGGAGACCATCAGGACGTGATGGCATGCCGTCAGACCGGATTCGCCATGCTGGCCGAAGGTTCGGTACAGGAAGTAATGGATTTGGCCGGTGTAGCCCACCTTTCAACCATCAAAAGCCGGGTACCGTTCATCAACTTCTTCGATGGTTTCCGCACATCTCACGAGATACAGAAAATCGAATGCCTTGAAAACGAAGACCTCGCAGGTCTTATAGACCAAAAGGCACTGGCCGAATTCCGCTCACGCGCCCTCTCACCAGAACATCCAGTAGCCCGCGGCATGGCAGAAAACCCGGATCACTTCTTCCAGCACCGCGAATCGTGCAACCCGTACTACGACCGCGTTCCTGAAATAGTGGAAAGCTACATGGGAGAAATTTCAAAAATCACAGGCCGCGAATACCACCTCTTCGACTACTACGGAGCCAAAGATGCCGACCGCGTAATCATAGCCATGGGTTCAGTGACTGAGGCTATCCGCGAAACTATCGACTACCAGACAGCCAAAGGCGAGAAAGTAGGTTTGGTATCTGTCCACCTCTTCCGCCCGTTCTCGGCAAAACATTTTGTCGCAGCACTTCCGAAATCGGTAAAACGCATCGCCGTGCTCGACCGCACCAAAGAACCGGGCGCAACAGGCGAGCCTCTGTATATGGATGTCAAGGATACGCTCTACGGCACGGAAAATTCACCTCTTGTCATCGGCGGACGCTACGGTCTCGGCTCAAAAGACACTACTCCAGCCCAAATCCTGGCAGTATACGAAAATCTGTCTCTGCCACAGCCTAAAAACGGCTTTACGATCGGCATCGATGACGATGTAACATTCACATCACTGCCCCGCAAAGAGGAGGTTGCCCTCGGTGGCGCAGACATCTTCGAAGCAAAATTCTACGGTCTCGGAGCCGACGGTACTGTAGGGGCCAACAAAAACTCGGTGAAAATCATCGGTGACAATACCAACAAATATTGTCAGGCCTATTTCTCGTATGACTCCAAGAAGTCGGGCGGCTTCACCTGCTCGCACCTCCGTTTTGGAGACACCCCTATCCGCTCCACATATCTGGTAAACACGCCTAACTTCGTGGCTTGCCACGTTCAGGCTTACCTGCGTATGTACGATGTAACACGCGGTCTCCGCAAAGGCGGTACTTTCCTGCTCAACACCGTGTGGAATGAAAAAGAGCTCAACGAACACCTGCCCAACAAGATAAAACGCTATTTTGCCCAAAACAATATCACAGTTTTCTATATCGACGCCACACGTATAGCACAGGAAATAGGCCTCGGCAACCGTACCAACACCATCCTCCAATCGGCATTCTTCCGCATCACAGAGGTAATTCCTGTAGACCTGGCAGTAGAGCAGATGAAGAAATTCATCATGAAGTCATACGGCAAGAAAGGTGAAGATGTCGTAAACAAAAACTATGCTGCCGTCGACCGCGGCAATGAGTACCACGTTCTCAATATCGACCCAGCATGGGCTTCGCTTGCCGATGACGCAACAGAAGAGAACGGTGACCCTGCATTCATCAACGAAGTAGTCCGTCCTATAAATGCCCAGAACGGTGACCTTCTTCCTGTTTCGGCATTCAAAGGTATCGAAGACGGTACATGGCAGCCCGGCACAGCCAAATACGAGAAACGCGGTGTGGCAGCATTTGTTCCGACCTGGAATGCCGACAACTGCATACAGTGTAACAAGTGCGCCTATGTTTGTCCTCATGCCTGCATCCGTCCATTTGCCATGACCGATGAAGAGGTTAAAGGCTTCAATGCCGCAACTGTCGAAATCAAAGCCCCGGCAGCCATGAAAGGCATGCACTTCCGCATTCAGGTAGGCGTAATGGACTGCCTCGGTTGCGGCAACTGCGCCGATGTATGTCCCGGCAATCCGAAGACAGGCAAGGCCCTTACCATGGTGCCTCTCGCACAGGAACTTGACGAAGCGGCCAACTGGCAATATTGTGTGGAAAACGTGAAATCGAAACAACATTTGGTTGACACCAAATCAAATGTCAAGAACTCACAGTTCGCCACTCCGCTTTTCGAATTTTCCGGTGCCTGCTCCGGTTGCGGCGAGACTCCGTACGTCAAACTCCTCACCCAACTTTTTGGCGACCGCCAGCAAATATCCAACGCTACCGGTTGTTCATCAATCTATTCCGGCTCAGTACCTTCAACTCCGTATACGACCAACGAACGCGGGCAAGGTCCGGCTTGGGCCAACTCTCTGTTCGAGGACTTCTGCGAATTCGGTCTCGGCATGACCCTTGCCAACGACAAGATGCGCACCCGTCTTGTTGAACTCATGACCAAAGCCCAGACTTGCACCTGCTGTTCCGATGATTTGAAAGCCCTTTTCCGAGAATGGATGGAAAACCGCAACGATGCAGAAAAATCGCAAGAACTTGCAGAGAAAATCCGGCCTGCCGTCCGGGCCTGCGGTTGCGATACCTGCAAGCAGATAGCCGAACTCGACCACTATCTCACCAAACGTTCGCAATGGATAATCGGAGGCGACGGAGCATCGTACGACATAGGTTACGGCGGTCTCGACCACGTGATAGCATCAGGCAAAGATGTCAACATACTGGTACTCGACACTGAAGTTTATTCAAATACCGGAGGCCAGGCATCAAAATCGACCCCAGTAGGCGCAATCGCAAAATTTGCAGCCGCCGGCAAACGTGTACGCAAAAAAGACCTTGGCATGATAGCCACTACTTACGGCTATGTATATGTAGCCCAGATAGCTATGGGTGCAGACCAGGCACAATGTCTGAAAGCCATCCGCGAAGCTGAGGCCTACCCTGGGCCATCACTCGTCATAGCTTATGCCCCCTGCATCAACCATGGACTGAAAGCCGGTATGGGCAAGGCCCAAGCCGAAGAGGCAGCTGCCGTTGAATGCGGATACTGGCACTTATGGCGTTACAATCCGATGCTTGAGGAAGAAGGACAGAATCCGTTTATCCTCGACTCGAAAGAACCGAATTGGAGTAACTTCAAGACATTCCTGAAAGGTGAAGTCCGTTTCGCTTCTGTCATGAAACAATATCCTGCCGAAGCCGAAGAGCTTTTCCAGGCTGCCGAAGACAATGCCAAATGGCGTTACCGCAGCTACAAACGCATGATATCGATACCCGGAGCCAACAAAGAATAACCGGCAAAAGCTACAACTCCGAACAAAGCAACCGCTGTATCACGATTCAACTGTGATACAGCGGTTGTTGTTTTACCAAAAGTTTCCAAATGTCAAGCCATAACCAGCCACACATTATAGGCAATAAAAGACAGCAGCATAAATATGCCACCCAAACGGGAAATCTTTCCTCCGATGCCTAAAACGGCAAGCAATACGGCAGATGCCACCATTACAAGATAATCCACCATGGTGATGTCTCCTGTTTCAAGCGGCGAAACAACCGAACTTAGGCCCAATATAAGCAATATATTGAAGATATTTGAACCGACTATATTGCCGAGAGCCAACTGCGTAGACTTTTTTGCAGCAGCTGCTATCGAAGCTGCCAGCTCTGGCAGGGAAGTTCCTCCGGCAATCAATGTAATGGAAATAAAAGCATCGTCCGCACCAAATTGCCTTGCAATCATCACTGCATATTCAACAAAGAAATGACACCCGGCTATAAGTACAGCCAAACCGCCTGCCACTTTCAGCACGGAAACCCATACCGGTGTTCCATACACCTTAATATCCTCTTCCACGGATACAGAATTTTTCCTGTCCCTGAAAACGGAATATATTATGAAAAACATGAACAGCAAAAGCAAGACAATCCCATCCGCACGGCCAATCACCGCAGGCGTACCGTTGAAAAAATTATATGTAAGCAACAAAAGCAGTACCGAAACTGCAATGCACAACGGCAAGTCAAACTTGAGATTTGATTTTGATACTGTAACAGGAAACACAGCCGCCGTAACTCCAAGTATGGCAAGGATATTGAATATATTGGAGCCTACCACATTGCCTATAGCTATATCCGCATTGCCGCGAACCGCCCCCATTACACTTACCACCATTTCCGGCACTGATGTGCCTATACCTACAATCAAGGCTCCAATGACAAAATCAGATACATGCAACCTTTTTGCAATTGAGACCGATCCTGAAACCAAACTGTCTGCACCGGCTACTATAGCGGCAAGTGCGGCAATGAGAATGATATATACCATGTCAGATTAATACAGCATAAGCCAAGTCCGACAAAATCCAGTTTATCTTGAAACCAAAGATCTGAAACCGGACAATCGGGTTGATCCATTAAATCTTCATCCTGTACGGTTACAAAAAGCATGCCACAGGCACTCACCGTACCAGACGAAAGCCAAGTTCCGGTATTATCCTGTTTTACAGATGGCCTTCACAATCGTTTTTATGTTATAAACAAGTCACCGACAGTCGGAGTGCACAGCACTGACAGCGCCATTGACATTGACCACGCTGACCGACATATCCCAATTACCGGTAATATACCTTTGACCACAAGATTTGCGCCATTCTTTCCGAAGATAATGTAATCCGGGTTATAACATCCGTAATTTATCTATATCATATTTTCAATTATATCCTTAACTTTGCACTATGTATCAGAAACGTCAGATTAAATAAAATCAAATAATAATGAAACGTATATCAGTCATCATGATTGCAAGTCTGTTAGCAATAGGAACAACTGCCATAGCGCAGTCCGGTCCGGTTCCCGGAAAAAACGGTAATAAGTATGTGCCTTACGAGGAACGTACAGGTAATGAATCCGTAGTCTATTTCACACGTAACCTCAGTGCCGAAGGACTAATCAAAGCGTATGAACAGGTAAGCGCGGACATCAAAGGACATACAGGTGTAAAACTGCATACCGGAGAACAGAACGGCCCGAACATTATACCCCGTGAGTGGGTGAAGGCTCTGCTTGACAAAGACCTTCCTAATGCCAATATTGTGGAAACAAACACCTATTATAAAGGCGACCGTTATACGACCGAACAACACCGGCGGACGCTGGAAGTGAACGGCTGGACATTCTGCCCTGTGGATATTATGGACGAGGAAGATACTTTGACATTACCCGTTCACGGTGGCAAATGGTTCAAGGAGATGTCGGTAGGCAGCCATACGACTGCCTACAACTCCCTTGTGGTGCTTACACACTTCAAAGGGCATACACAGGGAGGATTCGGCGGAAGCAACAAAAACATAGGTATAGGCTGTGCAGACGGACGTATCGGGAAGGCTTGGATTCACACCTCGCCGGGGCAGGACAATCAATGGGACATAAGCGAAGAGGAATTCATGGAGCGCATGACCGAGTCAACTAAAGCCGTCACCGATTATTTCGGCAAACAAATCACGTATGTCAATGTAATGCGCAACATGTCGGTATCGTGCGATTGCGAAGGAACGAATGCCGCTCCTGTCGTGACCCCGAATGTAGGGATTCTTTCTTCCACTGATATTCTGGCGTTGGATCAGGCGTGCGTAGATTTGGTGTATGCCATGACCGAGGCCGAACACCACGATCTGGTGGAACGCATTGAAAGCCGTCATGGATTGCGCCAGTTGTCATACATGAAGGAGCTGGGAATGGGCAATGACCGTTACATCCTCATTGACTTGGACAATGGGGGCAAGCGAATCACCGCCGCAGAAGCAGTCAAAGGACTGAAACCGTTTGTCAAATAGCAGGTCTGTTTACAAACCGATAAATGCCGGAAACACACGACACGGTAAAACAAGCATAATAATATAAAAACGGATTATGTAAATAACGTGAATTCGTCGAACTCACGTTATTTACGAAAAGTAATACAAATCAACGAATCATCATACCACATATCGGTCATGAAACAGACTATCTTCTTAACTGCCGCCTTACTCTGCCTCTTCGGCAAGACTGAAAGTCCAGCACAAAACACTCAAAATAATATGAATATGGAAAAATTGGAACTGATACAGGAATGGGACAAGACATTCCCGAAAAGCGAGAAGGTAAACCACAGCAAAGTAACCTTTGTCAACCGTTACGGCATCACGCTTGCCGCCGATTTGTATAAGCCGAAAAGTTCTTCCGGGGAAAAACTGCCGGCCATAGCAGTCTGCGGACCGTTCGGCGCCGTGAAAGAACAGGCATCAGGCCTGTATGCCCAGACTCTCGCGGAGCGAGGTTTCCTGACGATTGCCTTCGACCCCTCATTCACGGGTGAGAGTGGCGGCCAACCACGCTATGTGGCTTCTCCAGACATCAATACCGAAGATTTCTCGGCAGCGGCAGACTACCTATCCTCACGCCCCGATGTTGATGCCGGACGTATCGGAATAGTCGGAATATGCGGATGGGGAGGGATGGCCGTCAATGCAGCAGCCGCCGACACACGCATCAAGGCAACCGTAGCTTCTACCATGTACGACATGACCCG
>JBJECG010000072.1:0-19786 GCA_051870875.1 Candidatus Aphodosoma sp.
CCTCTATCTTCTGCCACCGGCACAATGATATTTCATGGCTGTCATCGTGATTTACCGTAATGATATCATACCAATAAATCGCAAAAACGCTTGACGTCTTTTTTATACACCCACTCGGAGAAAGATTTGCTTATCTCATAACTTGTAATTCTATACAGTAGAGACGGCGCATTGTTGACTTCGTAAAAGAACAGTCCGTTTTCTTCATACATTGGGTTTTCAATCGAAGTGTAATGACTGCCTTCTATCGCATTGCCTGCATCCGCAGCAGAATCTATCAGCAAGCAACCCTTCTTCACCATAGTCAGATTATCTTTTGTTATTATATGTTTTACCGATCCGTCGACTTCTATGCCATTGATAATAATATCGTATTCCCCAATTGTGTCATAGAATTCCTGCATTGTCTTACGGTAAAACATTCTGATGTCCACATTGTATTTAGATATATAGTTATATGCACCCTGAGACACACTTCCATTTGCCAAAACTGCAACTTTAGTTCGTGAATCCGGCAGCAGTCCGAAATTCAGCAGTGCATGCTGAACGCTTGCAACTCCGGCATAGAAACTATTTTTCCAAATAAAATTTTTCGCTATGAAAGGTATGGCCATGTGTCTGTCGCCTTGATGAATAGTGGGATATATATTATCCAAATCGACTATTTTAAGTCTTTTTTTTATCGCAATATTCTGATAAAATGTCGTACCTGATCCGGTTGGATGTGTCCAGCCTATTATCATCTGTCCTTCTCTCAGCAATTCATAATCTGAAGGTTGAAGAAGTTTCAGGCAAAATACCACATCACAGTTTCTGAAAATATTTTCCCTTGAATTTATAATGCAACCTTTTTGCATGTACTCTTCATCCTCTATTGACAAAGTGCCCCCAAATCCTTCTTCGATAACCAGTTCATTTTCGTAGTCTTTGGTTATGTGTTCGGGTAACAGTGCGACTCTTTTCTCACTGGGGTATGCAGGTATTATAAAACCTAATTTCATGGGTGTCGTATTATGTAGTTATAATTTTTGTTATTACAATTCCATATTAATGAATGCTCTCGTTCGATGTACTGCAGCAGGTAGTCGTTTGTTGCGACATGACATATGATTTTCCAGTTTGAGCTCATGTAGAAACGGAAAATCCAAGCAGCGGATTCATAGTATTAAATGCTGGTGAAACAGGCTGTTATCCTATCAAGCGCGATATCCGGTGCTGCTAAATCATATTGCATAATGTTTCTTTTGATATCCCGACTTAAAATTGGTGGCCATAAATAATGGCCAGGTAATTTGGTGCTCTTTTTTTGAAGAAACCATACTGTTGAGTTAGTATTGTGTGTTCCAAGACAGTCACAAATATGGCGGACCAACTTACCATCTTCACTGATTTCTCAGAATTTGCCTTCCAGATAAGCATTACACTCATTTGTCTGGCCGGACTATGAGTTGTTGTTTTTTGATTTTCAGCGCATAATACATTGTGATGAAACCGATTAGGGAATTTGACAATAAATAGACGGATGCTGTACCGATATAGCCGTAATAATAGACCAAAGGAAATGCCAGCATGAATCCTATAAGTGATGACACTAAGGTTATATTTCTGAATAACCGTTCTCGTTTTATTAAAATAAGATAATTGGTACCGAATATAGATCCTGTCGCCAACGGAATAATAGCAAAAGAAACTATTCGCAAAACAACATCAGCAGCGACAAATTCAGGACCATAAAACAATTTTATAAGCAGTGGAGCAAAAACAAGAAGCACTACCGTAGCACAAACAGCAAGTAAAATATAATAACGCTGAAAAATATTGTGTCTGTCGATACGGCGCGCCAAAAATGGAAATACTGTTCGTGAAACTATACTCATGAACTGATATGCTATGCGCATGAATTTCATGCCGGCATCGTATATTCCCACAATGGCATCGGTATGCAGAAAACCAAGCAATGCCACGGAAAAGCTATTGTAGAGGTTCGGTGCCAGATTGTTTATAAACACATCGGTACTTGACTTTATAGTTTTAATTACATGGTTAAAATGTACTGTGTGCAGCGAGTATTTCCACTTGCCGATAATCAGGTACATGGATATCAGTCCTGAAATGATGAAGCCTGACGACAACAGCAGCGGTTGTATGATATAATCGCCCTTGTCACGGACAAAGATAAATACGGCAACGGTAAACAGCAGTTTGGTCAACAGCGTAAACCATGTAATATACTTCATTCGCTCCAAGCCCTGAAAAAACCATTGCGGCAACAGGGCATTACCCGGTATCTGCAGAAATGTAACCAACAGTATTGCCGCGTTTTCCTTGAATTTTGGAATAATCAGAATAAGCAATAACAGCAGTAATAGCGAGCCTCCCATCAACAATAGCCGTCCCCAAAATACAGTGGAGAAAATTTCCGATACCTTTTCCTTGTCATCGCGGTTTTGGGCGACATCGCGGGTGGCTGTAAAATTGAAGCCCCAATCGGTTATGGTCTCGAACCACACAATGATGGCTGAGGCAAATGCTATTTTGCCAAATCCGTCAGCTCCGATTACACGAGCCAAATAGGGTAACGTTAATAACGGAAATATATAACCAGCTATCTGCAACAATGACAGGTAGCCGAAATTGGCTACTAATGTTCTTGCGTCCTTGCTTTGTTTTACTCTTGATATTTTGTCTTTTACAGACATTTCAGTTCAATGGGGTTATCTTACAGTCGTCCGTCTACAATATTTTTATTCAATACGCCTTTTACATCGAATATTATATGGCGGCAGTTCAACATGGACAGGATGTCAAGTGTTTTGAACTCGTTGTGGGCCACGGCCATGATGGCGGTATCGAATTGGCCTTCGGGAAGCCGGTTGGTGATTCCGATTCCGTATTCGTGTTTGGCGACCGTGGGGTTGGCCCACGGGTCGTAGACTGTTATGTTGACATTGTATTCCTGTAATGAGCGGTAGATGTCAATCACTTTTGTATTGCGGACATCAGGACAGTTTTCCTTGAATGTGAATCCGAGTATAAGAATCTTTGATCCGAGTACCTGAATGCCTTTCTTCAGCATGAGTTTGATAGTTTCTCCGGCGACATATTCGCCCATACCGTCGTTCATCCGGCGGCCGGCAAGGATTATTTCAGGATTGTAACCGTGGCGTTGCGCACATTGTGCGAGATAATACGGATCGACACCGATGCAGTGACCTCCCACAAGACCCGGTTTGAACGGCAGGAAGTTCCATTTGGTGGAAGCGGCTTCCAGTACATCCTGGGTGTCGATGCCCATTTTATTGAATATTTTTGACAGTTCGTTGACAAATGCGATATTGATGTCGCGCTGTGAGTTTTCTATAACTTTGGCAGCTTCGGCCACTTTCATTGTCGGCGCGAGGTGGGTGCCGGCAGTAATTACCGATGAATAGATGTCATTGATCTTGTGTCCGATTTCGGGAGTAGAACCTGAAGTCACTTTCTTTATTTTCTCTACGGTATGCAGTTTGTCGCCAGGGTTGATTCGTTCCGGAGAATAGCCGGCAAAGAAGTCGGTGTTGAATTTCAGGCCTGACACTTTCTCCACTACGGGGATGCATTCGTCTTCTGTAACGCCTGGATACACCGTTGACTCGTAGACAACAATGTCTCCTTTTGATATTACCTTACCAACGGTAGCGCTTGCTCCGTAGAGTGGGGTAAGGTCGGGATTGTTGTTTTCGTCGACAGGGGTAGGGACTGCCACCACATAGAAGTTGCAGCCGCGTATTTCCTCGATATCTGCAGTGCATCGGAATCCGTTTGCAATTGCGGACTGCAGCAGTTCGTCAGATACTTCGAGCGTGGCATCATGTCCTGCCATAAGAGCATCGACACGAGCCTGGTTCATGTCAAATCCTACGGTAGTATATTTTGTTGAGAACAGTCTGGCCAATGGCAGTCCTACATAGCCAAGGCCTATTACGCATATTTTTGTTTCGGTGTCCATGATGCGGTGAATGTATTTTGCTGTTGCTTACAAATTGTTTTTATACCATTCTATGGCTTCGTTCAGACCTTTGGCAAAATCGTATTCGGGATCGTAACCGAGCAATTTTCTTGCCTTTGATATGTCGGCGTTTGAATGTCTGATGTCTCCGACACGGTCCGGACCGAAAATCGGTTCTATGTTTTTGTTCAGTGCCCTGTTCAGTTCACTGTAGATGTCAATCAGGTATTCGCGGCCGCCGTATGCTATGTTGAAAGCTTGTCCGGCAGCAGATGACGGGGCGAGACAGGCTTTGAGGTTGGCTTCGATGACGTTTTCGATGTAGGTGAAGTCCCGGCTCTGTCTGCCGTCGCCGTTGATGGTCGGGCGTTCGTCTTTCATAAGCTGCATGATGAATTTCGGTATGACGGCGGCGTATGCTCCGTGTGGATCCTGGCGTCGGCCGAACACGTTGAAATAGCGCATACCGTAGGTGTCGAGCCCGTAGTGACGGGTATATTGTTTGGCCCATTCCTCATCGCAGCGTTTTGTCACGGCGTATGGAGAGAGGAGGTTTCCTTCCTTGCCTTCTTGCTTGGGGAGGCATTCTTCATCGCCGTAGACAGATGAACTGGAAGCGTAGACGAATTTCTTCACTCCGTTCTGCCGGGCAGCTTCAAGCATGTTGAGTGTCCCCTGTATATTGTTGAGACTGTAGAACAACGGCATTTCAACGGAGCGCGGGACACTTCCCCATGCAGCTTGGTTGAGGACGTAATCCACACCTCTGCAGGCTGCCACGCATGTATCCAGATCTTTTATATCACCTTTTACAAATTCATAGTCAGGATTGCCGAGGAACATATCCACATTGGTTTGTTTGCCTGTAGACAGGTCATCGAGACAGCGGACCCGGCAGCCTAAATTCAGTATGGCTTCGCACAGGTTGGAACCGATGAAGCCGGCTCCGCCCGTTACAAGGAAAAGCGTGTCTTTCGGAAAGTGCAGGTGTTTGTATCCCATTGATATTGCTGTAAAATCCAGTAAAAGTTTATTGCGTATAATATATGTGGCTTGTTATTGTTGTGTAAGACGGCAAAAACAAGCCGTATTAAGTCGGCAATTATGTCCGATTGTCCTTGTTAGTCGTGATTGGCAGTTTCGGGAATGTCGTATATCTCGTAAGGTGAGTTTTTTGACTTGAATTCGGGTACGGTGGCTTTCATCAGTTTTACCATTTCGGGGATATTCACTTCCAGAGACAGGCGTTCGAGCGCGTTGACAGTCTTTATGATATTCAGATAGTCGTATTCCCGCACTTTTGCTATGTGTATGCGGTTGTGTTCGGTAGGTATGGTGTTTTCGCCGTTGGCAAGCAGTTCTTCGTACAGTTTTTCACCAGGGCGGAGTCCTGTGTATTCGATCATGATATCCTTGTCCGGTTCATATCCGGAGAGCTGTATCATACGGCGGGCTATATGGTCGATTTTTACGGGTTGCCCCATATCGAACGCGAAGATCTGGTTGCCCGAGGTTATTGATACGGCTTCCATCACCAACTGGCAGGCTTCGGGTATGGTCATAAAATACCGTAATACCTCGGGGTGTGTAACGGTCACCGGCCCTCCGGCTGCAATCTGATCTTTGAAGCGCAGTATGACGGAGCCGTTGGAGCCCAATACATTTCCAAACCGTGTGGTTACGAATTTGGTACGTCCGGGTACCGTACCGTTTTCGACTGCCAGACCGAGGCTTTGTACATAGATTTCCGCCAGCCGTTTGGTGCATCCCATGATGTTTGTGGGATTGACAGCCTTGTCGGTAGATATCATTACCATTTTCTCCACATCGTATTCGATACATTTGTCGGCTACATAGCGGGAACCTGCAACGTTGGCATGTACGGCTTCGCATGGATTCTCTTCCATAAGGGGGACGTGCTTGTATGCCGCGGCATGAAACACTATCTGCGGACGGTGTTCGCGGAATGCGAAATCAAGCCGGGACGGGATGCGGATATCACCGACAATGGGTACAAAGTCGAGGGCGGGATATTTGTCTTCCAGTTCCAGACGGATGTTGTGCAGCGGGGTTTCGGCATTGTCGTATAAGACGAGTTTCTTCACTCCGAATGTGGCAAGCTGGCGTACAAGTTCTGAACCTATGGAGCCGGCTGCCCCGGTCACCAGTATGACCTTGTTGCGGAATGTCGATATTATTCTGTCCATCGGCAATCTGATTTCATCGCGGTCAAGCAGATCCTCTATGTTGATGTTGCGGATGTATGCATTTATCCTGTCGTCTGTGATTTCGTCAATCGAAGGTGATATGAGGGTCTGTACTTTATGTGCCAATGCGTATTTTATCAGACGGTTCTGTTCGGTACGTGCATCTTGTGCCGATGGAAAAATGATGGCATCAATCCTTGTCTTGTCTATCAGTTTTTCGAAGTCCCCTTCTTTGAAGAAGGTATAGATTCTGTTGAGGCCTATGAACTGTTCGGATGTGTTGCTGTCGTGTCTGACAAATCCCCTGACGTTGTATCTTGTAGATGACTTGAGGCTTGTGAGTACTGCCACCGATTTGTCGGATGTGCCGTATATCAGAGCGTCGGTACGGTTGTAGCTTTTTTGCGCAAATGCCTTGGCCATGTCGTAAACGACAATCATGGATATGCGGGACAGCATGAGACCGAAGAATGTGATCAGAAAATCCGTTATGCCCAGGAATACAACGTGATGTGAGAATCCTACAAAAAGGATGAATACAGCACCAGAGCACACGGTTTTGAGCAGAGATGCCACAAGCAGCCATACCGAGTCTTTCAGTGTGGAGTGCCGTATGATGATTTTGTGTATGGTGAAGATGTAGAATATCAGTCCCGACGAGACAATTGTAACGGCCAGATACAACAGAACCGACGAGCTGTTGTCGAAGTTACAAGATGTGATGGCGAAGATCAACAGCAGAGACAACAGCGATGCGATGACCGATGTCAGTATGTCTATAGAGAAAATGATCTTGCTGCTTAAGTAGCGGTTGTAATATACAGATATACGTTTTGCCAAATAATCCATGTCTATAATATTGTTGAGTTGGAAAGTAACAGGTCGGTCAAGTATTTTGCAACAGATTATGTCTGATGTCTGATGCGGAAAAGGCTTTTTATCTGGTCTTACCAAGGTATCCCTCTAATTCTCCCCCCCCCCATAATAGCTGTAACTGCCATATCCTCTGTAATTTCCGTATCTACCGAGTTTGGCTTCGATACCATTCAATATCATAGTCATGTTGTTGAATTTGTTTTCACGATATAACCGTTCGATATCCGGCAGATGCTGTTTGTCCATATTGCCGATACGGATAATGTACACAGTATAGTCGGTGTACTGGTTTATGATGTCGGTATCGGCCAGCATTCCGGCAGGCGGACAGTCCAGGAATATGTAGTCGTATCTGGGTTTCAGTTGTCCGACCAGCGTTTTCATCCTGTCATCGGAGAGCAGTTCCGACGGATTGGGCGGTATTGTACCGACAGGAATGACACTTATCTCCGGGTGCATGCCGGATGGTTTTATGATGCTGTCGATGTCATCGGTCATTCCGGCCAGATAGTCTGACATACCTGGGGTGGCGAGTCCGAGTGTATTGCTCAGGGTTGCCTTTCTCATATCCAAATCAATGATGAGCACGTGTTTCCCTTTTAAGGCAAAACTTTTGGCCAAATTTTTATTGATGAATGTTTTGCCGCTGTCAGGAAGTGAAGAGGTAAACATAATGATATTTCCAGATTTCTGTTTTGCCGTAAATTCAAGGTTGGTGCGGACGATTCGGAATGCTTCGTTGATTGCGTTGTGATTTCCAGGTTCCACTACTACATTGCGGTTGTCGTTGTTGTTGCGGATGGATTTTTTGTTGGATCTGTAGTTTATAAGCGGTATTTCACCTATAAGCGGTATGCTCATCCATTCTATGTCCTTTTTACTCTGGATGGTTGTTGTAAGCAGCAGTTTGAGGTAGATGCCGACAGCCGGAACGATCATGCCGAATGCAAGAGCCGCTATAAGGAGCAGGAATTTGCGCGGGGCGACAGGTCTCATCGATCCGGAAGGGGTGGTGATAATGCGGGTGTTGTACGGGGTGAATGTTTGTGACAGTTCGTTTTCCTCACGTTGCTGAAGCAGGTACAGATACAGCGACTCCTTGATTTTCTGCTGGCGTTCAACAGACAGCAGGTAGTTGGCCTGTATGGGGTTGTCTGCTATTTTATTTATGTTTTTCCGTTCTTCCCGTTCCAAATTCTCAATTTTGGTGTTGAGCGACAGTATGAGGTTGTCTATGGATGTGTTGATGGCATTGCGCAGAGACTGTATATTCTTGTCCATGTCAATGACCAAAGGGTTTTGAGGACTGCTTTTCGCTGACAGACTGTTGCGTTTCAGCAGTATCTGATTGTATTCGGATATCTGTGATTCGATGCTGTTGCTTTCGATACCGGTATTGGCTGGCAGTAGGGTGTTGGAGCCGGCTTTGAGCATGTAGTCTTTGATGTATGAAGCCATAGCAAGCTGCATGTTGAGACTGACGAGTTGTTCGCTGGTCTTTTTCGCCTGATCCATGTACATTTCAGATACACCTTTCAGATCCGGTATGAGGTTTTCGCTTTTGAATACTGATATTTCTTTGTCTACATTGCTCAGATCGCGTTCGATGACAGCAAGACGATCGTTGATAAAAGCCGATGTGGATATGGCTTTCTGATTTTTCTCTGTTATGCGGTTTTCGTTGTACAATGCTATGAGCGTGTTGATTATATCTTCGGCGCGGCGCATGTTCTCATCGTTGTACTGGAGGCGTATGACAGTTGACTTTTTGCTTTCAAGGCTTGCCGTGAGATTGGCCAGGCTTGCTTCGGTGGCAAGATATACCGGTATCTTGCTGATGAATACCGGTATCTTGCAGATGCTGTCGGGATGTAAGTTGCGGCTGATACGTATCCTGCCGAGAGGAGTAGATACTGTTTCGCCTATATTGCATTCAATAATATCTTTGTATTTGTTTTTTCTGTCGGCGTATGTCGTGAATTTCGACAAACGGAGTTTGTTTTTATCCAATTGTTCCACTTTCAGTGAAACCGACTGCGAGCTGTCTATATCCGGAAATGATATGGAAAATGGCAGTTCACTGCCGTACAGCGTTTTCTTGTAAAGACGTTGCGAGGGTACGCGGTATGTTATGTCCAGGTTGAGACGTTGTACCACGGATGTCATGAGGTCCGGCGACTGGAATGCTATGAGTTCATTGTTTACGTTGGCTCCTGTACCTCCTAATGTTATGTCTGAAATCATAGAACCGGCCGACATTGCTCCCATATCGTTTTTTTCATCGGTTATGAGTACCGATGCGTAGCGGGAAAAAGTGGGGGGAGTGGAGAATATATACAGCAGAAACAGTATTACGGCCACACTTACGGATATGGCATACCAATACCATTTGTCGAGACTGGTATGGAAAATATTTTTCAGAAATAAGATTTCGTTGTCAGAATCCAGGCTTGTTTCGTCGATATTTCGGTTTTCCATTGTGTTATATGTGTCGTATTTCCCGGTTAGTTTTTGGCTAATTGAACGATGAGGACTGCAACCGATGTCAGTGTGGATGTCAGGGACAGCCAGAACGATGTGGACAGTACATTGTTTCCGTTGACCGTTGACTGCCGGACGCGAACGTTGTTCGGTTCGATGTATATCACATCATTCTGCTGCAAATAGTAGGCCGGGGATTGGTACAGACGGTCGGCGGAAGTCATGTCGAGGATGTAGACATTGCAAGTGCCGTCCTGTTGCTGCCTGATGACTTTTATGGCATCACGTTTGGCCAGTATGGAGAGGTCTCCGGCCAGACTCAGAGCATCGATTATTGATATGCGGTCTTTGTCAATGACGTACCTCCCTGGTTTTGCCACTTCGCCTATGATGTTGTATGCAAGGTTTACAAATTCCACCGTCACAATGGGATCGCTCACCAAGTTGCCGTCAATGAGAGCTTTTTTAATGAATGCAGCCGTCTCTTCGCGAGACAGCCCTGAAACGTGGATTTTACCAATGACAGGAAAATCTATGTAGCCTTCGGAGTCTACGGTATAGGCGGACATCCCCTGTGTGTTGCCATAAGAGGAGGATTGGTTGTTGTATATGGTCTGGCCCAACTGTCGGCTGACGTATGGCAGGTTGAAAAGATCCTGCAACATCGGATCGCGGCTGTTGACAACAATTGAAAGTTTGTCTTTGGGGCGGATTTTTATTTCAGTTTCTTTTGTTGCGCCGGATTGAAATGCCGTGTCGCGGGGCAAATCTTGAAAATATACGATATTCTGGCGTGTGGTACAAGACGGCAGCATTAACGCAACGACTGCTGCCAAGATTGTACATAACAAGATTGTATATAGTATGTTTTTCATAATCGGGCGGACGAAATGGGATGTTCTATTTGAAGCGCAAAGATAGGAAATATAACTGAACCTTACAATAGCAGCATATAATATGCGGATTTGGAATTATCCGGTTAAGTATGATGTGTAAAAAGATACTGATAGTCTGTGTCGTAGGTTTTGTCAATATTGTTTTTGCCGCTTATGGTTGTCTGTTGCTGTATGGTGAAAGAAGTAATTATGAATGTCTTATTTATATATCCACAAATATTTTATTAAAACTGAGGTTCGCGTTTCTCTTTTGAATTGTAACCGTAATAAGTCTGGCCATAGTACTGGCGGCAACTTGCAAAAATCAGCTGCATGATGAATTTGGCTGTATTTCCGGATGGGGTCAGGTGATGATACCAAAAGCATCAGACCGACTATAAATTCATTGCAGCCCAGGAATGGTTGTTACTGTAATATAATGATATATCATTGACTTTTGAGAGTCGTTTTATGACGCTTTACTGCAAAAGCAGCCATAATTTTGACTTTCTGCACTTCGGTTTATGATATATTTCCGGGTACCGAGTATTTGTTTGCAGAGGAAAAGCGACTCTAAAAAAGTTGCTTTTCCTCTGCAAATGTTTTTAGTCATATTAAGCTGACGGCATTGTACATGAGTCTGATTTCTGTTTGTTGTTGCTGTTTCGATTCAGCACCAATAATAGATATATGCTAATGTGCTTAGGCTGATGGTTATCCACAGCAATATACCTTGAAGCAACGGTTTGAAGCCCACCGATTTCAATACATCGCGAGATAAAGATGCACCTATGAAAAACAGCGTGACAGTCAGTGATTTGCGGGCCAAAACGTTTATTTCCTCTCCGATACGTGCCGTCACGTCATTAAGGCTCAAAAGATATGTATTTACAATCATTGCAAGGATGAAGAACAGAATAAACCAGGGGATGCTGATTTTCTGACCTTTGTTCTTGAATATCAAAGCAGTGATCAAGGCCAGTGGAATGATCCACAAGGCACGGGTCAGTTTTACAGTAGTGGCCACTTTCAAAGCTTCTTCACCATAGGCGGCTCCGGCACCTACCACCGAACTGGTATCATGAATGGCTATGGCAGCCCACAAGCCAAATTCCTGCTGGTTCAGACCTATGGCATGTCCTATAGCCGGGAAAATAAACAGAGCTACGGCATTCAAAATGAATATTGTGCCCAAAGCCACCGACATTTCGCTGTCTTTCGCTTTCAGTACCGGGCCGACAGCGGCAATGGCACTTCCACCGCAGATAGCTGTTCCGGAACTGATAAGATACGATGTGTCGCGGTCCACTTTCAGTATCTTGCGCCCTATAAACCAACCTATAAGCATAGTGCCGACTACTGAGATTATTGTGAATTCCATACCTTCTTTTCCTGATTGGAGCGAGGATTGCAGGTTCATTCCGAATCCCAACCCTACAACCGAATATTGCAGCAGGTATTTAGACATTTTCTTGTTGAATTTCTGATAGGCCTGACCGCATAACAGAGCGAAAATCAACCCTGCAAACAAGGCAACCGGAGGAGTGACCCAAGCCGAACAGGCATGCATGCCAGGTATGTAGTCCAGCAGCAGAAATAGGGTCAGTAGGATTACCAGACTTTTGTAAATGATACAACGGTAACGTTGGAGGAAGGAACAACATGCTTTGCTTTGTGAATTCTGATTTGATGACATAGTTTTCTAATTTGTTGATTGCCAGATTTTACATAGGTGGCTTGAATGTGAATTTTTCAAATTGCAAAGATAGGAAAAAAACGAGAAAAAACCGTTGGCCGGCGTTATAAAGAAACCAGGGTGTGACTCAACGAGTCACACCCTGGTTATCTGTTTATAGATATCGTTGTTTAGCTGATACTTACTTCACCTCCTCAAAGATAATTACTGCTGTATATCAGTGCATTATATATAACTTGGTACAAATATGATTACTTTACTTCGTTTACTCTATATTTCAGCCTTAGCGAGAATAGAAAAGCTACCGCAAAAAACTTTAACTTAGTTTAACTATACTGTTTTTGACGATTTCTATTTTCTCTTGTTTTCAGATAGTCTTCGATATTTTCTCTTATTATGCTTTTCTTTTCATAAGCTATTGATTTGCAAAACGGTATCTATTTTTTTTTTCTTTCGTTTTTTATGAAAAAGTGTTATACCTTTGCATTGAGAAATAAAAAACAATAGGCATGAAGCAAAAACAATATATACTCCATTCTTTGACAATAGAGGTCATTGCGGTGTTGCTGGCTTCAATGATTGCATTTCAAATATGCAATATGCTTAGCATACGAATGAGTTTGCTTCCGTTCGTTATGGCTGTCGGATATGTGATACTGAAACTTCTATATCATCTTTGCATCTCTATAGCAAGATACATTATAGAAACTCCTTTGTCACATTTGGCATTAGCCGATGAAGTGACAGATAAAAAGACTTCGGCTGTTGCATCCTTACATACCCAAGATTGTGTAGAAGTACAAAAAAGGCGTATGGAATTATTCCATTATGAATACCAGCATGAGCAACAACAATACAAGCAACAAAAAGAAAGAGAAGAAGACGAGAAATTAAATACTATCCTGAAATATACACGAGACACATTCAAGCGTTTTGATTTGGACGAAACAGAGATTTTCCAAATTTGCGAATCTGTCCGCTATTTTGTGACTAATCGTCAAGTGCTTTCCATGACCGAGATTCATATTAAGAAACATAGTTCGCTCACACAAATCTCTTTAAAGAACTTTGCTTGGAACATCGCTTTCCAATATAATATAGGTGGAGATGTAACTACATCATTTGTGATGGCGACATTTGCCGAATGGTTCACTAACTCCACGTTTGACACCGTAAGAAAGAATCTGCGAACTACAACAGGTCGGCATAAAATTGAAATTGACGAAAATATCCTTTCGAAATACGGTATCTAAGCCATTTTTTCGCTTCCAAATAATAATTATTATCGGAAGTTGCTTATGTTATCAGAGTATTTATATAAATTTGCTCTTGAATTAAAACGTTTTACCTCATGGCTAATTTGAACAGACTAAAAGTCGTACTTGCAGAACAACAAAAAACAGGAAAATGGCTTGCAGAACAGATTGGTAAATCCAATTGCACTGTGAGTAAATGGTGTAGTAATTCTGTTCAACCAGACCTCAAAACCCTTAATGATATAGCTAATGTTCTTGATATTGATGTGAAAGATTTGATTGTTAGCAGTAATAAATCTTAAAACAACTTATTATCATGGAAGTAAACAAGAAAGAACTCAAAGAACAAGAGATACGCACCTTGTTCATTACCCCTGCACTCCAACAAAAGGGCTGGGCTGTAAGCGTAAATATGCGTGAAGAGTATTATTTCACTGATGGTCGAGTACTTGTTGTTGGCAACCAACATTCAGTAGCAGAGGGCAAAAAGGCTGATTATCTATTATACCATAATGGTAAGCCCATTGCAGTGGTAGAAGCTAAAGATAACAAACATGCCGTTGGGGGTGGTATTCAACAAGCTATGGATTATGCCCAAATCCTTGACTTGAAATTTGCGTACTCCAGTAATGGTGATGCTTTCTTGGAACATGACTTTATCACAGGGAAAGAAACCGAAATCAAATTAGAGAATTTCCCGACAGAAGAGGAATTATACAATCGTTATCTTGCATCCAAGAACTATACATCGGATGAACTTAACATAATAGAAACACCGTTTTATTATGATGCCCATAGCCATGAGCCAAGATATTACCAACGTATAGCGGTTGACCGTACAGTGGAAGCCATTGCAAGAGGACAACAGCGTGTACTTGTCGTAATGGCTACCGGTACTGGTAAGACTTTCACCGCTTTCCAGATTATCCATCGTCTCCATAAAAGCGGAGCAAAGAAAAAGATTCTTTATCTTGCAGACCGAAATATCCTCATTGACCAAACAATGGTGCAAGACTTCAAACCTTTCAAGAAGTTTATGACTAAGATAACTTCTGTTGGGGAAGGCGAAGAGAAAATTGACTCCTCATACGAGGTATATATGGCGTTATACCACCAACTGGTTGGAAAAGAGGGCAAGCCAGATCCGTTTTTGGAGGTGCAGCCAAACTTCTTTGATTTGATTATCGTTGACGAGTGCCATCGTGGTAGCGCAAAGGACGATTCTGCATGGCGCAAAGTATTGGAGTATTTCAGCTCGGCTACCCAAATCGGTATGACTGCTACCCCGAAAGCTGATGAAGGAGCAAACAACTTGGATTATTTCGGAGAGCCGGTATATACCTATTCCCTTCTTCAAGGAATCCAAGATGGTTTCTTGGCTCCATATCGGGTTACTGCCGACTTCATCAACGTTGATTTGCAGGGCTGGACTCCCGATGAAGGTGAAATAGATTTGTTAGGAAAGGAGATTGAACAGAAATTATATCAAAGACAGAATATAGGTCGTGACCTTGCCATTAAGTTAAGGCGTAAAGTAGTAGCACACAGGATTACCCAAATGTTATACGACATCGGTCGTATGACAAAGACAATCGTGTTCTGTTCAGATATTGAGGAAGCCGCCGAAATGCGAACACTGCTTATCAACATAAATAGCGATTTATGTAAAAAATCTCCTTACTACGTAACACGCATTGTCGGAGAGGACAAAGAGGGGAAGAAGCAGTTAGACAACTTTATCAGTGTTGACGAACCTTATCCGGTAATTGTTACTACCTCCGAACTTCTATCTACAGGAGTGGACTGCAAAACTTGTGGCTTAATCGTCATTGATAAAGAAATTGGCTCTATGACGGAATTTAAGCAAATCATCGGGCGTGGCACACGACTTAGAAAAGACAAAGGCAAGTGGCATCTGGAAATCCTCGACTTCCGCAATGCTACCGCAAAATTCAAAGACCCGTCATTTGACGGCGACCCTGAACCACCCAAAGGCGGTGAAAAAAAGCCGAAGCCATATCCGCCTGTTCCCTCAAATCCTCCAACAGCTCACGAACCTCGTGAAAAGTATCTTATCAATGGAAAGGATATTCGTATTGCTCATGAGATAGTATCTGTTTTGGGAGAGGATGGCAAAACCATGAGAACGGAAAGCGTTCAGTCCTTTGCGAGAAAGCAACTGTTGCGACACTATCAAAGTTTGGATGATTTCGTACAAACGTGGACTGAAGCAGAACGCAAACAGGCGGTTATGGATGAGTTAAAGGAATATGCCATCTTGATAGACGCAGTACGTGAAGCAAATCCGGCATTGAAAGATGCCGATATCTTCGATGTGATATGTCACGTTGCATTTGACCAACCACCATTGACGAGGAAAGAAAGGGCTAACAATGTAAAGAAACGTAACTACTTCGGAAAGTACGAAGGCAAGGCTCGTGAAGTATTGGAGGCTCTTCTTGACAAATATGCGGAGAATGGTATTCTTGACTTTGAAAAGGCAAATATTTTGGAGATTCCTCCATTCAACAGCATAGGGAAACCAACTAAAATCATAAAACTATTTGGTGGCAAAGTCGCTTTTGAACAAGCCATCAAAGAATTGGAATATCAAATATATAAATCAGCTTAAAAATGGCAGTAAATAATATCATAAAGCGAATCCAGAATATCATGCGTCAAGACGCAGGTATCAATGGTGACGCACAAAGAATTGAACAGATGACTTGGATGTTCTTCTTGAAAGTCTATGACACACAAGAAGAAACATGGGAATGGAAAGATGAGAAATACAAGTCCATTATCCCCGAGGATTTGCGTTGGCGTAACTGGGCAATAGATAAAAAAGACGGTGAAGCATTGACTGGAGAAGCCCTACTCTCTTTCGTCAATGAGAAACTGTTTCCTACCTTGAAGAATCTCCCGATAGATGCCAATACCCCAAGAGCTAAAAGCATTGTTCAAGAAACATTTGCAGACTTGAACCAGTATATGAAGAATGGAACGCTTCTGCGCCAAGTGGTCAACATTGTAAACGAAATCGAATTTGACGATGCTGACGACCGTCACACATTCGGAGATATTTATGAGGGAATTTTGAAAGATCTGCAATCGGCAGGAAATGCCGGAGAGTTCTACACACCACGTGCATTGACTGATTTTATTGTGATGATGCTCGACCCGAAATTGGGCGAAACCTTTGGCGACTTCACCAGTGGAACGGGAGGCTTCCTCACCTCGGCACTTAAATATATGGGCAGGAATATTGGCTCTGCGGCAGATGGAGAAAAACTGCAAAATGCCGTTGTAGGTCAGGAATGGAAACCGTTGCCCTACCTTTTGAGCATCACAAACCTGCTGCTCCATGATATTGAAGCTCCCAACATAACCAACTGTGATTCGCTTGGAACGAATGTTACTGATTTCAAGGAAAGCAACAAGGTTGATGTTATCGGCATGAATCCTCCGTATGGTGGTAGCACGGAAGACAGCGTAAAAAGCAACTTCCCAGTACAGTACCGTTCAAGTGAAACTGCGGATTTGTTTATCGCCCTTATCATGTATCGCCTCAAAGCTGGTGGACGGTGCGGTGTGATTATCCCTGATGGTTTCTTATTTGGTACGGATGGAGCAAAACTTGCACTTAAAGAAAATCTCCTTCGCAAGTTCAATCTACATACAATCATCCGTTTGCCGGGTTCTATATTCTCTCCATACACATCTATTGCAACCAACATCCTTTTCTTTAATAATGAAGAAGCCGAAGGTTGCGAAGAAGGATTCAAGACCAAAGAAACATGGTTCTATCGTCTTGATATGCCGGAAGGGTACAAACACTTCTCAAAGACCAAACCAATGAAGGTGGAGCATACCCTACCTATTCAGGAATGGTGGAAAGACAGGAAAGAAATTATCAGTGACGAAGTGGGTGAAAAGAGCCGTGTGTTCACTGCCCAACAATTGATAGACTTGGATTGCAATTTTGATCAATGTAAGTTCCCGAAAGAGGAAGAAGAAATACTCCCTCCAGCAGAACTGCTCAAACAGTATTTTGAAAAACGTGCTGCGCTCGACCATGAAATAGACAAAACGCTTTCCGAAATTCAAAAGATTCTCGGCATTGACATAAAATCGTGTAACTGATAATTGTGAAGTGATATGAAAGATTTGACCATCTCAAACATAGAAAGACAAAATGTACTTAACAACCGTTTTGCGGTCAGCAAAGTACAGGAGCATCTTGACATTGAAGGAATGCTCTTTGAGGGAGAGTATCGCTTTACAAAAAAAATGGTTGCCGATTTCTACGAAGTAGAAGAACGAACCATAGAACGCTATTTGGAAAAACATTCAGATGAATTAGCAGCTAACGGTTATGTTTTATGTAAAGGTAAACATCTGAAAGAGTTAAAGTTACAATTTGCTCCCGTCATAAATGTCGGGAGCAAAACGACCCAACTTGGATTGTTTAATTTCCGCTCATTCTTGGATATGGGTATGTTGCTTACAGAGAGTGAGAAAGCAAAAAAAGTACGTAGCCTTATCTTGGATTTCGTGATTACCACCATCAATGAAAAGACGGGTGGCGGAACAAAATACATAAACCGCAGGGATGTACATTATCTTCCTGCTGCAATCACAGAAGAAAACTATCGCAAGAATCTCACTTCTGCCATCAATCAATATGTGGACGGACATCCCACATACAAATATCCTCAAATTACAGACTTTATATATAAGGCTGTATTCAAGGAGAATGCTAAGGAGTATCGGGAAGTATTGAAGTTGGATTCCAAAGACAATGTTCGACACACGCTGTATTCAGAGGTTTTATTGGTTATTTCTTCTTTTGAAAACGGTGTGGGGGCAGCTCTCAGTGAACGGTTTAAAGAAAATGGTGGCAGGTTACTTACCATTGACGAGGTAGAGCGCATTGTGAATGAACTTGCCGAACATCCGATGCAGAAACCTTATTTAAATGATGCCAGAACCAAAATGGCTTCAAGGGATTTCAGTTTCCGGGATGCGTATCATGGTAATATAGCAGATTATCTGCAAGCTGTTACTCCTGAAGAGTTTGAACGATTCATCGGTGACCAGTCTATTGATTTTGACCGTATCTTAGCTGATAACAAAGATGTGCTTAAACGCTTAAAGCAGGCAGAAGATGAGTAAGGAAATTATTTACATAGATTACGATGAAGCCTTAAACATCTATGGCAAAATGATTGATGCCAGCGATGGTGGTTTTGAAGGAGTGCGTGATGAAGGTGGTATTCGTGCAACATTGGATTTTGTGCAAAATGATTTATACTATCCAACCTTTGCAGACAAACTAACCTATCTGATGTATAGATTCTGTTCCGGGCATTTCTTCAATGATGGGAATAAGCGTATTGCATTGACTTTAGGCGCATACTTCTTACACAAGAACAACTACTACTGGCACGCCTGCATCTGTATGCGTACATTGGAATCTATCATTTACCATGTGGCAGCATCGAATATCGACCAAGATTTGTTGCTGCGTATCGTCAATAGCTTTTTGACAAGTAAAGACTATGACGAGGAACTGAAAATAGATATTGCCAATGCCATGAGTAAGGGCGAATTAGGAATACAAGGCGAAGATTACGAACAAGATTAAATATGAAAACTATAAAAATTATATTATTACTGTTTTGTATTATTTTAGGACTCAACGCTAAAGCACAAACAGTAGGTTATACTTATAAAGCACTTGCAGCCGAAGGTTGCAATATGAAGTACAGTGTAGCTAAGCAAGACACCATTTATTCGATAGTAGCAACAGTGCGTTCAGACAGAATGAATTTTCTCGCTGAACCAACTATGAAAATTCGGACATTCACAGGTAAATATCTTGAATTAAGAGGAACTGTGATTGGGAATGGAAGTCAATCTG
The DNA here is from genome assembly GCA_051870875.1 of Candidatus Aphodosoma sp. GTDB lineage: Bacteria > Bacteroidota > Bacteroidia > Bacteroidales > Paludibacteraceae > Aphodosoma. The sequence continues at coordinate 19,303 of JBJECG010000072.1, forward strand.
CTGGTGTTATAAGTGGAAATATTGTAATCCCCGTTACAGAAATAAGTTCTACTGCTCAATTCAGAATTACTCCACAGCAGTTTGAAATCTTGAATGAAGGTGTGGCAAAAATTCGGTTGTCTATGACACCTATGAATCATGAACGTACCTTCAAAAAAGACAAGATAGGAAAAAGTTATATCAGTTCTATCTGAAGGAAAAACAAAAAGACGAAAACTTCTAAGTCAATTAGAATAAAATGAACGGTAAGCAATTAAAAAACAGCATACTCCAGTGGGCGATACAGGGGAAACTTGTACCGCAAGATCCTAATGACGAACCAGCATCTGTGCTTCTTGAACGCATCAGGGTAGAAAAAGCTAAGTTTGTCAAGGAAAAGAAAATCAAGAAAGACAAAAACGAATCAATCATTTACCGTGGTGACGACAATTCCTATTATGAGAAGTTTCTCGCCACTGGGGAGGTAAAGTGCATTGATGACGAG
>JBJECG010000073.1:0-4176 GCA_051870875.1 Candidatus Aphodosoma sp.
ACCAAATAAGCAAAGACGGCAAACCGGGTCCAAAATGCACAGCTCTCTACAACAAGCTCCGTGCCATCCAATACGGAGAGGAACCAGACATCCACAACTGGACAACAATCGTTGAGTTCTAAGTGCAAATACACTTGACCGAATATTCAAATGTGACTGTATCAATATCTGTTTGATACAGTCACATTGTTTTTTCAGATCAATTCCATTAATTCCAATACTATGGAAATTCCCGTAAATGTCATTGACTATACAAAAAATTTTACTACCTTTGCACAGTTGATGTGCACCTGATTTGACATTTACAATACAAACAACCATAAAACTTTTACAACAATGGCTTTACACATTACTGACGCTAATTTCAAAGAAATCTTAGCGAACAACCAGCTCGTAGTAGTTGATTTTGGAGCAGCATGGTGCGGTCCATGCAAATCACTTGGTCCGATTATCGAAAAAATTGCAGCAACATACGAAGGTCGTGCAGCTGTAGGCAAAATCGATATAGAGGAAAGCCCAGAAACCACAGAGGAATTTGCAATACGTAGTGTACCAACCATTCTTTTCTTCAAAAACGGAGAAATGGTACAAGGCAAAAAAGTGGTTGGTGCAACATCGGAAGCTAAAATCACAGCCATCATTGACGAACTCCTCTAAATTCAGTTCAGAATACAGTTTTTCGCCGTATATAACAAAAAGGAGAGGTACGGAATACCATCAGCCGTTATAAAGGTTCAAACGTACCATAAAAATACCGTTGGGATGCCATACCAATATAAGGAAGGCATTCCAACGGTATTTTTTGATATTTTCCACAATACCGGTCAGGATTTCAGACAGGAAAGTCTTTGAATCCGAACGTTGATAACAGTTTCAAAAGCAAACCTACAATCGGTCTTTGTTCGTCCTACCCAAAGCTATAAATTACTGAATCACCAACCAACGTACAAATATAGCGACAGATTCCAAAACCAAATCCGCCCTGCCGACATATACACTATTTCCTGTGACAGCAACCCACAAAAATCAGTTTATATCATTTCAGATTAGAGTAAGACTGACAGCACTTTTGGGTCTGCAATGAATCTAACCAGCTGTTTTTTTTGCGAATTAATCACGAGAATGCAGATACAACAATACCCGATACAACAAAAAGACAAAGAACGGGATTATCATATGCCATGCCATACAATGACAAACGGCCGGAATAGAAAGGAGTACCGACACAACCAAATAATAATAAAACCGAAAACGAGGTTTCGAGGCTTCATCGGGAATCAGGGTACGGATATATTTGTAGCGGCGTTTGGGGTATGAGAAACGTTCGATGCCGATTTCGCATGGATATACAAGCAGTATAAGGATGGTAAGCTGCCAATTGTCCGGAGTGGGGAATAGCCACACAAAGGGGACAAAGCGCGATGCGACCAGCCAAAAATAGAGCCAGACGTTAGACGTGGAACGCCAACTGTTGTAACAGAAGAATAGGACGGGACAGATGGCTGACAGGAGTGAGACAAGAAGTACGTAGCGAGTCGGGAAAAGGCAATAAACTGCGAACAGGGATATGATGAAGATGGCGAGACGGAAGAGTAATACGGCTGACAAATGACGCTGTGCGAATGCGGACTGATCTGCGGAAAGGCGCAGCGTGGGATTGTGCTCAGAGCGGATGGATATGGCATCGTTGTAAATATAACCAAACTCGTATAGAGAGAAAGTGGCCATCCAAAGAAGCATGACTGCAATGATGTGGTACAGTGAGATATGACCTATGGAACAGAGTGCATAATAGAAAGTCGGGAACAAGTTGACAAAGAGCCAGGAGATGCGTTTGTCCGGACGGAGAAGACGGATGGTGAAGTTGTATGAGAGAGGCAGGAAAAAGAGCTGCCAATCGGATTTAGTGTTGTTGGACATTGTGAATGAAATATACGTTTTTCAGATTACGGGTGAGATAGCGCCAACGCCTGATGCCGCCATGTACAACAATGGTCGTGCAATCAGCATAGCGGGCCAGAGAGATGTCGTTGGGATTGTCAGTTACGATATGGGCATAGGGAGGGCAGACAGAGATGGCATCCAGTTCACGGCGTTTGGTACGCAAGGCATCAGACACCAACCGTCCGGTACAGATACCGGATACTGTATAACCAAGCTTGGATGAAACGCAACGATTGACGCAAAGGTGCCGTGCGATGGCATGAGCCACGGGATCAATAGTGCCGGAAACGAGGACTACATCCACTCCCCGACTGCGGTAATCGGCCATAAGCTGCCAAACTGGCTGAATACGGCGAGAGAGAAGGTAATCCGTATAAAAAACATCGGCCATACGGCCGAGCTGCTCAAGGCTATAACCGGCGAGACGGGAAAGAGCTATGCGGCGAGAGAGATCGAGACCCAAAAGGCGGTAGACGGCACTGTTGAAGTAACGCCAGAGTGAGGTTTTCATCAAGCGGCGGAAACGGCAGTACGATTCGTCGTGTATGTAATAATCGAGAAAATCGAATGTCGTGTTGGAGTTGAACAATGTACCGCAAATGTCGACGAGAAGCACTTTTTCCATAAGACCAGCATTTTGAGAACAAAGACAGCCGTAATCCAAAGAGCCGAAAAGCGGAATCAGACTGTAACTATCCGGCGTACAAAGATACGAATTAAACAGATAAAAGAAAACGGTATCCAATTGGAATTTAACAACCGGATACCGTTTTTGTAATTGTAATATGTATTCTATTGACAGAGGAATTACATCATGCTGCCCATTCCCCCTCCCATAGGAGGCATGGCAGGAGCAGGATTCTCTTCCTTCTTGTCTGTGATGACGCATTCGGTGGTAAGGAACATGCCTGCAATAGAAGCTGCATTTTCGAGAGCCACACGAGTAACTTTGGCCGGATCAACCACGCCGGCAGCGAAGAGATTCTCAAAGCGGTCAGCACGGGCGTTATAACCGAAGTCGGCTGTACCTTCGCATACTTTCTGGACTACCACAGCACCTTCTTTACCTGCGTTGGTGACAATCTGGCGGAGCGGTTCTTCAATAGCCCGTTTAACGATTTCGATACCGGTACGCTCGTCGTCATTGTCGCCCTTGAGGCCTTCAAGGGCCTTGATGGCACGGATGTAGGTAACGCCACCACCGGGAACGATACCCTCTTCGATGGCAGCGCGGGTTGCGCTGAGTGCATCATCGACGCGGTCTTTCTTCTCCTTCATTTCAACTTCAGAAGCAGCACCGACATAAAGGACGGCTACGCCGCCTGCGATCTTGGCAAGACGTTCCTGAAGTTTCTCGCGGTCGTAGTCGGAAGTTGTGGCTGCAATCTGCGACTTGATTTGGGCAACGCGGGCTGCGATGGCATCTTTCTGACCGGCACCGTTGACGATGACAGTGTTGTCTTTATTGACAGTGACGCGCTCAGCAGTTCCGAGCATTTCGAGTGTTGCGCTTTCGAGTTTGATGCCACGTTCCTCTGAGATGACCATACCGCCGGTGAGGACGGCGATGTCTTCAAGCATCTCTTTACGACGGTCACCGAAACCAGGTGCTTTGACGGCACAGATTTTGAGCTGGGCACGAAGGCGATTGACAACAAGTGTGGTAAGGGCTTCAGAGTCTACATCTTCAGCGATGATAAGAATAGGACGACCGGACTGTACGGCTGGTTCGAGGATAGGAAGAAGCTCCTTGAGGTTGGAAATTTTCTTGTCGTGGATGAGAATGTACGGTTTCTCCATCTCGACTTCCATCTTCTCAGTGTTGGTGACGAAGTAAGGAGAGATGTAGCCGCGGTCAAACTGCATACCCTCGACAACGTCGATGGTGGTATCGGTACCTTTGGCCTCTTCGATGGTAATGACACCGTCTTTGGATACACGTTTCATGGCATCTGCTATAAGTTTGCCTATAACAGCATCGTTGTTGGCAGAGATGGTGGCAACCTGTTCGATCTTGTCGTAATTGTCGCCGACAGCCTGTGACTGCAATTTGATGCTTTCGACCACTTTAGCAACGGCTTTGTCGATACCGCGTTTGAGATCCATCGGGTTAGCTCCGGCGGTAACGTTTTTGAGACCTACGCCAACGATGGCCTGTGCAAGTACAGTGGCAGTGGTGGTACCGTCGCCGGCATCGTCGCCGGTTTTGGAGGCAACTTCTTTTACGAGTTG
>JBJECG010000074.1:0-69734 GCA_051870875.1 Candidatus Aphodosoma sp.
ACAGCGTTTCTCCCGAACCGATATGGGTTGGATATATGCTGAGGGACAACGGCGATACTCTGTTTTCCGAATCATCAAAACCCATATACCCCAGTACGCTTTGAGCCGGCAAAATCTCCGGTCCCTGATACGCACCTATGTCAATGGAAACTCCTTCTCTGATTCGCTCATTTCCGATAATATCCCTGAAGTCATCAAGGATCAGCAAATACGGCATAATATAATTCATATCACCATTATTTGTAATGCAGATATCGTTTGGGACACAGGCATACGGGTCATCCTGATCTTCAGTAAAATGAAGATAGTTAGCAGTAAAATTACCAATTCCGGTATCCTTGATATATGTGTAATCATCTGCAACAGAGCAGTATGCTTCCACATACCAACCACTTGTTATAGTGGGAGTTTTGAGTATAATGGAATTTTTGAATTCATAGACATCATTCGTATTGTATATATTCATAAACTCCTGACATTGATTGCCTACAATCGTGGTGTTAATAAATTTCATTCCATACCCACACCTTGCTATACGGGTACACTTATTGTCGTCAATCACAGAATTGACAATGGCAAGATGTTTCGGAACACTTGGAAAGCTCTCAATGTAAATCAAATTACCCGAGCCATTCGACCCCTCAAAACGGCATCGGTTGACTATGGTGTTCACAGTCTGTATAATCCTAAGAGCCAGACACTCCTGATCACCAAACCCCCTCAATGTAAGTCCGTCTATGATGACCGTTCCAGTAAAAGCGTTATCCAGGCGCAAAGCCGGAGAGAAATACGGTGACGATGTGGTTCCATCATAAAATCCCTCTATGACAGTCCTATTGGCAGGGTTGTCAAGATCTCTGTAAGGAAGTACTGACACCAATTCATTTCCTAAAAAACCGCCATATATTTTGACACTTGTGATATTATAATTATTACAAATCTGGACAGGCCCATATACGCCCCTTTTCATGTAAAGCTCCACATCACCTTGCGCATTGTTTATGATAGAATTGATGGAGGGAGCGGCATCTTCCCAAGTCAAACCATTTTTAAGACCTGCACCTCCAGGGGCAATAAAATAACGTTGCAGTTGCTGTGCATCCACTGTTACTGCAACAAGAAACATGGCAAATATAGCCAAAAACATTCTTTTTCCCATTGTTTCAAATATTTGCGTCGTCCCCACAAACAATGAGGACAACATGTTGACTACAAATTAAATTAAACCAGGTACGAAACAGGCTGTCAGAAACGATGTCTGCCGTACAGCAAAATACGACCATAAAACCATGGTGTGACTGCAACAATATGTGGTGGAGATTTCGGATGGGAAAACAGGCTTGCTTCCAGCGTGCAAACATCAGATACCACTACCCACGCAATACCCGGAAATCGCACTCCCGCGCGGCCTGTATGAAACACTCAACAGAAATGGACAAGCCGCAGCAAGCCAGGCTTCTCCTTTATTATCTGAAAGAACGGATATTTAGTACAAAAGTGTTTCACGGCATCACATGCCATTAGGATTTTTGAATTATATTGCCACTATTGAGGTTTGCTTACGAAGCTTTATCCCAACGCTGCAAATTTAACGAATCTTTTTTATATATACAATACATTGTGTTGTTTTTTTTGAAACAATGCAATACACATCCCTCCCCTCCCGCCGCTACTGACACACCAACCACAACCGTTCCAATGCCCTATTCGTGTTTAACCATTACCTCGCTCCGTATAACCAAAACTTTTTTGTAATTTTGCAAAACGAAAAAACTTACACTTTATAATCCCGTATCGGTCCAACGTCCGATTCGGTTCTACCCCAAAGCTGCCAACCCATGGATTTCAAACTGACTGCTACAGACAACTACAGTTCCGCCCGCGCGGGGATCATCACTACCGGACACGGACAAATAGAGACACCCATATTCATGCCTGTAGGCACGGCAGCATCCGTAAAAGGAGTGCATATACGCGAAGTCAGGGAAGACATAAAAGCACAGATCATATTGGGCAACACCTACCACCTGTATCTGCGGCCGGGACTTGACATCCTACGGCAGGCTGGAGGGCTGCACAAATTCAACGGATGGGACAGGCCGATACTTACCGACAGCGGCGGATTCCAGGTGTTCTCTCTTGCCGACCGGCGCAAACTCACCGAAGAGGGAGCCGTATTCCAATCCCACATCGACGGTTCCCGCCACCATTTCACACCAGAGAACGTAGTAGACATACAACGCATAATAGGAGCCGACATCATGATGGCATTCGATGAATGCACACCCGGTACGGCCGACTACACCTACGCCAAGAAGTCCATGGAACGCACGCACCGCTGGCTCCGACGCGGACTTGAACGGTTCGACTCCACCGGTGACCTCTACGGATACCGGCAGACATACTTTCCAATAGTCCAAGGCTGCGTCTACCCGGACCTCCGGAGCGAATCGGCAAAATTCATAGCCGACTGCGGACGCGACGGCAACGCAATCGGCGGACTTGCAGTAGGCGAACCGACAGAAAAAATGTACGAAATGATAGAAGTGGTCAATGACATACTGCCGAAAAACAAACCGCGCTACCTCATGGGTGTAGGCACTCCGGCCAACATACTTGAGGGCATAGAACGCGGAGTCGACATGTTTGACTGCGTGATGCCAACCCGAAACGGCCGGAACGGGATGCTTTTCACCCGAAACGGCATAATGAACATGCGGAACCGACGATGGGCCGACGACTTCTCTCCCATAGACCCGGAAAGCGACTGCTTCGTAGACCAGCAATATTCGAAAGCCTACTTACGCCACCTCTTCATAGCCGGCGAACTGCTCGCCATGCAGATAGCATCAATACACAACCTCGCCTTCTACCTGTGGCTTGCAGCCGAGGCACGCCGGCACATCATGGCAGGAGACTTCCATACCTGGAAACCGGCGATGCTGGAGCGCGTAACGCGCCGCATCTCCTGACAGCCCCGTGGAATGCAAAGACACAAGCACAAACCTGTAACTTATTACCGACAGCCCAAATAGCGCCATCCATTGCTGAAAAAAATAGACATATACATCATACGCAAGTACCTCGGCACATTCGTATTCTCGATATTGCTCATTATCAGCATATCGGTAGTGGTCGACATATCCGAAAAGCTCGATGAATTCTTCGACAACAAAGCCCCGCTCCACGAAATAATATTCGACTACTACATCAACTTCATTCCATATTATGCCAACCTGTTCACCCCTCTGTTTGCATTCATCTCGGTCATATTCTTCACCTCAAAAATGGCATACAACACCGAAATCATAGCCATACTCGCAGGCGGTGTCAGCTTCAACCGCATGCTTCGCCCATACATAATATCATCCCTTGTCATCGGTCTGTTCTCATTCTTTCTGAGCGGCTACATCATCCCACCGGCCAACAAGACCCGCCTTGCATTCGAAAACAAATACATCAGGCCGAACACATCCGAAATCATACGTGGCATACAAATGGAAATAGAACCCGGCACCATACTCTACATCGAACGATTCGAACAATCCCGTAACCGCGGTACCCGCGTCTCACTCGAACGATTCGAAGGCAAAAAGCTCGTCAGCCGCACCACCGGCAATTCCGTGGAATGGACTCCGGAAGACAGTATCTGGCATATAAAGAAATACATGACGCGACGATTCGAAGGTATCTACGAACATCTCGAAAAAGGAGACAACCTCGACACCATACTGCCAGTACAGCCATACGAATTTTTCATAACGGGCGAACTCGCGCCGCAAATGACCAACGCCGAACTCAGGACGCATATCAGGCGTCAGGAAATGCGCGGCATGGGCAATACCCAGGCATTCAGGGACGAATACCACAAACGCTTTGCCATGCCGTTCTCCGCCCTGATACTGATGGTCATAGGAGTCTCGCTATCATCCAAGAAAATACGCGGCGGCATGGGGTTGCAACTCGGTATCGGCATTGCCCTCAGTGCCCTGTACATACTGTTTTCCACAGTATCGAGCATGTTTGCCATCAAAGGCAATATGCCCGTAATGGCTGCAGTGTGGCTGCCGAACATGATATTTGCCGTAGTGGCCGCAATACTATATTTCAGGGCTCCAAAATGAAGATGCACAACACCGACACAAACCCGACCCGCCGCATGAAATCCGACAAAATCATAGAACTGCTACTGAAACATCCGTTGACATCCCAAGCGAACCATTGGATAATGTCATCCGGTACCAACCTGTATATAAGCGGGCTGCACGGATCGGCCAAAAGCCTCATATTCGGTGCGCTGCAACAACTTTCCGGATCACATTTCCTTATCGTCATGCCCGATGCCGAAACGGCGGCTTACGCCTACAACGACCTGCACTCTGCCATGCCAGACATGAAGCTCGGCCTGCTGCCATCGTCGTACCGCAACAATTCGCAGCAAAAAACGCCAGAACTTTCCTCCGAAATACTCCGTACAGATGCCCTCAGACTGATGTCCGACAATTCACCGTTCATCGTCATCTCCTCACCCGAAGGCATTGTACAGAGAGTGACACCCCCGGAAAAATTCGCCCGTCAGCGAATCACCCTCCGTCCCGGCATGACCGTCGGGCGCGACACACTCGTCCAAAATCTCGAAGGCATGAAATTCAGCGAAGTGGATTTTGTCTACGAACCCGGACAATACTCCCAACGCGGAAGCATAATAGACGTATTCTCGTTTGCCAACGAACGACCGTACCGTCTCGATTTTTTCGACAATGAAATAGAAAGCATACGCACATTCGACATCGAACGACAACTTTCCATCGATACCTGTCAGGAAATAAGCATCATACCTGAAATAGAATGTGGCAACGGAACAATGATTCCGATACTCGACTTCATTCCACAAGACACAATACTGGCTTCTTCCGACTTCAAATTCATAACCAACCGAACAGACCAACTGTACGATGATGCCCTTGTTGCGGAAAACAAGCTGCGCAAGACGCCACATCTGCTCGACCGACTGACAAACGGCAACCTGTGGCAACAGAAAGCCGGGACTTTCCGGCGTATAGAATTTGGAGGGAAACCTACCGATACACCTGATACCACACTGAATTTCTCCCAACAGGTCCAAACCCTGTACCACAAGAATTTCGACCTTTTGTCTGAAGCCCTGCACGACCACATATCGCGCGGTTACACAATCTACATCTGTTCCGATTCAGTGAAACAGACCGACCGTATAGCCGCCATCTTCGAGGAACGTGGCGAAGGCATCCACTTCCAACCGATACAAGGTACCATACACGAGGGTTTCATAGATCATACCTTGTCGGTCTGCATCCTGACCGACCATCAGATTTTCGACCGTTACCATAAGTTCACACTACGCTCCGATGTTGCCCGGCGCGGCAAGGCAGCACTGACACTCAAAGAGATAAACCAATTGCAAGTGGGAGACTACGTAGTACATATCGACCACGGTATAGGGCGTTTCGGCGGTCTTGCGGTCACTGAAAACAACGGTCGCCGACAAGAAGTGATAAAACTGGTCTATCAGAACGACGATGTGATCTTCGTGTCAATCCACGGATTGCACCGCATATCGAAATACAAAGGACGCGACGGCGAACCGCCCCGCGTAAGCAAATTGGGGACGGGAGCCTGGGAACGTCTCAAAGAACGCACGAAATCCAAGGTCAAGGACATTGCCCGTGACTTGATTCGTCTTTACGCAGCCAGACTTGCCGAAAAAGGATTCCAATACTCAGCAGACAGTTACCTGCAACAGGAGCTGGAAGCATCGTTCCTATACGAAGATACGCCAGACCAGGCCAAAGCCACGGCCGACATAAAGCATGATATGGAATCTCCGCGACCTATGGACCGCCTGATATGCGGAGATGTTGGTTTCGGCAAGACAGAACTCGCCGTCAGAGCTGCATTCAAAGCCATTACCGACAACAAACAAGTGGCCGTACTCGTACCGACAACTGTGCTGGCAATGCAGCATTACAAGACATTCACCGAAAGGCTGCACAACTTTCCGTGCACAATAGAATATCTGAGCCGGGCCAAAAAGCCTTCGGAAGTAAAAACCATAAAGCAGGGACTTGCCGAAGGGAAAACCGACATACTGATAGGCACCCACAAAATAATCGGTTCCGACATACGTTTCCATGACTTGGGTCTGCTCATCATCGATGAGGAACAGAAATTCGGGGTTTCGGTAAAGGAAAAGCTCAAGGCGCTCAAAGTCAACGTCGACACCCTTACACTTACAGCCACCCCCATACCCCGCACACTGCAATTCTCGCTTATGGGGGCACGGGATCTGAGCATACTTACCACCCCGCCGCCCAACCGATATCCTATATCCACACAAATCTGCACCTACGATGACAATGTCATCCGACATGCCATCACCGCCGAAATGGACAGAAACGGACAAGTATTCTTCATCAACAACCGTGTTCAGAACATCTATCTTCTGGAGCAGAAGATAAAGGCACTCATACCGGGCGTCCGTGTGGCAGTGGCACACGGACAGATGCCGACCACGACGCTCGAACAGACAATAATCGATTTCATAGACTACGAATACGACGTACTCATAGCCACCTCAGTAATCGAATCGGGTATAGACATACCAAATGTCAATACCATAATAGTCCACAACGCACACATGTTCGGATTGTCGGACCTTCACCAGCTGCGCGGGAGAGTTGGACGGAGCAACAAAAAGGCCTACTGCTACTTGGTTGCGCCCCCGCTTGAAACTCTGCCGTCCGATGCACGCCGGAGGCTGCAAGCCATAGAGACATTCGCCGACCTCGGCTCCGGTTTCAGCATAGCCATGCAGGATCTCGACATACGCGGTGCCGGCAACATATTAGGAGCCGAACAGTCGGGCTTCATCACCGACTTAGGTTACGAAACATACCAGAAAATACTGAACGAGGCACTGAGTGAACTACGCGACACGGAGTTTCCCGAACTTTTTGCCAACCGGCACCAGAATGCCTCATTCGTCAACGACTGCTACATTGAAAGCGACATGGAGCTGATGCTTCCGGCATGGTATGTCGGATCCCAAAGCGAACGCATATCACTCTACCGCGAACTCGACAACCTACAGGACGAACAGGCTCTGGCCGGATTCGCAACACGCCTCACCGACCGTTTCGGCAAAATACCAGAAGAGGCGGAAAACCTGTTCACCATGGTACGTCTGCGCTGGACAGCAAAACAGTACGGCATCGAACGCCTGATGCTGAAACGCGCCAAAATGACCGCCTATCTGGTCTCGAACCCAGAATCATCCTTCTACCGGTCAGAACAGTTCGGCAAAATCATCCAATACTGCACTTCAAATTTCCGCAGATGCTCCTTGGCCGAAAAAGACGGCAAACGTACATTCAATGTGCTTGATGTCAACACCGTGACCGATGCTTACGAAATAATGTCCGCAATAGCGGGAGAATAGCGGCAACCCGATGTACGGCATCTGAAAGCGGAAGGAAGGCAAGACCGGCAGATTTGAAATATTTTCATCAAAAAGTCGTTGATTCCCTAAAAAATACGTATCTTTGCAGATACTTTTTACAAATCTGAAATAAGGTTAGATACCAGCCCATTACATGGACAAGATACGTAATTTCTGTATAATAGCCCACATAGACCACGGCAAAAGCACCCTGGCAGACAGGCTTCTTGAAGCCACGCAGACCATAGCGCAACGGGATTTGCAGGCGCAAGTGCTTGACAATATGGATTTGGAACGCGAACGCGGTATCACCATCAAAAGCCATGCCATCCAGATGAAATACCGGCATTCGGATGCAGACTACACACTCAACCTTATCGACACCCCGGGGCATGTAGACTTTTCCTACGAAGTGTCGCGTTCAATAGCTGCATGCGAAGGAGCCTTGCTTATAGTCGATGCCACCCAAGGCATACAGGCTCAGACCATCTCCAACCTCTATATGGCCATAGAACATGATCTTGCCATCATACCAGTACTCAACAAGATGGATATGGACAGTGCCATGCCGGAAGAGGTGGAAGACCAGATCATTGAACTTCTCGGATGCGACCGCCAGGACATAATACGGGCTTCCGGCAAGACCGGTCTTGGCATACCAGAAATACTTGATGCCATAGTAGAACGCATACCGGCTCCTGCAGGCGACCCTGAAGCACCGCTGCAATGCCTGATTTTCGATTCTGTATTCAACTCTTTCAGAGGCATCATAGCATATTTCAAGATAGTAAACGGCACACTGCGGACAGGCGATATCGTAAAGTTCGTGAATACAGGCCGTGAATATGAAGCCGTGGAAACAGGCATACTGCAACTTGATATGGTACCGCAGAAACAACTGTCGGCAGGCAATGTGGGCTACATCATATCGGGCATCAAGACCTCCAAAGAAGTAAAAGTAGGAGATACCATCACCCACGTGAAACGTCCGTGCGACAAAGCCATATCCGGATTTGAAGAGGTCAAGCCGATGGTGTTCGCCGGTGTATATCCAATTGAGACCGAGGATTTTGAAAACCTGCGAGCCGCAATAGAAAAGCTCCAGCTCAACGATGCGTCACTGACATTTGAGCCGGAATCGTCGGCTGCGCTCGGCTTCGGGTTCCGTTGCGGGTTCCTCGGAATGCTCCACATGGAAATTGTACAGGAGCGGCTCGACCGCGAATTTGCCATGAATGTCATAACCACAGTCCCCAACGTGTCATACCGGGTTTTTACCAACAAAGGAGTCATGCTGGAAGTCCACAACCCGTCGGGGCTGCCAGACATAACGGAAATAGACCGGATAGAGGAACCGTATATACGTGCATCAGTCATCACCGACGCTGCATATATAGGGCCGATAATGACGCTCTGCCTCGGAAAGCGAGGCGAACTCGTCAAGCAGGAATACGTGTCGGGCAACCGCGTTGAACTCATCTATGACATGCCACTCGGCGAAATAGTGTTCGACTTCTACGACAAGCTGAAAAGCATTTCAAAAGGCTATGCCTCGTTTGACTACCATATCAACGGCTTCCGTCCGTCGAAACTCATCAAACTCGACATACTGCTCAACGGCGAATCTGTCGATGCACTGTCATCACTCATCCATTTCGACAATGCCTACGCCTTGGGCAGACGCATGTGCGAAAAGCTGCAGGAACTGATACCCCGCCAGCAATTCGATATAGCCATACAGGCGGCCATAGGATCCAAGATCATAGCCCGCGAAACGATCAAGGCTGTCCGTAAGGATGTAACAGCCAAGTGTTATGGCGGAGACATATCGCGCAAGCGCAAACTTCTTGAAAAACAGAAAAAGGGCAAAAAACGTATGAAACAGATAGGTAATGTGGAAGTCCCACAGAAAGCATTCCTTGCCGTACTGAAACTTGACTGATAGCCCGAAGGACAAGAAGAAAGATATAAAAGCAAACCAAATAAATACATAACAAAAAACATTTCAATCTAAAATCTATGTTACTAAATGCGACAGCTATGAATGTACCGTTATGGGCATCCATTCCGTTCGTCATCATGTTGCTCATGATAGCGATAAGTCCGCTTGTCATTGAGAACTGGTGGGAACGCAACAGAAACAAATTGGTTGTTACGGCCCTCCTGAGTATGCCGGTAGCCTACTACCTTATCGATGCAGGGTTGGTTCACGAACTCGAACACCAGATATTCGGTGACTATCTGCCGTTTATCATCCTGCTCACCGCATTGTTCGTCATCACCGGCGGCATTCACCTGAGTGGCGACATCAAGGCAAAACCGATTGTCAACACCCTGTTCCTTGCCATCGGTTTCGTACTGGCATCATTCATGGGGACAACGGGTGCTGCCATGCTCCTCATACGTCCGCTCATCGAAACCAATTCGCAACGCAAGTACAAGGTACACACCATCTTGTTCTTCATTGCCACAGTGGCCAACAGCGGAGGTCTGCTCACTCCACTCGGTGATCCCCCCTTGCTGCTGCTCTATCTCCGCGGCGCATCGTTCACATGGTTCTTCAACCTTATACCTATGTGGGCTATGGTAGGAGCGATCCTGCTGACACTATATTTCTTCATCGACAGTCATTATTACAAAAAGGAGGAGTGGACTGCCTTGTCAGCAGACTCCCGAGAAGTAAGACCTCTCCGCATCTATGGTTCAATCAACCTGATTTTCCTTGCCGGTGTTGTTGCAGCAGTAGCTTTCATCAACTCCGACATGCTGCCGGCCATGGCTGATCCTGAAGCTCCGTGGTGGATCAAGTTTTTCCGCGAACTCGTACTTGCAGGCTTCATCATAATGTCGTTGCTCAACACTCCGAAAGAGGTACGCGACATGAACAAATACTCATGGAGGCCAATCATAGAAGTGGCAGTAGTCTTCCTCGGTATTTTCATCACCATGACCCCAACCATCATGTACCTCAACCAGAATGCAAGTTTGCTCGGCCTTACCGAACCCTGGCACTTCTACTACATGACCGGAGCCTTGTCATCGTTCCTTGACAACGCACCTACCGCAGTGGCATTCCACAGTGTGGCAGCAGCCCTGCCTCAGACAGCCGGAGCGACAATTGTGGCCGGCATTCCGGAAATACTGTTGAAAGCCATCGCTCTCGGAGCCGTACTGTTCGGTTCGATGACATATATCGGCAACGGGCCCAACTTCATGGTAAAAGCCATTGCAGAGGAAAACGGCATCAAGATGCCTTCGTTCTTCGGTTACATACTGAAATTCTCGCTTGTCATCCTCTTGCCTGTATATGTACTCGTACAACTCATATTCTTCTTTTTCTAAAATACAGATAATGTCATTTTAGAAAAGAACACCATTAATTAGGGGAACACACTTTTCAACGAGTGAGTTCCCCTAATATTTGACAACAAGTCAACTACACATCAAACGTATGGTTCAAGCATCAAAACCGACAGTACCGACAAACAGTAACACCCCAAAGAAAAAGAAATCCTCAGGAAGGAAACGCCTGTCATCAAAATTCACTATTGAAACGCCGTCGCAAAAGACAGTGACAGCAAGTTGTATATGCGGTATATTAATAGCCCTGACAATACTTATATCAAACAGATGTTCATCACCAGACGATACCGCAGTCACAGACTACTGCAACTGTGCCACGGCACCAATCAGATCGAAAACCAGTCTTCACGACATCAATCAAGAGCAACTGGCTCACGCCCGTGCCAACGGACTGAAACATCCGATAAAGAATACCGATGATTTCAACATCCGGCTCGATTCACTGTCAGACAACGGCATATTGGTCCGCATCAAGCCGAACAGATACTATAATATCCGCCCTCTGACCCACTCCGTACCATATCTCATACCAGAGGCCCGTGACCTTTTGAAACTCATAGGCATACGCTTTCAGAAAAATCTGAAAGAGGCAGGTCTGCCTGCATATAAATTCCAAATATCATCTCTTCTGCGCACGGTAGAATACCAACGCCAGCTGACACGTGTAAACCGCAACGCCACGCCAAGCGAATCCTCCCACTACTACGCCACCACATTCGACATAGCATACGACAAATACGACCGCAGAGGTTGTTCTGTGTCCGACCCGGAAATAGAAGCGATATTGGAAAATACACTCACCGAACTGCGATCAGAATGCCGACTTATGATTATCCGCGAACGCTCCAACAAATGCTTCCACATCACAGTCGTATGCCCAAGAAAGTAAACCAGAAGTACAATACCCGGAAAATGGACATCTCCGCCATAATCGGACGGAGATGTCGTGTTATGACAGACACATAATATCAACGGACCATTATCTTTTTCTGTGACATTCGTTAGCCTGTGTTATCATCGGTGCCATACGACACGGATGTCTGAACCGGGAAAAGCTACAACGGACGGACTGGTGGGATAAAAAGCAGGAAATAAATATCTATATATGGATAATTATTGCTGCTCTTGCAGATAAATGGCAATATACCAATTATGGAACAACCGGGTGGAAAGTCAGGACGGCAGGGATATATTTGCATAAGAATCCCTGAAAACCAATGAAGTGCTACAATAAAAAGCATTGTAGCGGATAGCTGAGGGAAGATTCCCATTCAATAACCGGTAAATTGCTCTTTGAGTGCTACAACAGGGGCACAACAATCCTGTCAGTTGCCGAAACGGGTGTTTATCAAGAAAAATCATCACTTGTCATCCCATCCGAAAGGGTGGGCACTGAGCGGCAATTTCGCAAGCGGGTGGTAGTCGCCTTTCAAACCTATGGGCGTGGCATGGCGTATGTCGCTTACAATCTGAATGCTGTTGCGGGCCTCGCTGATGCGGAAGCCCTCACCCTCCAGAATCTTCCGGTAGCTCAGGGTGTGAAGTTCGGTGAAGCCTTCGCTGAATTCAAATTCGTTGCCGTCGATATTGATTGTCCGGTAAGTTTTTTTTTCTCCCAGTACGGCGTTTGATGGCAGACAATCAGAGTTGATGCTGAGAAAGTAACGCACGCGCGCTTTCTCAAGTTCCAGATAGCCGGCAACGCGGTCGAAGCTCTTCACATGAACGATGTTCCGCTTTACCGGACCGAATATCCACTGGAGCATGTCGTAGAAATGCACCCCTATGTTGGTGGCTATGCCGCCGCTTTTGCTAATATCACCTTTCCATGAGGCGTAATACCATTTTCCACGCGAAGTGATGTAGGTCAGATCCACATCATGGATTTTGTTTTCAGAACCTTCGTCAACC
This sequence comes from Candidatus Aphodosoma sp., assembly GCA_051870875.1. Taxonomy (GTDB): domain Bacteria; phylum Bacteroidota; class Bacteroidia; order Bacteroidales; family Paludibacteraceae; genus Aphodosoma. The sequence goes on from JBJECG010000074.1 coordinate 12,752, forward strand.
TTTTTCTTCAGTGCTACGATCGAGTCGTGAAGACGCAGTTGCAGAATGGTATATGCTTTATGCCCGGTTTCCTTTTCAATGTCCAGCAGATTGTCGATGTTATATGGATTGAGCACAACAGGTTTCTCGCAGATGACATCCGTGCCGAGGCGCAGTCCGTAACGGATAAAGGCATCGTGTGTATAGTTCGGCGTACAGATTGACGTATAGTGCAGCGGATTGTCGGTTTTCATCTGCTTGGAGCAGAAACGGTCGAATTGTGCGTTCTCTGTAAAGAAGCAGCATTCGGGAAAAGAACAGTCCAAATGTCCGACACTGTCAAAACGATCGTATGCGGCCATAAGGTTATTGCCCGTATCGGCGATAGCCTTGATGTGGCGCGGGGCGATGTAACCCGCCACACCGATCAATGCAAAATTCTTTACTGCCATTATTTTTAGTGTTCTGTTTGTACCTGTTATTTTTCGAACGATGATTTCTCCGGTAAGATTTTCTGGAAAGCAGCGTTTATCCTGTCTTTGGCCGCCTCAAAAGAAGAGACTTCTCCGTCATTCAAACAAACAATCTTTTTATTCTGACATTCTATGGTCTTGACTATTCTGCTTAAAGAATCATCAGATATTGAGAACCAGGCTCCGTCTCTATTTACATTCAGCGGAACAAAATCCCCTTTGACCAGTTGCCAATAACGAAACAGCCATATTTGAACGTCAGTGATACTTCTGAATCGGGATGCTGTAGTGCGAAGCAGTATATCCTCATGCTTTTCCCATACTTCTTCAAAAGTGGACTTGAGATAACCTTGCGGAAGGTGATGGTCATAAAAACCTGTAAAAAGAGGCCAAGGCAATAAAGAAAGCGTGCGCAATAGTTTGGTCCCAGCCTGAAGGGTGAACCATTTCCGAAGATGCCTGCGCAACATTTCATGTTTGTTAAATGCGACATTTATTATTTCGATATTATTTACTATGTTATGCGTAAAAACGCCGTTGGGAGATAAAGATAAAGCGTTGAACGCCGCCATGTCACATGGCAATCCCTTCCTGAAAAACCTTTCCGGTTCAACTTTGTCAATCAGGAAACAGTCGTCATCAAATAAAACGAAATGCTCGGATAATTCTTTTATGCGGTGTAAATTCAATGCTATAGGACGTGAACTGAATGTAGGCAAATATATGTCCGGAATATAATCCGAATGTTTCACAAAATGCAGCTTGGGCGCATTTAGATTCAACCAGTCCGGTACCTGTCCGCAGGTAATAAGATGTATTTTGTTTACCCATGGGGCAAACTTCTCCACGCCACGGAACCAATAACGCAAGTTCTCCCAGTTGCGGAAACGGATATCTCGGAGATCGTACAATGATTGACTTTTAGGCAGGTAGGAATAAAAAGCATTCTGCCATATCGGGTTGTTGCTATCCACCCATGTTATCACAAAATCTATTTTTTCCATTTTCTTTTTGCTACATTCCAATTATTTACTGACAATCAACGGAGTGTTATTTTCGCATAAACTGTTTATCATTTCCATTTCTATTTGAACTCTTTCTTCCCAAGAATACCATGTAGAGATTGTCTTTTGGGCTTCCAATCCTAATCGGGTAATCATATCGGTATCTGAAAGAAGTTTTATTATCGCGTCTTTCAATTCCTCATATGATTGTATTACGATTCCGTTTTCTCCATCTTTGATTAATTTACGGGTATCGCCCCGATCTAAAGCAATAACACATTTTCCACAACTCATTGCCTCAAAAACAGGATTAGAAAGACTACTTATACCATTCATACTAATAAATATATCAGCAATACTTTGATATCTGAACACATCTTCATGACAGATAGCTCCGACAAAACTGATACGGTCAGAAATACCCAATCGGAATGCCTTTGTTTCCAACTCCTTCCGTTTCAAGCCATCGCCAACAATAACTAATCGTGTATTAGGCATGATTTTCGATACTTCATAGAACGCTTCTATTATTTTATCTACATTTTTTGAATTAACAAGCCGAGAGACAGAGAGTAAAATCTTTTCATTGTTTGGAGCAAGTTCTTTATACAAGCACTCGTCCTTTCTCAAATCCTCCGGTTTATCGATTCCATTACGAAGGAATGCTATTTTATCAGGAGATACGCCTCTCTTTAACGCATATTCATATCCATTTGAGCCATCATCTGTGATGATATACAAATCTGAAGGATACCAGAAAGCGGACTTACGTATTAAGTCCGGATGCCCGGGAGCACTTGGCATTCCAATACCATAGAATTTCGAAACATATTTTGCCTTAAATATTTTGGCAAGTATATATCCCACAAAAGACAAATAATACGAATGGCAACAGACAACAGTCACATTTCTGTTTTTTGCCATTCTTATGGCATTATACAGAAAAAGCGGATAAATTATAGGATAATAAATAAGCAACATATATAATCTTGTATAGGCAAAAGTTGTCTTTGTAAACGGATCGTTTATTTTAACGACTTCTATCCCTGGTTCCGAATCGTCCGGACTTGCATAAGGGCTATTGGTTATATAGATATTGTCATATCCATTTTTTACCAACCCCTTGAGGATTAGGTAGGTGGAAACTCTTCCTTTTCCTTTCCCCATATTTTGAATGGGGAAAGGAGCAACATGAATGATAGTCTTTTTCTTCATAACGTTTACCCATTAGTATCCACTAAAAAATCACAAGAGCTCTCTGAAGTTATTGAAATTCAATTTGTTATAAGCAATTTGCAGCTAACAGATTTCATAAATGTCAATATCCTCTGTGATTCAAATGAACCGAATTTATTTAATTTTCAACCCCGTCCATTTTTAGTGGACAGTAATGACGTTTTACTTAAAATATAAAAGATGACAATGATAGAGATAATATATTGTGCCGTAAGGGCGAGACTGTAAATGATAATCGTGCCGTTGGCGGAGAAATTGTGGATGTAGGCTATAAAGAGACTCAATACCACAATTACGATACGTGACACTTCGAGCCACAACACGAGCCTCTGCCGCTCGAACACATTGAATATGCCGTCGCTTATCGGGCTATATACAAACCGGAATATCAGATAAAAACAGAGATAGCGGGCAAAAGTTCCTGATTGTGTCCATTCGGCACCAAAGAAGGTTTGGAATATCCATGGTCCGAAACAAATGATAATAGTGAAAGGGATAATGCTGATTACAAGCAATTTCGTCATTATCCGTACTGTAAGAGCGGAAATCTCCCCACTGTTTTTCTTGCCTAACGATGCGATTTCTCCATAGAAAGCTTTTCCCACAGATGTGCACACAATAGCAACAGGTGCAGATAACATGCTTATCGCCAAACTGATCTGACCGGTTGTGCCGGTACCGAAATGCCATGCGAAATAAAGGATGGGAAGACTTCCCGCAGCCGTAAGAAGTATTTGGGAAGGAATTCTGTATAATGGGAAATCTATATATCGTCTAATTACAAAACCGATTTTCCTCCAAGTCACATTACGTGAACTTTCTTTCAGTCTTTTCCAATAGGTGCGTATATATAAGGTAAGCCCTCCGCTTTCTGCCAGTATGTTTCCTGTCAGCAAACCTATGGCATTAAAATGTAACAGTCCGAGACCTATTTTAGTTAAAGCTCCAATTACTTTTTGAACCACTGTCACTTTTGCAACGGTTGAAAAGTCCCGGTAACGGGTGGAATAATAAGACAAGACTTCGGATATCCCATAAAGGAAAAATGCCAATGGAACAAAATACCAAAAAGCATCTATGCTTTCGGAAGAGAAAAGTGAAAGAATCTGTGAATGGAAGAAAACGAAAGTGATGCTGATAAGCAAAGTATTGATGATAAGTATAAAGAGACATGCCGCCAATGAATTGATACCAATCTTTTCATTGGAATGCAATGGAATGGCGAGCGTATATCTAAGCGTACAGAACGGGTAGCATAAGACACACAATGACGCAAAGACTGCAAGTATTCCGAAGTCAGACGGCGTGTACAGTCTGGTGATGACCGGAGCTGCCATGAATCCGACGGCTCTGCCAATACCTTCTCCTGATATCAGTTTGAGGATATTCTTAAAAAGAGTATTGTCCATATCAGATTTCATTATTGCTCCGTTTGTTTATGCCGTTTTATCGGGGTTCAGCTTTTATTTGTCCTTTTTTCCATCCGGTTTCCTTTTCCCGATGCAGAAAGGCCTTTACCGCGTCACAGACTTCTTTGATTTCTTCCAATGAAATATAAGGGTGCATCGGCAAGGATAGGACTGTATCGCACAATTTACAGGCAACCAGGCAGTCTGGTCCGGGCAGCCCGGAATTTCTGTAGGCTACCTGGCGATGTATTGGACTCGGGTAGTAGACCATTGAGGGGATTCCTTGTACTTTGAGATACGCCTGCAATCCGTCACGTTCGGTTTTGCCGTTCAGCTTGATGGTGTATTGTGCCCAGCTTGACAGGAAACCGTCAGGGACAACAGGTGTTTCCACAATGTCCGCCAGCCTGGTAGTGTATTCAGCCGCAGCCTTGTTGACGGCCGCGAGTTCTTTGTCAAAGGCTTTCAGCTTGACTTGAAGGATGGCTGCCTGAATGGTGTCAAGCCTCGAGTTCATGCCTATGCGGACGTTTTCGTATTTGGAAGAGCCTTTTCCATGCATACGGTATGAATCCATCAGCGCGGCCCATTCGTCGTTGTCGGTGAAGCAAGCCCCTCCGTCGCCATAGCATCCGAGCGGCTTGGCCGGAAAAAACGAGGTTGTAGAGATGTCGCCGAAAGAACAGCAGCGTCTGCCGTTGACTGCGCCGCCGAAGCCTTGGGCACCGTCTTCAAGTATGAACAAGCCATGCTTGCGGGCGACTCTGCGGATGGCAGGATAATTGGCGGGAAGCCCGAACAAGTCAACTGTTATTATGACTTTCGGAGTTAATTCTCCTTTCTTAATCGTTGCTTCGATTTTATCTGCAAGGTCCGCCGGGTCGATATTGAATGTCTCACGGTCCACATCGACAAAAACAGGTGTCGCACCCTCTGACGACACCGCTTCTGCCGTGGAGAAGAATGTGAAGTCGGGAACGAACACGGCATCCCCACGTTTGATGCCCCATGCCTTCAGGGCAAGCGTCAAGGCATCGGTGCCGCTGGCGCACGATATGCAATGTCCCGTGCCCACATAGTCGGCCAACTGTCTTTCAAGTTCCTTTACCTGAGATCCCATTATATAGGCGCCTGAGGCCGCCACGTCGATTACGGCCTTGTCCATGTCTGCTTTCAGAACTTGATACTGCTGTTTTAAATCCCTGAATTGCATAGTCAAAGTTTTTTCTTCAGACACTTTCCTTCAAGCGAATACTCTCTGCCGCACGAGCATTTCAAGCTCCCGTCGAGCCTACGGCCGCATTCGCACACCCATCCTATTTGCCGCGCGGGCACACCGGCCACAAGTGCATAGTCCCTGACATCTTTAGTCACCACGGCACCGGCGGCTACCATTGCACTGCGACCTACGGTATGGCCGCAGATTATAGTGCAGTTCGCCCCCAGCGATGCGCCCTCTTTGATGAGTGTTCGGGCATATACGCCATGTACCGGAAAATGCGCACGCGGAGCCGTTACGTTGGTAAACACGCACGACGGGCCGCAAAATACATTGTCTTCGATTTCAACGCCCTCATACACAGATACATTGTTCTGGATACGAACTCCGTTACCGATCCTGACATTGTTGCCGACATTAACGTTCTGCCCCAAAGAACAGTTCTGTCCTAATGAGGCTCCTGCCTGCACGTGGCAGAAGTGCCATATCTTTGTGCCGTCGCCCACAGCGACATTATCATCAATATAGCTTGACGGATGTACAAAATATTTCTGGTTTTCCATAGTGCACAGAGAATTAAAGTTGTTCTATGCTCGCTCCTGCCGGCAAGGCCCCTGGTGACATTCCTCGTGTCGGAAACAGCCTTTGCACGGCACCTTACAAATTCACAGTGACTATCCCTGAAAAGTGGTTACAGATTTGAGGATATGGAGATATAGAAATAGTCGGAGCATTTATATAATACGCAAAATTCTGTTTCAAGATTGACTTGAAACAGAATTTTCCCATAAAAAACCGCACTGCCGAATTATTGAGAAAAATTCCTGTATAATAAGGATTTGAGGAGCCCAACTCTTTGTAATCTGCCGACCATATCAAGGTTATCGGTAAAACCGACGCAGCCCGCCATTGAAAATGGACTTTGCCTCGGGAGTAAAAATAAATTGTAGAATTTTCCAATCTCAGACGGTCAGTGCGATATTAGATGTCTGTATTTTGTTCCTTAAAATGCAAATCGTTTTTCTTTTATGCAAAGATAGTGCTTATTATCCGATTTAGCAAGCAAAAAACGTTTTTTTTGCTTTATTTCTCACGGAATGGTCATATACCGAGCGATTTCGACACTTCCGCAATTTTGGCTTCAACCATAGCCTGCACGTCATCGTAGTCATCGGCGGAATCCAACGTGCCGCGGACTTCGACATAAAACTTGATTTTCGGTTCCGTACCAGAAGGGCGGATGGAAACTTTCGTACCGTCTTCGGTAAAATACTGCATCACATTTGACGAAGCGGGGAATGGGAGTTCCCTGACATCACCTGTAAGGACATTACGTTCGACAAGCAGCTGGTAATCTTTGACCATCACCACTTTGGATCCGGCAATTTCCACAGGCGGATCAGCACGGAACTGCTTCATCATGGCCAGTATCTCTTCGGCTCCGCTCTTTCCTTTGCGGACAATGGATATGCCACGCTCGCGCGAATAGCCGAATTCGAGATATATGTCGCGGAGCAATTGGTACAAAGACCGGCCCTGATCTTTGGCCCATGCCGTAAGTTCGGCCATAAGGGCACAGCTGCATACGGCATCCTTGTCGCGAATGAAATCGGCAGGCATGAATCCATAGCTTTCTTCACCACCGCCGATATACTGCATACGGCCTTCACGCTCGCGCACTTCAGCGGCAATCCACTTGAATCCGGTATAGCAGTCGATGAGCGGAGTATTGTAATGGCGGCAGATGTCGGCCATAAGTTCTGTGGTGACGATGGTTTTGACCATAAACTCATTGCCTTTCAGCAGCCCCAATTCCTGTCTGCGGCGCAGTATGTAGTATGTAAAGAGAATGCAGGTCTGATTGCCGTTGACGAGAATCCATTCGCCTTTGTCGTTCTTCACGGCTATGCCCATGCGGTCGGCATCGGGGTCGGAAGCCATGACAATATCGGCATCGATTTCCTTAGCCTTGCTGATGGCCATATCAAGAGCCGCCGGTTCTTCAGGATTTGGAGAAACGACAGTCGGGAAATCGCCACTGATGACCGTCTGTTCCCCGACAAGAGCGACATTGTTGAAACCGATTTCTTTCAGACAACGAGGTATCAATTTGATACCTGTACCATGTATAGGTGTATAGACTATCTTCAAATCATCGTGACGCCTGATACTGTCAGGTGAAAGCAATATTGTACGGACATTGTCAAGATACGGGCGGTCCACATCTTCGCCTATAATCTGTATCAGATTCTTATCCGGAGTGAAGCGGATCTCATCCGGGCCTTTGATTTTTTCAACTTCAGCTATGATGTTGGTATCATGCGGCGCTATGATTTGCGCTCCGTCAGACCAATATGCCTTATAGCCGTTGTATTCCTTGGGGTTGTGTGAAGCGGTAAGAATGATACCGCTCTGACAACCAAGATGACGGATGGCGAACGATATTTCAGGTGTAGGGCGCAAATCCTCGAACAGATAGACCTTTATGCCGTTGGCAGAGAAAATATCGGCTGAAGTTTCGGCAAAAAGGCGGCTGTTGTTACGGCAATCGTGCCCGATGACGACGCTTATAGGCTGTCCGGCAAATTCACGTTTGAGATAATTGCACAACCCCTGGGTGGCAGCCCCCACGGTATATATGTTCATCCGGTTGGATCCTACCCCCATGATACCGCGCAGACCGCCTGTACCGAATTCAAGGTCTTTATAGAAGCTCTCGACAAGAGCTGTTTTGTCATCAGCGAGCATCATGCGGCGGATTTCGGCTTTTGTAGCCTCGTCGTAGCTGCCGTCAAGCCAGGATTGCGCTTTCGCAATGACTTGTTGCATCAAATCAGAATCTTGATTCATAATATTGATTGTCAGAAAGAGGATTGCCTCTCATTAATATTTTATTTGATATATGTTTCAACCAAAAGAGACTTCACGGTAGGGACTATGGTAAGTGAATTGATTTCCGCCGGGATCAGAATGCTTTCGGCATCGGTGAGTGTGATGTAATCGCCGGCAAAGTGCAGTGTGACGTGCCCTTCGGCACAAGTGAGAATCACGAACGAGTCGATGACGGCCAAATCGTATTCCTTCGGGCGGTCGAGCTGCATCAGGTTGACAGAGAAACACGGGCGGTCGATCAGCGGAGAGATGTCATTGAGCTTCACCGGGACATTCAATTTATCGTTATGCCAGTTTTTCCAGTCTACGGCCTCCATGGCCATATCGACATGCAACCGGCGCGGATTGCCGCGGTCATCGCGACGGCCGTAGTCGAATACGCGGTAAGTGATGTCGGAAGCCTGCTGTATTTCCAGAATGAGGCAACCGGCACCTATGCTGTGAACGCAACCGGCGGGAATGAATATTGCATCGCCTTTCGAGACGGGTATGTGGTGAAGGGACTGTTCAAGAGTATTGCCGGCAAGCAAAGCGCGGCACTCGTCTTCGGAGGTCGGGCGTTCAAAACCGGCGGTGACGTATGCTCCCGGTTCGGCATGCAACACGTACCACAACTCGTTTTTCCCACGCAAACCGTGCCGGCGTTCCGCCAATTCGTCATCGGGATGGACCTGAATGGAAAGACGCTGCCTGGCATCAATCAGTTTGACAAGCAACGGAAATTCGGCTCCGAACCGCTCATATACATGATCGCCGACAAGATCGCCCATATATACCTCGGTGAGCTCGGAAAGCGTATTACCTGCCAAAAATCCGTTAACCACTTCACTGTCATCATCATCCATACCAGCGATATCCCAACTTTCACCGATAGAATGCCGGCCTTCCGCACAGTGGCGGTAAATGCCGTTTATGGTGTCACCGCCCCAAATCCTCGATTTGAGTATCGGAGCGAATTTAAGCGGATACAGAGCCGTATTCCGGTCATCAGACATAGCGTCCATAATCAATCTGTGATGTAAGTGCCTGTTCGGGCAATGAAAACTTTTGTTTGCGCAAAGATACGTAATTTTCCGGGACACCGCATCAACCGACAACACCGAAAGCGACATCCATCATATCGGTAAACGATTTCTGGCGCTGTTCGGAAGTGGTGGCTTCGCCCGTCAGGGGATTGTCGCTTATAGTGCAGATGGTTAGGGCTTTTTTTCCGGCACGTGCCGCATTCATATACAGAGCGGCAGCTTCCATTTCCACGGCCAGCACGCCCATCTTCATCCATTGTCCGGCAGCCGGGGTATCTTCGTAGAATGTGTCGCTCGAAAGGATATTGCCAACCATGTGCCGCACCCCGAGACGTTCGGCCGTCTCAACGGCCCTGCGTACCAGTCCGAAATCTGCCAACGGGGCAAAAGAACCAGGCAGGTTGAACTGCGACGCATAACTGCTGTTGGTGGAAGCCCCCATCGCTATGACTATGTCCCCTATGCGCAAGTCGCGGTGATATGCCCCGGCGGAGCCGACGCGGATGATGGTGCCGACACCGTAGAAATTGAAAAGTTCGTAAGTGTATATGCCTATGGAAGGTATGCCCATGCCATGTCCCATGACGGATACAGGTTTGCCGTGAAAGGTGCCTGTATAGCCGAGCATTCCGCGCACTCCGTTGAACAGGACGGGGTTTTCGAGATAACGTTCCGCCATGAATCTGGCGCGCAGGGGGTCGCCTGACATTAATACGGTATCTGCTATCTCGCCGTAACGGGCTTCGATGTGAGGGGTAGGTGTCTGGTTTTCCATAATAACCTGGGTGCTTTATGTTGAAAATATGCCAAAGTATGTTCTGCATACGTATGCGGAACATACACATTACTGACAACAAAGGTATAAGAATTATCCGATGTAACCAAGCATTGGAGCGAGAAAAAAAGACAAATATTGCAAAACCGCGCCGAAACGCCATACTTCCAAATTAAAAAACAGGTATTGGCCGGATTAAAAAAAAATAGTACCTTTGCGGAGGTTATACGTATACTGCCACGGGCGGATGCGCAAACCCAGCTGTAGTACAATTCAATACAAAATTCAATACAAAACAACAAAACAAGCCATGACCGAACAATTGCAAAAGACTCTCCGCGACTCATTTGTAGCGCGTTGGGCAGCGTTGATACTCATCGCTCTGATGATGTTCTTTGCCTACATGTTTGTCGATGTAATGTCGCCACTCCAAACCCTTATCGAACAAAACCGCGGCTGGTCGCCGAGCACATTCGGCACATATGCCGCATCCGAATATTTCCTCAACGTATGCGGTTTCCTGATTCTGGCGGGTATCATTCTCGACAAAATGGGTATCCGTTTCACCGGTATTCTTTCCGCGTCACTTATGGTAGTCGGAGCCTGCATCAAATTCGTAGGCATCACCGACTGGTTTCAAGGCACCGATTTCTGCGCATGGCTCAACACCTGGTGGGTGTCGATGCCAGGCAGTGCAAAACTTGCAAGCCTCGGCTTCATGGTTTTCGGCTGCGGATGCGAAATGGCCGGCATCACGGTGTCAAAGTCCATAGCGAAATGGTTTGAAGGCAAGGAAATGGCATTGGCCATGGGCGTAGAGATGGCTATCGCCCGCCTCGGCGTCTTCGCAGTACTTTCGCTCTCCCCCTGGCTGGCACGCCAGTTCGACGGCTCGGTGGTTGCACCTATAGCGTTCTGCTCCGCCCTGCTCCTCATAGGTCTGATAAACTACATAGTGTTTGCCGTGATGGATACCAAACTCGACAGGCAAACCGGTGCAGCCAAAGAAGAAGGTCCCCGCGAAGATGAGTTCAAAATCAGCGACCTTAAATTTATCCTTACCAACAAAATGTTCTGGATCATCGCACTGCTCTGCGTACTCTACTACTCATCCATCTTCCCGTTCCAACGCTACGCTACCAATTTCCTTGAATGCACACTTCAGATTCCTGCCGGTGAAGCGGCCAACCTCTTCCGCTGGTTCCCTATATTGGCGATGGTGCTCACTCCGTTTCTCGGGTCGTTCATCGACTTCAAAGGCAAAGGAGCTTCAATGCTGATCTACGGCGCGCTGATCATGACCATCTGCCACCTGACATTTGCATTCGTGCTGCCGGTATTTCCCAACAAATGGTTTGCACTGATCATCATACTGGTACTCGGCGTATCATTCTCACTCGTGCCTGCATCGCTTTGGCCGAGCGTGCCGAAAGTAATAGACTCGAAAATCTTGGGAAGCGCGTATTCGCTCATCTTCTGGATTCAGAACATCGGTCTCTGCTTCGTGCCGAAAATCATAGGCAACGTATTGGATTCAACCAATCCAGGCGTGGCGGCAGCCCGTTCGGCAGCTGCCGAGCAAATCAAGAACGGCATGCTCGACGAAGCAGCTTTGCACACCAACGAAATATATATGTACGACTACACCACCTGCATGATTATCTTCGCTTCGTTCGGTGTAGTGGCATTCGTACTCGGCCTGTGGCTCAAGGTTGAAGACCGCAGGAAAGGTTACGGACTTGAACTGCCCAACGTGCAGAAATAAAAAAACGGGTAATAGTACCAATGTCAGGCACGTTGTATCTGATACCGACGGTTTTGTCGGCGGAATCCCCGCTCAGCAGTGTATTGCCAAAAGGGAATGATGATATCATCCGCTCGCTGCGTCACTTCATAGTGGAAAACATCCGCACTGCGCGGCGTTTTCTGAAACAGGTTGACAAGGCAACGGATATAGACGCACTGACGTTCTACGAGCTCAACCAGCATACAGATCCGCAGCAAGCGGCTTCATACATCAGGCCGCTTGCCGATGGGGATGATATGGGCATAATAAGTGAGGCGGGCTGTCCTGCCGTGGCCGACCCAGGAGCCGATGTCGTGGCGATCGCCCAGGAACGGGGCTATAAAATTGTTCCTCTTGTGGGACCGTCGAGCATTCTTCTGTCGCTCATGGCGAGCGGGTTCAACGGCCAGTCATTCGCTTTCCATGGCTACCTGCCCATCGAAAAAGGCGAACGTGCGGCCCGTCTGAAAATGCTGGAGAACAGGGTGTATGCCGAACACCAGACCCAGATATTCATCGAAACACCCTACCGCAACTTACAGTTGCTTGAAGAGTTGTGCCGGGCGTTGCGGCCTCAAACCAAACTCTGCGTGGCGGCCGACATCACGGCTCCGTCAGAGTACGTCCGTACCATGAGCATAGCCAGGTGGCGCACCGCCAAACAGCCCGACATCCACAGACATCCCTGTATATTTCTGATATACAAATAGCATATCGGTTTATACGCGACATAAACAAACAAAACACATATTTTTGATTTTATGAAACTATTAGAAGGAAAAGTCGCCCTCATCACGGGCGCAGCACGCGGAATAGGCAAAGCCATAGCATTGAAGTTTGCATCGGAAGGATGTGACATCGCATTTACCGACCTCAATATCGATGACAATGCACTCCGCACCCAAAACGAGATAGCAGCGTTCGGTGTCAAAGCCAAAGGCTATGCTTCCAATGCGGCCAATTTCGACGAGACACACAAAGTGGTGGAAGAGATTCACAAAGAATTCGGACACATAGACATTCTCGTCAACAATGCAGGCATCACCAAGGACGGCCTCATGCTCCGCATGTCAGAATCGCAATGGGATGCCGTCCTCACGGTCAACTTGAAATCAGCCTTCAACTTCATCCATGCCGTTTCCCCCGTCATGATACGCCAGAAAGGCGGTTCAATAATCAATATGAGTTCAGTGGTCGGAGTAAGCGGCAATGCCGGACAATGCAACTACTCCGCATCAAAAGCCGGTATGATCGGGCTGGCCAAATCCATTGCCAAAGAACTCGGTTCGCGCGGTGTACGCGCCAACTGCATAGCTCCCGGCTTCATCATCACCGACATGACCGGAGCTCTTTCCGATGAGGTTAAGGAACAGTGGGCAAAACAGATACCACTCCGCAGAGGAGGCACACCTGAAGATGTGGCCAATGTAGCCACATTCCTCGCGAGCGACCTGTCGAGCTATGTAAGCGGACAGGTAATCCACTGCTGCGGCGGCATGAACATGTAATCCGCCAACCGGTGAAATGACAAATCCTACGGACACAGAACCAAGCATACCATGGTACAACGATTTTTGAAATACGTCTCATTCCATACCACTTCCGATGAGAATACGGGATTGACCCCGTCGACACCCGGGCAGATGGAATTTGCAAAGTATATAGCAAAAGAGCTAAAGGAAATAGGACTGACCGAAATCACTCTTGACTCCAACGGTTATCTGATGGCTACCCTGCCTTCAAATACGGACGAGCCGATTCCCACAATCGGTTTCATAGCCCACCTCGACACAGCTCCAGACATGAGCGGCAAGCACGTACAGCCCCGCATTGTAGAGAACTACGACGGCAACGACATAACCCTTGATGCAACGGAAAATATCGTACTGTCGACCAAACAGTTTCCCGAACTGCTCAACTACCGCGGACAGGATCTTATCGTCACCAACGGGCACACACTGCTCGGCGCCGATGACAAAGCCGGCATAGCAGAAATAGTGACAGCGGTAGAATACCTGCTCAAGCACCCGGAAATCAAACACGGCAAAGTACGTATAGCATTCAATCCGGACGAAGAGATAGGCCTTGGAGCACACCATTTCGATGTAGAATCATTCGGATGCGAATGGGCCTACACCATGGACGGCGGAGAAATAGGCGAGCTCGAATACGAAAACTTCAACGCTGCCGGAGCCCATATCACCATCCACGGATGCAATGTCCACCCTGGTTCGGCCAAGAACAAAATGCTCAATGCCATCAGAGTAGCCAACGAATACATAGGACTTCTACCGGTAGAAGTGCCTGAAAACACTGAAGGCTATGAAGGTTTCTACCATATCGTAGGCATCACCGGTTCGGTAGAAGAGGCACAACTCACCTATATCATCCGCGACCACGACCGTGCCAAGTTCGAAGAGCGTAAAGCCACTATGCAGACAGCAGCAGAAACCATCAACCGACGCTACGGTGCAGGTACTGCCATCATTGAGATAAAGGACCAGTACTACAATATGCGCGAAAAAGTGGAACCTGTAAAACACATAGTAGACCTTGCGTTCCGCGCGATGGAAGAAGCCGGAGTAAAACCGACGGTCAAACCAATACGCGGCGGTACAGACGGAGCCCAACTCTCGTTCAAAGGCCTCCCCTGCCCCAATATTTTCGCAGGCGGCGCAAACTTCCACGGCCGCTATGAGTTCGTCCCAATCCAATCAATGCAAAAGGCAGTTGAAACCATCATCAACATAATAAGGCTGAACAAATAACTTATAAAATAAGAAATACAAATAAAGACATCATGAAAACAACTCCATTTACCGACATCCACATCGGTCTCGGTGCTAAAATGCACGAATTTGCAGGCTACAACATGCCTATCGAATACCCATACGGTATAACAGAAGAACATATGAACGTAGTAAACGGTGTAGGCGTGTTCGATGTGTCGCACATGGGCGAATTCTGGGTAAAAGGTCCTAAAGCCAAACAATTCGTACAACGCATCTGCTCCAACAATATCGCATCACTCATCGACTGGCAAGCCCAGTACAACTGCATGCCTAACGGCAAAGGCGGTATCGTCGACGACCTTATCGTTTACCACTACAATGATGAAAAATTCCTTCTCGTAGTGAACGCCGCCAATATCGACAAGGACTGGGAGTGGGTGAATGCCAACAATGCCGAGGGTTGCGAACTGGAAAACGCTTCAGACCACGTTGCACAGCTTGCAGTTCAAGGACCGAAAGCTATCACAGTTCTCCAGAAACTCACTGACGTAAACCTCGCAGACATCAAATTCTATCACTTTGCAGAGGGGACTTTCGCAGGTATCAAAGATGTCATCATCTC
Source organism: Candidatus Aphodosoma sp. (assembly GCA_051870875.1). Lineage (GTDB taxonomy): Bacteria > Bacteroidota > Bacteroidia > Bacteroidales > Paludibacteraceae > Aphodosoma. Next base: position 27,904 of record JBJECG010000074.1, read on the forward strand.
CAACACAGGTTATACGGGAGCTGGCGGTTTCGAACTTTACTTCAACCCGCAGTTCGGCAAACACATCTGGGATGCCATCTTTGAAGCGGGCAAAGAGTTTGACATCAAACCTGCAGGTCTCGGTTCACGCGACTCACTCCGTCTCGAAATGGGCTTTGTGCTTTACGGCCACGAAATCAACGATACCACATCCCCTATCGAGGCTGGTTTGGGCTGGATTACAAAACCGGCAGAGGGCAAGAACCTCATCGACGGTGAACTTTACGTCCGTCAGCGCGCAGAGGGCACTGCCCGCAAACTCATCGGTTTCGAACTTCAGGAGCGCGGCATCCCGCGTCAGGACTATGTTCTCACCGACGGCAAAGGCAATGAAATCGGCCGCGTAACTTCCGGTATCATGTCACCGTGCCGCAAGATCGGTATCGGCATGGGATACGTTAAATCAGAATTCGCCAAAGTCGGCACAACAATAGCCGTCCAGATCCGCAACAAGGAAATCCCTGCGGTAGTAGTCCGTCCGCCTTTCCGCAAATAAGAGATCCGCACACAAACATGCCGTCACAGGCATGAAATTATAATAAAGGAAGCCTCCCGAACTGAGAATACAGTTTCAGGAGGCTTCCCTATTTATACCAGTGGTGTCCTCCCCGGCAAAAACGGATACAGCATCCGGTTATCAGTGCAGCTTACATAAACAATCACTTTGTCCGGGTTCGAATCCTGGTGAGGCAACATCGTTATCAGTGCAGCTTACATAAACAAACACGCCATTAAAACCATCGCACAGACAACCGTACACCGATATATCGCCGGTAAGTTGAAAAGATATTGCGTACAGTGGTTATGCCGGGAAAAACATTGCCGTCCAAGGAAATGGACGGCAATAAAACCACCCCTAACTTTACCCGGACAGCAATAATAATGAAAACAGGAGTGTCAACAAAGACAGTGATCCAAGGCCGCATGTAACACCCGTATAACACACCACTGACAACAATCCGCAAACAGGTGTGACATGACAAGCGGAACAATGAAAACGGTGTGTCTCAGAACGGGCGTCACCAACCGCTATCTGACGAGTTTTCTTGTTATGGCCCGTCCGTCAGGGAACAGCACTTTCAACAGGTATACACCGTGGCTTTCAGGCAATACGATGGAGTTTTCGCCTTCAACGAAGTCCCATACGGCAATTTCCATTCCTGATGAATTATACATATAGGCCTTGGCCGGCTGCGGTACCTGTACTTTGACGATTTCCGTACCGAACAGAATCAGGACATCTTCAGAATACACGCTGCCCTCCACATTTTCCACCGGGACAAACGGACAGGTCATGATAGACTTGCCATCATCGGCACGTGTAAGCAGCACCGTATATTCATGACCGAAATCGAGTTTTTTATTTTCGATATAATACCGGCTCATCACAAACCCTTCGGCAACAACGTCATCGAGATACCATTGGTATGCCACAAAATCATAACCGCCGTTATTGTCCCTGTTCTTCAAAGCCAGGACATCATTCCAGCGTTGGGATATGACTGATGACGGGTACAAGACAGTGAAGTCAGCGGGAAGTACCACAGAGCCGTATTCATTGACGAATATCAAATCCACATGGTAAAAGTCAGGACGCACACCGCCATCCGGCATCGGTATCACTACACTATTGTCAACGAGTCTCACACCATCGGAAGAGAATCCGACATTGGCGGTATAGCTGTCAAATCGGACTTCAACCGTATCGAAGAACCCCGCCTTGAGTATATACTTGAGTGTGAATTCTTCATCATCACCACAAATCAACGGAAGAGCATCGAGTTCCACTTCGAGCATTGAAGTCACTTCAAAATGTACGTTATAGTCTATCGAATCACATTTGCGCAATTCACGGCTTGCCACTACGATGGTCGTGTCTTTCGGGCCTTTGAAAGTATATGCCCTGCCGTCGATGCGGACAGCATAAGGGAGGTCATCAGAGGTTACGGCAATTACCGTATCGACGGTAGTATGTGGAATCACGTGCAGTCTGATTTCAATCAGCGAATCACATCCGTAATAAGAACCGCCGATGATAGTGTCCATATATATACCCTCTTCGCTATAGTCCTTTTTATTGACGGTATAGACATCACCCTGACAAATGGTTTTCTCGTAAAGTCTGGTATTGCCGGATATTGGCTTCACCTCCACATTGAAAGTCGTGTCGACGGTACAACCGCCATATTCACACATAAGGGTGACGGGGAAAATGCCGCCTTCGTTCGGGAACACACACTGCACCTTGCCGCCAACCATAGTGCCGAGGCTGCCGAAATCCCATGTAAAGTTGGATACTTTGGCTTTTGCCGGGTCAACCATCACATCATTGCCGTCATCGCCCAATTCGTAAATACATGTGGATGAAGCGTCGAATGTCATGGTATTCTGACAGTTTTCGGAAGTCTGGCTTACAGTAAACTCCGGTTTCGGCGCACGGGGCAGGATGTATGCTTCAAGAGTAAAGAAACATGTGGTGTCTTCCTTGTTCATAAGATCCACATAATATGAATCACGGTCGTCAGGTTCCGGAGTAAAGAAACGGTCGCGACACACCACAGTCTGAGTCCTGTCATTTTGCTTGTACCAGCGGTACTTGAAACCGTCAGGCACTTCAAATGCCGTAGCGTTTTCGGAACAGCTCATACCTTCCACCACGGCAGAAGCACATACCGGGACGAGATATATGTATGCAAAGTGAAATGATGCACCGCAAGGGTCAAGTGATATGCGGAACTGCACGACATCACCGACATAATCTTTGAGGTTGAAGCCCATCACCATCCAGTCATGCCACTTGATTTCATCCGGAGACTTAGGGCCGGAAGATCCGAACTGGCCTTCCTGCGGGCGGAAATTGTGCCACCCCGGATCTGCAACGCCAGCCACCTCATCCAGTTTCAGTCTGATAGAGTTGAACTTGGATTTCAGGCATTTGGAGTCAAGCAGTCCGCCATACTGATCGAGTATGTCAATCACTATCTGAGTCTGTTCGTTTTCAGGATGGTGAGCTGCGAACTGGAGCACCGGGGCATAGTTTAGCAAAAACAGCTGGGCATCATCAGGCACTTTATACAGATAAGTAACGGCACTCGACATACGCATGCTCGGGCCTCCGGGGGTATTGTCATTCGGGCCGTATTCCGCGCCCTCTCCGATACGTACAGAAGCCCAATGCCCGTCAAGCACGGTTTTCAACTGATATCCGGTCACAGGGTCGTATTCGGTTGTATCATAGTGGACAGTGTGATACGACTCGCGGCTTTCATAGCCATAGTCAATCTTCAGCCTCTGTGCAAACGGGCTTCCGAAAGGACCGGCAGTACACTTAGTGTTCTTGTTGTCCAAATCCCAGAATTCGATACAATAGTCCGACGGGCCGTATATTATAACAGGTGTCTTTTCCGCCCATACACTTGCACCGTCATTGCAGACAGCACGCACCTTTACGGTATATACACCATTTTCGACTGTGGCATAAGGCAGCGTATACTCCGTCTGTGTCAGACTTTTGACAGTGTCCGGCACAATAGGGGAGGTTTTATCTCCGTTGATACGATAATACATCAGGTCATATACAGCTCCCGGAGTGCCATTCCACGTGATCTTGACACCATTGCTGACTTTCACGGCCGACACATCTGTGGGGCGGGTGTTGCAGGCGCCGTAAGCCAGCAGTTTCTCGATATATATGTTGTCAATATTCACACCGGTACGATCAGGAAACGGGTGGCCGAAACGTACTTTGGCAGAGATGCCTTTCTGTTTGAACAAAAAGCACAGATAGTATTCGCCTGCTGTATTTACCTGAAACATTGCAGACTCCATATTCCATCCGGAACGTTTGTATTCACGGTTCGGGTCACTCAAGAATATCTGTCCGGCAGTGGCATTCTTGTTGAAGTTTGCACCGCCAATAGCCGTTGCAAACGGATTGATATTTGTAGACACCGGAACCAAAGTGACCATAAGACGAATGTCCTCATAATCACCGCCGGTCAATATCTTATAATCGAAATAGATATTATGCCAACCGGCATCGAACGTAATCCTGGTATATGCCATGCTGCAATATCCAGGGCCCAACATGTCGTAACCGGCAGTCACACCATCGTCATGCGAAGTGTACAACGATTTGGCTCCGGTAGATTTTATAGCATCGCCTATCACAAAATCCGTAGTAACACGCGAGGCCGTCTTGAAGGACCATGCCTGACACTCCTCTTCCGTTTCAAAGCCGCAATAATAAAAAACCTGAGCGGACAATGCCAAAGAAAAGAGCACTGCTACAAAACTCATTACCAATCGCTTAGATAAAGACTCCAACATAAGTTCAATGGTTTACAATAGATTTGAATTATATTTCAACGGAAAACACCGTATTCTCCCAGCAAGTCCCCAAAGGTAACATTTTTTTGTCACATACACAACTCTTTTATCAATTTATCCAAAAAAGATACGGCGTATAATAAAAAGCAAGCGGCGTATCAAAATTTGCATTTTGATACGCCGCCACAATCAATCAGCTATCTATAGACAAGCTGTCACTTCACAATCAGTTTGCCTACATATACATCTCCAGTGCCTGTTATCACACGGATGTAGTATATACCGCTAACTGTCACCGAGTTGATCTCGATCGGGAAGTAACTTGGAGAGTCAGTCATGATGACCTGACCTACAGAATTGAGGATCTCCACAATCATACCATCCTGCTCTTCGGCCGTCCAGTCGCGGCTTACAAATGCAGATTCACCGCCACGGACAGGATTAGGAGCTACGACAAGAGACAATGCCATGACATTTTCCACCCCGGTCTCCACATTGAGAGTGAGGCGAATTATGGAATCGCAACCGGTTTCCTCCGACTGCAATCCGCAAGTGTACTCGCCAGCCGTAGTGTACGAAGACCCGCAGAATATGAACGATTCGCCCTGTTTGATTGTCGCGATCGAATCGGTGTATATTGTGGCCACAAATTCGATGTTTACGACAACGGTAGAGTCACAACCGTCGGCATTGGTGATTGTCTTTGTGAGTACAGTATCCTTGGTGATGACGGGTATTCTGAAACCGTAGTTTTCATAGCTTCTGTTTTCACAAACGATATCATCGTATTCGCTTATGATAGGATCGGCTACCGAGAGTCTCAAAGTCACCACAGAGTCACATTTCAGGCTGTTCTTGAATGTCTTGGTATAAGTACCCGGGACTGACAGTTCTTCGGCATCGGCGCCTTCACCGAATATTATCGAAGAACCGGCACATATCGTGGTGTCAACCCTTACGTTGGTAGGAACGACATGGAAGTCTATCTCCACAATAGAGTCGCAACCGAGATAATTCTTGAACGCATGTGAGTACACTTTGGTTTCAGTCAGAGTCTGTTTGGCTTCAACCCATTCGTAGACCTCACCTTCGCAAACGGCCTTGTACTGACGGAAACGAGCCGGCAACACTTCAAGACGGAGAGTGACATTGGAGTCACAACCCATGTAGTTCTTGCCATAAGCCACGTATGATCCGGTGGCAGTACACTGCTGTCCGCCAAACTCGAATACGTCACCCTCGCAGATGGTTTCAGACACATAGTACATCTCCGGCAATACGGTCAAGTGCAGTATGACATTGGAGTCACAGCCATTTCCGGCAGTATATGAGATAACCCAATCGCCGGCTTCAGACTTGGCCTTGTCACCTGTGAAAGGAGCTTCGTCATATACGCCGCCTTCACAGATTGTACCATACACGTGGATATTCTGTGTCTCATTAACATTGAGAGTCAAGACTTTCAATGTATCAAGGACATTTGCTACAGGATTTTCGATATCAGACATTACAAGTTTTGTAAACGTATTTGTTCCCAACTTGATGTCGGTTCTCAGAATAGCGAAACCATTCTTGTAATAATCTGATCCGGAACAGTGAGTATCAGAGATTTTCTTCTCTCCTGCATATTTTGCGATACGCACATCGTCCAAACCGACATACAAACCGTTGCCTTTACCTTCGGCGCGGACTTTGAATGCCACCACAATCTCCTTGCCATTGTAACCTGACAGTTCAATGAGCTTGGTCTGCCAATCATTGCCAGGAGCCAGAGTTTCAAGGTTCTGCGAGAATGTAGCGCCTCCATCTTCGCTTATCGACACCACGAGTTCATGTTCGGAAGTATTGACATACTTGAATGAAAGAGCGTAGTTGTCGGCGTCGACATTGAACACCGGAGTTTTCAGCACAGCCGTACCGTATGCACCGGAAGTGGAGAGACGGGCATATTTGCCGGTTCCATTCGAGCCAACAGCCCAGTTGTAGTTATCATCGGTCAATACAGTTCCGCTGAAATTATCCCAGCAAGCCGGAATATCGGAGCCGTAAGCATCCTGGAATGTCTGCATGTACGGCAACGGAGTGATGCCGCAGTCGGTAAAGAACTTCAATGTAACAGGATCCGATTCCACAGTACCGTCATAAGCCACAATTGTAGCCGTATAACTGGTTGCAGCGGTAAGACCGTCAACACTGAGAGAGGTGCCTGTTACGGTGACATCCTTTATCTCAACACCGCGGCTGGTAAGGGTGAACTTAGTACTGTCGGCATTGACAATCCACGAAAAGTCGGCAGACTCCCCGGTGATGTTTCCAACCACGAAGTTACGCGGTGCACCGAACGGCAGCAAAGATACGGAGTAGTCGTCCAAGCTGACAAATTCGTCATTTGCAGCGACACGGAAACCGAGATCGTAGATTCCATCGGCAGGAGCGTAGAAATAACCGGTAATATTGGTGTAGGCATCGGTCAAAGCCCGAGTTTCAAATGCAACACCTTCAGCAGAAGAAGTGCAATCGACAAACTCAAACGTTGCCTCGCCATCGGCATCTTTAATACCCCAAATTGAAGTCTGATAGAATTTGCCGCCGTTCAAGTTGAAGCGACGTGTTGCAGTATGGGCATCAGTATTTCCATCCGGCACATCCATCACAATGTTCATACTTCCGGTGCGGGGCTTGCGGTTGCCGGTAGTATTGGAGTTTGCTCTCCACTCCAGCTCTCCGGCACTTTCGGTCCAGCAGTTGTCCAGACCGAACAGGCCGGACAATTCTTCAAAGCTGGTGCTGTACGAAGCTGATTCGTTGACATCGACAGGCACACACGCAGTACTGAATACAAACGAAGCCCATTCCGACTCGTCAGTATCGGAACACTTGGCCTTGACAAACAATGTGTAACGAGTGTTCGGAGTCAAACCAGTAAGGTTGAGCACAGAGCCATCACCGGTCATGAACTTGTCGACCGGAATATCAGCCATATTGTCTGATGTGGTGAGACCGTAAACCACTTCGCTCTCATTGATATTGTAGAACGATATTGTGGCCTTGTCAATATCCACCTCATCAAGTGTGATATCCATAACAGGAGCACAAGGCAACTGGGTAATGCTGAAATTGTCGACGGCAACAGGTACGAACTGCGCGTTGGCATCATTTATCCAAGCCACCACGAGGCAGTATTTGCCGGCTTCGGCATCACGCATCAGCACAGTCTTGTCAACGTGCTTCCACTCGGCATAACCGGCCAACGCCTTGTCATCGTCAAGGGCTATGCAGCCTTCTGCCAACGATGCAGCACCGAACAGGTCGGCACCGGCTTTGACAACCACACTGACAGGTGCCAGGAATACACGTGCATAGTCATTGTAGCGGACGTTACCATTGTTTCCCGACATCTCGCCGACGCAAGTCCAGTCATAAGTAATGTTGTACAAACCTTTGGGCATGTCAATCAAACGATAGGCATAAGCACGCGATGCAGTATTGCCATTGTAGCCATAAGCAGTACCGTCATTGCTTATATACAGCGCACGGGTATCTTCGCCTGCTGCATACTTGTCAGAGCCGATAACAAAGTTGTTGACATCAGCCGAACCGTAAGCCATCTGCCACTGTGCGTTTTCAACATCATCGGCGAATCCGGTGACATAAGGTACGGAAGCGGCCTTGTTGAGTGTCTTGAAGCCTACCGATACCCAAGAGGAGTTGTGTATATCATCGCAATGTGCACGGACAAACATCCAATAGTCTTTTGCAGCCTGCAGCTTGTCGACAACAATCATACCGCTGCCAGACAATGTCATGGTATCAACCAGAGAAGCGGCAGCCACATCATTTGATGCGGATACAGCGTATATCACCTCATCGGTCTCAGCCATATTTTCAAACCGGACTGTCACACTCTCATCTGAGAGAGAAGTCACAGCCAAGTTGGCCGGCATCGGACAATTGACCTTCTCAACCACCAGATTGTCGAAAGCGAACGGAGTCTGGGAACCGCCAGATGCGTTGTTCTGCCAGGCGACAACGAGATTGAGCAACGTATCGGACTTGACAGTTATCTCGGCATACTGCTGCATCCATGTGTACTGACGGCGCAGAGCCTTGCCGCCATCCAACGGATACAGACCGTTTACCAAAACATTCTTGTTCCAAACATAAGAATCCGTACCGGCTGCCAATTTCCAGTCAACAGGAGCAAAGAACACGCGGGCATAATCATAGCTGTAGTCGCCCACACTCTTCCACTTGTAAGAAATGAGGTACTGACCCGGGGCAAAACGCAGCGTGCGGTAAGCGTATACCACCGAAGCGGACGAAATGTCGTAATTGTTGCTGACATCGTCTCTGGTTATGTATAGCGCGCCCTGACCGGCTTCAACTCCGGCAGCATCGGCACCTACCATAAAGCGGTTCGGTTCACTGCCGTTTACCAATACCCACTGGTCATTGTCGTCTGCAGCTTCGAAACCGGTAGCGTACGGGAACGTCTTTGGTGTGGCGTTTACAGTACGGAAGTCTACAGAAGTCCACTCGGACTTGTTGGACGCAGAGCATGACGAACGGACACTGAAACGATAGGCCGTACCGGGAGCGAGCGTTGTAAACGACGCTGTAGTCACGCCATCGGCAAACTGCCCGTTTCCGACCTCGGTACCATCGGCTGTTTCGAGCAGATAGTCACATTCGGTTACCCCTACAGGATTCTGCCATGCCAGATCAGCATTGGTTTCGCCGAAGGCAGTAACAGCCAGAGCTGTAGGCACATCGCAGTAATCGAGAGGATACACCTCTATGTCATCAATATTGACATACCTGTATCCTCCGCCACCGGAAAGCTTGAATGCTATATAGCCGTCGGCAAACTCGGCGGGTATGTCGGCAAACGACACTTCCTGAAGCGTGTAGCTGCTTGATGAACCAAGCGTTGTCAGCTGACGGTAAGAATTGACATTCGCCGGATCAAGAATGACACCTACCGACAAGGCTCCGTCATTCGTACCGTTCTTGAGATAGAACTTCATCTTGAGTTCATTGACCGGACGGGCCATCTCAGGCAGGGCCACGATACCGTATACAGCCTCACCATCATTTTCTGCATATGGTGACGCAGTGAATTTCAAGTTTCTTGGGGCGTTGTTTCCACCATAAGTGGACAATTCCACTGTAGGTTTACCATATACCTGATTCAATGTTACGGTATAACATCCGAGTTCGAAAGAAGCGATATCTTCAAAGTCCTGACGGTACGGGAGTGCCTTCGGCATACAGTTGGTAGTAAATCCGTACGGACCGCGCCATCCGCTCTCGGCATCTTCGCCGCACACGGCACGAACGTATACTTCGTACCGGGTTTCACCGACAAGGCCTTTGTGAGTGAACGTCATGCCGGCATCGACAGGTTCGATACCTGTAATGTCGCCTCCAGCCGGTACAAGCACATACTGCCATGCAGTATGGGATGCTACAGTGTCATTGACAGTGGCAGTTACACTGTCGACTCCTATTGCATCGAACAATACCGATACCGGACGGGTACAAGGCAATATATTCTCAACAGTAAGATTGTCGATGTACAGTTTATAATCGTAGTTGCCCTTCTTATTGTTCCATGCGGCAAATACGATGCGGAACTCATTGCAGTTTCCGGACAACAAGCCGGTAACGTCATAGTGCTTGTGCACGGCGCTCTCGCTGTTGGTCGTTATGACATCCACCCTGTTGTTAAACCGTTCGACAAGCTGGCCATCGTTTTCAAGCAAGTATATGCCGACCGAATCTCCCATCGGGAATTCGACATCAAAACTAACCATCACCTCTTCGCCCGGAGCGAACTTGAAGTAAGGTGTGTAGTATGAAGTCATGTCACCTCCACTTTCGATATTGGCTTTCAGTTTTCCCGATTCCACAGACCAGCTCTTGTCGCCGTCTGTAGGAACAGCCAGTCCGGCCTCCCAGCAAGTGAGGTTTCCGGCATCGAACGAATTGTCGTAAGGCAGGCTGTAAGAATCGCAACCTGTAGTGAACCTGCCGACATAACGCATACCGGAAGTGTCGCCAACGGCACAGATGGCACGTACGTAAAGTTCGTATTGTGTCAAAGCGTCAAGACCGTCAATGACAGCAGGATGTTCGTCCACCACTTTGGTGGTGAATATCTCACCGTCTTTCATGGCTACCATCTGCCATTGGGTCTCATCGCCACCGGCAATCCAGTCGGCAGTACAAGAGAAAGCACCAAGCTCGTCTTCGTTGATTTCGGCTTCCATCACCTTGGCACAACCGGAAGCCGGCACAATGGTCAGGTCATCGAAATACAGGTAATAGCTACCGGTAGACTCATAGAATATGACAAACTGTCGGGCATCAGCGAACGGATTGCCGTAAGCATCGACGAAATCCGGGTCGAGGATGTCATCGAAACGTACGCTGAAATCGTACCAGGTCTTGCCTTCAGTCAAAGTGACCGTGGTCAACGGCTGGAATGTGGCTTCAAACTCATCGGGATCAGTACTGTTGAGCACACCTATCTGGAACGAGTTGTTGCCATAACCGGAGTCGTACACCCAACCGGAGAGTTCATAGCCGGCAAGCGACTGTACATCAAACTCCGGAGATATGGCAGTAACGCCTTGAACAGCCAATGCAAGTCCGGAACGGGAATGACTGTCATCGATATAGGCACCGCCCCACGGGCTGTTTTCTATAAATTGCCAGCAATTCAGGGAGTTGCCTTCAGAATCATTGAAATTTTCGACATAAGGAATAGTCGGTTTTTCGCACAAGGTGCGGAAATTGCCAAGAGCCAGCCAACCGCTCGGCTTGCCATCGCAGAACGAGCGCAACGAGTAATAGTACTGCGTATTGGGCAATATGCCAGCCAGCACTTTCTGTTTTCCGGTGATACGACCCTGGAATACATCGGCAGCACCGGTTTCAGGATCGAATTCGGCAGAAGACACCTTGAGTTCCCATCCGTCAGCTTCAGAATCGAAAGCCACTGTGGCCGAAGTGGCCATCAGATCTTCTATTCTGACATTGACAGGCGGTATGCACTCTACCTCGGTGAGGGTGATGCTGTCCATAAACGTTTTTATGGAACTCAGGTTTTCAACACCAAAGCCCACCACATACACTCCGTCTTCGGGGACATTGAAATAACCGAAATATTCGTTCCATTCATCATTGACGACGGGCAGCGAAGCGACGATTGTCATGGCATCGGACGATTTCAGTTTTCCATATCCGAATGTAGCAAACACACGGTCAGTATAACCATATTCCTCGCGGAGCATCATGCCGGCAGCGTAGTTCTTGCCGGCCTTCAAGTCGAACGAACGGTATACCCACGCCTTGGACGGTGTACTATAGTCCTTATCCATCAAAAGGAGCCGCTCGCCCTCGGCAGGTTCTACATTGATATAATCTTCGTATCCGGCAACTACTTTGAAAGAGCCTGGTTGTGTAGTCTCTGTAACATAGCATCCGGCCAAAGTCTCGCCGTCATAGAACTCTTCAAAACCTTCACAGAACGGAGATTCGGGAGTTACGGCAAACGCGCTGCAATCGGTCTTGAACTCTACAGACGTTTCAGACCAGAAACCGGCGGCGGTGCCGCCCTTGCAATGCAGTCTGACATAATATTCGTATCTGGTATCGGCAGTCAGGCCTGTCAATACAGCCTCATACCCTTCCGTAACACGGATAACGGTGCCGCTGTTGGGGTCGAAACCGACAGGGCCATACGATACGGACCAGTCGCGGATGGTAGGATCGGTCATCGTGATACGAGCGGCATCGGTCTGGACAGAATCGATCCTGGTCTTGGCGATGTCAAGGAACTCACAGTCGGGTTTGGGATATATGCGCACATCATCGATATACTGTGCCTTGCGGTAATCGCCGTCATTGGTGATACCCTCGAAAATCACATACATGACACCCTGGGCCTTGAATTCCCATTCGTATTTGCAGAAAGCATATTCATCCCAGGTTTCGGCAACCCAAGATTCGGCAGGTTCCTCATCGCTGTCCGACGGCACGAATTTCAGCAGTGTGGCATTGACCGTATCGGGAGTAGAGTTTACCCATACTCGAATACCATCTTCCGGCTCATACCTTCCTGACGCACGGTATTGGTAGTATGAAACAACATAATCACCCTCCTGCGCACCGAAATCAATGGCCGGAGATATAAGATTGGCGTGCGTACCTTTGCGGCATTCGTTGAATTTTGCGGCACCGCTGCCAGAATATACATATTGTCTGCCACTCTCGGCATTCTGCCATGACCAGGCATTGTCGCCCAAATCGGTGTCGTAGCCTTCGCCGGCAACCGTCTGGCGTACAGACCAGCACAGAGGAGGGAATACCTCGGAATTGAAACCCTGAGCCACCGGGAACACCGATGAGGGTTCACAGGCGGTGGATACTACCAGCCTCTGTTCTACGTATTCGGCATTGCCGTCGGCACCGCATGATGCGGCTATACGGGCGGTGATTGTGTACAGTGTAGACGGGGAAAGCCCTTGTACAGTGTAGGAAGTGCCGGTGACAGTTTCCTGCATGGTAACGGAAGAGGCCGGTTCGGTAGTGATGTCAACCAGATACCGTGTAGAGGTTGAAACCTTGTGCCTGTCCCACTCTATACCTACGGAAGTAGTAGAGATACGGTCCTTGTCCACACGTATATTGCTCACGGGGCGGCACTTGGGAGCCTCCTGCACCTTGATGTCATCCAAATAGGTGTCGTATCCGGCAAGATTGACAGCTTCGAAAATGACATATACAGTACCGGACAACGGAATGGCAAACTCATAGTGATAGAATCCAGTGGAATTAGACCCTTCGACAGGAGAAAGCGAAAGGTGGTTGTGCACCATACCGAGATTGACAGCCGAAGGATCGGTAATGTCAGGGGTATTGCTTACCCATACATATACACCCTCGCCTTCTTTGCGGTAGTAGTTGCTGCTTGAATACTGGCGGTACATTTCGAACGACAGGTCGTAAGAATTGGGAGTTCCGATAGCAACCGGCTGCAATACGAGCAGAGAACGGGCTTCACCCCAGACATTATAGGTGTATTTGACCGACTGCGAACCGCTGTTTGCATACGAAGCACGATTGTTGACCGACCATGAACCGCTTCCCACAGTAGGCACCTGGAACCAGCACTCCGGAATATCCTGCACATTGTCGAAATTCTGCTCGAACTCCGTGGTCGGAGCCGTACCGCAACGTGTAGTAAACGCAACAGGCTTGCTCCATTCGCTATACACTCCAGCACTGCATACATTGCGCACCTTGACAGAGTACGGGGTTTTCTTGTCCAACCCGGTAAGGAGATACGGATTCTGTGAAACAGTGACAGGTGTCTGTTCATCGACCTGAATCTCATAACTGCCGGCATTCTCGTAATCCTTCCATGCGAGCAGCACGGAAGTAGAGTCTATATCCATCACCTCCAGACGCTCGGGACGCGAACAGAGGGGTTTCTCGATACAGGAAAAATCATCGATGTACATAGTCACCTGAGTGCCGGAAGGCAAAGCTATGGCAATGGCTGCGCCTACACCTGTACCGGCATAATCCTTGGTGTTGAAACGGACTTCGGTCCATTCATTGGCAGTTTCCACCGAATCGTTGTAAAGAGCGACAAATGTGTTGACATCATAAGGGTCGGTCATGATACCGGCAGAAAATTTGGTGTTTTTGGTGGAGTAATACCAGAAAGTGACCTCCATACTGTCTGCCGCAAAATTGAACTGCGGACTTACAATACGCGGGGCGACACTACTTGTGGCATACAATATAACCGACTGGCCGGACTGCCCGCTGCCATGATAATACCGACTGCTGATTTTCTGGGTATTTCCGGAATTTTCGACCACCCAACAAGCCAACGGTTCGTCCTTGGATTCGAAATCGTTGGAATAGGGGAAGGAAGTGGCGGTGTAGTCGCACAAAGTCCTGAACGTGAACATGTCAGACTGGCCGGACTTACCTTTGTCCAAATCAGTGGCATCGGTCTCCAGCCACAGGCTGTATTCGGCATTGGCAGTCAGACCGGTAACCATGTACTTGTGTGCATGTTCCCCATCATCAATAGGCAAGGCCTCGTGTATTACAGTCTCACCTTGCTTCAAGGTGAGAAGATAATGATTGGGTTCTATGGTATTATCCGAAAGATCCCAACCAATGGTAGCGGTAGTCTGCGCAGCTCCGACGAGCCTGATATTGACAGGCTTCGGACATGTCTCCTGGGCCAGGAGAGGAATGGAGCCAAGCAACGCGACCGCGATTAAAAAGAAAAACCTTCGAATAGATACTTTTCTCATAATCATTTGGTTTGAAAATAAAACAAGTCGTTTCGAAACACTATGGTCCGCAACCGGCGAAACGACACCAAACAGGCCGGCAGCAAACATATTGACAGAACAGAAATATCGGCTATTTCACATAGAACCTGATAAGCTGACGAGACGGGGCATCATCAGTCAGGCCGGAAGTATCGTAGGCAAGCTCAACCATATATACACCAGGGATGTGCGGGGCAGTAATGACAGGTTCGGCCGAAGACAGCTGCTGCACGGCAACCAGCTGACCGCCAATGCTCCACCAGCGAGCCACAATACGAATATCAGAATCTGAAAAAAGCGGTTCGAAACGGACGGCCTGACTGACACGTGCCATGCCCTGCACCGGATAGCCATCATCGGCCGCAGGGTGTTCGACAGGTTCGAGGGCACAAGTAAGGATGTAATAGTCTTCGCCATCGCGCATGAGTCCGGCACTGTAGTTATTGTCGGGACTTCCGTAACCGAACCGGCATCCCTGACCCAAATAGAGGTACGAGCGGTTCTGGCCAGGCATCAAGTTACCGTCATGATACCAGCGGAAAGCCACGAAGTCGCCGTATCCGCCGTTGTTGCCGGCATTGAGTACGGCAATGGCATCGTTCCATTTCTGGCGAAGCACCGAAGCCGGATACAGGATACAGAACGGGACGTGACGCACAAGCGTATCGAACCGGGTATCGCTGTAACGGACGGCATAACGCAAGTCAAGCGAGTACCAATCGGGACGGATGCCGTCAGGTATGGATATAACGATGCCGTCGGCATTGATATCGCCGGCATCCCAGACAGTGTCGCGGAAGCCGGCTTTTTCGGACGCATCATCGAAATCGAGCATCAGGGATATGTATTCGCCCTGGTTGACATCGTACCCGAGGACGAACGAAACATCGTCGGCACAAATATCGTCCAACGGTCTGACGGTGACACTGAGAGTGTCGACCACGGTAAGGTCAAGCACCTTTGTCTCTTCGCAATCCTGCGGAGTCTGAGGCGGGATCTGAAACGAATATTTTCCGGTAGCCGAATAGTACTGCCCCTGGAACTCATATACCTCACCCTGGCAGATGGTATCGGTGACGGTATCGGCAATCAACGAACGCATGGTAAGGTTGAGATAAATGACGGAGTCACAGCCGCCATTGGTCTTATAGAAAACGGTGTCCCGGGTATTCCAACTATCGCCTCCGTTGGCGGGCATACGGTATACATTTCCATTCCAGCGGAACGGATATTTTCCGCATACGGTAGTGTCGACCCAAGTAAACCTGTCGCGCAAAGCCGGTATTTTCAGTTCGATATCGGTAGAATCGGCACAACCTCCGTTTGACATAGAAGCGACCAACCGCAGTCGGTAGTCCCCCCCATCTACAGGGAAAAGCACCATAGGGTTGCGGTCAACGGGAATATGGACGGAATCGGAACTGATAGGATTGCCGTCGGCATCCATAAGTTTCCAGGAGTAAGAGTCGCACCGTTCGCCCCCCATAGGCACACTGTCACCATCGATGACGGTGCTGACATTGTTGAGCAGGACATAGTTTTCCTTGCAGTTTTTAGGTTTGTGCTGCGTTATGACCCTTGCCAACGGGAAGCGCGGAGCGAGATTGGCTGAGAGGGTAAAATTGCACCTGTCGAGTTTCTCCTCGTTGGTGGTGATAAAAGTACAGTTGCAATAGTATGTACGGAAATCCTTTTCGGCCACGGTGATAGTCCGTTCGGTAGATATCGGGTTGTCGATGTCATCGAGATACCACTTGTATGAAAATCCGTCGGGGGCGGAAATAGTCTGCTCGGTCTGTTCGCCGCACAAGACACCGGTAATGGTGGCCGGCAGGCATGAAAGGGTGAAATAGGCATAACCGTAGTGACCGCCCTGCTCGCAGTCGTAGGTCTGCAACGTGATATTTATTTTCCGGCCGATATACCCTTCATCGACCTTTACACCTACAGTTGTCCACTCTTTCCAGCGCACAATGTCATTGCCGCCGCCGTCCAAAGGGGTCACCACCTTATGCCATCCGTCGTCCGCGCCCAGGTGCGTACCAGGCCTGAAATCCTCCTTACCGCAGATATCACCTACAAGGTTGCCCCGCTCGTCGGTAATTTTCATGGTGAAACGCGGCTGTTCGGCAAAATCATGGTTAGGATCCTGAAATACCACGGCATATTTCAGCAGTATGATACGGTATATGCTGTCAAGTTCTACAGTATATGTGATTTTCTCGCCTTCGGCATTTATGTTCCAGTTGCCCAGCCGCACCGACACCACTTCTCCAGGCGGGATGGTAGGCAGTGCATTGCCGCTGCCGTCCATGGTACGGACATCGAGTTCACGCAGTTTATGTACAGTATGACGTGACATCATATTATCGGGGCCGAAATCCACCTTTCCGGGACGCCATATCGAAGGGTCATCGATAGCAGGGAAACCGCCGCCTCCGCGTTCGTCAATCTCATCCGGACGCACATTGTGGGAACAGGAGGCTTTGTCGAGGTTTGCATAATCGATACATCCGGGGAAATATATCAGCTTGTTGCGGTACGGGACCCATATGCTGGTGTCGCCGCCGCAAATGCCTCGCACCCAGAAGTCGTAGATACCCTGTTCGCCGAGAGAGACATCGACGCTGTGTGCATCTGCAATGCCGTCTACATACGAGGCGGTTTCCGGAGCAGCATTTTCGGAGGGGTCGACATAACGGCGGTACATAACCTCATACTCTTCGGCCACGCCTTTCCATGTGACAGAACCCCGGTCGGCATATATAGTTGAAACGATGTCGACTTCGGAAGGCATGGTACAATCCTTGTGTTCGGCAATCTGAATGAAATCGATACATGCAGAAGGCGGACGCACGACAGATCCGTTGTTGACCCAAACGAAAGCCAGCTTGTAAGGGTTGCCGTCGGAACGGATTGTTTTCGTGTCTACCTGCCATAACGACTGGCCGTTGAATATCGGGTTCTGTGAAGCGGTGCCATGCCTGTCGGGGAAGACCTCGGCACGGGCGAGCAGGTCATTGCTGATGCCCAGCGCAGAGGATGATACATCGATACCCTGCGGCACCCACAGGACGTAAAAGCCGTCGGACGTCCCTTCGCCCATACACCGCCAGGCAAAACTGAGGTCGTATGTGCCTTTAGGCAACGTAATGACAGTATATGCAGCCACACTGACATCGGTACCGGTATTGGAATAAGTGGTGGCCGGAGCCGGGTCGGCGAAGCGGTTGGAGAGGACGAGCGAACGGCTGCCCGTAAAATAGTCGGCAGTGGTGAAACACCAGCGATTCGGCAACTGGCCGACTACGGCAGCGTTTCCGGAATTGAGCTGCCAGCGTGAGTCATCGGCGGGGTTTTCAAAATCGAAGACAACCGGAGGGACTGCATACAGAGCAGGGAAAAGCAAAAACGTCACAACAAAAAAGAGAGCCGCTTTGCAGGAACGAAGAGGTGATTCCAAATGTGTCAACTTCTCAAACATACAGATGTAAAACTTTATTTTCAGAAAGGAATAATAGTGTCATGCTTTAAGCAGGACAAAGTTCATAAAAAAAAAATGAATCCACAAAACATTCAGCCAAAAAGTTTTCCCATCCGATGAAAATACGCTTTACGGGCAAAATTTAACATTAAAATGTCCGATTTGTTCTGATTTAACATAAAATTCTCCGAAATGCAGGCCGGCAGAATGCTGATTTTAGGATTCGGGACAAGGAAAAAACGGCCGGTCGCTGCCACAAAATGACGGAAAACGACAAGAGAACCGACTTGCAAGAGTAAATTTCCATGTGGCAATGCGTGATTCTACAGAAAATCGGGGAGGTGCGGATAGGGTTTTTCCCGTATCTCCGGACACCCGGTTCCGGAGTATGCGGGAGAGCCGGAGCGACATGGATTTCTGCATTTTTCGGGCATATTGTATTGTACCGTACGAAAAAAAGCACTACTTTTGCAGGTTATATGCCGGTTTTGCTGATTATATGCCGGTTTTGCGTGTCATATATACTGTACGGGAAACATGAAAAACGAGACACAGCGAATGCTTAACGAAAAACTCAACACCATATATCTGAAAGCCCTCGAATGGCGCGAACTCCACATAAAGGACAAGCAGTTTGTCGTCATACTGTCGTTTGTAGTGGGAGTATGCTGCGCCTTTGCGGCGTTTCTGCTCAAAGAGTCGATACATTTCATACAAAATATAGTATCGTCGATAGTGTCGGCAGACCAGCTGAACTTCTGGTATCTGGCCACTCCGACATTAGGCATAGCGGCGGCCTACCTTTTTGTGCGCTATGCGGTGAAAGACGACATATCGCACGGAGTGACGAAGATACTCTATGCCATGTCGCAGCACAAGGCAATCATCAAGCTGCACAACTGCTGGTCATCAATGATAGCATCGAGCCTGACCATAGGTTTCGGCGGGTCGGTAGGAGCAGAGGCACCCATCGTGCTGACCGGATCGGCCATAGGGTCAAACTTGGGTCAGCTCTTCAAACTGGACCAGAAGACGATGATGATGCTTGTGGGCTGCGGAGCAGCGGGTGCTGTAGGCGGCATATTCAAAGCCCCGATTACCGGAGTGACGTTCGTAATGGAAGTGCTGCTGCTTGATCTGACGATGACCTCGATAGTGCCGCTGCTCATCAGTTCGGTGACAGCCACATCGTTTTCCTATCTGCTGCTCGGCAACGAAGTGATGTTCCGTTTCGACTCCTATGCGCCGTTCGAGCTTGACAGAGTACCGTTTCTCATAATACTCGGAGTGTCGTGCGGATTGGTGTCGCTCTATTTCACCCGATGCACCAACTGGCTCGAACTAAAGTTCAAGCGCATAAAGAATCCATATATAAAGATAGCCACAGGCGGCGTCACTCTCGGCATTCTGATTTTTGCATTCCCCCCTCTCTACGGTGAAGGATACGATACCATCACCGCCCTGCTGCAGGGCGAATGCTACAGTCTGTTCAACCAGTCGTTTCTGTACGACTACCGTTTCCAGTCGTGGGCAGTACTGCTCTATCTGTCGCTGATAATATTCTTCAAAGTGTTCGCCTCTACGGCTACCAACGGTGCAGGCGGTACGGGCGGAATATTCGCGCCGTCGCTGTTTGTGGGCTGCCTGACCGGATTTGTAGTGGCAGAAGTGCTGAACATGATAGGGTTGCCGGTACCGCACCAGAACTTTGCGTTTGCCGGCATGGCGGGGCTTATGTCCGGCGTGATGCACGCCCCGCTGACCGGGACATTCCTGATAGCGGAACTGACCGGCGGCTATGACCTGTTCATGACGCTGATGATAACATCGGTAGTGTCGTACATCACCATAATACTGTTCGAGCCGCACTCTCTCTATGCCATGCGGCTGGCCCAGAAAGGCAAGTTGCTGACGCACCACAAGGACCGCGCCGTGCTGACGCTGATGAAGATGGACAATGTGATAGAGACCGACCTTTCGGCCGTACATCCGGAAATGACGCTGGGACAGCTGGTGAAGGTGATTTCAAAATCGAGCAGAAACATATTCCCCGTAGTAAACCAGAATACCGGCCGGCTTGTGGGCATAGTATCATTGGACGAAGTGCGCAACATAATGTTCCGCCCCAACCTGTACGACCGTTTCACGGTACAGAAACTGATGAACATGCCCCCAGCCAAGATATACACAGACATGCCGATGGAAAAGGTGATGGATATATTCGAGGACAGCGGTGCCTGGAACCTGCCTGTAGTCGATACCGACGAGCGTTATGTGGGTTTCGTATCGAAATCGAAGATATTCAACACCTACCGCAAAGTGCTGGTACACTTTTCGGAAGAGTGACAGGAAATGCAGGCATGGCAGAATACTGACAAACACGTCATACACAAATATCCGGCATACAAACAACCATATAATAACATAAAAAACACAGAAACGCAATGAGTCGCAGACTATTGAAAAAACAAATTTCGGCAATCCACTCCAGATTACTCGATGAGTGCATCTTATGCAATATGCTCATATCTGATTTCACCGATGAAAAACTCCAGCAGCTGGCACAACGTATAGTTGACCTTCATGACGACTGCATCAGCCGCGTGAACAACTACGAACGCTCGGAAAGCAAGAAACGGGTGAAGCACTATTTCAAAGCACTGACAGAGGACTTCAACCGCGGCACAGAGGCAATCATCGAAGAGATGAACCAGAGCGGACACTGATACTGACACGCAAAAATCAGGTCGTCACCATCATATCCCCGGCCAACCACAGTCATTCGTCTGCAGAATGGATCATGCAGACGGTTTTTGCATGTCACTTATCCGACTTCAACCAAAAAGCAGCCTTAGAAAGGCCCATACCTCATTGATAAAGATGCAGACAAAGAAAACCAATGCGGCACGCATTCTCGACCAGAACAGAATCAACTATACCCTAATACCCTACGAGGCCGACGAAAACAATCTGGCTGCAACGCATATAGCCGACCAGCTCGGAGAACCGGCAGAACAGGTGTTCAAGACACTGGTACTGCACGGAGACAAGTCGGGTCACTTCGTATGCGTGATACCCGGCAACTGTGAAGTTGACCTGAAAAAGGCTGCCGTGACAAGCGGGAACAAGAAGTGTGACCTGATACCAGTGAAAGAACTTCTGCCCACGACAGGATACATCCGCGGCGGCTGCTCGCCGATAGGCATGAAGAAACATTTCCCGACCTACATACATTCGTCGGCCGAACGGTATGAGCATATCTATATCAGTGCAGGAGTGAGAGGCCTGCAGATAAGGATAGCCCCGGCAGACCTGATACACATAAGTCAGGCCGAGACAGCAGACCTGCTGTAAATTTCCCCAAAACCAAGCACATACAGCAACAGACTACGTTGTGTCAAAAGAGTGACGGGTTGTGTCAAAACATGAATTTTGACACAACCCGTCATGTCGTTTACACACCATTGACGGAAATACATCACAATCATGACACACCGGAGAAACCAAAACTTAACCAAGACTTAATATTGTTGTAATATTAATGAAACCTCTTCACGGTACTTTTGC
This sequence comes from Candidatus Aphodosoma sp., assembly GCA_051870875.1. Classification (GTDB taxonomy): domain Bacteria; phylum Bacteroidota; class Bacteroidia; order Bacteroidales; family Paludibacteraceae; genus Aphodosoma. Next base: position 49,687 of record JBJECG010000074.1, read on the forward strand.
AGCGTCAACAAAAAACATATACGACAATGAAAGCAAAAGCAACCATTGCAGTGATTTTAACCTGCATCAGCATGACTGCCACCGCACAGGATGCCAACAACGAAGAAGAGCCGAAAGGCAAAGCCATCATCCAGGTATTCGGAAACTTCCATACCGGATTCGGCAAAGACAAAGACGACAGAGGTTTCGATCTGGAACGCAGCTACATAGGGTACGAGTACCAAGCAGGGCACGGTCTCTCGATAAAGGGGGTGCTCGACATAGGGAAATCGAAGAATGTATCGGACTACGAACGCATTGCCTACCTTAAAAACGCTATGGTACAGTGGAAGACAGGCAACCTGACACTCAGCGGCGGACTGATATCCACCACGCAATTCGCCGCTCAGGAGAAGTTCTGGAGCTACCGCTACATAATGAAATCGTTCCAGGACGAATACAAGTTCGGCAGCAGCGCCGATCTGGGTATTTCAGCAGCATACCGTTTTGCCAGTTGGATTACGGCCGATGCAATCATCGTAAATGGCGAAGGTTACAAGAAAATCCAGAAAACCGACGGACTGAACTACGGACTCGGACTGACCGTAACTCCCGTAAAAGGATTCCAGATACGCATGTACGGAAGTTATAACGAGAGCGGCCAGGACGGGCAGAAAGGCATTGTAAACGTGTCGGCCTTTGCAGGCTACAGGTGCGACAGGTTCAGAATAGGAGCAGAATACAACCATATGCTTAACCCGGAGTACAATGCCGGTGCCGCCCTATACGGATATTCGGTATTCACTTCGGTAAAGGCGGCGAAAACCGTAGACATATATGCCCGTTGGGACGACCTCTATACGAAAAACAACCCGAACAAGGCGAATGACGGAATGACGGCAATACTCGGCACACAAATCCAATTGGGCAAATATGTGAAACTCGCCCCGAACTTCAGACTAAGCATACCGGGGCATGATGTGACGAACTTACGTTACCACGCATATATCAATGCCCATTTCGGATTGTAATCAACCCTCAAAAAACCATCTGCACAATGAATCCAGCATGGGAAAAACATTGCCATCACTTCGAATATAATGACACAGACCAATATTTGACAGTCAATTAACCATTTAACGTATTAAAGACATGAAAAAAGTTTTTTTGTCAATCATGACATTGACGCTCGCCCTTGGCTTAGTGTCTTGCGGCGGCAAGACAGACAACGGAAGCCGTAAAGCCCAGGAACTGTCCGGTGCAGGAGCGACATTTCCCCAACCGTTCTACAATGTGGCCATAGATCAGTTTGCCGGGAAACACGGCGACATCGTTGCATACGGCGGTATCGGGTCGGGCGGAGGAATCCGCAACCTGCGCGACAAGATAGTGGATTTTGCCGGCAGCGATGCATTTCTCTCCGACAATGAGATGGCGGACATGGATGCCGTAATCCATATTCCCACTTGTATGGGAGCCGTGGTTCTGGCGTATAATATCGACAATGTGGACAAGCTGAATCTTTCAGGCGAACTTATAGCGGATATTTTTGCAGGGAAAATAACCAGATGGAATGACTCCCGGCTTGAAGAGCTCAACCCCGGGACAGAACTTCCCGACGCATCCATCATGCCGGTCTACCGTTCGGACGGGTCGGGCACAACATTCGTATTCACCGATTACCTGACAAAATCCAGCAAGATGTGGGCAACAGAATACGGATCCGGCAAATCAGTCAACTTTCCTGCAGGGCAGGCGGCGAAGGGCAATGCCGGAGTGGCAAACGTGATTTCCCAAACCCGTAACTCCATCGGATATGTAGGATCGGAATATGCCTTCGCCCAAAAAATACCGTACGCCAGAATCCGGAATCCGCGTGGTGAGCTTATAGATCCTTCACCTGCATCAATTTCGGCAGCAGCCTCGGGCGACATTCCATCCGACACCCGCGCATCGATAACCAATGCCGACGCTGCCGGGGCGTACCCCATCGCCACTTTCACGTGGATGATAATCTACAAAGAACAGAACTATTCGAACCGCAGCAAAGAGCAGGCAGCCGCAACCCTTGATTTTATACGATACATACTCTCGGACGAGGCACAGGACATCACGTCGGAAATCCATTACGCGCCACTTCCAGCCAAAGTGAAAGCGTTGGGCATGAAAAACCTGAAAAGCGTGACTTACGACGGTGCGGCAATCCTGCAATGACCGGAAAACGACCAAAAGCTTTATGAACGACAAATTATATTCAGTCATATTGTTGCTGGCCGCGCTGATTGTGCCGACGGTGTGCGGGGGCATTGTCTATGCCCTCGTCACCGACGCATACGGCGCGTTCGAACATTTCGGATTCTTCAGGTTTCTCTCCTCCTCGGAATGGAGCTATACAGCAGGAGAGGAACGGTACGGTGCGCTGCCTTTCATCACAGGCACACTCATGACCACACTGCTGGCATTGCTGTTCTGCATACCGTTTTCGCTCCCGGTGGCCCTGTTTACAGGAGAGTACTTCAAAGGTTCGCGAGTGGCGGCTGTGCTGGGGACCATAACCGACCTGCTGGCGGGAATACCATCGATCATATACGGTCTGTGGGGGTTCTTCACGTTGCGGCCGGTCATAATGGACATCGGGCTGTCGGCCCAAGGTTCCGGCATACTCACCGCTTCATCGGTATTGGCGATAATGATTGTCCCATATGCAGCATCGCTGAGTGCGGAATTCATAAAAATGACGCCAAACGACATGAAAGAAAGTGCATACAGTCTCGGAGCCACCCGAGCCGAGGTAATCCGCCATATAATATTTCCGGTGGCAGGACCCGGTATATTTTCCTCGTATCTCCTGGCGGCAGGGCGTGCCCTGGGTGAGACAATGACTGTAACAATGCTGATAGGAAACACCAACAAGATGCCGTCTTCGATCACCTCCACCGGCAACTCCATGGCATCCATCATAGCCAACCAGTTCGGCGAGGCAGACGGACTACGCCTTTCTTCACTCATAGCCATAGGACTGATACTGTTCCTGATTACAGCCGTCATAAATATGGCAGGCAAATTACTGATCAAACGCGCAAGAATACTATGACACATACAACTATCAGACACCGTCAGGCAAAAGACAGGCTGATGCTATACGGGACATGCACGCTTGCCCTGCTTACTGCCGTACCGCTGCTCGCCATTCTGGGAGAAGTGGTATTGCGCGGATGCGGACAACTGTCCTGGACATTCTTTACCGAGCCGACACCGACAGCCTACAAGGCAATGAAAGCCATTGAGGCCGGCGAACCCGTACCTGGAGGCATTGCCAACGGCATTGTCGGCACAATCATAATGCTCGGCATGGCATCCCTGTCCGCAATACCTGCCGGTATTCTCTGCGGAGCCTTTCTGGCAGAAAACCCCAAAAGCCGTTTTGCCAGGAGTGTAAGCTATCTCACAGACTTGCTGCAAGGCACACCGTCAATAATCATCGGCATAGTCACATACATCTGGATAGTGGTACCAATGAAAGGCTATTCGGCCATTGCCGGCAGCACAGCCCTCTTCATAATAATGCTACCCCTCATAATACGCTCTACGGAAGAGACGTTGAAAATTCAGTCCGCCTCACTGAAAGAGGCTGGAATGGCTCTTGGCGGCAGCAAGGCACGTGTAATGCTGCGTGTCCAGCTTCCGGCAGCTTCCGGGGGAATCTTTACCGGAGTGCTACTGGCAATATCGCGCGTGGCAGGCGAAACAGCTCCGCTGATGTTCACAGCCCTGGGCTGCCCGCTAATACGCTTCTCAGCAGACAGCCCCATATCGGCAGTACCTCTGCTGATCTGGGAGTTCTTCAACGACCCGAACCTGCAGAATCTGATATGGGGCGCATCCCTATTCCTGCTGCTGTTTGTACTTGCACTAAATCTCACATCAAAATTCATTGCAGAAAAATGGAAACAATGACACCAATACTCGAATTCCAAAACACTTGCGTATCATACGCCAAGCAGACATTGGCGGTAAAATATGTATCGGCAACCATAAACCGGAATACAATCACAGCCATCATGGGACCGTCGGGCTGCGGAAAATCCACACTTCTACGGGCAGTCAACCTGATGCACAGCCTTTATCCGAACATCCGTGTTGACGGCAACATACTGCTCAACGGCGAAAATATCTTCTCAAAAGAGCCTATAGACATACGCCGCCAGATAGGGATGGTTTTCCAACGCCCCACCCCATTTCCCACCATGAGCATCTACGACAATGTGCTGGCCGGACTGAAATTGAACGGCATCCGCCTTCCGAAATCAGAACGAGATGCCACAGTAGAACGTTGCCTGAAAAGCGTGGCTCTGTGGGACGAGGTAAAAAGCGTACTGAACAAAAAGGGGACTTTCCTTTCAGGCGGACAACAGCAACGCCTGTGCATAGCACGTGCCCTGACAATGAAGCCCAAAATACTGCTGATGGACGAGCCAACCTCCGCCCTCGACCCAATAGCCACAAGACATATAGAAAATCTGTTGCTGGAATTGCAGAATGAAGTCACCATACTGATAGTGACACACAACATGGGTCAGGCCAAACGCATATCCTCCCACTCAATGTTCATGTATCTGGGCGAACTTGTAGAGTATGGGGATACGGCAACAATGTTCTCTTCTCCGGCCGACGAACGAACAAAGGCATACCTGACAGGCAAAATGGGGTGATATACAATGCGGCGGCCATGGCACGATTCAGAGCATCGTACAATAAAAACCGAGCGTAACGGACATTGTTATGATAAATGTCCGTTACGCTCAGTATATTTACAAGCCTCCTTACCTGACCAACCGGTTTGCAGCTGTGTCCGGAAATATCACGGAAGGGCGGAATCTACGAGCCTCGTCCTGCTCCATCCACGTATAAGCCATGATGATCACCACATCGCCTACAGCGACAAGGTGTGCAGCCGCACCGTTGAGGCAGATGACACCGGATCCGCGCTCACCGGCTATAACATAGGTTTCCAGACGGTTGCCGTTGTTGTTGTCAACCACTTGCACACGTTCGCCGGCTATGATGCCGGCCGCATCCATCAAATCTTCGTCGATAGTGATACTGCCTATGTAATCCAGGTTAGCCTCGGTAACCGTCACACGGTGTATTTTGCTTTTCAGAATATTTACGTACACGACAAAAAGCCAATATTACAAGGTTAACACATCATTTATAACGTATATTGTCGATGAGACGGACTCCACAGCAACGTACGGTGATACAGCCGACAACATGTTCGGCATCGTCCCAGTACCTGACAGACTGCAATGTATCGGCATCCACAATATCGAAATACTCCACATCCAGACCTTCGTGCCGGTTGACTGCTGCCACAACCGCATCATGGACTTCACTGACGGTTGTCATATTGTAGAATGTGGTGCTTTCATGAAGCACGGCATAGATATTGGCGGCCAGATTGCGCTGCCCTTCGGTAAGAAGGGCGTTTCGGCTCGAACGGGCCAGGCCGTTATCCTGGCGGACGATCGGACAACCGATTATTTCAACATCGAAGTTCATCACTTCCACCATGCGACGGATGATGGCCAACTGCTGGAAATCTTTCTCGCCGAAATAGGCACGGTCAGGACGGACAAGGCGGAAAAGCTTGCTCACCACCTGTACCACACCGTTGAAATGTCCGGGACGGAACTTGCCTTCCATCACCTTGTCGAGACCACCGAAATCGAATTGGAAAGTACCGTCCATCTCATCAGGAGAATACATCTCATCTGCATCGGGAGCGAAAACAGCCTTGCAGCCTACACTTTCAAGAAGTGCGGCATCGGCATCCAAAGTACGCGGATATTTGGCAAAGTCGTTCTTGTCATTGAACTGCGTAGGATTGACAAACACACTTACAACAGCGACATCATTGCCTGCCACAGCACGACGCACCAAAGCCAGATGCCCTTCATGCAAAGCCCCCATAGTGGGTACAAAGCCTATTGTCCTGCCACTATTTTTCTGATTTTCAACAAACTGAGTCAGTCTGTCGATACTTTTTATTAGTTCCATCTTATGATTTTTCCGGTTCCATAGCAGAAACCCCGTAAAAACGGCGCAAATTTACTGCTTTTTCACCGATAAAACAAAGAGTAAATGTCTGAATTTGCTATGAAGCTGCATTTACATGTCCGGAAATGCCATAATGACCGTTTTGACCAAGCCATGTGTAAATCAACTGAATTTTTAGTAACTTTGCGCCCGCAAAACAACAATAACAACCAAACATTACCACAGTATGAAAAAACTATCATTTTTTGCTGCCGTCTTCACGGCACTGATTTTTGCAAGTTGTGAAAAGAAAGAGACTTACATCACTGCCGATTTTGAAGATGTAACGCTCAATGCGGAAGGTTACCTGAACGACCAGACCTTCACATCCGCCGGACTGACATTCACCAACGTGTATAACAAAGAATACGGCTCATGGGACGGTTTTGCGGCATCGGCACAGACAAATACAAACAGTACAGGTTTCTCAAACCAGTACAGCGTAATTACAGGCAAAGCATTCTCCGGCACACGGTTCGGTATAGCCTATCAGGGCATGGAAACACCTACGATAAACTGCGCGAACAGCGTGAAACTCCAGTCACTCCGCATTACCAACGGCACCTACCCTTACTTTTCAATGTTGAACGGGGATGCCTACTGTAAGAAATTTGCCGACGGCGACTGGTTCAAGGTAACAATCACCGGACTGGATGCGGACAAGAACGAAACGGGCAAAGTGGAAGTATATCTTGCCGATTTCCGCAACGGGAAAAGCGAGATACTGAAAGAATGGCGTCTTGTAGACTTGAAAGCCTTGGGAGAGTGCAGTTCTGTGACATTCACATTTGACTCCACAGATGTGGGTGACTGGGGTGTAAACACACCGAAATACGCCTTCATCGATGACATCGTCTACGAATAAGCATAAAAAAGGGACATATAAAATTACACATATCCTCAAACCGGAAAGTCACGCCCGGAACCTGCGCAGGTTCCGGGCGTGACTTTCCGGTTATATCAAATGCGTCACAATTGCATGTAATGCGCATAAAAAGAAAAAGGGTAAGCTATCTACATCGCACCGCTACAACCTTCTACCCTTGCTGCGGTCAGGCCCTGGGGGAGTTCAAAGGGAGCTGGTCGTGTAGGACTTACCCGACTGCAAAGATACTACTTTTCGGGGAAACGGCAAGTGTTTGCGACATTATTTTTCACGCATGATATTATGCTGACAACAAGACGCTTGACAATAAGACGTGCATTTTTATGCACATGAAATGCCGTTGAAACTCTGTCAGGACAAAATTTCAACGGCATCATAAGATCAGAGGCGGCAACACTTGTCAGCTCTTTTTTGATACTGCCGTCTTTGCAGTTTTTGCAGTTTTGTTTTTCAATTCCGCACGCAGGCGGACAATTTCCTGCTCCTGATTGTATATCGTTTTCAGGAGAGAATTAAGCTCCTCGTTGTCGATATTTGACGGAAACAGGGCATTGACACGCTCTATATAGTCGCTGAGGATATTCATGTAATTCATGAAAGCGTCGTATGGCGAGTCATACGGATTGTTTTTTATCTCTTTCTGACCGTCGGAATAGTGTTTTGTAGACATGAACGAGAAGTTTGCAGCATCCTGCAACGCCAGCCAGTCGAGTTTTATCATGATGTCGGAACAGAGGTTCACCCGCTCCGACAGAGCGTAAAGTTTGTTCAACGCCTCATTCTGCAACTCATTGCCACACCATGACGAGATGTCTTTTTCCTCATCGGCCCAAGAGATCGGGTAAATGACTGACAACGCATCCACCGCCCGCGATTCGGATGCCACAACCGATGGTGTGCCGAATTCCAGGCCACTCTCCATAGCATAAAACGGCAGAGCCTTGAAAAACTCAAATATGCCAGACTGCCGTGTATTGAGCATACCGAGAGCTTCGTATCCCATAAACAGATTGAATACGTCTTCTCCGGCAGGCGAACCGGCAATCCAGGAAACAAATTTTTCAGCAGTCAGGGGATATTCGTTCCATCCCCATTGGGAGAACCTGAAACTTATGTCATCGCTCAACTTGTTGTCGCGCACCATGACTTTGAGTTTAGGGCTGACAGTGCTGCCATATACGTAATGAGGACTTTTCCAGCCCAATATGTGTTTTGCACCTTCGACAACAATGGTTTTATAACCGGCATCAAGAGCCGCAGCCGCTATGTCATCGTTATAGATAAGTGCCGTATTTGCCAATGTGACAGGGCGCATGCCAAACAATTCGGCAATCTTGTCGGAATGTGCGCAAAGCTGGGATCTGAACTCATCGGCATTGAAAAGCGATGCCAACGAATGGGCATACGGAGTTGCCAGAAACTCCGCACACCCGGTATCGGCCAACCGGCGGAAACTGTCAACGACATCGGGGGCATAACGTTCGAACTGCTCAAGAGCAAGCCCTGATATGACAAACGACACCCGGAACTTATTGTTGGAATTTCTGATTATATCGAGCAACACATTGTTGGCCTCAAGGTAAACGGTATCGGCAAACTGACGGGTTGAAACCTCGTTGGCATAGTCGTCATAATAATAATGGTCATTGCCTATCTCAAAGAAACGATAGCGTTTCAGACTGGGATGCTGATGGATACGGAAACAGAAATTTATAGTTTTCATACTTAATTTATTTTTGGTTGAACAATGCTCTCCTTCACTGTATGAGCAGCGACACACTGTCTTATATAAGCAACCCGCAAGCAACAGGCCATGGATTTTATGACACCACAGATTGCCGGCTGCAATGAATTCATTGTCTTTCTGCAGGCAAGCCAAGTACCCGGTTGTATATATCGCGGACTTTCTGTCCTGCATACTCCCAACGTATAGTGTCTATTTCCTGCAGTCCGTTCCGTCTCAAAGCGGAGTACATGGCCGGATATTTCACTATGGCATGGATATAGTCAGCCATTGCATCGATGTCCCAATAATCGGTCTTTATGGCATGATTCAAGATTTCGGCACACCCCGACTGCCTCGATATAATGCAAGGCGTACCGCACTGCATGGCTTCGAGCGGCGAAATGCCAAACGGTTCGGAAACCGAAGGCATCATATACACATCACTGTCGGCAAGCATCTCGTATACTTTCCGGCCGCTGAGGAACCCGGTAAAATGGAAACGGTCTGCAATACCCTTTTCCGCCACCAGCCGTATCATGCCGTCCATCATATCGCCACTTCCTGCCATTACGAACCGTACGCCGTCAGTTATACGCAAGACTTTCTCTGCCACATCGACAAAGTATTCGGGACCTTTCTGCATAGTGATTCGTCCGAGGAAAGTCACCACCTTGTCCTTACGTTCAGATTTATGCAACTCGCCGGCAAAAGGAAGCGGTTCGACCGCATTGTGCACCGTTGTCACTTTATCGGGATTCTGATGGTACTTTTCTATCACGGTACGGCGCGTGAGGTTTGACACCGTGATGATATGGTCGGCAAAATCCATGCCTTCCTTCTCTATACGATAAACTTCCGGGTTTACATTGCCACGGCTACGGTCGTAATCAGTGGCATGGACATGGACTACCAGCGGACGTCCCGATATACGTTTGGCAAAAATACCGGCAGGATATGTCAGCCAGTCGTGCGAATGTATGATGTCGAATTCCAGCGAGTGCGCCAACACGCTTGCCACGGCCTCATAGTTTGAAATCTCTTCCATAAGATTGTCGGGATAACGGCCGGAAAAGCAGATACATCCCAGGTCATCGGTCCCGATACGGGTAAAATCATACTTTATCCCGTTGCGAAGACGGTAATAGAAGTCGGGCGACATACGCCCCGCCATACGTTCGCTGACAAAATTCCAGTCGACATCCTTCCATACTACAGGTACGGAATCGGCTCCTATTATTTTCAGAAACGACTGGTCTTCATCACCCCACGGACGTGGAATGACAAATGTAATGTCCATATCGGGCTGGCAACACATACCCCGCGTGAGGCCGAAACTTGCAGTTCCGAGCCCGCCGAGTATATGGGGCGGAAATTCCCAGCCGAACATCAATGCTTTCATGACTATATATTTTCAGTAAAACTTTGTGTCCTGTATTTTTCCACTATATCGTATGCACGCAGCACCTCGCCTATTGTCATGGCATAGCTCATGGCACCATGGCCGCGGAAAGGAGGGTTGCCGTCATGCAGCTCGGAAAGGGTGCCGAGAGTCAGCTCGTTCAGTTCAGGTTCAATACCCATCACCATGCGATATACGAATGATATCCCGCTCCGGCCATACACTTTCAGATATGCTTCGGCCATAGCAGCCGTAAGCCACGGCCATACGGGACCGTTGTGGTAATTTCGGTTACGCTCAAGCATACTGCCCACATAAAACGGGCGGTACATGCCGCTTTTCGGGCTAAGCGAACGCAGTCCCTTGACAGTCAACAATTCACGTGTAACAGTATCGACCACTGCCTTTTGCATTCCGCGCTCCAACGGAGAAAACGGCAGAGATACGGCAAATATCATATTCGGGCGCACCTCCAGATCGCGGTAACTGCCGTCGACATAGTCATAAAGATAGTTTCCGTTCCAGAATTTGTCGACAAACGCACGGCGTGTAAGTTCGGACTGATATGACAGCATGTCGGCATGATTGTCATTTCCAATAGCAGCCAACAGGCGTGCTGCGAACTTCAGGGCATTGAACCACAAAGCGTTGATTTCGACTATATAACCCGAACGGGCTGTGATTGGGCGGCCGTTTTCGGTACAGTTCATCCAAGAAGCCGGCGTATCCTTGCCGTTGGAATAGAGCAGACCGTTGTCATGCACGAAAAGATTGGGGTGTCTCTGCCGCCGTATGGCATCAAGTACCGACAATACCTGACCGGAGTATATTTCCGCGGCAGCCTTGATACCATAAGCAGCTTCGTACTGCTGCACGGCCCAAATGAACCAGAGCGGCACATCAGGAGCATCGACTTCAGTCAGTCCGGACGGCTGTGGCTTACCGTCGACAAAGCCGGCTATAGCCCGGTAACCGCACTGCATGACATTGTGGAACTGCTCTTCGTGCCCTGACGAAAGCATGATGCCGGGCAAGGCTACAAACTGGTCGCGCGCCCTGTTCTTGAACCACGGATAACCGGCTACTATATAGTGTCCGGATGAGGTATGGATGTAGAACTGTCCGGCAGCATTGAGCAGACTATTGCGAAAATCAGTCTTTTTCAACGGCTTGTCCGCTTCGCGGCCGAACATACGTTTCAGGCTGCGTGATGATGACGGAGAAGTTCCGGCTGAAAACACCACAGTCTCACCCTTACGGAGAGAGAGTTCGAAGTATCCGGGGACAAACAAATCCTCACGGCATTCATACCCGCGTTCAGCTTCTTTCGGGTATTCGATACCCATATACCAATCGGGCCGCTCCACCCACCGACACTGCTTGTTGGTCTGCAAAACCAGTTGCGGATAGCCCGTGTACATGCAGAAAGCCACTCCGTTTTCCACCTCCCGATACGAAGTGTCGGCCACATCATTGCGCCTTGTGAGGGTATTCACATTACGGAAAGCCAGGAACGGACGCAAACGCAACGTGGCCGGAGAGAGGGCATCGACCAGTGTATAACGCACCAACACCCTGTTTTCATCAGATACAAGCACACGCTCCTTCTTCAACAGCACGCCTCCGATACGGTAAACGGTTGTGGCTACATGATTAAAATCAAACTCACGGATATACTTGTGTCCCCGGGGACTGAAATAGTCGGGACCGTACTTATGAATACCGATGTTGAACTCGACTCCATGCTGTATCACCGTTTCATCGCATGATGAGAGCAGCACATGATTGTCGGCATCCAATCCCGGTACCGGCACCACCAGCAGACCATGGTATTTACGGGTGTTGCAGTCTATGATGGTAGTACCGGAATAGGCTCCTGCACTATTTGTCAGCAATATCTCCTTATCGAGTGAACGCTCCAAATTGGCAAGAAGCGTGCGGTCAAAAGCCAAGTAACTCATAGTCAATATATTAACATTTCAATATGATAACAATATCATTTGCAATGAATTCAACTCTAAAGTTATATCTTTTTTCCGAAAGGACATAATTTTTCCGGCAAAATCATCGGAATACCCACATTTGCGGATAAAAAGTCAAGGAGCCGCATCAGGAATCCAAGTCCCGACACAACTCCTTGCACATTGATTTTCCGATCTGTACCAGCCCTACCCCTTGGTGTCCGGGAGCTGCTGTTGCGGTTTCCCGATGGTTTCACGCATGGCGGTATCGGCTTCGATATTCTTCATACGGTAATAGTCCATTATACCGAGGTTTCCGCTACGGAAAGCTTCCGCCATAGCCATAGGCACTTCGGCTTCGGCTTCAATAACTTTGGCCTTGGCCTCCTGCGCTTTGGCTTTCATCTCCTGTTCGAGTGCGATGGCCATTGCCCGACGCTCTTCGGCACGGGCCTGGGCTATATTCTTGTCGGCTTCGGCCTGGTCGATCTGAAGAGTGGCTCCTATATTCTTGCCAACATCGACATCGGCAATATCAATGGAGAGAATCTCGAATGCCGTACCGGCATCAAGACCTTTGCTCAACACCAGTTTGGAAATGGAGTCCGGATTTTCGAGCACCTGCTTATGCGTTTCGCTCGAACCGATAGACGATACGATGCCCTCGCCCACACGAGCCAAGATGGTCTCTTCACCTGCACCGCCCACCAACTGGCGGATATTGGCACGCACAGTGACACGGGCCCTGGCCAGAAGCTGTATGCCGTCTTTTGCAACCGACGAGACAACCGGAGTGTCGATCACCTTGGGGTTGACGCTCATCTGTACAGCCTCGAACACATCGCGGCCGGCAAGGTCGATGCCGGTAGCTGTCTTGAACGACAAATCGATGTTTGCCTTGGCGGCTGATACCAACGCATGAACCACTCTGACCACATGGCCGCCGGCAAGGTAGTGAGCCTCCAGTTCATCGCGCGATATAGTACTGAGACCGGCCTTGTGAGCTTCAATCATGGCATTGACAATAATCGAAGGCGGCACTTTACGGATACGCATGAGGAACAACTGTACAATGGAGATGTTAACACCGGATACTTTGGCCGACAGCCACAGCAGAAACGGCACGTAGTAGAAGAAGAGTACCAAAAGCAGTATCACCAATACGATACCGACAATGGAAAAAACAGTAATACCCATATTTAGTGTGAATTAAGAAAATTATATTTTTCTGTCTGCAAATGTAGTGAAAAATCAGCAATTACCACAAATTATTTTTCCGATTTTGCTGATGTGACAGTTTTTGTCAACGGATTTCCGATTTGTCGGCTACGCGAACAACCGGCGTGTGGCCGTCGAATCCGACAATGACGATGTCGGCACCTGCATCGACAAGCTGTTCACGCGCCTTGACTTCGACATCTGTACCGCCAATCAATGCACGCCCCACAGGTGCGAGGCGGGAGAGTGTCCGTCCGGTGTCGCCGACAGAGAAGGCTGCGGGAGCCGCGTCATCGGATTTCAGTTCGGCGGTCAGGGACAGGCGTTCGAGCACACGGCCTTTGAGAAACAGCCATACCGCCACGCCAAATGCAGCAGTGCCTATAACGAGTGCAAGCCATCCGGCCGTCGTTCCGAGACGTGCAAAAGCATACCAGATACCGGCTACCACAAAAGCAGTCCCTGCCACTCCGCCGACAGATATGCCCGGGAGGAAGAATATTTCGAGCAATAAAAAAGCTATTCCCAAAAAGAGGAACAAAATGACCAATGCTATATCCATAAGTTTATGATGTTTGTATCAAAAGCGTTTCACACAAATCAGTTTGTATGCTTTGTGCCAGAAACTGTTTTCTGCCAATAAATTCCATACAGGGTTCAGAGCAGCCACCTGCCTACTGCGCACCAGATGACAACGTACCGATCTCAAGGGTACGGATGGAACGTAGTGTAGTTTGGACCTCAGCGGCAAGGGCTGACAGGTCGTCTTCCAAACCGAGCACTTCGGCTCGCAGGACAACTTTGTCGGCTTCATCGGTTGCAAAAGAGTATTCGCGACGCTTGCCATTCAGCAGTATGCCCAGCGTGCGGATGCGTTTGTACAAATCCTGCAACGAGGAATAGAGCTGCAATGCCATAGGACTGCGGAATTGGCTGACGGATGTGTAGACCAATCCGTCGTTGACAAAAAAACAGATATCCTGCCGGTCATTTTCTTCCTCTACGGCAACGGAGGCTGGCCCGTGTTGCATTTCGGCAATGTCAGTCCTGTCATATTCGAGCAACATGGCGGCACGGCGGTGACGCTCTTCGTCGGCATCATCGACTATCCGGCGTTCGGCATTGGGCACAAAACAATAGACCACGACAGAGTCGGGGTGCTGGAAACGGTCGGTTGCAAACCACCCCCGGCCGGCCAGTTCATCGAGTACAAGCATGTAGTCGTTGGCCGGAGAGTTGAAAGGCATGCCTATATTCAGCGGATGTGTGTAGTCGTTGGCGGCACTGTTGAAACGGGTCATGAAAATGTCGTATCCGCCAAGCGAGCCATGTCCTTTGGAAGCAAAGTATAGGGTTATGCCATCGGTAAGTTCAAACGGATAGTTTTCATCATGTCCGGTATTGACATTGGAAGAAAGCCGGACTGTATCGCCCCAGGATCCGAGCAATTTGTATGCTACGGAAAGCGACAAGGAACTGTCTTGTTCCAAGGATATTATCTTTTTGTCGCCGCGTCCGGTCATATAACCTACAGACTGTACGCTGTCGTTGCGGCGATAGAAGACAGACCCCAGCATGTCCTGCAGATGGTAGGCATCGAGCAGATTCGTTTTCAAAATACGGACGCTGTCGACAATAGCGACAGCCTCAACCGTCTCGTACAGTTTCAATGCCGAGCCGGCTTGTCCGAGCAGCTGCTGCGCCGCGGCCAAGCTTTCACCGGTAAGCCGAGCCTCGTGGATGTACGTTTCCAAGGCTTCGACGGCCTGATCGAAACGGTACGTATGGTAAAAGGCTTCGTAAAGATAATACCAGGCTTTCTTTATTTTCTTGCCGGCAGCAAAACCGAGCAATGGTATGGCCTCGTCATAACGCTGCATGGCGACAAGGCAGCGTGCAGCCTTGTATTGCAGCATGGCATCGCGCCGGTTCTGCGCCATCAACAGGGAATAAACCTCATAGGCATCGGCATAACGGCCACCGTTAAAGAGAGCCTCCGCCTCTTTGACGCTCTGACCAGCGGTTGATAAGGTGAAGAAGAAAGAGAGTACTACAACAACAAAAAATTTAATCATGACAACTATATAAAAACGGGTATGCCCCAAAGACACCAAACCCATCAACTACAAAAGCAACGGTCAGAAGTCGAATACCGCACCGTCGACTGCCGCATATGTGTCGGGAAATACGGCACGGGCTTCGGCAAGGAACGGTTGCACATCGGAATAGCGTGCAGAATAATGGCCTATGAGCAGTTTCCCGGCTCCGACCAGCTTTGCGAAACGTGCGGCCTGTGCGGCACTGCTATGCTGACGGGCGATGATCTTCTCCCCGTCGGGCGATAGGTATGTGGCCTCGTGATAGAGACAGCCGACACCCTGTACCATATCGGCATAGCGTTCGGAATATGCCGTATCCGACATATAGGCAACCCGGCGCGGAGGTGTGGGATCGGCAGTCAGGCGTCGGTTCGGTACAGTCTCACCATCGGGTGTGATATAGTCGGCTCCGGCCTTTATCTTATTGTATTGCGACACAGGTATCCGGTAGGCATCCAGCATTTTGCGCAGCAGATGGCGTTCTCCGGGGCGTTCTTCAAACAGGAAGCCGCTGCACGGCACACGGTGTTTCAGCGGAATGGTGCGCACGGTGACGGCACGGTCTGCATAAATGATGTCTGTAGTATTCGGCTCAAAAGATTCGAACTTCACATCGAACGGAAAATCTTTCAGGCAGAAGTCGAATATCGGACGCATAAGGCGCTCCAGTTCGGGAAAGGCATGTATGGTTATGTCGGCAGTACGCCCCAGCATGGCCAATGAAGAGATCATGCCCGGGAGGCCGAAGCAGTGGTCGCCATGCAGATGTGATATGAAAATGTGGTTGAGGCGGGAGTATCTGACGGCATACTGACGCATACGAATCTGGGCACCCTCACCGCAGTCTATCATGTACTGATGGCCACGCATTTCGAGCACTTGCGAAGACGGGAATGCACCGACTCTGGGCAATGCCGATCCTGATCCGAGTATGTTCAGCCTGTAGTCTGACATCATTTTTTCTGGACAAGTACCCAGGCATCGGGAAACTGATCCCTGACGGCATCCACTTTCCTGCGGGTTTCGGAATATGTGTCGAACGAAACCAGAATGACACGGTACATGCCGCGTTCGTTGATGACGACAACTGGAGCGTAGTCCGGACGCATCTGGGACTGCAAGTTGCGCGCGTTGGATTCGGAACGGAAACTGCCTATCACCACGTGATATTTCTTCAGCACGATGCTGCTGTCGCCTACCACTTCAAACTTCTCGGCAACGGTCTTTTCCGGTTCAGCCACAACGACAGGCTCTTCCTTTACGGATTCGACAACGAGAACCGGTTCTTCGACATATTCGGCTCTCGGCTGCCTCTCATCCTGACTGTCCACCACCATGACGGGGTCAGGTGCAGGTACAGGCACAACCTTCTGCTGACCAATTGGTTTTTCCGGCTCCATACTTTCCACCTTCACACGTCCTTTGGCAGGCAAATAGGCTCCGGGAGCGTTCTGGATTTTACAAGCCGGCAACAACATTGCCAAAATGGCACAAACCGATATATTCCGCATGTTCATAACTAAAATGCAAATTTGTAAGTCACTGTACGTATCGACATGCAAAATTAGCACATTTTTTCCGACCGAGCAAAACAATATGAAACAAAGGATGCGAAGACGTGTAACAAAATGGTTTTGCCAAGTCGATATAAATTCGTATCTTTGCGCTTCGTGCGAACATAGTACGCGCCCCTCGGCATAGTCCAAGCTAATTTGGCTCTGCACACGGCATACGCTGTTTTCGCAGCATTAAAGAATCGTTACGACACAACCAGCCGGAATGAAGCAACTTTTTTTATCAATAACCGTATGCACGGTACTGGCGGCCTGCGGCCCGACGGAGCACGACCAGGCCGTGAAATACGCAGAAAAAGCCAGGGAGGCCCTGGAAAAGGGCGATACGGCAACAGCATTGTGCCTGGCAGACACTATACACGCAAACTTTCCGAAAGAAACAGCCGTCAGACGCATGGCAGACACACTTGTCTGGCACATAGAGTATGACCGTTTGACGCAAAGTCTGCCTACCCTGTCACGACAGATAAAGTCGGCCGACAGCGTTTTCACCGCCATCTCCCCGAAGTTCAAATTCTATAAAGACGTGAAATACGAAGATACCGGACATTTCGAACACCGTCTGCTGGTGACGGAAAAAGGTGTGAACCGCTGCTATCTGAAACCTGAGGTTGATGAACGCGGGACGGTGAGCGTAGCGTCGCACTACATCGGGGCACATGCCGAACATACAGGGTTTGCCGTGGTTGTCGGTGATTATGCGATTTCCACAGGTGAAGACTTGGACATATCCAAGTTTGACGACGAAGAGACATACCATGAAATAATGACCCCCTCCGACGAAAAATCGTTGGATATGATGCGGTTCATAGCAGAACATGCTGACGAGCGCGTGAGAGTCACACTTGAAGGGAAACCGTACACCTACTACCTCAACACTTCGGAAAAACAGGCATTCAGAGAGAGCTTCATGCTGCACAAAGCGTTGGACAACCTGTACAAACTGAACGATTCGGAACTGCGTACACAGCAGAAGATAGAGATATTGAAACGCAAACTCGGTACCGGCCAATGATAAAAGACCTGATATCAAACGCCCACAGCCATGACAGCCTGCATCCCAACTTCCATACCATATTCGAAATCCTGCAGGCTCTCAATCTTGACGCGATGGAAGACGGCCACATAGAACTTGACGGCGAATATGTATATATCGATGTGGAAACGGTGGCCGGCAAAAGCGAATGCGAAGCGCGGCTGGCATCACACCGCCGGTATATAGACATACAGGTGCCGCTGTCGGGCAACGAACGGTTCGGGGTGAAGCCGACACCGGAGTGTGAATCGGTATCGCAACCTTACGATGAAACGAATGACATTGAATACTACGCCGACTGTCCCACCCGATATGAAGATCTGGCTCCTGGCGAATTCATAATCTTCTTTCCTGAAGATGCCCATGCCCCGTCAATAACGCCAAACCCGAGGCACCGGAAACTGACGGTAAAGATATCGGTTGAGCCTAACAGAGAACGCCCTGTCCTCTGAGACGGTACAGACAGGCGCAACAGACGGCTCACAGTGAACGCGGCACACTGTGCGTTCACACCTAACCAGTACGCCGAACTATGGATACACTAAAAATCATAACAGACGACCCTACCCTCAAACCATACGAGCCTGCCATTGCAGGAAGACATGCCTACGCCATAGCCCGAGAGAACGAACTGCTCGGCACCGCCAACAAAACATTGTCGGACTTCGCATCGGGCTATCTCTATTTCGGACTCCACAAAGACCAGTACAGCTGGATTTTACGCGAATGGGCACCCAATGCCACCAACATATATGTAATAGGCGACTTCTGCCGGTGGAAAGCCGACGAGAAGTTCCGTATGACGAAAAAGGAACATGGCATATGGGAAATAAAGATATCCGGGCGTACACTGCATCATGGTGACTTGTACAAACTGCTGGTAGAATGGGACAACGGTTCTGGAGAACGCATTCCGGCATGGGCAGACAGAGTGGTACAAGACCGTGAGACCAACATTTTCTCAGCCCAGGTATGGTATCCGGAGTCGAAGTACAAGTTCAAGATACGCCATTTCAAGCCGTCAACCGCACCGCTCCTCATCTATGAATGCCATATAGGCATGGCGACAGAGGAGGAGAAAGTCGGTTCATACAACGAGTTCCGCCTCAACGTACTGCCGAGAATAGCCGGAGCGGGATACAACTGCATACAGATAATGGCAGTGCAGGAACACCCTTATTACGGGTCATTCGGCTACCAAGTATCCAGCTTCTTTGCCGCATCATCGCGCTACGGGACTCCAGATGAACTGAAACAGCTGATTGATGATGCCCACAAGCTCGGCATAAGGGTGATAATGGACATGGTACACTCCCACGCCGTAAAAAACGAAGTGGAAGGGCTGGCCCGATTCGACGGCACACCATACCAGTATTTCCATGGAGGCAGCCGCCGCGAACATCCGGTCTGGGATTCGTTGTGCTTCAATTACAACAAGAATGAAGTGGTGCATTTCCTGCTTTCAAACTGCAAATACTGGCTTGAGGAGTACAAGTTCGACGGGTTCCGTTTCGACGGAGTCACCTCCATGATATACCGCAACCACGGTCTGGGACAGGACTTCTCATCATACGACGACTATTACAGTATGGGACAGGACGGAGATGCAATCTGCTATCTGACACTTGCCAACAAACTCATACACCAGATCAACCCGCAGGCTATAACCATAGCCGAAGAGATGTCCGGCATGCCGGAACTGGCAGTGCCCTTCGATGACGGTGGCATGGGATTCGACTACCGTATGGCAATGGGCATACCAGACTTCTGGATAAAATACATAAAGGATGTACGGGACGAAGACTGGAAAGCCGGCCACATATTCTATGAAATGACCAACCGCCGCCGCGGAGAACGTACAATATCGTACGCAGAATCGCACGACCAGGCTTTAGTCGGCGACAAAACCATAATCTTCCGCCTGATAGATGCAGACATGTACTGGCACATGCAGCATGGCGATGAAACCATGGCGGTAAACCGCGGACTGGCACTGCACAAAATGATACGCCTTATTACAGCCACGACCATCAACGGAGCCTATCTGAACTTCATGGGAAATGAGTTCGGA